>NZ_JAQSDC010000008.1 GCF_029945705.1 Methylotenera sp.
AACAGGAAGAGCTTGTCTGAAGTGGTAGTGTCCACTTTATTCAACAGGGGTCACTGCAACTTATTCTCAAGTTCACGTAAACTATGTGGAATTAGAATATTTTTTGAGATAAATCCAATGCACAATATAGTAATTGATACGACCGTAATAAATAATACAGTTCAGCCAGTCATACTCTCTGGAGGCTCTGGCACGCGCTTATGGCCACTTTCTCGTGAGAAATACCCTAAGCAATTATTGCCATTATTAGGAGATGACTCCTTGCTACAAGGAACAGTTCGAAGGGTTGATGGTATTGATGGTGTGAATTTGGCTGCACCAATGATTGTTTGCAATGAGGAATATAGGTTTGTCATTGCGGAACAATTACGGTTGATGGGAAAAGATGGAGTGATTGTACTTGAGCCCGTTGGACGTAACACGGCGCCTGCGTTAACGCTTGCTGCGCTGGAGGCTTCCAAGGCAGGGCATGATCCAATATTGCTAGTAATGCCAGCAGATCATGTTGTAATTGATAACTTGGCGTTTCAAAATGCTGTTCGCGAAGGTACAGTACTTGCAGCTAAAGGCATGGTAGTGACTTTTGGTATTACTCCCGATTGCCCAGAAACTGGTTATGGGTACATTCAGACTGGTGCCAAATTAAAAGAGTTTTCTGCTGACGCCTTTAGCATATGTCGTTTTGTTGAAAAACCAGATCATGAGACCGCTCAGCAGTATGTTGATAGTGGTGACTATCTATGGAATAGCGGTTTATTTATGATGCGTTCTTCAGTTTGGATATCCGCAATACAACAATGTCGCTCTGATATTTTTTCAGCATGTGATAATGCATGGAGAGCCGAACAGTTAGATGGTAGTTTCGTGCGAGTTGGTAAGTCTGAATTTGAGCAATGCCCTAGTGACTCTATCGATTATGCTGTGATGGAAAAAATCGCAGCAGGCCAAAGTAATCTTCCAGAGGGCGTGGTAATACCGCTTTCTGCGGGCTGGTCAGATGTAGGAGCATGGGGATCATTATGGGAAGTGTTACCAAAGGATGTGCATGGTAATGCCACTCAAGGCGACGTGATGTTGACAGATTGTGCCGACACCTTGGCCTTTTCAGGTGGGCGACTGGTTGCTTGTGTGGGAGTCACCGACTTGGTGGTAGTAGAAACTTCAGATGCAATTTTAGTTGCACACAAGAGCAAAACACAGGATGTTAA
This sequence comes from Methylotenera sp., assembly GCF_029945705.1. Lineage (GTDB taxonomy): Bacteria > Pseudomonadota > Gammaproteobacteria > Burkholderiales > Methylophilaceae > Methylotenera. Next base: position 1,209 of record NZ_JAQSDC010000008.1, read on the forward strand.
AAAAATTGTAGACTCTTTAAAATTGCAGGCTAGATCTGAAGGTCTTTTGCATCGTAAGGTTTATCGGCCTTGGGGTTGGTATGATAGTGTTGATATCGGAGAGCGTTTTCAAGTTAAGCGCATGATGGTGAAATCTGGGGCTAAGCTATCTTTACAGTTGCATCATCATCGTGCGGAACATTGGGTTGTGGTAAAGGGTACTGCAAGGGTTACAAGAGGGGAGGAAAGTTATCTTGTGACTGAGAATGAGTCGACATATATACCCCTAGGAACCAAGCACCGCTTGGAGAATGTAGGAAAAATGCCGCTGGAAATTATTGAAGTGCAATCTGGAGCCTATTTGGCTGAGGATGACATTGAGCGCTTTGATGATCATTACGGCAGATTATAATTCTTAAAGTTAGCTGCGCTGTAATGCATGCCAGCTTTAATATAAAACCATCAATTAGCCTATAAAGACCTTTTAAACCAACGGTTTGATATTAGGTTCTCACGTTATATTCATTTATGTAAGCCTTTATTCATATTTCCAGGCAATGTTTCTGAGCCGCTTGGAAATATGTAAAGCAGTGTAAATTTCACAAGTAATAACGCCATTGTCATTCAATTTTATACAACTAGGGCATGTTTGGCATTAAACTTGCTGATATAGAATAAGTCATGCGATTTTTTGAAAAAATCTGATTGATAGAACAGTAGTACAATTAGTCTTTAGGTGTGACGATTAACAGGGAAAAACATGAGTGCTGAGAATTTAACTCAAATTGAAAATACTAAGGGTGAAAATATAGGTATTGTAGATACCTTGTTAGATAGCCTTTTACTTATTTGTCGCGTTCAAAATGTTGCCACTTCTAAAGATGCTCTAATTTCAGGGTTGCCGTTACGTGACGGTAAGATGACGCCCGCACTGGTAAAGCGCTCTGCTGAACGCGTTAATTTAGCTGTCACGATGTTAAAAAAGCCGCTCGATAAAATTCGTTCAGAATTTTTGCCCGCGATTTTATTATTGAAAGATGAAGAAGCTTGTGTTTTGACCAAGCTGGATTTCAATGAAAATAAAGCGCATGTCATTTTTCCTGAATTAGGCGATGCTGAAATAGCGATTTCTATTAATGAGTTAGAAACTCGATGCTCAGGCTATTACATTGTAGCAAAAGCTAAATATTCGTTTGATCAACGCGCGCCTATTGTTGGCAAGGTTAGATTGCGACATTGGTTTTGGGGTACGTTGGCAGAAAACAGTCGTATTTACCGTGACATTATGGTGGCTGCTTTTGTGGTGAATATGTTCGCTTTGGCAATGCCCTTATTTACGATGAATGTGTATGACCGTGTTGTGCCGAATCGCGCGGTTGAGACTTTGTGGGTGATGGCGATTGGTATTTCGCTGATGATTATTGGCGATTTAATTCTTAGAACCTTACGCGGTTATTTTCTTGATTGGGCCAGTACCCGTGTCGATGTAAAGCTCACCGCACGTATTATGGAACAAGTGTTGGGCATACGTCTTGAGCAAAGACCTAACTCTGTAGGCTCTTTTGCTTCCAATCTGCGCTCGTTTGAAACTGTGCGTGATTTCATCACATCTGCCACAATTACAACGCTGATTGATATTCCGTTTGGTCTGATTTTTATTGTGGTCATGGCTTGGATTTCACCCTATATGATTATTCCCGTGATTTTGGGCGCTATTTTGATTTTAGTGTATTCATTTAGCGTGCAAACTAAAATGCATGAGCTTTCTGAAACTATGTATCGCGCAAGTGCTATTAGAAACGCTACGCTGATTGAAAGCTTGGTGAGTCTTGAAACGGTTAAAGCTTTGGGTATTGAAGGGCAAATGCAGCGTAAATGGGAGCATAGCGCGCATTTTCTGACTGAGGTGTCGAGTAAATTAAGATTGCTATCTTCATCGATTAATAACGGCGCAAGTACCATTCAGCAGTTAATTAATATTTCACTGGTGGTGCTAGGTGTTTATTTGGTGGTGAATGGCGATTTAACGATGGGGGGCTTGATAGCCTGCACCATGCTGGCTTCACGTGCGCTAGTGCCAATCGCGCAAACAGCAGGCTTATTAACGCAATATCATAACGCCGCGACAGCCCTGACTTCATTAGATGAGATTATGAAGCGCCCACTAGAGCGCCCCGTCGATGCTAAATTTTTATCGCGCCCTACTTTTACTGGCAATATTGAATTCAGAGAAGTGAGTTTTAGCTACCCAGGTAGCGAGCAAGATGCACTGACTAAAGTGTCATTCAAAATTAAAGCGGGTGAGCATGTGGCTTTATTAGGTCGCATGGGGTCAGGCAAATCAACCATACATAAACTGATGCTCGGTTTATATCAACCCACTGGAGGTGCGATTTTGGTGGACGGCATTGATGCGCGCCAAATTGACCCTGCTGAATTAAGGCGTTGTGTGGGCTATGTGCAACAGGATACGCATTTGTTTTATGGCACGATGCGCGACAATTTAACCATTTCAGCACAACATGTCGATGATGCGGCAGTACTTGCAGCGGCGCACGTTGGCGGTATTGATGAGTTCATTAATGCACATCCTAAAGGGTTTGATATGCCAATTGGTGAGCGTGGTGAAACCTTATCTGGCGGTCAGCGCCAGGGTGTTGGTATCGCTAGAGCGCTGATTGGTAACCCTGCCATTTTGTTGCTAGATGAACCAACAAGCGCGATGGATCATTCGGGGGAAGATGCAATTAAGCGCCGTCTTGTCGAGGCTACAAAGAATAAGACATTGGTGCTGGTTTCCCACCGCTCCGCTTTATATGATTTGGTGGATCGGATTATTGTGATTGATTCAGGCCGAATTGTAGCAGATGGTGCTAAAGAACAAGTGACGGAAGCGTTACGCAGTGGCAAAGTAGGTAAAGCGCTATGAGTGAAAATCTATTCAAAAAAATCGGTCAGTTAAACGAAGCTTTTAAAAAACAAGCTTGGCTTACCAAGCCTATTTATTATCTTCTAGATAAAATGGCGCCAAAAGAAACTAGAGAAGACTTGGATTGGAATGATGAGGCAGATTTAGCAATTTTAGAGCAAACACCCATAAGAGCAAAGGTGCTACTTTATAGCATCGCTGTTGCTTTAGCCGTATTAATTATTTGGGCGTTTTTTGCGAAAATAGATGAAGTCACACGCGGTGAAGGTCGGGTGATTCCCTCTAAGCAGGTGCAAGTGATTCAGTCTTTGGATGGAGGTATTGTTTCTGAAATATTAGTGTCTGAAGGGCAGGTCGTTAAAGTGGGCACGCCGCTGATTCGTATTGACCAAACTCGGGCGGTTTCATCATTAAGAGAAAATCAAACGCAGTATTTGGCATTATTGGCAAAGAAGTTTAGATTAAAAGCATTAGCGAATGACGCGCCGTTTACGCCTCCTGATGAAGTGTTGAAAGACGCTCCGCAAACCTATGATCAGGAGTATAAGTTATACACTATTAGCAAGGATGAGTTACAGTCAGGTATCAATATTGCTCGAGACCAAATGGATCAAAGGCAGAAGGAGTTGGTTGAAGTGCAGTATCGAAAGGACGTCGCTACTAAAAACTTAGAATCTGCATCTAAAGAGCTGGCTGCTAATAAGCCTTTGTTAGTCAGTGGTGCTGTGTCGGATATTGATATTCTTAAGTTAGAGCGAGAGGTAACAAAAGCAAAAGGTGATGTTGATCAGGCACGTGCGCAGATTAGTCGTATTGAATCATCCGTTGCTGAGGCTAGGCGTAAAGTCACGGAAGTTGAACAAACTTTTAAAAGTAAGGTGCGTACAGAGTTAAATGAAGTAACTGCGCGCTTAAACAGTATTACAGAAACTAGTGTAGGTCTTACCGATAAAGTGAAACAGGCTACGTTAACATCGCCAGTTAACGGTAAAGTGAGCCGCCTTTATACAAATACAGTCGGTGGCGTGATTCAACCTGGTAAAGAGGTGTTAGAAATAGTACCAACGGATGAAGCTTTAATTTTAGAAACTAAAATTCAAATTAAAGATATTGCCTTTATTCGGCTGGAGCAACCTGCCGTTGTTAAGCTCACTGCTTATGATTACAGTATTTATGGTGCGTTAGATGGCAAAGTTGAGGGCATTTCAGCCAATTCAGTTGTGGATGAAAAAGGCAATGCTTATTACGTTGTGAGAGTACGCACTTTAAAATCTAGCCTAGGTAAAGGGCTGCCGATTATTCCTGGTATGGTGGCTCAAGTAGATGTGATGACAGGTAAGAAAACGGTACTTTCATACTTGCTTAAGCCAGTATTAAAGGCAAAATCATACGCCTTTAGTGAGAGATAAATGCAGGATATTTTCATTACTAAATTGCCTGCCGCTATAGACAGTTGGACTAAAGCATTACCTAAATCTAGATTAGCTGCCATTGTGCCAGAAGTTCTGGAGCACGGAAGCACTAAGAGTAAGGCTTCCGAAGCTTGTATCTTTTGGCTGCACATGAATGAAGATCGCCAGCAATGGATGGAGAACACCATTGCAGCTATTATGAAAAACTATCAAGGTGCAAAGATTGTGGTGCTGGCCAATGCGCCAAATCACGCCGAGTCTATCCATGCGTTGAAGCTAGGTGCAATGGGCTATTGTCACGCGCATATAGCACCTGCAGTGCTGAAAGATGTTAGATCGGTCGTTAGCCATGGCGGCTTGTGGGTAGGGCAAGATATTCTGCAAGCTTTAATAGAAACCTCTACAAAACTAGTGACTAATCGCCCTGAGCACGTTGAAACCTTGTTAGGTAAGCTAACAAAGCGTGAAAAAGAAGTAGCATTAGAGGCGGCAAAAGGGTCTAGCAATAAAGAAATTGCTCGAGTTTTGAGCATCACTGAGCGCACGGTCAAAGCGCATCTAGCTTCTACTTTTGAACGTTTGGGCGCTAAAGACAGGCTGCAATTAGCGTTGATGCTTAACGGTAATTACAAACATTAAGCTTGAGTTGGTAAGTTAACTCGTACAAAGTCGTGCGAATTAACTTGTGAGCATTAGATTGGCAGAGTGTTCGTCACTTAATACTTTAAGCGATATGAATACCTGGCCCAGTCATGCCGTCTACACCAATTTGTTTTAATGTCACTTGCTCATCAATGGTTTGCACACCTTCGGCAATTGCTATCATGCCAATAGAGTGTGCGATCATGCATATGCCTCGTAATAGCGTTTTATTGTCTTCATTGCTATCAATATCTTTAATAATTGATACATCAATTTTAATATAATCTAAGCCTACGTCATGTAGCTCACCGAGGCGTGAAATGTGCGTGCCTACATGTTCAATGCCCACTTTGCAACCTAATGGTTTGACTTGATTGCAAAAGTGACGGAACTCTACTGAGTATTCAAAAGCACTTTTTTCAGGAACCTCAAAATATAGGCGGCTGGCTACGCTAATGTTCAATTTAATAAGCTTGCAAGTTTTTTCAATAAACCCAGGGTTACAAATGGCGCTGGCTGAAAGATTCAGGCCGATAGATTCTGTGCCAGTAGCGAGCTTTCCTAGCGCAGTTTCTAAGACTAACTCATCGACGCGACTCATTAAATTAAGCTGTGTTGCCCAGGTAATAAACTCGCCCGCAGAATACCATTTGCCGTTAGGCTCTAGCTGAAGTCGAACAGGGCTTTCGTTGTGGATTAATTGACCATTTTGATTGATGACAGGATAAGGCTCAAGCTTGATTCTCCTGTTATCCAGAGCTGATGTCAGCAATTTTTGCCAATTTCCTTGGTCATTTTTTCGATATTGCACGAGATCACTATGATTAATCACGTGCAGCGTATTTCTGTGCTGAATATTGACTTTATCAACGACGCTATCAATAAACGAAATGAATTTTTCTGCTGCTTCTAAAATAGAAACAAGATTCTCTTCAGTGTCTGATTTTGTGACGTTAATCGCCACCGTTAAGAAGTGAGCACTTAAAAATTCTTGATTGGTTTGACCTGCATTGATAAGTAGTTCTTTTATTTGCAAGCCCAGCATATCCGTATCCAATGGCCGATTGCAGAATATGCCGAAATCAGTACCTGTTAAGCGTGCGCCATAAAGGTGGGGGTGGTTCTTACATTCATTATCTAAGGCATCGCCGATTTTTTTTAATAGTGTATTTGTTTCTTGATGACCAAGTGTTTGATCGATCTGCGCTAAATTAGCGAGTCTTGTGACAATCAAAATGCCAGAGCTAAAAGTTTCTTCATGACTAATACTAGCGTTCACTCTGCGAATAAAGTAATCAAAATTCATCAGTCCGGTAATCGGTTCAAAGTTAGTTTGATAGCGTAACTGCTCTAGCCGAGATGACTCTTCAGTTACAGTATTCTTAATGCGGTTTGATAGGCCATTCATCGCATTAACGACTGCTTTGAATTCAATGGTTTTTGGTTCAGCGATGCTGATAAAGCGATTTTCACCAATCGCCCTAGCCTGATTAACCACATCATCCAAGGGACTTAGGATTTTTTCTAAAATCTTGCCGCCGCCATAACAAGCAAGTAAGCCTATGAGCGATGCCCAAAGCGCGATTTGTATAGTGGAGTCCCATAGTTTGTCGTAGGCAAAATTAGCATCGCTTTCTAAGGTTAATGAGCCGAATTGCTTCCAGCCATCTTGCACCTCGGCAACGCCAGCTTGCGCTTTAATTGGAATCAGCTTGGTAAACCAAGCGGGTGCTCTGGTTTTGCTATTGGCGTTAACGCGTTCGCTCATCATTTTGCCGCTAGGGTCAAACAGACCAATATAACGATAGTGACCAGAATCAAATTGCGCGGAAATGAGCAAGTCTATTGTCGTTGGGTCTTTCTGCATTTGCGACATGGATAATGCCAGCGATGTGACGTTATCGAGGTTCTTGAGCTGCAATTGCTCTTCTAAATAGTGTTTGCTCGATAGCGTGCTTAATACAAAGCTACCGCCACTTGCGAGTATCAGTATAAATATGATGGCTAACCAAAGTTGTTTTATCAGTGACATTTCAATATCCTTACTTTTAATTATTCTATTCCATCCGCTTGCATGCGTGTTAACACATCTAGCCATTTGGAGAGGTGAGAAGTTGCTTCGCCTTTAGGTTTATTACTTGAACCAACCCAAATACCTTTGTCGTTAAAACTAAAAATGGGTGTTAAATCACTTCTATTGGATGCGGGTAAGATTTCTGGTTTTAGACTGTCTAAAATGAGTGGCGTGGATTGCGGTGTGGCATAGTAACTCAGCACCATATGTGCTCTCACTGTTCTGATACCGTCAAAGTTTAACTCAGCTCGTACATAAGTGAGTCTGAGCTTGTCATTTGGCACGTTTAGTATTTTCAAGAATGCATATTTTGCAATACTGTAATCTTCGCAATCACCAGCTTGACGACCAATGGCCTCTAAAGGCGTTGCCCAATAGTCAGATTGTCCCCATAAGTCTATATCTTCAGCGTAATTAATTTTTCGATTAAAGAAACTATTGATCTGCTTGAGCTTTTCTGCCTCAGTTGCGGTTTTTAACTGGGTGACTAATTGCTGAAGCTCTAGAATATCTTGATAAGCCTCGTCACCATATCTTTGCTTGGCTAGGCTGCTTAGTTTATTAAAGTCGCAGCTAGCGGCATAAATGCCAGTGATGTAGAAAAATACCAACACAATCAATACAGTAAAGTTGATTGGCTGGTTGAGTAAAGCTGATTTTTTGATAAAACCCGAGATAACTCTCACTCCATGGGGTTATATACTAAGTGTTCAATATATAAATAATTGATCAATGGTATCAAGATACACTCAATTATGCCGTAATTGATAATGACGATATCTATCAATGAGGACGGTATTTGTGCTGCTTTTCATATTAAAGATATTAACAAAGTGTATTTTCTCTAAATTTTTATTGGCCACTAGTACAATATATTTGTAGTGAAAAAGCATGTTTAATACGATTGTAAAAAAAGTGTATGAAAACAATAAATAGACTTAAGTTTTAAGCATTCAATAATAAGTATTTAACTTTAATTAGGACGTAATCATGGCAATCATCGGCAAAATCGTAGCAATGACAGGCACAGCAGTAGCACTTTCAGATAATGGTGCGAAGCGTGATCTACATTTAGGTGATCAAATACAATCTAGCGATACCATTCAAACTGGTAAAGGCGTATTTGTCGACTTGGAGCTGTCTAACGGCCGCGTGATCCATATTGCTGCTGATCAATTGGTTGCCTTTTCGCCTGACCTCACTAACCAGATTGCGCCTGATGCCTTAGATAGCGCAGTCAATGTTGCGACCATTGATACTGTGATCAAGGCCATTGAAAGTGGCAAAGATATTAACGATGTGATCGACCCAACTGCTGCAGGTAATGGGTCGTTCACTATTCACGGTTTTGATTTTGTTAATTTACTCAGAATTAACGATGACCTAAACAGGTTTAGGTTTGCTTATGAGTACGATACTGATGGTCGATTGGCAACTGATCCAGCTGCCGCTCAAGTTGATGATAGGTATGGGCTTGCTAACACAGGGACATCTGGCGCATCAAACGTAGCGCCAATTGGCGTAGTAACGCCAGCCACTGGTGCTGAAGATGGTGGTGATATTACGGTTAATTTGTCCGGTACGGACCCTGACGGCATAGTGGTATCGTTGAATGTGACTACTTTGCCTCTAGTAAGTCAAGGTGTACTTTTTATGCCAGATGGCGTGATGCCAGTATTAATTTCAACTGTACTTACACCAGCAGAAGCTGCTGCATTAATTTTTAGGCCAGCGCATGATTTTAACGGTGCTGTCAATATTCCATTCAAGGTGACTGATAACTCTGGAGCGCTTTCAGCTGTCGCTACTACGCCTATTACGGTGACCCCAGTGAATGACCCGCCCGTTGCTGTGTCTGACAGTATCACGCCTACCCAGGACTCTCCAATCAAAGTTCCTCTTTCAGGTTCAGACATTGACGGTTCTGTTACAAGTTATACTATTACCTCTGGGCCAACGCCAGCACAAGGGAAGTTAGTATATGACGATGATAACAACCCATCGACTCCACCAGTAGTACTGCAAGTATCGGGTGCTCCATTCACTGCATTAACTCCTGCACAAGCGTTAACGGTACAATTTGTACCCGAGACTAACTACAGTGGCCCAGTGGCGCCAGTCACTTATTTTGTGACAGATAACTCTGGTGATCCATCAACACCAGCGACTGTGACGATCAATGATGTTATTCCAGTCAGTGTTTCTATTTCAGGATTAACTGTTGTCAATGAAGCTGCAGGTACCATCACCTATACCGTTACTTTGAGCAACCCAAGTCCTAGCGCTGTGACAGTTCACTATCAAACTGCAGACGGCACTGCGACCTCAGGCACAGACTTCACCAGCACGCCAGGCACCTTAACGTTTGCCGCAGGAGAAACGACGAAGACCATCACCGTTGCGATCACAGAAGACAACGTTTACGAAGGCCCAGAGAACTTCACGGTTAACCTCAGTGCACCGACCAACGCCACGATAGGCACAGGCAGCGTCACCACCACCATCAACGATGATGGCACAGGCGCTCTGGGCACAGGCGGCCCAGCGACAGACGACCGTCCAGCGGTTCAGCTGGTGTCTAGTCCTAGTGTTGTTGAAGGCGGTAATTTAGACTACATCGTTAACTTAACGCACCCAAGCACCACGCCAACGGTTGTGACACTCACCCCAAGCAGCGGCACAGGTACGCTAGGCACAGACACCAGCAACCCGATCCAAGTCTCCTTTGATGGCGGCTTAACCTTCACGACGGTGAGCGGTGCGACAGTGACTGTACCAGCAGGCGTCACCAGCTTTGTGACCCGTATACCAACGGTCAACGACAACATCAGTGAACCAAACGAAACCATCTTACTGAACGCCTCAACGCCACAGAATGCTACGCCAGTACAAGGCACAGGTACGATTGCAGATAACGACACACCTAACTTTGTCATTAATGACGTCACTCGCAATGAAGGTGCAGGCACCATCACCTTTACCGTTAGTCTTACAACCCCAAGTTCTGGCGCAACGACAGTAGATTATGCTGCTGCTAATGGTACTGCAACGGTCGGTGTAGGCACTAGTGTGGATATCAACGCTGGTACAAGCCCCCTCAATGGTACTTTAAGTTTCGCCGCAGGTGAAACTACTAAAACCATTACACTTAATATTGTGAACGACACAGTCTTTGAAGGATCAGAAAGCTTTGTTATTAATTTAACGAATGCCACAGGTGGTCCTGGTATTGCAGACGCACAAGGGGTTGGTACGATTGTTGATGATGGCAGTGCCGGCGGCCCAGATGACGACCGTCCAGCGGTTCAGCTGGTGTCTAGTCCTAGTGTTGTTGAAGGCGGTAATTTAGACTACATCGTTAACTTAACGCACCCAAGCACCACGCCAACGGTTGTGACACTCACCCCAAGCAGCGGCACAGGTACGCTAGGCACAGACACCAGCAACCCGATCCAAGTCTCCTTTGATGGCGGCTTAACCTTCACGACGGTGAGCGGTGCGACAGTGACTGTACCAGCAGGCGTCACCAGCTTTGTGACCCGTATACCAACGGTCAACGACAACATCAGTGAACCAAACGAAACCATCTTACTGAACGCCTCAACGCCACAGAATGCTACGCCAGTACAAGGCACAGGCACGATTACCGACAATGACGGCACGCCAAGCCTAAGCCTCACAGGCCCAGCCGTTGTGAACGAAGCGGCCGGCACCATCACTTACACCGTCACGTTAAGCAACCCAAGTGCCAGCCCAGTCACCGTTGCCTACGGCACCGCCAGTGGCACTGCGACCTCAGGCACAGACTTCACCAGCACGCCAGGCACCTTAACGTTTGCCGCAGGAGAAACGACGAAGACCATCACCGTTGCGATCACAGAAGACAACGTTTACGAAGGCCCAGAGAACTTCACGGTTAACCTCAGTGCACCGACCAACGCCACGATAGGCACAGGCAGCGTCACCACCACCATCAACGATGATGGCACAGGCGCTCTGGGCACAGGCGGCCCAGCGACAGACGACCGTCCAGCGGTTCAGCTGGTGTCTAGTCCTAGTGTTGTTGAAGGAGGGGTGTTAGATTTTGTCGTTAATTTGTCCAATCTAAGTACGACACCAACAACAGTTACATTGACACCTGCTTCTGGCTCAGCAACTCTTGGTACAGATACGACAACACCATTGCAGGTGTCGTTTGACGGCGGTGTGACCTTTACAACCATCGCTGGTACTACTGTCAGTGTGCCAGCTAATGTGACTAACTTTATTGTTAGAGTGCCAACTGTTGATGATACTTTAGCTGAAGGTAATGAAACTATTACCTTGGGCGTTGCAACGGTTCGCAATGCTGTTCCAGTAGTGGGAACAGGTACCATTATTGATAATGAACCGACAATCGATTTGGATGGAAACAATTCATCCGGTGCAACTGGTTCTAATTACACGACTACATTTACCGAAAATACTGCTGCCGTGAGTATTGCAGATACAGATGTGGTTATTGCAGATCCCGCGTCGGCTACCATGGCAGGAGCAACGATTACACTCACCAATGCAAAAGCTGGCGATGTATTGGCAGCTGGCGTATTACCTAGTGGAATTACTGCAACTGTTGCAGGTAATGTAGTTACGCTTTCTGGTACCTCTAGTTTGGCTAACTATCAAGTAGCGATAAAAGCGATTACTTTCGCTAATACTACTGAAAATCCAGATACTACAGCTCGACTTATTAATGTTGTACTTACAGATGGTACTAATAGTTCAAATACAGCTGTGACTACAGTAAACGTAGTGGCAGTGAACGACACTCCGACGATTACGCCATTAGCGAGCATAGCGGTCACAGAAGATGTTCCAACTAAACTCACTGGTTTGAACTTTGGTGATGTTGATGCAGGTTCTGGAAACGTGACCGTAACACTTAGCGTACCAGCAGGCAGCTTAACCGCAGTCTCAGGCGGCGGTGTAGTCGTAGGAGGCAGCGCAACAGCGCTTACCCTAACAGGCACATTAGCCTCGATTAACGCCTTTGTTAGCACTGGCACTGGCGTGAACTACCAAACGGCGCTCAATGCCAATGGCAGCGTGACACTTGCAGTTAACATCAACGATAACGGCAATACAGGGATAGATTCAGGTTTAACAGGTACTGCGACTAATGAACAAGCTAACCTTAACGTTACGCTAAACATCACGCCAGTGAACGACGCCCCAGTGAATACCTTACCTGCGAGCTATACAACTAACGAAGATACTGCCGTTAAATTGAGCGGACTTTCTATTGCAGACCCAGATGCAGCAGGCTCTAACGTGACTGTTACGCTTGCGGTAGGCAGTGGGTCGCTTACAGCAGCCACAGCAGGTGGCGTGACTGTAACGGTGAACAGCGCAAGCAGCATCACCTTGACAGGCTCATTGGCTAATATCAATACCTACTTAGGCACGGTTGCCAACCAACCAACCTATACGCCAGTGGCGAATGCGAATGGCACAGTTGCCTTGACCATGACCACTAACGATTTAGGCAACACAGGTTCTGGCGGCGCATTGCAAGATGTTGATACGATTAATATCAACATTACGCCAGTGAACGATGCTCCAGTAAACAGCTTACCTGCAAGTTACACGACTAACGAAGATACTGCCGTTAAATTGAGCGGACTTTCTATTGCAGACCCAGATGCAGCAGGCTCTAACGTGACTGTTACGCTTGCGGTAGGCAGTGGGTCGCTTACAGCAGCCACAGCAGGTGGCGTGACTGTAACGGTGAACAGCGCAAGCAGCATCACCTTGACAGGCTCATTGGCTAATATCAATACCTACTTAGGCACGGTTGCCAACCAACCAACCTATACGCCAGTGGCGAATGCGAATGGCACAGTTGCCTTGACCATGACCACTAACGATTTAGGCAACACAGGTTCTGGCGGCGCATTGCAAGATGTTGATACGATTAATATCAACATTACTGCAGTGAACGACACGCCGACGATTACACCATTAGCGAGTATTGCGGTCACAGAAGATGTACCGACTAAACTCACAGGTTTGAATTTTGGTGATGTAGATGCAGGCGCAGGTAATGTGACCGTTACGCTCAGCGTACCAGCAGGCAGCTTAACCGCAGTCTCAGGCAGCGGTGTAGTCGTAGGAGGCAGCGCAACAGCGCTTACCCTAACAGGCACATTAGCCTCGATTAACGCCTTTGTCAGCACAGGCACAGGCGTGAGTTACCAAACTGTGCTTAATGCGAACGGTAGTGTGACGCTAGCAGTTAACATTAACGACAACGGCAATACTGGAATAGACCCAGGCTTAACAGGCACTGCGACGAATGAGCAAGCAAACCTCAACGTCACCTTAAATATCACGCCAGTGAACGATGCTCCAGTAGCCAATTCGGACTCAGTAAGTGTTACTGAATCAGGCAATAATGTGGGCGTATTGCAAAACAATTCGGCAGATGCATTTGTTGGTACGCCAGCAGCGACAGGTAACGTACTCACTAACGATACTGACCCAGATACTGGCGATACCAAAGCAGTTACCTTGGTGAATAGTGTTGCAATTAACGCTACTGATACCGTGGTGGTTGGTACTTACGGTAATTTAACTATTAAAGCTGATGGTACTTTTACCTATAACCTTGATAACTCAAAATTACAGACTCAAGCTTTAACACAGGGTCAAGTCACGCATGACATCTTTACTTATACAATGAAAGATGCGGCGGGTGCAACCAGCAGCGCAAATCTAGATGTCACCGTCACGGGTACTAACGATAGACCTGTATTAAACCTCAATCCAAGTGCACCATTGGACGAAGGTGATTATGTAGTTAGCTTCACAGAAAATGGCACGCCAATTTCAATTGCAGCAGTTGGCATGACGGTTACCGACGTAGATGATACGTTTATGGAATCAGCAACCATTAAGCTAACTAACGCTTTTGCTGGTGATGCGCTAGCCGTTGGTAGTTTGCCATCAGGTATTACGGCCTCCATAGTGGGTAATGCCATCACCCTCAATGGCCATGCGTCACTAAGCGACTACCAAACAGCAATTAAAGCGATTACTTTTGTGAACACTTCTGATAATCCAGCAGGTGGGGCAGGCAATGAACGTTATATCGCAGTAACTGTGAATGACGGCCAAGCTGAAGCCATATCACATGCAACGATCATTACGGTGAATGCAGTGAATGATGCGCCAATAGCGATTGGTAGCACTAATACAGCTCCAGAAGACAGTGCATCAATTACGGTTCAACTGCAAGGCTCAGATGTTGATGGCACAGTGGCTAGTTTTGTATTGACTACGCTACCCATTAACGGTGCGCTTTATACGGATTCAGCATTAACAATATTAGCGGTTACTGGCACTAGCTATCCTGCTACAGGTAATGCTTTAAATTTCTACTTCAAACCAGCTGCTGATTGGAATGGCACGACTAGCTTGAACTTCAATGCTGTTGATAATAACGGCTTGACATCAGTTAGCACAGCGACAGAAACGATAGTGGTTACGCCAGTTGATGATGGCCCTCCAGTTGCAGTGAATGATTCATTCCAAGCTTTAGTGGGACAAACAATCACATTCACGCGCGCGCAATTGTTGGCGAATGACAGCTTGCTTGATAATGCAACATTGACCTCTACGGGTGGATTGCCAACAGGCTTAACGTATAACTCTGCAACGCAAACTTATACTTACACACCAACCGCTACAGGTACTGGTTCATTTACTTACACTTTGACAGATCAAGATGGACAAACGAGTGTGGCAACCGTTAATCTGCAGGCTTTCAATAGTCATGATGACTTAGCAACCGTCAATGAGTCAGCTTTAGCTGATGGTACTGGCGGTGGCGTTAAAGTAGCAACAGGGAGTTTATTTACAAATGACACTGCTGCCCCAGGCGCTTTAACTGGTGCAATTACCGGTGTTGCTGCGGGAGCTAATACTACAATCATCAGTAACACAACTGTAGGTACGGTACATACGATCGTGACTGCATACGGTACATTGGTGGTCGATTATGCTACAGGTAACAATGGCGCTTATACATACACGCTTAATAATAAGGTAGATAACGACTCTAAAACTGGCGCTACAAATACTGAGTTTGTGGAAACATTTACTTATACACGTACTGGTGGCACAGCTAACTTAATTGTTACTATCAAAGACGACGTTCCAACGGCAGAGAATGGTACGGTTGAAGTGCCGCAATCGACAAATGTCACTAACTATAATTTAGTGTTAATGCTTGATGTGTCTGGCAGTATGTCGGCGACTAACTCTGGCGGCGGCGTGCGTGTTGTTGACACTGATGGCAATGTGGCAATTTCTACTCGTTTAGCTGTGGCTAAACAGGCCATGATAGATTTGGTGAGTCGATACTTTGACGAGTCTGCATCTGTATCTGTTAAGTTTGGTGTTTTTTCTTCAACAGCACAGACGGATAACGTGGTATACACCACTAAAGCCGAAGCAATTGCAGCCATCAACGGCTTGGCGAACTTAGCAGCTGGAACCGATTATCAAGATGGTTTGACAACAATGGTCAGCATGTTTGGTACTGTGGATACTGCAAAATCAAATATTGGATACTTTATTTCGGATGGTGTACCTACCGAACAGAATACTACTAACCCAGCAGGTGCGTCTGGTTATACCGCATTCCTAGCGGCTAATCCATCAGTTAAATCCTATGCGATTGGTATTGGTGGCGGCATTAATAATACGGCTCCTCTCGATGGTATTCATAATGTAGATGCAGATGGAAATAATGTTAAAGACTCCGCAATTTTGGTCAATGACTTAAATGCTTTGTCAGCCGCATTAACTGCAACTATCCCAGTATCTTTTGGCGGTAGTATTGGTTCTAAAACAGCGACTTCTTTTGCTGATTTTGGTGCAGATGGCGGACATATTGATTACATCGAGATGTTGCTTGATAGTAATGACGCTGGCACGGTGCCAGATACAGTGGTGCGCTTTACCTATAATGCCACGACAAATCAAGTCACCTATGACAATTTCTATTTAACTGGAACACATAACACAGTGACAGTGGCTGGTGACTCAATCACGTTGAATGCTGCACTAGGTTTTGACAAAGGCTCGATTAAACTCACCTTTAGCACAGGTGACTACGTGTATTACACACAAGGTGCGGCTGCGAGTGGGGACCAGTTTGATATTGGCTACAAGGTCATTGATAATGATGGTGATACAGCAATCGCTACTGAGACTATTAAGATTATTGACGGTAAACCACGTGCTTACGATGACCACGATACGTTGCTACCAAAAAATACGTTTTTTGATGGTAATGTTGTCAGTGGTATAAGTACTGATGGCGTTAACCAATCTGTCACAGTCTTTAGCGCAGGGGCTGGTGCAGATAATGCTATTGATAATGCTTCAGTTACATCTATTGTTTTTAAAGGAGAAACTTTTAACTTAACAACACCAAGTTCAGGCACTTTAGCTGGCGGTACATACACCATTAATGCAGCTAAAGAGTTAACTTGGACTAGCTCAACTGACGCAACGAATACTTTGAATTTCCAAAGCGATGGCTATTACAAATATACTCCGCCATCGACACAAACTACTGGGCCTGCTCAAGGTGCGCTAGTAACGACAAGCTTTAATACAGCGGCTTTAGTTGCAACAGGTGGCCTAACTATATTAGGCGCAGCAAGAGGAAGTAACTTAAACACGGCTAGCGCTGCAAATATCGACTACACAGCTACGGGTGTTGGGATTACTGGCGGAAACGCCAATACCCAAGTAGATAATCTAGAAACACTTATTATTAACTTCAATCGAGCTAATTATGCTCAAGGTGTTCAGAATGTGACGCTTAACATCAATGCTGCGGGCAGTAATTTAGCAGCAGGCTCTGCAATTGCTGTGAGTGTGTATGATATTTTGGGTAATTTATTGGGCCAAGTGGCTATTGGAACTGAGGGCTTAGTTGCATTGCCAACTAATTGGAGCAATATAGGCAGCATACGTATTGAGCCAAATAGTAATGCGTCGGTATTAATTGACGGTATTACTTTTAACCCTGTTGTTTTAAACACTACTGCTACCAATATTGCTGATGAAGTTATTGGCTATACCATCACTGACGCTCAAGGTAGTACGTCATCAGCAACTTTAGATTTGCATGTGGTGACCAATGAGATTCAGGGTACAGTGGGAGCAGAAACAATCACAGGCACTAATGCCAATGATGCAATTGCTGGTTTTGCAGGAAATGACATCATCAATGCTGGCGCAGGTAGCGACATAGTTAAAGGCGGTGACGGTGATGACACTATAGATGGCGGAGCCGATGATGATCAGCTTTATGGGGATGCTGGTAATGATACTATTACAGGCGGTGCTGGAAATGATCAAATATACGGTGGCGATGGTAATGACAATTTACAGGGTAACGCTGGTAATGATGTTATTTACGGCGGAGCTGGTAATGACAACATTATTGGAGGTGCAGGAAAAGATATTATTATCGGTGGTGCAGGTAATGACATACTCACTGGTGGTATTGGTGGGGCTGACGCTGAATCTGACACATTCAGATGGGAGCTTGCCGATAAGGGCGTTAAGGGTGCTCCAGCAAGCGATACCGTAACTGACTTTAATGTAGCGGCTGTTTCGTCTGGAGGTGATGTGCTAGATTTACGTGATCTACTTGTAAGTGAAAATCACGACGCAGGTGTAGGTAATTTAGCAAGTTACTTACACTTTGAAAAATTGGGTAGTGATACCATCATCCACGTAAGCTCTAATGGTGAATATGCGGCAGGCTTTAATGCAGCAAAAGATGTGCAGATAATTACGCTATCAGGAGTAGATTTAGTGACAGGATTTGCCAATGATCAACAAATCATTGCTGACTTACTCACTAAGCAGAAGTTAATTACAGATTAGTTTTTATTGAATGTTTTAAGTTCAAAAAAGGCCATGTTTTTACATGGCCTTTTTAATTATAAACAGCTAATAACTACATCTAATTTTTTCGTTAAACATTGATTTTAAATAATATTTTATATTTCGCCACCTGTTTGGGTAGGTGTGATGGAAGTGAATTTCCGATACCATTGAAACATAAATAAATTTTGAAATTTTATGGCGAGAACGAAATATTATGAGCACTTCTTATAAACATTACTACGGGTCTGGTTACAACCGTTGTGTTGGCTATGAATATAACTGTTATGCACGTAATATTGATCCCGTTGCAAAGAGTGATTATTTTTCTGGGCATGAAGATCAGCCCATCGTTATTGCAGTGGCTAACTTGTTAAGCAATGATAGCGATAAAAATCACGATAAATTAATGCTCACAAGCGTGCAAGGTGCTTTAAATGGAGCCGTATCACTAGATAATGGCAACGTGACCTTTACGCCGATGGCTAACTATAATGGCCCAGCATCATTTACCTATACCGTTTCAGACGGAAAAGGTGGGGCGACCTCAGCTACAGTCAATCTCTCAATTAGTCCTGTTAATGATCGCCCTGATGCAGTCGACGACCACCTGGTAGCGATAACTTCTGGTAACGTGACAATTGATCCGTCAACGCTTTTAGCTAACGATAAAGATGTAGACGGCGATAAACTAATCATTACTTCTGTGCAAAGTGCTACTCATGGCACTGTTGCTTTAGTTAATGAACAAGTTGTGTTCACGCCAGATGCTGGCTACAGTGGCCCAGCTACCTTCACTTATACGGTCACTGATGGCAAAGGCGGTTGTGGTCACTTAAGCAGCGACACCGCGACTGTTTGCTTAACTATTCCTAACGTAAATGTTGCGCCTGATGCCGTCAATGATGCAATGGATGGTAATGAAGATACGCCGTTCGTATTCTTAGCTTATACCCTATTGGATAACGATACAGATGCTAACCATGACCACTTGACAGTTGTTAGTGTGCAGGGCGCTGTCAATGGCGCAGTGGTCATGGTAAACGGAGAGGCTACCTTTACGCCCGATGCTAATTACTTTGGGCCAGCTAGCTTTACTTATACCATTTCAGATGGCAATGGCGGCTTAGATACAGCAACCGTTAACCTAAATATTTGTGCGGTTAATGACGCGCCAACTGCCGTCAATGATGGTGTTTTTAACACGCTTCAAGATACTAAAATTTCCTTCATACCCGCTTCACTGTTAGCCAATGATAGTGATGTGGATGCTGACGTTGTCCAAGGTGTAAGCATACAAGATGCCGTGAACGGTAAGGTTGAGTATATAAATGGAATAGTGGTTTTTACACCTAATGCAGGCTTTGCTGGAGCAGCCTCATTTACGTATACGATTTCGGATGGCAAAGGCGGTTACGACACAGCTACAGTATCAATTAATGTGCAAGGGAACACTCCCCCTCATGGAGTCAATGATGCGATGGATGGTAGTGAAGATACGCCGTTCGTATTTCTAGCTTCTACTTTATTAGATAACGATACTGATGTAAATCATGATCACCTAACTGTTGTGAGTGTTCAGGGCGCTGTTAATGGTGCAGTGGTTATGATAAACGGTGAAGTTACCTTTACGCCCAATGCTAATTACTTTGGGCCAGCAAGCTTTACCTACACAATCTCTGATGGCAATGGCGGCTTAGATACAGCAACCGTTAACTTAAATATTTGTGCGGTTAATGACGCGCCAACTGCCATTAATGATGGCGTGTTTGTTGGCAATGAGAACTCTCCTTTGGTATTGGATTTCGCTGCTTTACTAGCTAACGACACTGACATTGATGGCGATACCCTTACTATTAGTCATGTGCAAGCGGGTGAGCATGGCACGGTAGCTATTGTTGATGGCCAAGTGGTTTTTACGCCTATCGCTAATTACAATGGCCCAGCTTCATTTACGTACACAGTAGCTGATGGTAATGGTGGATTTAGCACGGCAACTGTTAATTTAAATATCGATGCTGCAATACATACTGTTGAAGTTGCTCCAGCATCTGTCAACGTGTCGGAAGAGGGCTTGGTTGGTGGCTTGCAAGATAGTATAGGCAACCCAGATACTACAAATGCTAGTATAGCTGAAGGCAACTTACAGATTAGTAATGCTGCGGGTAATTTGACGATTACATTATTGCAACCTAGTGAGGTGTTGACCTCTGGTGGCGCAACTGTTACTTGGTTAGGGAGTGGCACGGAACAACTAACAGCAATGGCAGGTGCAAAAGAAGTGGCAACTGTGACTGTCGATAATTCTGGTCATTACGCATTTAATTTACTTGCACCATTGGATCACAGTGGAGTTAATATTCAGGATGTTAAATCCATCAATATTGGAGTGAGCGTAGCAGATAGTTTTGCCTCAGCCACTACTTCACTTTCTGTAAATTTTGAAGATGATGCACCAGTGGCACTCAACAGATCAGACTCTTTTGCGATGATAGATACTAACTTGCTCATCACTTTAGATACTTCAAACTCTATGAATGATTTAAGTGGCATTAATGCTGAAACACGTTTGCAAAGCGCAATTAAGTCAATAGAGCGTTTGATGGATAGTTACGATGACTTTGGAGATATACGTGTACGCTTAATCACGTTCTCAAACAACGCAGAAACTCAAGGTTCAGAGTGGGTAACAGTTAGTGCAGCAAAAACTATTCTCGATAGCATTTTAACGACTGGCGGAACCACTAACTACGATGGTGCAATAGCCAATGCAATGACCGCGTTTAATGATCCTGGAAAAATTAGTGATGCACAGAATATTAGCTATTTCTTCTCTGATGGTAATCCAAACAGAGGTGATGGCAACAATGCGATATTATCTAACATAGGATCGAGTGTAGGTCCTGATAATGGCATTCAATTGGCAGAAGAAGCTGTTTGGAAGAGCTTTCTGAATGACAACCAAATCAAATCGTACGCAATTGGTATGGGTGCAGGCCTGACAGACGTCTCCTATTTGAATCCGATTGCATACGATGGGCAAGCTAGGCAAGAGATTAATGGCGTAATCGTGACGGAAATGGGGCAGTTAGACGGTGTATTAGCTAGCACGGTTAACGTGTTCCCAGGGCAATTGCTATCGGGTGGTTTGTTGGCTGCGCATGCTGGTGTAGGCGCTGATGGCGGCTATGTAAAATCTATTACCGTTGAAGGCGTCACCTATGCTTTTGACCCGATAACCGATACGGTCAGCAATGCTACTAATGGTTTAATGCATTTTGATACAGCCACTAGACAGCTCACCGTGACATTGAGCTCAGGTGGTCACTTTATGGTCGATATGGATCAAGGTAGCTATCAATACCAAGCGCCAGCGGTGTTATCAAACGCAATCGTTGAACATTTTGACTATGTGATTATTGATAAAGACGGTGATCAAGCCTCAGCTACAGTGACTTTTGATGTAGATAAAGCCAATGTCACTATTGGCACCACAGGTGCGGATACACTCATAGGCGTGGCTGGTCCAGACGTGATGCTGGGTCGTGAGGGTAACGACATATTAATTGGTGGTGGCGGCAAAGATGAATTGCTAGGTGGTGATGGAGATGACACTTTGGTTGGCGGCACAGGCCTTGACACCATGTCGGGTGGCTTAGGTGCAGATACCTTCGTGTGGGCATTAGCTGATGCAGGCGTTAAAGGTAATCCTGCCATCGACATCGTGACGGATTTTGATATGGCAAGTAAAGCTTCAGGCGGCGATGTGCTTGATCTGCGCGATTTACTCGTTGGTGAAAATCATACTTCAGGCATCGGTAATCTTGCAAGCTACTTGCACTTCGAAAAAGCAGGTGCTGATACCGTTGTCCACATCAGTGCGACAGGTGAGTTTGCTGCTGGCTTTAATGCTGCAAACGAAGTACAAAATATCACACTGCTAAATGTTGATTTGATTGCAGGCCTAGCTAATGATCAAGCAGTGATTCAAGATTTATTAACTAAAAACAAACTCACCGTGGATTAGTCAATCGATTACCTTAAATCGATTGATTTAATAAACAACGCTAAGCCTCTACTCTTTATGATTAGAGGCTTTTTTCTTGATGGTGCCAACTCAGACCCTTACGATTTACATTGGTATGATTAGGCACGGTGCGATATAATGCGTTGGTTTTCCAAGCATGTAAATCAAGTATCAAATTCGGATGAGTGGCTGAGCGGTTGAAGGCACCACCCTGGAAAGGTGGCACAGGGGCAACTCTGTCGAGGGTTCGAATCCCTCCTCCTCCGCCAATTTGATATTCAATGCAGTCCTAGCAAGTCCACCTTTCCATCCGCCCAACTTCTGTAATACCTCATTGGTGTACTTCTTGTACATGCCAACTCGCCTAGGCTTGGCGTAAATCATGCCACCTAAGTTTTGAGGTAAGGTATTTTTACCATGCGCTATACGTAAGCAACGTGCAAGCATGATGCAACAATGGGCAGATTATTTAGACGAGCTTAAAACAGGGACAAAGATAGTGCCTTTTAAATAGGCTTGATTGATACAACTTGACACTGCTTGACATTGTTTTATACTTGTACAATATATTGAACATAAAGAGGTGGTTGTCATGCAAGTTATTAGCTATTCCGAAGCACGAAATTCACTTAAAGCGGTGTTAGATAGCGTCACCAATGATGTAGACGTGACCATTATTAACCGCCGTGATGCAGATAATGCAGTAGTGATGTCACTGGACCACTACAACAGCTTAATGGAAACCTTGCACCTATTGCAAAGCCCAGCCAACGCAGCACATTTAGCCAAATCTATTGCCGAGCTTAAAGCAGGTAAAGCTACCGCTAAAGCCCTTGTTAAAGACTAATGGCACGTTCAATTTTATTTACCCCAAGCGCATGGGCAGATTACACCTATTGGCAAAGCCAAGATAAAAAAACACTCAAACGCATTAACACCTTGATAGAAGCCACTGCGCGTGAACCTTTTAAAGGAATAGGCAAGCCTGAAGCTTTGCGAGGCGACTTAACAGGCTTTTACTCGCGGCGTATTGATGATGTGAATAGGCTGGTGTACCAAGTGACAGAAACTGAATTGCAGATTGTTGCATGTAGATACCATTACAGTGATAAATAACTGTTTAGCCACACCTAGCACCAGTCTAATTAACTAGTGTGAACACCAGGCAATCTTAGCTTTGTTGGTGTGGTTTCTTAATTAAGGAGCGTGAGGGATATGTATGGCTGATAATGGACTTGATGAACTTTTAAGCACTGGACAAAAGATAATCGATGATGAACGTGACCAAATAGGTAAGGATTATTTAATATTTCAACATCAACTTAATGAAGTTTATAAGGCTTGGAATCAGCTGGAAGTAGATTATGAGGATTTAAATGTTGATAAAGCATTAAGCGACTGTTCGCCTTGCACATTTGATTATATTCAATATCAGCAAGAAATAATAACTTCAAGCTGTAGGTTAAATGATGTGCAGTCAAAGCTTATAGCTAATTTATTACAAAGAGTTAAATTTATGGGCGACGTCTCTAATTTAAGTGAAATGTACTCACAAACTGCAAGTTATTTAGAGAAACAATGTGCTGTATATTCTGCAAAAAAAGATCACGGAGCAAGCTTTGCTAGAAAAGGCGCTGATGCGAAAAATGCTAAATATTAGCCGTTAAAAGAACTTGCAAAGAATCTAGTAAATGCAAGAAACTGGCAAAGCAGACGCAATGCAGCTATTACAATAAAGCCTGAAATTCTAAATTTAGCTAAAAATAAAGGCATACCTCTAAGCGTTGACCAAGCTGAAGAAACAATAAGAGGCTGGTTAAAAGATATGGGTTTGCCAGCAAACATACCACGTTAGCTGATAAAGGTAATTCCTTAGCCACTAAACGAGATATTTTACTAGTTAAATCAATGACATGATGCAACCTCACATTAACAACAACGAGGTTAAATATCATGCAACAATCAATCAGTATCAATTCAGCATTACCCGACTTTGACCAATTACCCGATAGCGCGCACGTTCGTTTCCCTGTTGTAAAAGCCTTATATGATTGCAGCGCTGCCAGTGTGTGGAGGGGCGTAAAAAATTTAACCATACCAAAACCACACAAACTATTCCCTAGAACCACTTGCTGGAATGTGGGCGAATTAAAAAGTGCCTTAGTAGCAAAGGCGGTTGCTTAATCATGACCAATAAAAAAGGCAACCCCCGCAAAGAAGCCGCCTTAATACAACTGAGCAAAGAGTTTACTGGTAACAGCGCAAAAGAACAATGTTTACGCCTATTTAAAGCCCTCCAACAATTCAAGATTAACAGTTATGAAGCCAGCAGGTTTTTAGCCATTTACCACCCACCCGCTAGGGCGCATGAATTACGCAAAAAAGGGCATGAAATTTCTACGGTTTGGGAAACCGTAGAAGACGAAAGTGGCATATTGCACCGCGTAGGTTGTTATATATTGCGAGGTGCTAACCATGAATAATGACTGGTTAAAACACTTGCACATACTCTTGGCGCGACATTCATACATTGGGCTTAATGCTGATATAGCTTTTCTTAGTTTAATTGAGCTATATGGTGTTTATTGCTACCTCTCACGACTAGGGGGTGGTTAAGCAATGGGGGCAAGCTAAGATAAACAAAAATCAGCAAAGGCAGGTAAGCTCGATATAGGGAGGTTCCCCGTCTTACCTTATGCTGCCACCCATGAGCCGCGCTGCGTGGTTTGCTATTGGCTTGCAGCCTTGTTTATGATTGACGCCTAGTCTTAATAGATGCTGTGAAACTACTATCAAACCCTACAGCTTAGGGGCTAGGCCAGTATTAATCATACTCATATAGCCACCACTATGTGGTAGCACTATGTCATTTAGAGTTTGATATTGAACTGAATGTTATCGCACTGATGACCAAAATAGCGCCTAGTATCTGCGCATGATTTGGTGGGTGGCTTTCAATTGCGGCAATAATCATAGACGTGACTGGCACTAGATTCATAAAAATAGCAGCTTTTGATGGGCCGAGTTTCGTGATGCTTGCATTCCAAAATAAGTAAGCCAATATACTTCCACCTATGGTCATGATCATCAGTGCTATAGCAGTTGAGAGTGTAGTTACAATTAATCTATCGCCTTGAGATAATGCGACAAAACTTAATGCAATAGCGCCTACCGTCATAATCCCCGCTGTATTAGCAACGCCACTTACATCTTTAGGCATTATTTTCCGTACTAGTACGTTATAAAGAGCCCAGCTTAAATTTGCTACAAGAATGTAGGTATCTCCAATCGAGATTTTTAGATGTGCTCCTGCGCCAAGCACTACAATCGCCACGCCTATAATACCTATTGGAAACGCAATTATTTGTCTGGTTGATAGGCGCTCTTGCAGAATTAAATATCCAAGAATTGCCGTCAACAAAGGATTTAAAGCCATTATTAAAGCGCCGTTGATCGCTGAGGTGGTTTGCATGCCGAGAAAGAAAAAGAGATTAAATCCAAAAACGCCTACTATGCCTAGAGCTAAGTATTTTCTCCAATATCTAAGTGGAGTACTTTCTCTTTTAATCTGGGTAATTAACACCATGATGATCGCTGCCAGAATATAGCGACTAGCACCTGCAATGTAAGGACCCATCTCGGCGACAACTGGCCTCGCTAAGTTGAAGTTGGCTCCCCAAAAAACAGCGGCCATGGTTGCCATCATATATGTGTTGATATTGTTCATTATTTCTTATCCGTGCATTTGAAAATTATTGCAGTTTGGGAGTGCGAGACTGCGCTGGAAACTAGTTTAGCCATCCAGCAGCAGTCATCTTATGCTACAAAGTAGCTAGTCCTCTACACCATCTACTATCATTACTCGATACTTAGCTCCGTTGTGGCGATGCTTGACTGCCTTCTGATATTGATCACTTTGATACCAGTTTTTAGCATCTTTCATGGTTGGGAACTTGTGAATCAAGCAACCTTCTACCTCTGGCCCCTCTAAGACTTCAATCGCACCATACCTCACTAATGGTGTGACATGATGTCCTTCACGAGCCGATATGGCTAACGTTGCATAAAGCTCCATTTCTTCATGATTCACGGTTTTTTCTCGAACCATTATTACGTAAGCGCTCATGACTTTACCTCGTAGCGAGTAGCTGCAAGAGTTGTTTTGCCGTATCCGCTGACGAAGCTGGATTCTGGCCCGTAATTAGAATGCCATCTTGCACCACATAAGATGCCCAATCTGAAGATTTTGAATACAGACCGCCATTTTTAATAAGCTCATCCTCTACTAAGAATGGTACAACATCAACCAAACCAACCGCAGCTTCTTCTGAGTTTGTAAAGCCAGTGACTTTTTTGCCTTGTACCAGCGGAGTACCATCTGCATTCTTAACATGTCGCAGTACGCCTGGCGCATGACAGACAAGTGCCACAGGTGTATTGTTAGCTAAGGCTTGAGTAATCAGTCTGATAGAGTTTTCGTCTTCAGCCAAATCCCACAACGGACCATGACCACCTGGATAAAATATGGCGTCGAAATCATTATGGTTGACTGAGCTTAGTGTTACCGTGCTTGCAAGTGCAAGTTTTGCCTCAGCATCAGCTTCAAATCGATGCGTGGCGTCAGTTTGAAAGTCAGGTTCATTACTTTTAGGGTCAAGTGGAGGCTTGCCGCCTTTAGGGGATGCGAGGGTGACTTCGACACCTGCATCTTTAAATATATAGTATGGAGCAGCAAGCTCCTCAAGCCAGAAACCTGTTTTGCGTCCAGTGTTACCCAATTGGTCATGCGATGTTAAAACTGTAAGAATTTTCATTTCACTACTCCTATTAAATGACTGGGTGATGACGTTACTTCTGGCTTACCCATAAATTAGACCAGTCGTATATTAAGTTGATAAAAAATATATGTGCTAATAAACCGCTATGCCTACTCTTTAAACAAAATTTCTTTTGTGGCTGACATCGCGTTTTTCATTGGCTCCATGTTGCGAGTGATTTTAGTCATTAAGCTAGCACCTAACCACATCTGATATAAAGTTTGTGCTTGGCTGAGTGAGTCATGTTGCATGCTTAGCGTGCCATCAGCTTTACCAGCCTCAATTAGGTTGGCCAATCGACTGATAATCTCAGAGGTGCCTGACTTGAGCGCTAATCTCATGGCTTCCGATAAATCTGTTACCTCGGCAGCTAATTTGACTGCTAAACACTTACCTTGGCAATCAAACGTCTCTTGCGACTCTAGCCAATTCTGCCAGTAACTGATTAGACGATCACCAGTATTTAATTTTGAATTGCTAAACATCGTGTCCATGCTGGCAAGATACTCTTCAAAATAATTCTGAAGCAGGGCTTCTCCAAATGCTTCTTTAGATTTGAAGTAATAATAAAATGAGCCCTTAGGTACGTCAGCCGCCGCTAGTATTTCATTGAGGCCAACGGCAGAGTAGCCCCTTCTCGAAATGATTTTCTGAGCAACATTGAGTACGTGCTGACGGACATCTAAGTTTTGATTGACGGTGTTCATGGATGAGACTATAAACACTAGTAGACCAGTTGTCTAGTAAATATTTCAAATATTATTTAATTATTTATATTTGCCGCGACGGATTGCCGATTGCTGTTGCGTTTAAAGATTACATTAGAACTAAATCACACAGTTCAGAATGTTCAGCACTTAACATTAAATATAAGCAATTAACTATAAGGAGCAATCATATGAACAAATTATTAATTTCTATTATGGCGGTGGCAGTTTCATCTACATTCGCAACCGCAACAATGGCTGGTACTCGAGACCCTAACGTGAATAAGCACCAACACCATCAAGATAGACGCATTGCGCAGGGTGTTAAATCTGGTGAGTTGACTAGAGCTGAAGCTAAAGATTTACGTGGTGACCAAAAAGGTATTCGTCAGGAAGAGCGTGCGTTTAAATCGGATGGAACGTTGACCAAAGATGAGCGACAAGAGTTACATCAAGATCAACATGCTGCAAGCAAAGAAATCTATCAAGAAAAGCATGATGAACAAGAGCGCCCAAGAGCTAATTAGAGCAAGCAGCCATCAGGTATCATTTCCAAAATAAATATATGTTGCATTTATTATGCAACATATATACTATGCAAGCATGCAATTAACAAAATTCACCGATTTAAGTTTGCGTGTACTGATGTATCTCACACAGGAAGACCGCCTGATACCTGTGACAATTAATGAAATCGCAGAGCAATTCAGTGTTCCGCGTAATCATTTAATTAAAGTGGTGACGCGCTTAAATAAATTGGGTTGGATATCAGCCACACGTGGCAGAAATGGCGGGTTGCGCTTAGGTGTGCAATCCAATCAGTTAAAGCTGGGTAATGTATTGCAGGAGCTGGAGAATGCTTCAGCTTTGATTGATTGTGCCAAACCACCTTGTGCGTTAAAAGGGCAGTGTCATCTAAAAGAGATTTTAGATATAGGTTTGAAGGCTTTTTACGAGCACATGAATACGTTTTCACTGGCTGATGTGGTAAACCATAAAACACAGTCTGCCGTGATTAGTATGCACCAGCGTTATCAGGTGTTATTGAAAGACAAAGCGGCGTAACTATAACTTAATCGTTAGCGCCAATTAAATTATTTAATCACACTCACACGAGTGTATTTTTTTACATTATATGTTGTATTTCGTATACAACTTTTAGGAGAAATCATGTTATCTGCCAAAGCCAAACCTTATATCGATGCCAGTGTTCCTGTGCTACGCGAGCATGGCCTAGCCATCACAACGGTGTTCTATAAAAATATGCTTACTGCGCATCCTGAGCTGAATAATCTATTCAATTTGGGCAATCAAGCAAACGGTTCACAACAGCAGTCCTTAGCTTCAGCAGTATTTGCTTATGCCGCCAATATAGAAAATGCAGCTGCATTAGCACCTGTGATTGAACGTATTGTGCATAAACATGCTTCAATTGGCATTAAACCCTCACATTACCCAATAGTTGGACGTTACTTGCTGGGGGCCATTAAAGAAGTATTAGGTGATGCAGCCACACCGGATTTGATTGCCGCATGGGATGAAGCTTATTGGCTGCTGGCCGGCGAATTAATTTCAGCCGAGGCGCGCCTTTACCAAGCGGCAGGCTTTGAGGCTGATCGCTGGATGAAGTTGATGGTTGTTGACAAGGTGCAACAGGGTGCAGATATTGTTTCATTTACATTGCAAGCAGCAGACAATCAGAATTTACCAAATTTTAAACCTGGACAATATGTCTCAATCGCAACTTATTTAGAAGACTTACAACTCAGACAATTACGCCAATATAGTTTATCTGATGCGCCTAATAAAAATACTTTACGCATCTCAGTCAAATCTGAAAAAGGTGATGAATTTAAGCCAAAAGGTAAAGTTTCAAATTGGCTACATCAGCATGTGCATATTGGGGACATTCTAGACGTAAGCCATCCTTTTGGAAATTTCACGCCAGATATTTTAGAAAAACATCCAATCGGTTTGATTTCAGCTGGAGTTGGCGTCACGCCGATGATTTCAATGCTGAATAGCCTTGCCGAGGAGAACCCAAATCGTCCAGTGTTATTTGTGCATGCGGCTAGGTCTAAGCAGCATCTATCACATGGACAGGATGTGAGTTTGGCAAAAGTGGCTATGCCGCATCTAAATCATGCTTTGTATTTAAATGAGTGCCACGAAGAAGAAGAAGGCGTGACTATCGGTAAGATGGATTTATCAGAACTATTATCAACTGCTTTTGAGGGCAATGTATTTCGTGCTGAAAATAATGAAGCTGAGTTTTATATCTGCGGCCCACAAACTTTTATGGATGATCAGTGGAAAACACTTATAGCGCTAGGTATCAGCCCAACTAAAATTCACCGTGAAGTTTTTGGCCCAGAAAGTCTTAGTCATTTAATTTAAGTGGATAAAGCAATAGCTTTAATTAACTCAAGCAGAAGGTTTGTTGTATTAAGTGCGCAGCAAACCTTCTAAGGTTTTAGTTTTATTTGCTTCTGCAAACAGCACTTTATTAACCTGTGTCGGGTCGAGTTTAAAGCTCGCGCTAGCAATTGAAGCGATTAAAGTCGTGAGGTCCGCAGTTGGTTTAAGGTCGCGGCCTTCATAAAGCGCACTGTTCGTTAATCCTGGCCAGTCGGCAAGCACTCTGCCGCCATTGACATCACCACCGAGTATCATGGCGGTCGAACCTGTACCGTGATCTGTTCCACCTGTGCCGTTGGTGGCGGCAGTGCGACCGAACTCGGTTGCAACGACAATCGTCGTTTTAGCCCAAACTGGTCCTAAGCCATCGCGTATTGCCGCGACGATGCTGTCTAGCGATTTTAATTGCCGAGCAAGCCTAGCCTCTTGTGCCGTATGCGTATCCCAACCGCCAGTTTCTATCATGGCGATACGCGGTCCATCGGCTTTGACTAAAAAAGATGCCGCCAGTTTGCCTAGGCTTGCGGGGTCTTGCTTAGCACTGACATCCTCCGCCATATTATTGGCTTCCATTGCCGCTGTCCAAAGACTTTGTAGTTGAGCATCTTCTGCATACAATTGCGCAACACGCATCAGTAAATCATCTGGGGCTTGTGGTAGCGCAGACGGCGCGTAAGAAGGTACTTCTATTTTGCCGCGCAAAGCCATGGGTACTGTTGTGGCCAAAGCAATCGCTTCATTCTGCGCTGATGGTAGTAACGTAAGTAGGCGATTCATCCAGCCATCTTTGATTTGGTAGGCTGTAGATCCAAAGGTTTCTAAAACGTTTTGACCATCAAAGTGTGATCGGTTGCGGTAGGGCGATGCGACTGCATGTACAAATAATGCCTGCTTGTTGGCATACAATTTAGCAGTTTCAACAAGCGAAGGATGTAGGGCAAACATACCGTCCAATTTAGTCGCTTGTGAAGCATCAATCGCCAATGCGCCTCGTAGTTTGGCATATGCTGGGTCGGCATATGGAATCACTATATTCAAGCCATCAGCTGCACCACGCTGAATGATAAAGATAAAGCGTCGATCAGTATCTGCTGAGGCAAAGCTGATATAGGGTGATGCTAGCAGGACACCAGCACCAGCAGAAAGCATACGGAGGAAGTCACGACGATTTATATTGTTAGCCATATTTTGCATGGCTATCTCCTTAGAAACTCAGGTGAAACCAGCAATAGTGCTAAACCAGTAGAAGCACTCTCTGAGCGGCTGATGGCAGTTTTGGTTTGATCACTTACTGCACCTAAAAGTACTTTATCAGCTAATACACGAGCATCTAACTTATCGCCCAAAGGCGCAACTAAGCGTTGAGCTAGTTCTACTCGCCTAAGTAGCGCGTTTGGCGCAGCCCACGTTGCTGCGATATCATCAAAACCAGCGGGCGAGCCTGGCTTCCAAGTTTGTTGACCTAACTGATTTAAAATCTGCCCGACTTTAATATTGTCTAGATTTTGTCGCCCTAAGCCTCTAAGCGATGAAATAAGCCATTCCCATGGTGTTTTAAATTTAGCTGGAGAGCTTAACCATGACTCAGGCGCTTCTATCAACGCACGATAAACTTTACTAAGGTCACCATTACTAGCCAAATAGGCTTGTGTAAGTTTATTTACTAAACTTTCTGGTGGTGTATCACTGACAAAGTGCTGCGCCAACTTGGTTGATATGTGCGTAGCCGTCGCCCGTGAATTAGCTAAATCAATCAAAATGGCTTCCGCTTGCGCTTTGCCAGCTTGGTGATAAGCCTTACCCATAATGTTGCGTTCGCCTGGCTCATGTAACTGTGGTCGAAACATAAAGCCATTGGCTTCTGAACTTGCAGCTTTATCTTTGCCTAACCCGGCAATGCTCCAACCTGTGAGCGCACGTGCAAACTCCGTGACATCTTCCTGCGTATAACCGCTACGCACGCCTAGCGTGTGCAGTTCCATAATTTCACGTGCCAAATTCTCGTTTAAGCCACGCTTTTTATCAGGCTGCTTCTCGGCTGAACGGCTGCCAGCTTTGCTGTTAGGTCCGATAGACTTTACTTGATCTAAATAGATTAGCATGGCTGGATGCCGCTCTACGGCAAATAGTAGGTCTTTGAAGTTTCCAAGAATGTTAGGCCGAATAGCTTCAAACTCGAAGACGCCTGCTAAGTCTGCAATAGCGGGTTTTTCAATAGAAACTGCAAAATGATTCGCCCAAAAATGCACTAGACGTTCCATAAAAGGCGTAGGGCTAGTCAAAGCCAAAGTAGCTCGCGCACTCACAGCGTCTTGATAAGTATCTTTTATCTCACGCCTAAATGTGCGTTTCATGTCCTTTTTATCAGCATCATCAAGCTTACGCATCTCTTGTTGCTGCTGGGTAAACTTTGCAATTAAGTTGGCTGTATTTGGTTGGTTTGCTAAGCTGATTGGCTTAGCTTGATACTGGCTGAATTGATCTAGTAACCATTTTTTAGGGTCATTCGGTACAGCGTCATCTGCACGTGCACCTAAGCCAAAGCGATTCAGGGCAATAGCAGCTGCGCTCATGTTAGTGGTGTTAGCCATACTTTGATTATTCCCGAATATTTTTAGTATTAATTATCTTTAAGCATCATGATAGGCGGCTCGCGTAAAGGGCCTTTTTTAGCCAAGCCGTCTGCAAATTTTTGTCTATCTTCTGCAGAAAGTGATTCTGCGTAATTCAGCATAGTGACTTCAATTTTCATGCGTATGGCTCTATCGGCTTCACGGGTCTTAGCAAGTGCAACTTCTACAGCTTGTCTATCAAACTTAGGTTCAGCAATGAGTTTACGCACTTCAGTGCGTGCCTCGTTAGCGGTTGCCAATAGCGGCTTAACTTCACGTCTTGCTACACGCAAAGTTTTTTTAAACTGCCGTTGCTGCTCTTGACTCAAGTTTTCTGCGGCAAAACGTAAAGCATTTTGACCCACCTTGCCAGTTTCATTGTTTGCAAATAACTTATAAGCGCCACCAGCAATGCAACCGATTAAAAATAGATTTAATAGCAGGGAGGCGAAAATAAACTTCTGATTTTCTATTTTATTCATTCTAAAGCCCGTCATTATTAAGACCACTCCTGTCCAACATCCACGAACTGCGCCATTGTGCCAGATGCTTCACTTACACCATTAATGCTTTCAGAGAGCATGCCTGAAGTCCAAATTGATACAAAAAATGCACCCGCAATTGCACCCGCTAAACCTGTGCCAATAAAACCAGAAATACCAAGCCAGTTTTTGATATCCCACTGTTGCCAAAAGCTTTGCTTGATACTTGAGGCATCAGCTTTTGGTGCACTGGCGATAATGCTATCAAACAGCGTACGTTCAGCAGGCGCTATCGCATGGCTGCTCAACACCCCATCCAACAAACGTGCTTGTTCAAACGCCTTATTCACTTCAGTTAGATTGAGTTTAATTATTTCGTAGGCTTGTTTCTGGTGAACTTCTGGCCAGTGTTCAATCGCTGCGCCATAGGCATCTATGAGCTTGATAAATTGATCTATATTCATGCTTTGTGTACTCCTTGTTCTGCGAGCAATGCTCGCATATTACGTCTTGCGCGTGATAGCAGGCTTTCAAGCGCATCCACGCTGACGCCCATTAAATCTGCCGCCTCAATATTTGAAAGTTCTTGATAATATTGCAGTACCAAAGCCTCCCTCTGTCGGTTAGGTAAGGCCGCTAGTGCGGAACTAATCAGGTCACCTTGTTGCGACTTGTCTAAACGCTGCTCGGGGATTAGCGCAGGATCTATCAGTTCTGGCGCATTTTCGTAGCTATAATCTTTGTCAGTGTAGCCCTTACGGCTACGCAACTTGTCATAACACAAATTAAGCGCTACTTTATGCAGCCAAGTATCAAATTTAGCGCCACCAGACTGCCAATGTTCAGCCTGTTTCCAAACCCGCAAAAAAGTTTCTTGCACCACATCCTCGGCTTCAGCGCGGTCATTGAGCATGCGCACACCCAACGCCAGCAGCCGAGAAAGCTTTTTAGCCACCATCTCCCGAATAGCCGATTGATCGCCACGCGCAATACGCGGCAACAGTTCGGCATCAGGGTCGAGTTCAATCATGCAGTTTTTTCCAGTTCTTTCATGCTTAAACGTATGTATTTAGAATATCCGTCGCTCAATTTTAAAAAATACAAGATCAGCATTGTTAGCCAATTGATATTAATACATCTTACGCAAATGCAGCCTCTGAAAATAGCTCGCTTGAAAAAAGTAATGTTATCCCCATTAAAAGACTATTGTTTTTAAACCTCAATTTTTAAACTAAATTTTTAAAACCCACAAATTTTGATACGCAAGCAAGGAGCTCAATTTATGTCCGTAGAGACTGCACAAAAAGAAACGCATCCAAAAGAATCCATGGCCTTTCAGGCGGAAGTAAAACAACTACTTCAATTGATGATTCACTCTTTATACAGCAACAAAGAAATCGTATTGCGTGAGTTGATTTCTAACGCATCAGATGCCGCAGATAAATTGCGTTTTGAAGCCGTGAGTAATGGTGGCCTTTATGAAGGCGATAGCGAGTTAAAAATTCGTATTGCTTTTGATAAAGACGCACGCACAGTCACCATTGCTGATAACGGCATTGGTATGAGTCGCGACGAAGTAATTGCGAACATTGGTACCATTGCAAAATCTGGAACTAAAGAATTTTTTAATGCGCTTTCTGGCGACCAAGCTAAAGATGCGAATTTGATTGGTCAGTTTGGTGTGGGTTTTTATTCTGCTTTTATTATTGCAGATAAAGTGACATTAACTACTCGCCGCGCTGGCGCAACAACGGCAGTACGTTGGGAATCAGCAGGTGAGGGCGACTTCACATTAGAAGATGCAGATAAAACGACACGCGGTACTGAAATTGTATTGCACTTGCGTGAAGGCGAAGATGAGTTTCTAAGTGATTGGAAACTAAAAACGATTATTCGCAAGTATTCAGACCATATTACTTTACCTATCGTGATGAAAAAATCCGAATGGAAAGACGGCGCTGAGGTTGCAACCGATGAAGATGAAACGGTCAATAAAGCGTCTGCTCTATGGGCGCGCAGCAAAAATGATATTAGCGAAGAAGAATATCAAGAGTTCTACAAACACGTTTCTCATGACTTTGAGAATCCATTAGCCTATACGCACAGCCGTGTAGAGGGTAAACAAGAGTATATTTCACTACTTTATATTCCAGCTAAAGCACCGTTTGATTTGTACGACCGTGACCGCCGTCATGGCATTAAGTTATACGTAAAACGCGTATTCATCATGGAAGATGCTGAGAAGTTAATGCCGCAGTATCTGCGTTTTGTACGTGGTGTGATTGATACCTCTGATTTGCCGTTAAACGTTTCACGTGAGATTTTACAGTCTAGCCGCGATGTGGATGCCATTAAAGCGGGTTCGACTAAGAAAATCTTGGGCGTGCTCGAAGACATGGCTGAGAATAAGCCAGAAGATTACACAAAATTCTACGCTGAGTTTGGCCGAGTATTAAAAGAAGGTCCAGGCGAAGATTATGCTAATAAAGACAAAATTGCTGGTCTGTTAAGATTCGCCTCAACCAAGGCGGATACTGACGTGCAAGAAGTTTCGCTAAAAGACTACATTGCACGTATGCAGCCTGAGCAAGATGTGATTTATTACATTACTGCAGAAAGCTTTGCCGCCGCGCAACACAGCCCACATTTAGAGATTTTCCGCAAAAAAGGCATTGAAGTATTGCTGATGTCTGACCGTGTAGATGAATGGCTACTTGGTAGTTTGACTGAGTTTGACGGTAAAAAACTGCAATCTATCGCCAAGGGTGATTTAGACTTAGGCAAACTTGAATCAGATACGGAAAAAGAGATTCAAAAGCAAATTGAAGAAGAAGCTAAAACCTTGGTTGAGAAGATTAAAAATTCGCTCGGTGATCAAGTGAAAGATGTCCGCGTGACGCATCGTTTAACTGATTCACCCGCTTGTTTGGTGAGCGATGCTAATGATTTATCTGGCAACTTAGCGCGTATGTTAAAAGCCGCAGGGCAAAATACGCCAGACGCTAAACCTATTTTAGAAATTAATCCAGCACATAAACTGGTGAAACGTCTAGAAGCGGAAACAGCTGATGCAGTATTTAGTGATTTAGCTTTTGTGTTATTTGACCAAGCTTTGTTGGCAGAAGGTGGAACGTTGAATGATCCTGCAAGCTTTGTAAAACGGATGAACAGTTTAATTAGCTAGTTCATTAGTTGGTAAAATTACCCGCTCAAGAGCAATCTTGGCGGGTTTTTTATTGGCGAGAATTTTTTATTAAAACGTTAGCTTATAGATGCGGAAAGCAGGTGTTCAAGTTGGTGCTATTGGCGTGCTCAACTGGCTAATATATCTCCAAAGTTATCATCCAGGTTCTGAATTGTTCAAGCTATAAAATATTGTTGCGTCCGCTTTTGCTATTTATTATTATATGGATAGAAGAAAATCTAACTATAAGAAATAAAAAGAAAAATCTCATGAAAACTCAAACAACTTCTATATTGTTATACGGGTGCATCGGTCCGTATAATCATTGTTAGAAGGCAACAACTTGAAGTTCGACGAGATAGGTTTTGAAGTTCTAGAAAACATCCTCACAGAAGATGAGGTTAGAACCCTATTGGAAGTGCTGAAAGCTCAAAAATTAAAGCCCTTAGGTGGTGGAATCAGAAGAATTGAACAACTGATTCCTGAAGTGGCAGCTTTATCAAAATCAGAAAAATTAATATCAATCGCTCGCAGTTATTTAGTAGGTGAACCTCAATTCGTCAGGGCAATTTTTTTTGATAAAACTCCTGAAAACAATTGGTTTGTTACATGGCATCAAGATAGAACGGTTACTGTATCTGAACGCTTTGAGCAAAGTGGCTGGGGACCTTGGTCATTAAAAGCTGGGGCATGGCATGTTCAGCCTCCATTGGCCGTGCTTGAGAGCATGATAACTATTCGTTTAAACCTCGATCCATCAACCATTTCTAATGGCTGCCTTAAGTTCATCCCAGGCTCGCATAAAAATGGTGTAATCAAATCAGCCCAAGTGCAAGAGCATATTAAAAACGGCGAGCCAACGTATTGCGAAGCTCTAAGCGGCAGTGCGATAGTCATGCGCCCGCATATTTTTCATGCCTCTGAAAAGGCTATAACTAAGACTAGAAGAAGAGTATTGCATTTCGAGTATTCGAGTTACCAATTACCACATGAGGTTTCATGGTCTGCATAAAGCCTTCTAACCCATCAGTCAAGTGGGACGCTAAAGCGCGCCCCTTATGTCAAACGTTAGGCAATCATGATAAGCACATCTGCTGACAAAATTTTCGTTGACGTTTCAAAGCTGAAAAAGCTTTACAGGCACGTCATGGTGGCGGAAATAACGTATTACTTTAGCATTTTGGTTTTATGGGCGGTCTTCTACGTTGATACAATTCATCCATGGTGGCTCTTTGTACCCACGATTCCTGTTCTGGGTGCCCGTATAAGATTTTTTTACAAAAAAATGGTATGTCCAAATTGTAATGAGAGGCTTCTCGATGAAGAAAATAATACTCATATTGGAAAGTCATGTGAGCATTGTGGAGTTCAATTTCGATGAAACCGCCTAGCCCATCCCCAACGGAGCTCTGGTTAGGTGATTCTTGTGCTGATATGAATTAATCTAATCTTCCCAAAGGATTTCACCCTCCCGTCATTTATAGATGGTACATTTATTGCTAGAATGAAAGTGGTTATCTAATCAGCGATATATTTACAATCTCAATGTACCGAAAAGGCTCCAATGACTACTCCCGCGAAAAAAACTGCTAATGCCACTCCTAAAGCAAAAGCCGCAACTAAAACTGAGTCAAAAGCAAAGTCTAAAGTGAGTGCTGCAGTTAAGCCAGCAAGAAAACTTAAAGTGGCGATTCCTAAGTTAAGCTCAATAGAGCAAGCTTTAGAGAATCATCTTGTGTTTTCAAGCTTTAAAACAAATGAGGCTGCAACGCCTAGAGATTGGTATCACGCTGCAAGTTATACCGTGCGTGATCATGTGGTTAAGCAGTGGGTTAAAACGGCGGAATCTTATTATCGGGATGATCCTAAGCGTGTTTATTATTTATCCTTGGAGTTCTTAATTGGGCGCATGTTGAGTAATGCCGCACTAAATTTGGGCATAGAGGATGAATTGAAAAAAGGCATTACCGCTTTAGGTCGCGAATTAGAGAATACCGTTGAAATGGAAAATGATGCGGCATTAGGCAATGGCGGTTTAGGACGTTTAGCCGCGTGTTTCTTAGATTCTATGGCAACTATGGATATTCCAGCCACAGGCTATGGAATTCGTTACGAATACGGCATGTTTAAGCAAAGTATTGAGGGCGGTCAGCAAGTAGAGAACCCAGATAACTGGTTACGTTACGGCAATGTTTGGGAGTTCCAACGTCCAGAATCGACCTATGACATTAAGTTTTATGGGCATGTGGTAGAAGGGGAAGGTAAGCAACATTGGGTTAATACTGAGCATGTGGTGGCTATGGCTTACGATATGCCAGTTCCTGGTTATGGTGGTAAAACCGTCAATAGTTTACGTTTATGGTCAGCTAAGGCCGCACGTGAATTTGATTTAAAACATTTTAATGATGGTAATTTTGAGCAAGCGGTACAAGAGCGCAACGATACCGAAAGCATCTCTAAAGTGTTATATCCAAACGATGCTTCCGTGTTGGGTAAAGTGTTACGGTTAAAACAGCAGTATTTCTTTGTTTCGGCTTCTATCCAAGATATTTTGCGCCGCTTCTTAAGTACGCATGAGATGAAAAAACAGGCAGACTGGGCGATTCTGCCAGATAAAATTGCCATTCAACTCAACGATACACACCCTTCAATTGGTGTGGCAGAGATGATGTATCAGTTAGTAGACGTTCATCGCTTAGAGTGGGATTTTGCTTGGAAGCTAGTGGTTAAGATTTTTGCTTACACTAATCACACGCTGATGCCAGAGGCATTAGAAACTTGGACGGTCGACTTATTTGGCCGATTATTACCGCGCCATTTAGAGATTATTTACAAAATTAATTTTGAATTTTTGCATATGGTCAACCATCATTTCCCAGGTGACCCTGAATTGTTGCAGCGTGTTTCAATTATTGATGAGTCAAATGGTCGCCGTGTGCGCATGGCACATTTGGCCGTGGT
The DNA here is from genome assembly GCF_029945705.1 of Methylotenera sp. Lineage (GTDB taxonomy): Bacteria > Pseudomonadota > Gammaproteobacteria > Burkholderiales > Methylophilaceae > Methylotenera. The sequence goes on from NZ_JAQSDC010000008.1 coordinate 40,403, forward strand.
GGGTAGCCATACCGTAAACGGCGTGGCGGCATTGCATAGCCAGTTATTGAAACAGCATCTATTTGCAGATTTTGACCGTATTTATCCCGGAAAATTGACTAATGTGACCAACGGAATTACCCCGCGTCGCTGGTTGAATCAGGCTAATCCAGGATTAACTGCTTTGTTAGAGAAGGCGATTGGTGCAGACTTTAAGAAAGATTTAACACTAATCAAAAAAATCACACCTTTAGCCAATGATGCCAACTTCAGAAAAGCCTTTGCAGCAGTTAAGCACGCCAATAAGGCTAGATTAGCCGCTAAGATTGAACAAAAAACAGGCATCAAATTAAACGTTAACAGTTTATTTGATGTGCAAATTAAGCGTATTCACGAATATAAGCGTCAATTGTTAAACGTATTGCATATTATTACTTTGTATAACCGCATTCGTAGCGGCGAAAAAGGCATTACGCCACGTACCGTGATTTTTGGTGGTAAAGCCGCACCGGGTTATTGGATGGCGAAGCAAATCATCCGTTTAATCAATGATGTTGCCTCTATTGTTAATGAAGATTTGGCTGTTGGTGACCAACTAAAAGTGGTTTACTACCCGAACTATGAAGTTTCAGCAGCTGAAATTTTATTCCCAGGCAGTGATTTATCCGAGCAAATTTCAACTGCTGGTACCGAGGCTAGTGGTACAGGGAATATGAAAATGTCGCTTAACGGTGCGTTGACCATCGGTACTCTAGACGGTGCAAACGTTGAAATTATGGAAGAAGTCGGCGAAGAGAATATCTTTATATTCGGCTTAACGACGCCACAAGTGGCGGAAGTAAAAGCCAACGGCTATAACCCAAATGATTACTACCATAATAACCCTGAGCTCAAACAGGTGCTAGATATGATTGCAAACGGATTTTTCTCAGTTGAGGAGCCGAATCGTTATCAGCCGATTATTGATAACTTGTTGAAAAATGGCGACCAGTACTTATTGCTTGCCGATTATGCGAGTTATATAGAAACGCAAGACAGAGTTGGCAAGCTATACCAAAACCAAGATGAATGGACTCGTTTGGTTATATTGAACGTGGCAAACATGGCTAAATTCTCAAGTGACCGTGCGATTAGTGACTATGCGAAAAATATCTGGCATGTAAAAAGCTAAATTTATTATTTAGAGGTCTTAACAAGCACTGCCCTGCAAGCCAATATTTATGGGGTTGCAGGGCAGTGTCTATTTATAGACTACGAGTTAGAATAAGCAATCGTAAATTATCATTAGCACGTAAACAAAAACCGCTATTTAGAGTTATGCTTATGCAGTACGTCATTCATTGGAGATAAAAATGCGACAACTACTAGCAACTTTAGGTTTTATTCTATTTGCAACTCATGCAAACGCACTAAGTATTAGCGATTTAAGTAACACCGAAGCCAGTGGCGGCTTGAAAGAAGCGCTTAAGCAAGGTGTCGGTAAAGCCGTCAGTACGCTAGGCGCTACCGATGGTTTCTTGGGTAATCCGGATGTCAAAATTCCACTACCAAACTCACTAAAAAAAGTCGAAAAAGTCATGAAAATGATGGGGATGGGCAAGCAATCTGATGAGTTAATTCTCAAAATGAACCGCGCCGCAGAGGCGGCTGTGCCAGAAGCTAAAACCTTACTTATCAATTCAATCAAAAAAATGTCAGTGGCCGATGCAAAAGCAATTCTGACAGGCCCACAAGACGCGGCTACACAATATTTCAAAAAAACCACATCAGCACAAATGTCAGAAAAATTTTTACCAATTGTGACCAAAGCCACTGAGAAAGTGCAATTGGCTGAAACCTATAATAAATATGCTGAAATGGGCAGCAAATATGGCGTAGTGAAAAAAGAAGACGCCAAAATTGAGCAATACGTCACCAATAAAGCCTTGGATGGCGTTTATTTGATGATCGCTAAAGAAGAAGCTGCCATTCGCCAAGACCCTGTTGGTCAGGCGAGTAGTTTGCTTAAAAAGGTTTTTGGATCGCTAGGTAACTAGACGGTATATTGCAAGAACAAGCTAGTGCAGCTGAGGCAAAGCTGCACTAATCCTATTAATTTTCTAATAAATAGGTAGTGTGATCAGCTTTAATTGCACTCAAAATTACGTAAGTATTTTTCCCTAAACTCCTCGATTGGTAGCGCCTGCGCATACCAAAAGCCCTGACCGTAATCGCATTGCAACTGCTTAAGTATCTGCACTTGCTCTGCAAGTTCAATGCCTTCAGCAATAGTTTTGATGTCTAAGACATTTGAGAGTTTAGTGATTGCTGCCACGATAGAATGCGTTTTTTTGTTTTTAATCATGCCTTTTACAAATGTTTTGTCAATTTTGATTACATCAATAGGTAGTTTGTGTATGTAAGCTAAAGAGGAATAACCCGTTCCGAAATCATCAATGGCAATTTTAAAGCCCATTTTTTTAAGCTCTTCAAACTTTAAAATAGTTTCTTTTGTTGAGTCAAGCATGATGCTTTCAGTGAACTCTAGCTGAATGTTACTTGCTTTAATTTTATATGTATCTAAAGCGTTAACAAGTTTATGAATAAAGCTGTTTTTTTCAAACTGTTTGCCTGAAATGTTGATGGACATATAGGGGACAAAAGCTAATTGACTCCAAGCCTGAGCTTGTTTGAAAGCTATTTTTAATAAATAATCACTGAGTTCAACAATTAGATTCGAGCCTTCAGCTATCGGTATAAACTCATCAGGTGAAATAAAGCCTTTTATAGGATGATTCCATCGCGCCAATGCTTCAACACCTACTAGCTGATTATTCGTTAGATCAATAATTGGTTGGTAGTGAAAATTAATGTCAGTACCTGAAGCTATTGCTTGCTTTAGGTCGGCTTCAATTTCAATAAGATGTCTTAGCCTTGCGTTCATTTCTTCAGAAAAAAGTGCGTAGCGGTTTTTACCTGACTTTTTAGCTGAGTACATAGCAATATCAGCATTTCTAAGGAGCGTATCACAATCATTGCCGTGTTCTGGGTACTGAGCAATTCCCAAGCTGGTGCTAATCGATAAAGGTCTCCCACTAATATAGATTGGTTTACTTGCTAACTCTTTTACTAGTTTTTCTGCAAGCTTAACTACATCCATCACCCCACTGCTCTTAACATCTTCAATTAATATAGTAAACTCATCACCACCCAGACGAGTCACCATGTCACTTTCTCTCACTATTTCTTTTAGTCTATTACCAATTTGAACCAAAAACTCATCGCCTGCATCATGACCAAGCGTATCGTTAATAAACTTAAAGTTATCTAAATCCATAAAGAATAACGCGAATGATTTGTTATTTTTTTTGCTATATTCTATGGCGTTGCGCATATAGTCCATAAACATGCGGCGATTTGGTAGGTCTGTCAACTTGTCATAAAACGCCAGCTGATGCAATTCTTTTTCTAAGTGTTTGCGTGTTGTAATGTTTGACAAGACCATTAAAAAGTTTTGCTCTTGTCCTTGCCCTGGATTTTTATCGTGTGTAATACTTTCTATGCGTATTTCCACATCAATCACTAATTGATTACTCTTTAAAATCACTACATCTCGTGTTGGTGAATGTTGTGTGTGAGCACTAACCCAATCTAATTCATGCAATATTTCATTTAAGTCTAAATTCAATAAATTTGTAAATCTGGCCAACGTAAAGTTTTCAAAGTGACTAGTGGCATAACCTGTCACATCGGCAACAGCATCATTCACAAATATAATATTTAATGATGTATCAAATAAAATAAAAGCGTCATTTGTTTGCTTAACAATTTGTGCTAATTGCTTAGAACTATTTGTTTGTTCAAGCAGGTTAGTCGCCATTGTATTAATGGCTTTAGAGAGTGAACCGATTTCACCAATCCCATTTTCAGAAGCTCTAGCAGATAAATTTCCCATTTGCAGCTGAAAACCTGTCTCTGATAAATTAGCCATTTGTGCTCTAATTTTTTTTGCACTACGATGAAATAATAGTAATAAAATCGCTACTAATATCGCAGATACAGCACCAACAATTAACATATACTTATTTTTAATATCTTGGTATTGACTATCGCTCATCCCTATCGTTATCATTCCCCAAGGTGCCCCACCGATATCAAACTTTTTATGAAGCACAAAGCTGTTGCCCTTAGTGATTACCGTTGACTCAAAATGCAATACACTTTTATTATCACTGAGCTTAAGTTTCTCGCCATTGAAAATGTCTTTGCTTTGAATCCAATTGTTCTTCGTAATAACAATATCTTCGCCGCCATTTTTAGAAATCACAACAAATAAAATATTACCCGTATCGTTTAAAACATTAGTGACATACTCAATTATCTCTCCATAAGATTCGGTATAAAGATTAGACGTTGTCGCAGCGATAGTGCTGTTTGCAAACATTTCGCTTTGGTTTTCAACCATCTGCAATAACTGACTTTTAAAGAATGGTAATAAAATCAGTAGTAAAATAGTGGCAAAAGTCACAATTGCGATTAGGGCTCTGGAAAAGAAAAATCCAAAAATACCTGATGACCAAAATTTAATCACTTTGTGTCTGGCCCATTTAAGTCACTCACTAAGGCCCTTACGCTATTTAAATCTTCATTTTTAATTTTGCGTAATCTCCCAAAATTAAATTTTTTCAATAATTTTTTACTTTGTACTGTTCCACCAATACTAAGTACGGTATCTTCATACTCATCAATTGGCATAGTGGTATCGCTTTTATTTGAAACTGCCAAAATATTGATGACATATTCTGGTGAGGTTTCAATGCTGATTAATTGCGCTTTTAATTGTGGGTTAAGTTCAGATGCCACTATAAAATCAGCTTCAAGTACGATTGTCGCTTGAGACTCTTTAAAAAAGGTCGTAGAAATAGCCACGTTTGGATTTTTCTTTACCGTGACTTTGCTAAAAAAGGAGTCAATATTGCCAAATTTTAATTGTTTAAGTTGCCTCTGCAAAAATATCAGGCCCAGTTCATCACTTATACAATAGCTAATGGCTTTATTTTTAAGGTCATCTAGCCGATTAATGTTGCTGTCTTTTCTCACTAACACAACATAGCGTTGCAAGACTTTATCGTTCAATACTGGAACGAATAATGAATCTAAGTTAAATTCTTTTGGATACTTAAGGGCAAGCAAAGGTGTTCCGAAGTAACCAAATAGCTTTGCATCAAGAAACATGTTGATCAACTGCTCATCAGCCTTGAAAACTTTAAGTTTCATCGAGTACTTTTTATTTTTTGTTAAGTTCTCTAGTTGATAGTTAAAGCCTAGTTCAACATCCTGAATGGTCGCACCACGAATACCTTGCTCTGTTAAACCAATCACATATTCTTTTTTTTCTTGTGCTTGTGCCACTGAACAACAAAAAAACAAGTACATACAAACTTTTATTAATTTAATGAACATGTTGTTGCTCTTTGAGTTGCTTATTTTTTTCTATCAGTTTTCGAATATCATCAAGATCTGAAATGTTAATTTCTTTAAAACCATCAAACTTCATAAGGCTTAAAATGTTACGACCCTTTGTCGTATTATTTACAGTTAATAGGCTATTTTTAATGCTATTTGCTGCTTGCTCAGGGGTTCCTTTTGTAAGAGCTGCTACAAAAGTTAAGTAAGGTTCTGAAGCTTCTAATACTCTAGTTTTTTGACGTATTTGTGGGTTTAGTTCTGCCGCGATTTCAAATTGACTTTCACTTAATAATGCAGCATCTACTTTTTTAAAGAATAAATCGACCAAAGCAGTATTGGACTTTTCACTCACTTGAATCTCAGAGAAAAATTTTTTGGTTAGCTGTAATTGATGTTCCATTAATAAGGTATCAATATACAAAATGCCCATATCGCCTAACATTGTCTTTTGAGTCGAAAGTTTTTTTCCTTTGAGTTGCTCTAAAGCGTTAATGTCGCTGTCTTTCCTCACTACTAATATAATTTTAGACTTTAACTTTTGACTAAATACCCCACTTACTAATGGAGTAGGCATTAAATATAACTCGGAGCGCAAGAACTCAATTGGACTTCCAAAAAAAGCATTCACCTGTCCTTTTGAAATGGCCTGAGCTAACTCTTCTGAGGTGCCATAATTTTGAAAATCACATTTCATATTCTCAGAGGATAACAGTGCATTAAATGCACTTTTGAACCCGATGTTGACATTTTGTTTGTCATTTTCACGAAAACCAATTGATGAGCTGCCCGCAACCAAATCATATGGCTCAGCATGAGTGAGCGATATGCAAAGGCTGTTGATAACGCCAATAAACACCATCATTTTTATTAAATATTTCATTTTTTAATTTATGTTATCTCATGAAATCTATGGTTGCTCAGGTAACTGAGCGCCAATAAAATACTCAATTTCAGCCATATTGTTTGCGCTATCATGCAGCGCTTTTAAATAGCTGCCCTCTACCACTGCGCTGTAAATACTTGCTTGAATAATGTCTTCTGGCTTACTTGCGCCAATTTGATAGGCCTGATTAGTTAATCGCTCATAATCACGTGAAAATTCTACCGTTTTCTCTGATAAAGCAATCTGTTGATTAGAGGCATCTAACCCTATGAACAAATTCTTTAGTTGAGCCGCTAAGCCTTGTTCTACCAATAATTGAGTTTCACTCATTTGACTACGTTGTAATTTTGCAGAGTTAACATGATGACTAGTTTTGCCAAAATCAAATATTGGCATACTCATCACAACGCCTATCGTCCATGAGTTTTTATTATCTTCATTGACCAGCCCACCATCGTAAGAATTTTCAATATGTCTTACATTGCCGGTCAGCGCTACCTGTGGGTAATACGCGCTTTTTGCCTCGTTAAATCGTTCGTCTGCTACTTTAACGGCCAATTTAATAATACTCATGTCAGGGTTAAATTGCTGTGCTTGCGCCATTAGGCTATCAAATGCAGGCTCATTGCTAGACTTTGGATAATCACCTTCAGCAAGTGCAATGGTGCTGTTCCAAGGCAAGCCCATAGCAAAATTAAGTGCAGCTGTTGCTGATTTTTCTTTAGCTAGGAATTCGGTTTCCAGTGATTTAGCATAATTAACTGCCATTTCAGTTTTAAGATAATCAAGCTTATTAATTGTGCCAGACCCACCTTCATACATGCTTTTGGTTAAGTCACGCGTGCTGCCTAAAGTTTCAACCGTATCGTGCGCAAGCTCAGATAAGCCGTGAGTTAACTTAACCGCGTAGTAGTAACGCTTTACATCACGCACTACTTGTAAGGTACTACGGTGATATTCTTCTTGCGCAATTTCTTTACCCAAATTAGCTTGATTAACAATACTAGTGATTTTTCCACCTGTATAAAGTGGCATCATCATTTGCAGGGTAGCTGTTGCGGTATCTCTATCCATGAGCTTAATCTTTTGCTTTGGAACATCAATGCTAGAGGGAATAGATAAACCAGGCGGCAGTAGCTGCGTTAAAGCAGCCCCAAGCGCTCCTAATGGTATGTTTGTTTGCGGGTAAGTAAACGTAGGGTCTTGATCCATACGTATTGCGCTAACTTGTAAGCTGACAGTTGGCCAGTGTGCAGAGAGCGCCTCTTGATATTGTGACTCAGCAATTGCAGCGGCTTGCAATGAAATACGCTGCTGAACATTGTTGTTTAATCCAATTTTAATCGCATCGTTTAATGTGAGCTGCGTATAAGTTTCAGCCGCTAGCGATGCTGTGTGACTAAAGATAAGAAATAAAGCTGCAAAAGAAAGTCTAAACATAAAATCCACCTGAACAATAATTTAATCAATTTGATTTCGGCAATACAAAAAGTAAAAGCCATCTCTGCATTACGGCATATTTCAAATAATCTGAAATATGCCATTCTGTGTGTTGGAAAAATGACTTATTTAAATTGATTGGTTAAACGTACAAATGCAAAATTTATGCCAGTATATATTTAACAAAAAACGGCTTTTCGCTAGATTAAAACGCATTTTTGTACTGTGGTTGTACAAAATAAGGGCATCTCTAAAAATCCACCATAATTTTGCAAACTGAGACTATGTGTGGC
>NZ_JAQSDC010000009.1 GCF_029945705.1 Methylotenera sp.
GCTCTTTCTCATGCCATCCTTATAACATTTTATGTGTTATCTAGGACAGCCCCAAATATTTTAATAAAAATAAATTTTATTATTAATTATCAAATAGTTAAATAAATTTATAGTCAATTATAAAAAAGTTGGCATTGTAGTTGCTAATTACTATGCAATACCGAATGTAGCGTAGCTTGGTAACGCCCTTGTTTTGGGAGCAAGAGATCGTGGGTTCAAATCCTTCCATTCGGACCAGATTAACTTGAACAAGGTGAATATGATGCAAACAACTTATGAAGTGCTAACAGGAAAAACTACAACGAACAAAAACAGTTTAGTGAAGTCTTGGACACGCGGCGTCACTTTTGATGAAAATGCCAAACAACAAGTGCTGAATATGGCTGGCTTGCCTTTTATTCATTCACACATCGCCATTATGCCTGATGTGCATTTGGGTAAAGGCGCAACGATTGGTAGCGTGATTCCAACCAAAGGCGCAATTGTTCCTGCTGCGGTAGGCGTGGATTTAGGTTGCGGAATGATGGCTGTAAAAACCAGTTTAACTGCAAACGATTTACCTGAATCACTCATTAACTTACGCCATGAAATTGAAAAAAATGTGCCGCATGGTCGTTCTGCAAACTTTCAGCACGGCCGCGATAAAGGTAGCTGGAACAACTTGCCTGAAGACGTGATGCAGGCTTGGTTGCCATTAGATGCGCAATTCAACTACTTATGTGAAAAGCATCCGTTTTTGAAAAACACTAACAACAAGCAGCATTTAGGTACCCTAGGGTCAGGTAACCACTTTATTGAAATGTGTTTGGATGAAAACCAAGATGTATGGGTAATGTTGCATAGTGGCTCACGTGGTGTAGGTAACAAAATTGGCTCTGAATTTATAGAGCGCGCAAAAAAAGATATGGAACGTTGGTTTATTCACTTGCCCGATAAAGATTTGGCTTATATACCTGAAGGTAGCCAAAACTTTAAAGATTACGTAGAAGCTGTTGGGTGGGCACAAAACTTTGCCAAAGTGAATCGACAAGTAATGATGCAACGCACATTAGCTGCTATGCAAAAAATGATTGATAAACCATTTACGGCGCATTTAGAAGCAGTGAATTGCCACCACAACTACATTAGCCAAGAGCATCACTTTGGTAGCGATGTATGGGTGACACGTAAAGGTGCAGTGAGTGCGCAAAAAGGCGAAATGGGGATTATTCCAGGCAGCATGGGTGCAAAATCATTCATCGTGCGTGGTTTAGGTAATGCAGATAGCTTTTGTAGCTGCAGCCACGGTGCTGGGCGTTTGATGAGCCGAGAAGAAGCGAAGCGTCGTGTGTCATTAGCCGAGCATAATCTAGCCACAGAAGGCGTGGAGTGTCGTAAAGATAAAAGCGTGATTGATGAAACACCAAGTGCTTATAAAGACATTGAGAAAGTGATGGTAGCACAAAGTGACTTAGTGGAAATTGTACATACATTAAAACAAGTAGTGTGTGTAAAAGGTTAGTAAAAATTAGAGCGTAAGCTCAAAAAAGAATTTAGTGAATATTGTTGTTTAGCGGTGCTGGTTCAAAAAGCCAGCCTGACACAGCTTAAGTTTTTAAGCCTGTGTATCAATCAACAAGATAACTAAATAATGGTGGCTATAGCTCAGTCTGGTAGAGCAACGGATATACAACATCCGTGCGTCGTTGGTTCGAATCCAGCTAGCCGCACCAACTCACTGTAGCTCAGTTTGGTAGAGCCTCGGGGAAACCCGATTGTCGGTGGTTCGAATCCACCCGTGAAATCACCCTTACACGGTGCTTTAAATGGTAAGCCGCAAGGCCTCGGTTCAAATCCGATTCAGTGTTAAAAATGTAGTAAACGGTACGCCCCATTGGCGTTGCGTGGCTAAAAGTGACGAGGATATTGCTAGCTGTTTTAGCAATTCATCGAAGTGATTGGTCTCACAACACCACCTTGATGTTAAACAGTATTGTGGTGAAAATAGTCTTACAAATCTATTCAAACCTATGCTTTGCGCGCGCGTTTGTCAGTTAAATGCAACCCCAAGACATAAAAATAATATTGCTTAACGGCAAGTGGGGCAAACCACTTTTATTGATAAGAATGGATAATAATATGTTTAGAAAAAAAGTAGTGATTGAAGAAAATCAACGAGGTTTATTGTTTAAAGAACAACAATTTGAACGCGTTTTGGATAAAGGCGTATATCACTTTTGGGACTTTAGAAAGCAATACACTGTAAAAATCGTATCTGCAAATGGCGCGGCTAGAGAAATTGTGGCTGAAGATTTGCTCATGCTAGCTGAAGCCAATTCGAGCAAATTTACCCCTTACTTAGACACTTGGGAAACAGAGGTAGAAGAGATTGGTTTGGTGTATGAAGCCAATAAATTGATGGATATTAAGCTGCCAAACCAACGAGGTGCGTTTTGGAAAGGTGTACGTGCAACGCATGTTAAAAAGGTAAACATTAGCACATCATTTAAAATTGATGAGCGTACAGCAGCCTTAATGCTAGGGGCAGAAAGCGAAAAGCTTCGTAAAGCCGCAGGAAACGCAATTTATACGGTGACCGTACCCGAAGGCTATGTGAGCTTTTTAGATGTGAATGGTCAAGTAACTGAAACATTACACACAGGTACTTATGCATGGTGGAAATTTAGCCGTGTGTTAAAAACCAAGCTGTACGACATGCGTTTGCAAAATATGGAAATCAATGGTCAAGAAATTTTGACCAAAGATAAAGTCAGTTTACGCATTAACTTATCTGCAACTTGGCAGATTGCCGATGCAGAGAAAGTGCGCTTAAACTTAGCTGACCACACAGATTTTTTATATCGTGAAATGCAATTAGCCTTGCGCACAGTGGTTTCTACCCAAACGTTAGACCAATTATTGCAAGATAAAAACTTGCTTAATTTACAAGTGCAGCAAATTGTAGCAGGCAAAGCTTTAGAGTACGGCATTACGGTTAAATCTGTAGGCGCTCGCGATATTGTGTTGCCAGGTGAAATGAAAACCATTTTGGCACAAGTGGTTGAGGCTGAAAAATTAGCCGAAGCCAATGTCATTCGTCGCCGTGAAGAAACACAAGCTACCCGTAGCTTGCACAACACAGCTAAAGTGATGGAAGGCAACCCAATTTTGTTACGATTAAAAGAATTGGAAAGTTTAGAGAAAATCACGGGGCAGATTAAATCGCTCAATGTGTATGGCGGCTTACAAGGAGTAATGAATGATATGGTTAAACTGACTGACCGTACTAAAATTAACTAAATTAAAACTAATCAATAGCCTGACTGAGATTTTCAGTTAGGCTATTTTTTTATAATCCACAAAGCTACTTAATACATTCCACCACACAATCAGTTAAAATACCTTATCTATTTACTCAAGTAAAACTCTCTCAATTTAAGAATTTAACTTTTCAATCAGGAAATTAAGCAATGGCAATTTCAGAATTACTTATCCAAAGCACTTTAAAAGTTTGCATAGACCCGAATACTGGCAAAGACTTTATCAGTAGCAAGTCTGCTAAAAATATCCAAATCAATGGTAACGATGTCAGCGTTGATATTGTGCTTGGATACCCTGCTAAATCTGTGATGGATGATGTGCAAGCATTGGTGAGCAATGCGCTTAAAGGTTTGCCAGACATTGGCAACGTAACCGTTAACATTGGTAGCCGCATCGTTGCGCATAAAGCCCAGCAAGGCGTGACTTTATTGCCGAACGTGAAGAACATTATTGCGGTAGCATCAGGCAAAGGTGGCGTGGGTAAATCAACCACATCAGTCAATTTGGCTTTAGCGCTAGCTGCAGAAGGTGCGACTGTTGGTTTGCTTGATGCAGATATCTACGGCCCAAGTCAGCCACAAATGTTAGGCATTAGTGGCCGCCCAGAGAGTAAAGATGGCAAAACAATGGATCCGATGGAAGCACATGGCATACAAGCGATGTCGATTGGATTTTTAATTGATGCTGATACGCCGATGGTTTGGCGTGGGCCAATGGTGACAGGTGCTTTAGAACAGTTATTGCGTGAAACAAAATGGCGCGATTTAGATTATTTAATCGTAGACTTACCACCTGGCACTGGCGATATTCAATTGACGCTCGCACAAAAGATTCCTGTAACTGGCGCAATTATTGTTACCACGCCACAAGATATCGCGCTTTTAGATGCTCGTAAAGGTTTGAAGATGTTTGAAAAAGTCGGCATCCCAATTTTAGGCATCGTCGAAAACATGAGTACGCATATTTGCTCCAACTGTGGGCATGAAGAACATATTTTTGGTGCAGGCGGCGGTGAGTTAATGAGCAAAGATTACAACGTAGATCTACTTGGTAGCTTACCTTTAGATATCACGATTCGCGAACAGGCAGACAGTGGAAAACCTACAGTTATTGCCACACCAGATTCTAAAATCGCTAATATTTACAAAGAAATCGCACGTAAAGCTGCAATTAAAATTGCTAATACCAGTTTAGATCACAGCGGAAAATTCCCGAATATTGTGATTCAAAATACTTAGGTTTAAAACTACACAAAGACTTACAAAAATGCGTAATCGGGAATAGTGTGACTACTCACGATTACGCATAAAGTCAGCCACACCGTACAACTGCTCAGCTAATCTTTTCATGAGCAAGTCCTCATAATCTAACTGATGCATGGCCTTAATCATGCAATACATCCATTGGTCACGAGCAGATTCATCCACTGGGAATGGCATATGTCGAGCGCGTAGCATCGGGTGTCCATAGCGCTCAATATAGAGCTGTGGGCCGCCAGTCCATCCAGTCAGAAACATAAAAAGTTTCTCGCGCGCGGAGGTTAAGTCAGCCGGATGCATCGCTCGAAGCGGTGCAGCTTTAGGGTCGCTTTCCATAATGTCGTAAAAGGTTTCTACTAAAAGACGAATATTTTCAGTGCCGCTCGCCTCTCCGCCTAGCAGTTCAAAGAACGTACTTTTATTGCTACCTGCTTCTTCAATTTTATCTAACATTTGAGTTTGACCGATTTATACTACTTTAGGTTTAACTAAACTAGCAGCCAATTTTGCACGGCCTCTAGCCTCATCAGTATCTTTACCTGTGGCGAGCGCCACACCCATACGTCTTTTAACAAAAGACTCAGGCTTGCCGAATAGGCGAATATCGCTATTCGGTACAGCTAAGGCGGCTTCAACGCCATCAAACACTAAGTTAGTAGTTTCATGTTGCCCATAAATAACAGCGCTGGCTGCGGCATCACGCAAGCTAACATCAACTGGCAAACCTAAAATGGCTCGCGCATGCAGGTCAAACTCGCTGAAGCGTTGGCTTGCCATAGTGACCATACCAGTGTCATGCGGACGCGGACTTACTTCGCTGAACCAGACTTTATCACCTTTGATGAATAGCTCTACGCCAAACAAGCCAAGACCACCTAGGTTATCCGTCACCGCTTTTGCAATACGTTTAGATTCTTGCAACGCACCTGCAGTCATTGCCTGAGGCTGCCAGCTTTCTACGTAGTCACCTTTTTCTTGCACATGACCGATTGGCTCGCAAAAATAGGTTTGAGTTTCGCGCGTTGCATTTTTAGCACGTACGGTTAGCAAAGTGATTTCATAATCAAAATCAATCTGCCCCTCAACAATCACCACACCCTGATTTACGCGACCGCCTGAAGCGGCATAATCCCATGCGCTTTTTACTTCACCAGCATTGGTAATACGTGACTGACCTTTGCCAGAAGATGACATCGTAGGCTTAATAAAACATGGGTAACCAATACCTGCGTCAATCGCAGCTTGCAACTCAGCTTCACTTCTGGCGAACGCATAAGGTGAGGTAGGTAAGCTTAACTCTTCCGCGGCTAATCTACGTATACCTTCGCGGTTCATTGTGAGCTGTACGGCCTTAACAGTTGGAATTACTGTTGCAATGCCAGAAGACTCAATATCTACAAGCGTATTGGTATTTAAGGCTTCAATTTCTGGCACAATTAAATGCGGCTTTTCTTGGGCGATTAAATCACGCAAAGCTTTATCATCAGTCATATCGATAGTGTAAGCGCGATGTGCCACTTGATGACCAGGCGCATTTTTGTAGCGATCTACCGCAATCACTTCTACACCTAATCGTTGCAATGCAATAATCACTTCTTTACCCAATTCACCGCTACCGAGCAACATAACGCGAGTAGCATTAGGGCTTAATGGTGTCCCAATTTGCATGATATTTTTCCAGTTTTAATTTGCCCAAATCATACCACGCAGGGGCTTTGCCGTCATTTGAGAATGTGGCGTCAGTGTGAAATCTTATCGGGAGTTAACTGATAAATCTTCTGAAGGTTTATCTAAAGAACAAATTACTATTAAAAGTTATTCTTCAGTTTTAATGTTGAATTGATGTTTTTCTAAGCGGTAACGCATTGTCATACGGGTAATACCGAGCTTACGCGCCGCTCTGGATACATTATTATCTGATTCAGCCATTACCTTTAATAGAACAGCTCTCTCAACCTCATCCAGTGTGGCCTGTGAGTTAAGCATAGTATTTGCTGCGTGCTGATTAGCCTCTATCAGCGTCCTGTTCATGGGAAGCGCTAAATCAACTTCAGTGATATTGCCTTGATGAGACAACAACATGGCACGGCTCACTTGATGGCGCAACTCACGTACATTACCAGGCCAGTCGTAACTTTTAATCATAGCAACTGCATCTGCAGAAAAAACTGGCGATGCTAAACCATAACGCCTCGAAGTCTGCGTGGCAAAATGCTTGGCCAACATCAAACTATCACTAGCCCTTTCACGCAGTGGTGGCATGGCAATACTCATGACGTTTAAGCGGTAATATAAATCTTGTCTAAAACCACCAGTCAGCGACATTTCATGCAAATCGCGATTGGTAGCGGCAATAAACCGTGCAGGCACGGCACGTTCTTTGGTTGAACCGATTCTGCGCACCATTCTGCGCTCAAGCACATTGAGCAACTTAGCTTGTAAGGCTAAAGGCAACTCACCAATTTCATCTAAAAAAAGCGTACCATCTTCTGCCGCTTCTATTAAACCCGGGCGCGTGGCTGTGGCGCCTGTAAAAGCGCCCTTCTCGTGTCCAAATAGTTCACTTTCCATTAAGTCTGGCGGTAATGATGCACAATCAATATGCACAAACGGCTTATCGTTATTTTGACCTTTGACCTGACAAGATAAGTGTAACAGGCGCGCAGCAACATCTTTACCTGTACCCGTTTCACCGCTAATTAATACGGTAGGCGGCACGGTATCGGCAGCAACTAATTGAGCGATACGCTGAATTTGCATGTTCACACTTTGCATAGCAGGGCTATCACCCAACAACTCAACACCATCGATTGCATGCGCATTGCGTTGACGGGAATAATCTAAGCTATTGCTTTGAATCGCTGAAGCCTCAGCCTTTTGAACAGATAACAACAACTCTTCTAAATCAATCGGCTTTTTTAGGTAGTCGATTGCGCCTTGTTTGATAGCATTGACTGCATCGCTAATCTCACCATGCGCTGTCATCACAATCACAGCCACATTTTTAGCGACTAAATCAGCCAGCAAATCTAAACCATTACCATCAGGCAAACGCATATCTAGCAATACAACGTCTGGTGAAAACTGTTTAAATATGGTGCGCGCATCTTGCAAACTCTCAACATGCGCACACTCATAACCAGCTTTCTGCAATCGACGCATCACCGCTCTAGCAAACAACACCTCATCTTCAACAATCAATAATTTAGATTGCTGCTTTAACATTGCAGAGGCTTGCCCAGAGATAAGATGCGCTAATTGCAATTAAACCGCCTCAATTAATCTACATCTACAGCAGTTGATGCGCTTGATTTTGGTTTACCAAATTCATAACGCACACCCACCCAACCAGCGCGAGGTGCGCCAGGTGCTAGAAAGGTCTCATTCGCACCACTACCGTTGGCAAAAGCACCATTAGCATCAAAGCCACTCTGACCAAGCAAAGCACTTGTATAGTAATCGCGGTCGAACACGTTGTTTACCTTAGCAAACACTTGCCAACCTGTATTCGGAAGTGTGTAACGTGTATCTAAATTCAATACTCCGTAACCACCGATTTTACCTGAGCCAAAAAAGTTTACGCCATCAGCTTGATGTTGGTTATTCTCATTTCCTCGTGCATATTGGTCTGAGAAGAACACAGCACTTGCACCAATTGTCCAAGTCGGTAAGGCACTCCATTCGCCACGTAATTTCAACTGATGTTTTGGAATACCAGGAATGTTGTCACCTGGATTCACGGTAATTACACCACCTACATTTGATGAGTTAACATCACTAGCAATATCAAAGCTGCTTTCGTAGGTCGCTTTAATATAACTATAGCCAGCTGACCAACGGAAATCTCCAGCCTCGCCACTCAAACCTAAGTCAATACCTTGACGACGCGTTTTGCCAACATTATTAAAGTACCCAGCACCTGTTGTAGAGGTAGATGCAATAAATATTAAATCGTCATAATTGGTTGCTCGATATGCAGACAAACTCCATTTAGCGATATCACTAAACTTACCACGGACACCACCCTCAAATGTTTTAGCAACCACCTGTTTGAGTGGTGGATCACCAGCTAAAGCATTAGGCAAAAGACATGGCGAGTTTGGATCAGAACATCCTAACTCAATCACTGAGGGTGCGCGATTACCTTCATTGTAACCAGCATACATATTTAGCTCAGGCATCATGCTATACGTTAAACCCACAGCAGGATTGAAGCGACTATAAGTATCAGAACCAGTTAAGGAGCCAGCACCTGTCACTGGGTTATATGTACCTGCAACAGGATTTATATCGTCGCTATTATTGATACGAGTGTTGTTGTAACGAGCCGAAGCTGTTAATGCTAACTTAGATGTAGCATTGTAGGTATCCGTAGCGAATACACTCCATGTACGACTGCGACCTTTTAGCAAAACATCTTGCTCTACATCATCAAGCGTACCACCCACGCCGCGAGCAGCATCGAATGTACTGAATAGTTGACTAGTTTGTTCAAAGTTAATGCGAGATAAATCTGCGCTCACACCACCTGTTAACTGATTTTTATCTGTCACCCAAGTTAACTGACTGCCGAGACCATAGCCTTTTTGATTAACATGTCCACGGTTAATGACACCTTCATCATCACCAAGCGCAGCCCAATCATCACTCAAGTCACCATTGTAAGAGCTAGTGCGGTTTTTTCTATAATATGCATTAGTAGTTAACAAAAACTCATCGCTCAACCATGTGCTAACTTTTGCGTTCACAAAAAGCAACTTGTTTTTAGTAATATCGGGTTTAGTGTAAATTGACTCACGTCCAAAAGTATTCAATAGGCTTTGAGCCTGGTAACCGTTACCTGTCAGCTCATTGTCTGCGCCAGTAAAACTAATATCGACGTCTGTTTTTTCGTTGCTCCAACCTAGTTTACCAAAACCTTGCAATACATCAGATGGGGAGCTATCACGCCAGCCGCTTTCTTCAAACTTATTACCTGCAAAGAAATAACTTACGCCGTTATCCAACTTACCACCGTACTCACCTTCAACCGCCCAACGACCCCATGAGCCGCCAGACACTTGCACGCCGCCGCCTGGATTATGTTCGCCACTTTTGGTTTGTACTGAAACTGCACCACCTAAGGTATTTAAACCAAATAGCGGATTAGAGCCAGGCATCAACGCAATGCTGGAAATTGCATTTTGTGGGATTAAATCCCAGTTCACCGTATCACCAAATGGCTCATTCACGCGAACGCCATCTTGGTAAACTGACAAGCCTTGAGGGGTTCCAACTAAAGGTGAAGCAGTAAAGCCACGGAAGTTGACATCAGGTTGATATGGGTTATTTTGGGCTTCATTAATATTTACGCCCACCATATTTTGGTTCATATAATCAGCAATACTCAAACCTTGCTGATTTTGAATGTCTTTGCCTTTAGCGACTTGAACATTTGAAGGCACTTGATCGATAGGCACACCAAGGCTGGATAGCGGAGTAACACCCACCACTTCAACTTTGCCAAGCTCAATCGTTTCGGCTTTATTTTCAGCCATCACCATTTGAGGCATTGCATAAGCAGCTAGAATTGCGACCAATATTAGTTTTGGCTTCATGTTTTTTTGTTGTAACGAAATTTGCATGTTATCCCCTAGGTTAGATATATTTCACCGCATTAAATAAGCAAAATGCATTCCTAGAATTTAATTTTATAAAATACTCAATATAATCAAATAGTAAAGATTAATACCGAGATAGATTAAAAATTGTACACGCAATAATTGGTTACATACAGCCAATTATTGGTTATATACAACCAATTTATGGTTGTATATAACCATTTTAATTAAATACTGTTGAGTAACTGCCTTGCTGGAACATTCAAATATCCGCGCAAACCTAGCCAAGCGGCTAGCGGAATAACAATTGCAGCAATCAGCGTAATTCCTAGTGCAAGCGTTGCATTAAACTGAAACGGAATATTTAATATCTGAGCGCTGATATAGTAAGCCAACAGGTTAGCGGCAACAGTCGCAATCAACGCGGACACCAAGCCAATACAAGCAAACTCTGCAATGTAAGCAATACTCACTTGACGACGAGATGCGCCAAAAACTCGCATCAGTGTAGCCTCGGCAATGCGTTCCTCACGCGTGGCGATTAAAGCAGCATAAAGCACCGCTAAACCAGCAAGCAAGCTAAAGGCAAACACATACTCTATGGTACTGCTCATTTTTTGCATAATGCCGCGTACTTGCTGCATAAGTGCGGCAACGTCAATCACGGTCAGATTAGGGTAGCTTCGTATCAGTTGATTCATCGCCGCATCTGTACCAATGGGCAAGTGAAAACTGCTAATGTAGTTTGCAGAATAATTATCTAATACGCCGGGCGGTGTGACCGCAAAGAAGTTCGCACGCATCGTATCCCAATCTACCTTTCTAAGACTAGTGACAGTTAGCGTAAGAGGATCACCAGCTACATCAAATATAAGCTTATCGCCTAACTGAATTCCTAGTGTTTTTGCCAAATCTTGTTCTATAGATAAATATGGCTTGCCGTACTCTTTGGGCGTCCACCAGCGACCTGACAACAATTGATTGTCACTTTGCATTTGAGCAGCCCAAGACAAATTAAACTCACGCTCAGCAAGGCGTTTAGCGCGCTCATCTTGCCATTGTGTTGCGTTAATCTCTTTACCGTTTTTACTAATCAAACGACCGCGCACCATAGGAAAAATGCTTCCGCCTGTGATTTCCTGTTTCTGAAAAAACTGTTTAACGCCATCGATTTGGCTAGGCTGAATATTAATAATAAAGCGATTAGGCGCATCTATGGGTAATGATGCCTGCCAGTTGCGGATTAAATCGCCACGAATCAATGCTAATAACATCAGCACCATCAAGCCCATGCTGAAACCTATCATCTGCACGGTAGATAAGCCAAATCGGCGCTTAAGCCCCAGCACGCCAAGCTTCATATCGTTTAGCACCTGACTTTTTGGCGACAACATGAATAAACGGTTTGCCAAAGTGACTAATACATAAGAAAGACCTACAATCGCCACGCAAAGTAATACTAAAGCGACAATCGTCGAAGCCGCTAATTTACCGTCACGCGCTTGCCAAAAAATCATCGCACACATCACTAATGCTGCGGGAAGAAACTTAGCTTGTGCTGAAATTGGTTGAGCCAGCGTTTCACGCCGTAAAATATTCATGGCAGTTAAGTTACGCATTTGCCATGCATGCGGCAGCACCACTGCAAACATCATAGCAATACTAGCCGCCAAACCTATCAATACAGGTGTGCTAGACGCTGGTGGAAGTGACTCTAAAAACAAACTGCCCGCTAATGTTGCCAAACCAAACTGCGCTATGAACCCAAGTAACACACCCAACAAAGCACTAAAAAATGCAATTAAAATGGTTTGTATGGCTAACACTTGCAACACCGTACTTTTTGATGCGCCAAAACAACGCATTAAGGCAAAGGTATCAAGACTTTGTTTGATATAGGGTAAGCTGGAAAGCAACATGGCGACCATGGCTAAAATCACGCTGACCATAGCGGATAAGCCTAAAAATTGTTGCGCCTTATCTAAGGCTGATTTAATTTCCGGGCGCGCATTTCGCACATCTTGTATCTTCTCGCCTCGGCTTAATGACGACTTGTTTTGTGCGTTGTATTGATTGATTTTTTCTGGGCTAGCTGCAAGTAACAACTGATACTTAACCCGGCTACCATACTGAATCAACTTGGTGGAAGGCAAATCAGCGGCATTCATCATTAGGCGCGGCGCAAAGCCAAACATGTCGCCCCCACGGGATGGCTCGCGGACCAATATTGCACTTACATGCAACTTGCGCTCACCTACCTCAACATCATCCCCCACCTTAATATTCAGTAAGTTTGCCAATCTGGGTTCTATCCAAACTTCACCCTGCTTCGGTGAGGTTTTGACTACCAATCCAACATCAGCGACATCTTTACCTAAAGTTAAATCACCCCTTAGCGGAAAGGCTTGTTCAACCGCCTTGATTTCAGCTAGTTGACTGCCTTCACCAAATACCACCATGCTAGAAAACTCATAAGTTTTAGCTGTAGCTATGCCTTGTTTTTCTGCGTTATCTAGCAAAGCATCGGGAATAGCATGGTCTGCAATCACAGCAATATCGCCACCGAGCAGCAAGCCGCCTTGCTGATTTAAGGCAGTCTCTACGCGTTGCGTAAAAAAACCAATCGCAGAAATGGCAGTAACCGCTAAAACTAAGGAAAAAATCAGCACTCGCAACGCGCCAGAACGCCACAAACTGAGGGTTTGTGTCCAAGCCAATCTAGCACTTAAATTCATACTGCAACCAAATCTGTTTGCTCAGTCAACACGCCATTTTCAAGCTTTATCTGACGCTGGCATCGGTTTGCCAAATGCACATCATGTGTCACTAAAACCAAAGTCGTGCCCGCCTCCATATTCATTTTAAATAGCAGCTCAATGATGATTTGTCCTGTTGAGTTATCCAAATTCCCGGTAGGCTCATCTGCAAACAAAATGGCTGGTTGAGTGGCAAAGGCACGCGCAATAGCCACGCGCTGTTGCTCGCCACCTGAAAGCTGCTTCGGGTAGTGTTGCACGCGCGCGCTCAAACCTACTTTAGCCAATGCCTCAAGGCTCAGCTCTTTTGCATTAGCTTGGCCTTTCAATTGCAAAGGCAGCATGACATTTTCTAAAGCTGTGAGTGATGGTAGCAACTGGAATGACTGGAATATAAATCCCATGCTTTTGGCACGTACTGCTGCCCTGCCGTCTTCATCTAAACCACTAAATGGCTTGTTTTGAATTTGAACGCTGCCACTACTTGGAATGTCCAAGCCTGCGAGCAAGCTCAGTAGCGTGGATTTTCCAGAACCTGAGCTACCGATAATGGCAATTTGCTCGCCATTAAAAATAGATAAATTTAAATCCCGTAAAACCTGAATATGGTTATCATGACTAACGAATTCATAGGTTAAATTTTGTGCTTGGATTATTGTCGCTTGGCTTATTTTTGTTTGCATAGCAGGAGGTTGTTGCATCAATGTTTTTCCACTTATTATTAATTTTAAAAAAGCTAAATTCTAAACTTAAACAATCAAAACCAGTGCAATCTAAATTATGGTTACGAAAGTTACTTTGCATTAGTCTACTGAGTTTAAGTTTCGTTGCATGCATTTCACAGGCAAACGCAGCAAACCCGAAAATTTTAGTTTTTGGCGATAGCTTATCTGCCGCATACGGAATTCCGAAATCACAAGGTTGGGTAGCACTCTTACAAAAAAAGTTGGCAGATCAGCATTATCAATACGATGTGATTAATGCCAGTATTAGCGGAGAAACCACCAGCGGTGGTTTAACTAGATTAGAAACAGCGCTTTCAAAAGTACAACCCAATATCATTATTATTGAGCTCGGTGCTAACGACGGTTTACGCGGTTTACCCGTAAAAGAGATGACTGAGAACCTTAATACCATGATTACACAAAGCAAGAAAGCCAACGCAAAAATACTGTTAATCGGCATGAAAATACCGCCTAACTATGGCCCTAAATATACAGAGGCATTCCGCAACACGTACCCTGATTTAAGCCTACAGCATAAAGTTTCGTTAGTGCCATTTTTGCTTGAAAATGTTGCCGCCCAACCGAAACTAATTCAAGACGATGGTTTGCATCCAAATGTGTCAGGGCAACCTATTCTTCTTGATAACATTTGGCCAAAGCTTAAGCCATTACTTAAACGATGATTACGTGGTTCAGAACTAAATATCTTGCCAAATAATATCTAATCCAAGTTCACCTTCGTCAGCTCGCAGCTCATGCGTTATGCCAATGTTTGGCACTAAAGCTAGGGTATCATGCCAATAAATAAGTGGTAAATGCTCACGCTGCCAAGGTGGAATATTGGCTTCTTGCAGTAGATGTTTAAGCGTTCGAGTTGGCCTTAGTACATCTGGCTTAAAGCGCTCACCGCCATCTCGATTTGTGATTCTCAGCTTAGTCATGCCATGCTTTAGCGCTAAGCCTGCGCCTATCACTTGCTTAAAATGTAACTGACCGCCATTAGGCAAGTCTAAGTGCGACTCACCATTCCAAGTCATATCAAACGCCTCGGCTACACGTTCAGCACATAAATAAGCGCGTTGCTGAT
This sequence comes from Methylotenera sp., assembly GCF_029945705.1. Lineage (GTDB taxonomy): Bacteria > Pseudomonadota > Gammaproteobacteria > Burkholderiales > Methylophilaceae > Methylotenera. The sequence continues at coordinate 14,728 of NZ_JAQSDC010000009.1, forward strand.
AGCGCTTTAAACTTAAGTGTTGTAACTGGATATTGATATTGGCATCAGCTTTAGCATTAAATACCTGCTGAATAATTTCATTCAAATGATCAGAGCTTGGCATGGAGAGTTGGTTTTGTGCAAACCACCAGCGTAGTAGATTTTTGGCGCGCGGAAGGTCTAAGCTGGTTAAACCTTGCAAACAAAGGCTGTTGTTTTGCAATAAATCATTGGCATCAATTTTTGCTAAACTATCGAGTAATTCATTCGCTTCAGCCAAGTGCGAGGCCGTTCGTGCAAGCACTGATTTAACTGATGGATAACGAGTCGCTAACACTGGCAAGAGATCATGCCGCACGAAATTGCGCTCGTAATGGGTATTGTCATTGCTTTCATCGTTACACCACGAAATATTATGCTGCTCTGCATACGCCTGCAATGTTTGGCGCGACACCTCAAGCAAAGGACGCATTAACCGTCTAGGCTCATCTATTGCAGCCATAGAGGCCAGACCCTTCACGCCAGCGCCTCTAAACAACTGTAAAAGCAATGTTTCGGCTTGGTCATCTTGGTGATGCGCGGTGGCGATAAAATCTGGTTCAATCTCATTCAGCTTAAAGTCAAACAAAGCTTCATAACGTAATTGCCTAGCAGCTGCCTCTATGCCCAGCTTAGAATTTGGATCAAGCTGAACATATACAACTTCAACTGGCACATTCAAAAGCTCACATTGTTGCGTGCAGAAGTCTGCCCAAGCATCGGCATTTTGGCTTAAACCATGATGCACATGCATGGCATACAATTCGAAAGAGTTAGATTGTTTAGCTGCAGCAAGCAGATGCAACAGCACTGTAGAATCTAAGCCCCCACTTAATGCCAACAGCACGCGCTGATTGGGCTTTAGGTGGTGGCTTAGAAGTTGATTGAGTTGTGAAAGTAAAGGATGAGTTACAAGACTTGTAACTTTCTTGCTATTTTTCAGCGACTTCTTTGTATTTGCCATAGCCCATTAAGCGCTCATAACGGCTAACCAGTAAAGTTTTAATAGATTTTGGCTTTAATTTGGCAAGCTCTTCTTTTAGTGCAACACGCAAAGTTTCCATTACCACTTCTGGCGCACGATGTGAGCCGCCCAATGGTTCAGGTACAATTCTGTCGATTAAACCTAGTGCTTTAAGACGCGTTGCGGTAATTCCCAAAGATTCTGCAGCAATGGAAGCTTTATCCGCACTTTTATACAAAATAGAAGCACAACCTTCAGGTGAAATAACCGAGTAAGTGCCGTATTGCAACATTAACAATTGGTCAACCACACCTAAGGCCAACGCACCTCCAGAACCACCTTCGCCAATAATCACGCCGATAATAGGTGTTTCTAGTTCAGCCATCACATAGAGATTACGTGCAATCGCTTCTGATTGGCCGCGCTCCTCTGCGCCAATGCCAGGATAGGCGCCAGGCGTATCAATCAAAGTAATAATAGGAATATGGAATTTCTCAGCCAAGCGGAATAAACGTAAGGCTTTACGATAACCTTCTGGACGTGGCATACCGAAGTTACGGTACTGGCGCTCTTTTACATCACGGCCTTTTTGGTGGCCAATGACCATCACTGGCTGACCTTCAAACCTTGCCAAACCGCCTACAATCGCAGGATCGTCCGCATAAGCTCTATCGCCATGCAACTCTTCAAAGTCAGTAAATATAGCCTTGATATAGTCCAAAGTGTAAGGGCGTTGTGGATGTCGCGCCAACTGCGAAATTTGCCAAGCAGTTAAATTGCCATAAATATCTTCAGATAATTTTTTATTTTTCTTTTCTAATGCAATGAGCTCTTTAGAAATATCTAAAGCATCATTGTCATCATGCGCTGATTGTAAGCCTTCAATTCTGGCTTCAAGCTCTGCGATAGGTTGTTCAAAATCTAAATAACTTATTTTCATGCGATTAGTTTTTTCTCAGAAATCATTAGTTTAATTATATAGGATTTTTACGTTTTCTCGACTTAACCACGCAGTTAAACCTGCAATCAACTCATCATGCAAATCCACGCGCCAGTCATTGCCTAGCATTAACTCCACTTTACTGGTTTTATTATGATATTCAACTTTTACCGCACAGCCACGCACTTCATCAGAAGCACTTTTACAATAAGGCTTCAGCAACGCCTTTAGTTTCACGGCATCGGCTTGACCATTACAAGATATTTTCAAAAAGCTGGCTTTGCTATTTCTCAGCGTAGGTAAGTCGAAAATCTTTCTGGCGTTAACTCTTACGCCGCCAGAGAATTCATCATTGCTAACACGGCCTTCAATGATGATGAGTTGATCATCTTTTAATAAAGCTTGTTGCTGATTGAGTAACTCACTACCCACCACTACTTCTAGTCGCGTAGTACCGTCATCTAAGCCAACAATCGCCATTTTCCCACGCCCGGTCATGCGGATACGCACACCTGAAACAATCCCTGCCAATAATTGGGGATGCTCTTTAGGAGCTAAATTTGCCAGCGTGGTCGAAATAAATTGATTTAAATCTTTTTGGTACGCCCAATAAGGATGGCCACTGAAATAAAAACCTAAAGCTGCTTTTTCTTCTTGCAAGCGCTGTTGTTCAGTCCAATCTGGCACCATAGGTAAAATGTTAGCTGCTTTATCTGCAACTTCGCCAAATAAACTATTCTGGTTACTATTGGCGCTATTCTGTTCAGCTGCCGCCATTGCCATGGCAACGCCTGCTAATAGTGCATTACGGCTTGGCGAAAGTTTATCAAATGCGCCAGCGCGAATTAATGATTCCACCACTCGGCGATTTACTTTGCGCAAATCTAGGCGATTACAGAAATCGAATAAGTCTTTAAATGGCCCATCTTTGCGTCGCGCTTGTAAAATGACTTCAATCGCGGCTTGCCCGGTGCCTTTAACTGCGCCCAAACCATAAAGCACTTGGTTTTTGCTAATAGGTGTAAATTTAAACTCACTTTGATTCACATCTGGCGACAATATTTCCACCTGATTCGGCGCGCAATCTTCATAGAAAATACGCACACTGTCCGTATTATTCATATCAGCGGACATGGTTGAAGCTAAAAATGCGGCTGGATAATGCGCCTTCAAATAGGCGGTTTGATAGGCAACCAGCGCATAAGCGGCGGCATGAGATTTATTAAATCCGTAACCCGCAAACTTTTCGAGCAAGTCAAACAACTCGGTTGCTTGACGCTCCGTCATATTGTTTTTAACCGCGCCCTCCGTAAAGGTTTTGCGCTGCGCATCCATTTCCTCTTGCTTTTTCTTACCCATCGCACGGCGAAGCAGATCTGCGCCGCCCAAGCTGTAGCCCGCAACTACTTGCGCAATCTGCATCACTTGTTCTTGATAAACAGCGATACCATAAGTCTCTTTTAAGATAGGCTCAGTGAGTGGATGTGGGTATTCCACACGTTGCTTACCGTGCTTGCGTCGACAGAAGTCTGGAATCAAATCCATAGGGCCAGGTCGATACAATGCCACCAGCGCGATAATGTCTTCAAAGCAATCAGGCATCGCCTGTTTAAGCATGTCCTTCATGCCCTTGGACTCTAGCTGGAACACCGCAGTGGTATTGGCAGTTTTTAATAGCTGGAATGTAGGCTTATCATTAAGCGGTAAGGTTTCAAATGATAAAGGCGCCAAACCCTCGATTGCACGCTGTTTATTGGCGTTGACTAAAGCCAGTTCCAAAATGGTTAATGTACGCAAGCCCAAAAAGTCGAACTTAACTAGCCCTACTGCTTCAACATCATCTTTGTCATATTGGCTGACCAAGCTTGCGCCATCTGCTTGACAATAAACGGGTGAGAAATCAGAAATTTTACCCGGTGATATCAATACACCACCTGCGTGCATACCAATGTTACGCACTAAGCCTTCAAGGCGCAGAGCAAGCTCTAACAACTCTTTCAGCTCTTCTTCATTTTCACGACGCTCCGCCAATTGCGGCTCTTTTACCAAGGCGTCGGATAGGGTAATACCTAATTCAAGTGGAATGAGTTTGCTGATACCATCCACAAAATAGAATGGCAAATCCAGCACACGGCCCACATCGCGAATCACGGCCTTTGCGGCCATGGTACCGAAGGTAGCGATTTGTGAAACTGCGTCTAAACCATATTTTTGTTTCACGTAATCAATGACGCGATCTCGCCCCTCTTGGCAGAAGTCAATATCAAAGTCGGGCATCGAAACGCGGTCTGGATTTAGAAAACGTTCGAAAAGTAAGTTGTACTCTAAGGGATCTAAGTCCGTAATTTTTAAGCTGTAGGCAACCACAGAACCAGCACCAGAACCACGCCCTGGGCCAACTGGAACACCGTTACCTTTAGCCCACTGAATAAAGTCGGCCACAATTAAGAAGTAGCCCGCAAAGCCCATTTGGTTAATCACTTGAGTTTCAAAGTCTAAACGTGCGTCATAGTCAGGCTTTTTTGCGGCACGTACTTCTTCATTTGGATAAAGTACCTCTAATCTCTGCGCCAAGCCTCTACGCGCTTCTTCTATAAGAAAATCATTCAGACTTTCATTATTTGGCGTTGGAAAGTTAGGTAAATAATTTTTACCTAAGGTGAGCATTAAGTTACAGCGTTTGGCAATTTCTACAGTATTAGCCAGTGCTTCAGGCATATCGTCAAACAACGTAGCCATATCTGCTTGAGGTTTAAAATATTGCTCGGTAGTAAAGTTTTTAGGGCGACGAGTATCCGCTAATACATAGCCCTCAGAAATACAGGTACGCGCTTCGTGTGCTCTAAAATCGTCTGGCGTGATAAATTGTATGGGATGCGTAGCAACGATGGGCAGGTTCAGACTATGGGCAATGGAACGCACTTGCTGAATATAATGCTCTTGCTGATGTTGCAGAGCATTATTCTCTGGGGTACTGTTTTCTGAAATACTGGCGGTGCGCTGTACTTCTAAATAAAAGCGGTCTGGAAATAAGTTTTCCCAAGCTTGAGCAAGCTTAGTAGCTAAGGCTAAATTATCTTGCGTGCAAGCTTGACCGACATCACCAGCCATTGCGCCAGAGAGCATAATGAGCCCTTCTGTACCGCATTCGATAAACCATTCTCGCTTAAACTCAGCACGTCCTCGATATTGATTACTCAAATATGCGCGACTGAGCAGTTGACATAACAACAAATATCCAGCGTGTGACTGACATAACAAAAGTAAACGCGTTGGCTGCTCACGATTAACCGGGTTTTCTAACCATATATCGCAGCCTAGAATAGGCTTAATCCCTCTGCCTCTGGCGGTTTTATAAAACTTAATTGCGCCAAACAAATTGCTTAAGTCAGTGAGTGCCAGCGCTGGCATTTTATCGCTCAACGCCTGCTTTACATAGTCGTCAATACGAACGATGCCATCGATAATGGAGTACTCACTATGGCAACGCAAATGGACGAATGTAGGCTTTTTTATTTCGGTTTGACTGGTTTGCAGCATAAGGTAAATTTTACCTTATTGAGGGAGTTTTAGAGAGTAAAACTTAGTGAGATTAGTGACAAAAAGTTACGACTATCTACATTATTATCCTTGACAATAATGTAGATAGTTTTTAATTGTTCAGTAAAGCGTTTACCTGCTCAATGAGTTCATCATCTTGCACTGGTTTACCCAAGAACGCATTCACGCCCAATTCTTTAGCGACGTTACGGTGCTTCTCAGCAGTACGTGAACTGATGACGATTAATGGAATATTGGCAGTTTTATCGTTATCTCGCACATGGCGTGAGAACTCGAAACCATCCATACGAGGCATCTCAATATCTGTCAAAATAATATCAGGTGTGATGAGTTGAAGTTTTTGAATCGCATCCATACCATCATTGGCGGTAATCACCTCAAAGCCTTCACGCTCAAGTACGCGAGAAAGCACTTTACGCATCGTAAGTGAATCATCTACTACCAATGCTACTTTCTTTACAGTTTCAGCCACTGGCGCAAACGTTGTCACTTTAATAGCACCAATCGAAAGCGCTTCACGGTTAGCTAGTTGTACTGGGTTAATCACCAATACAATCACACCATCGCCCAATACTGTAGCGCCAATCATGCCTGGCACACGGGCTAGTTGTGTACCAATCTGCTTCATCACAACCTCTTGGTTGCCGATAATTTCATCTACGTGCAGCGCTGTGCGATACGTACCACTGCGTAATAAAACCACTGGCGTATAAGCATGTTGTTGCGCAACATGCTCAACATCACCAATTAACTTGGATAAATAATGTAAGGGATAATCACGACCCGCCCAATTTACATTACGCGCTTGGTAAGCACTCAGCAAGTCACCCTGCTTGAGCTTTTGCACTTGCTCCACCATCACAGATGGAATTGCAAACATTTTACTACCTACACGCGCCATAATCACTTGTGCAACTGACAATGTGACTGGCAAGTAGACATTAAACATAGCGCCCATACCAGTGACATTACTCACATCAATACGACCACTCAGCGCAGCAATATCACTACGTACCGCATCTAAACCAACACCACGCCCTGCAATTTGTGAGACGCTGTCAGCCGTTGAGAAGCCTGGCTCAAAAATGACTGCCATTAACGCTTGATCTGATACTTCTTGATCTGCGCTTATCAATCCTCTTTCAATGGCTTTTTGTTTCACTTTGGCAAGATTAATACCCGCGCCATCATCGGTCACAACCAATGTGATTTCATCATTCTCTAAACTGACTTTTAACTTGATTTGACCAGCTTCTGGTTTACCGAGCTTCTTACGCTCATCGGAAGACTCAAGACCGTGCGCAACGGCATTCCGTAACAAATGTTCTAAAGGTGCGCCCATCTTATCCAATACACCACGATCTAGCTCGATACTCTCGCCTTCAATGACCATTTCAACGCGTTTATTCAACTCTCTTGCGGTTTGTCTAACAATACGTTGTAAACGCTCCGATATAGTTGCGAATGGCAACATACGAACACCCATTAAACCCTGTTGCAGCTCACGATTCATACGGTTTTGCTGTTGCAAAGCTGCATCAGTCTGGTCAAGATTTAATACTAATCCGTGTTGAATTGTTGCAACGTCGTTAACGCTCTCGGCCATCATACGTGTGAGTTCTTGCAGACGCGTAAATCGGTCAAACTCAAGCGGATCGAATGTCTCATTCGCCTCTTGCAACAAGCTCATACGAGACTGCATCTGCGTTTCAGCTTCAATTTCCAGCTCACGCAAATAAGCACGCATTCTGCTGATACTATCGGTTAGATCTGATGAAGACTGTTTGAAGCTTTGCATCTCTCGATCCATTCGAGAACGCATAATTGAAACTTCACCAGCCTCGTTAATCAATCTATCCAGCACGTCTGCCCGCATACGTAAGAATTGTGACTTACGTTCCACTGAGCGCGTCGGCGCAGTGACTGTTGCAGCCACGTCTTCATCTTGAGCAGAAACCTTCACGCCGCCAGTAATATCTTCCAGCATGTAGCCAATATGGTCGAACTCGACAAACATTTCATCAAAGTCATCGGCAGTGGCTTTATGGCGCAGAGCATGAATCACGCGATCTTCCATTTTATGCACGCTGTCGCCAATATTACTTTGCCCGGCCATACGCGCACTACCTTTTAAGGTGTGTAAAGCGCGCTGTAGAGAATCTGGATACTCCGCCTCATGTGGATTTGCTCGCCAGCCACGTAAATCTCTGCCGACCTGCGGCACTAATTCACGCGCCTCTTCAACAAACAAACCAAGCAACTCTTGATCTACAGCCAATTCTTTAAGCTGGTTATCTGGAATATCAGCTAACACAGCATCATTCTCTAACAATGGAATAGCTTCAGATTGCTCCTGTAGCGCTTGTATAGCTTCAGCAATTTCGTTTTCATTCACCACTGGTGCAATATCAGCCTCAATCACTTCTTCATCGAGCTGAACCGCGTCTTTAGGTAAACTTTCTTTAGTTTTGCGTTTTTTAACTGACCTACCCTTAGCTTCCGTTTGCTGAGTTTCAGCTTGGTGTTCAAGCACAGCAGCTTCAGCTTGTTGAGTGGCAATTGCTTGCATTGCCGCAGTTGATTCACTTAATGCAAGAATTAACGCACGCGCCGATTTTGGATTTTTAAGCGCTTTCGCCTTTTCCAAACCATCCGCCAAGGCTTTAACTACATTTCCATACAAGGCAATATGTTGCTCAGTCCACACTCCAGCATGCTCATCTAACCAATGCTCTAAACCTCTGGCTAAATCACCTGTTGGATTAAAACCTGCCGTAAGCGCATTGCTGCCCAAGGTATGCGCCGCGCGACAACTATCATCAGTAGGTAACTCTGTTGAATTAGCGACTAAAGCCTTTTGTGCTTCAATCAATGTTTCCAAATGCTGCTGGGCTTCAGCTAAGAATATATTAAAGAACGCCTTGCTTAATGTTCTTGTACCGCCGATGACTACTTCTTCTTTTTGCGGTTTTGGCTTATGTATAGCTAAATCATGCTCAAACTCGGACTCAAGTTCGGTTGCACGCTGTTGGAACGGGGTGGGGTCTAATGTAACAATTTTATTTTTCTGTAGTTCTGCTACCCAACCAGCAAATTCCGCACTGACATTTTCAACAAACGCCAACTGCTTAACCGTAGGAAAAGCTTTGCGCTCCATGACTAAATTGAGTAATTTTTCAACAGACCAAGCCACATCACTCATACCGACCAAGCCTACAGTGCGACCGCTACCTTTAAGGGTGTGGTAAGCACGACGCACTTCCACCAATGCTTCGCTTTCTGTAGGGTTGATTCGTAAGGCTTGCAGATGTTGAGCAAGACTGACTAAGACCTCTTCCGCTTCAGTGAGGAATATATCTTGAAGTTCTTCATCAACGGCTTTATCTGTGACGACTGCATGTGCTGAAGCCTCTGAGTCCGCAACGGCAACTTCATTCGCGGTGTTAGTAATTTCTGAAGCCTCAACGACATGAGCATTAGGTGCTTCATTCTCGACTTGAGCGTTGTGATCAAGCAAAGTATTAAACACTTTTGCAGCTTGTTCTAGCCGTATTAATGCCCCAGATAATGCAGATTCAGATTCGGCTCTAACATTAGGTAGCTCTTCCGCGTATAGCCCTAACATACTTAAGCTTTCAGCCACCAGCTCGAATTTTGAGTGGCGGCTTTCATCGTCAGAGTGAACTTTAAAATGCTCAACATAGACCGATGCTAGCTGCGTGATTGCTTTTGGTACTGGCATTTCCAGCATATCGAACGCTGCTGCAACTTGCTGTAAAGGTTTTGTGGTTTCGTCTAAAACAGCTACATTTTCAGGGTTTCTAAAGTAGGTATCAAAAGCTTTTTCAGCACGTTGCAATTCACTAATAATTTGTTTAGCGACAGCTTCGGTCACATTCGCATCTAAATGTTCACTTGCAAAAGCATCCACGGCAGGCGCAAGCGCTTTACCTTTGATAATGGATTGTAAGCGCGATGTTTGCGTGGTGATTTTTTGATCAGCCTCAGCATCCAACTGTTGATAATATTCACCAATGTATTCAAGCAAGTTAAGCGATGCGGCCACTTCAATAAAAGCGCTTTCGTTGATTTTAGCTTTATCTGCTTGCAGTGCTTTTACCGTTGCTTGAATCGCGTTGATGAGCTTAAGTACTCTTTGATTGTTCAAACTGAGCAACACCATAGACAGATGATTAAGCTTATCGGCAAAACCATCAAAATCTACCACTGAGTTACTTGTACTAACACCTGCCCATAAATCTTTTAACGCAGGTAAATCCGCATTGAGTTGAGCCAGCGCGGCACGTTCCGCAGCGGTTGCAGCTGTCGCACCATGTCGATCACTTGCGGGTAAGAAGTCATCTAACTCAAACAGTTCTTTTACACGACCAATTTCATCAGTGCTGCTATCGCTGACTGCCACGTAATAAAGTAGGTTTCGCAATAATTGAGATGGTGCTTTTAAATCACCTAAAGACATATTGCGCAGCTGTTGGTCTAGTCTGCTACATAGTTTTCTTGCGCCAGCTTGTTCAGCCACAGGCGCTTGAGCTAAAGCGTCCGTAAATGCTGTTGCTGTCCACCACAGTGTTTTTAAGGCATTTTTCTGTTGAACTTGCTGCACATTCGACATCGCCAAGCGCATCTGATTAAGCGAGTCAGCATCTTTAGTCCGCAGCCAATCTAGTAGTGCTTTTTGGAAAACTGGACGCTGCTCTGACACGAAAATTGGTATTGCCGACTCTTCAATCGGGTTACTAGGCAAATCTTTAGGTGCGCTATAGCTGGTATCTGGGTAAAACAAATCGCTAATATCTAAGGATTCACCTTGCAGCTCAACCAGTGGATTTAAACTTTCGTAAAGCCTTGTTGGCGTATCCTGCATACCGTTTAGCAAGTCTTGCAAATATCTGGAAAGGGCATCTACCGCCTGCATTAAAGCGGTCATCACTGGCTGGCTAACAGCTATCTGTAGCTTTTCTAGTTTACTGGTGAGCTTTTCAATTTCAGAACAATAACGCTTACAACCTTCAAGGCCAACCATATCTAAAGCGCCGCTCACTTGGTATAAGTGAGCAGTAGTAAAACGCAAAGTTGCCACTTCACCAGGCTTATCCATCACTACGATGAAACTGTCTTGCACTTTTTTAAGTGACTGATCAATCTCATCTTTTACCCAAGACAATGGGCCAATATCAAATGCTTCAGCCATTATTTGCCCCGATTTTATTTTGCGTTATTCTCATGGAGTTTATTTATATTCCATTGCTTTATAGTTCACAGCCAAGTAGATACGTACTTTTATAAAGGTCGTAACGCTTAAAGTTTAAAACCCGCTACAGAAGAACGTAACTCTTCAGCAAGTGATGTCAGCTGACCGACAGAATCTGCGGTTAATTGCGTACCTTCTGTTGTTTGTGTCGTAATTTCTTGAATCAACTGCATATTGTTAGCTACCGTTGTTGCTGATTCAGTTTGCGCATTCGTTGCAGCAGAAATTGACTGAATTAATCGCGCCAAGTTATTAGTAACTGTTTCAATTTCCGTCAGCGCCTGACCCGCAGCATCAGCAACTCGCGCACCCTCAACCACACCCTCGGTACTCTTCTCCATCGCAACCACTGCGCCGTGCGTATCCGTTTGAATGGTTTTCACAATGGCACTAATTTGTTTAGTCGCTTCAGATGAGCGTTCCGCCAAGCGCTGAATCTCTTCCGCAACCACCGTAAAGCCTCGTCCCGCTTCACCAGCAGATGCCGCTTGAATCGCGGCGTTCAACGCTAGAATGTTGGTTTGTTCAGTAATATCAGAAATCAATTCTACAATTTCACTAATCTCTTGTGAGCTTTCACCCAAACGTTTAATACGTTTTGAAGTTTCCTGAATTTGTGTACGAATTTCGTTCATTCCAGAAATGGTATTTTGTACCGCTTGTGAACCTTGCGAAGCCGCTTCTAATGAGCGCTGCGCTACCTGTGAAGCCTGTGCCGCGTTGCTAGAAACTTGTAGAATAGAGCGCGTCATATCAGTCACCGCGTCAGTTGTTTGCATAATTTGATCAGACTGCGTTTCTGCAGCACTCAACAATTGTGATGATGTACCTTGCGCAACCGAAGTCGCAGAAGTTACCTGCTCCGTCGCACGGTTAATCTCCGTCACCAAATCTCGCAAGCTATCAATCGTATAGTTAATAGAGTCAGCAATCGCACCCGTAATACTGTCTCGCACTTGCGCTTTTACGGTTAAATCCCCATCCGCCAAGTCACCCATCTCATCAAGCAGTTGCAGAACGGCTGCTTGATTATCCTGACCTTCTTTAGCGAGCTGGTTCGTCAAACCAGATGATTGTTCTACTTGTTTTTTACCAAAGAAGTACATCAAAAGTACGATAACCAAACCGATTAATAACAACAAGAATAATACCAGTTTAATAAAGCTACTTTGCGATTCAATTAAGGCATTGTTTTCACTTTGCACTTCATTAATAAACGAATTACCTGTTTGCTGTGCCACCTCAAAAGCAGAAGTTAAATCAGACAAAGGAGCTGATGCCGCCACTGTACCCAATGGTAGAGCGGGAATAAAGCGTGTGTGCGCCACTTGGAAGAAATTTTCACCAGCTTTAATCGTTGCTGATAAGGAACCTTGCAGCTTTTGATTGGTAATGTTTTTTTGCCAGTAAGCAGCACGCTCTTTAAATAAAGTTTCAAATTTAGCAGCATTAGCAATCGCTTTGTCACGCTTATCGTTATTAAAATTTGTTGAAGCTACATAGGCTTGGTTATAGAACGCAAAAGCATCCACGGGGTAAAGTGGTGGAGGTAAAGCATCCGCCGTCAAATCTTGATACTGTTTCAAGCTGTTGTAAACTGGACCATTCACTCGCACTTGGTTAACCACCCAAAAACTCAAAGCAGCAAACAATATAAACGCAACGATTTGAAGGTATAACTGTCTAAAACTACCACTCATACCAGTAGCACTAGACGAACCCACACCTGTAGTTTTGTTTTTCAGGTTATTGAAGAAGCTGCCTATTTGTAAAGGCAGATTTTTTACTACCGCAAGATTTAATGCCATTTTGAACCCCAGTTCACAGAATTATTCTGCTTTATAAAAATAATCATCATGCTTTAAATATTCACTAGCTTACTGCTAACTTATGGTTGGCTGAATAAATGCCTTATCCTGTACCAAGGCTTCAACATTTAGCTCAAACCATTCGTTTTTATCAGCGTCTTCATAGGAGTTTTCACTCAAGAATGTTTCTTTATTTTTATTTTTTTTAGCTGCTGGCTTATGTTTCATCGATTCCACACTACGAAGCCCCACCAAGCTATCTATCACAACTGCGACTTGTGTTGTCACTTCGGAGTTGATAAGCACAATACGGTTATTAATTGATTTCGCAGTCGGAGGCAAGCCCATAAACTGGGCCAAATCTGTAATGTTATATAAATTACCCCGTACGTTAGCTACGCCTAAAAACCACGGTAACGTTAGGGGGACATGCTGCATAGGTGGCAAAGGTAAAACCTCGCTAACTTCATGCAAATTGATGAGCACTCTCTTTGAACCTACGATAACACCTAAACGAGAGGTGGAGACCGCGCTACCTTTTGCGGTTGCTTCTTTAAGACGCAACAGAATTGCTTCTTGAAATTCTCGTAGATTAGAGGTTTTAGCCATATTTGTGATGTCAACTTATCAATTAAGCTGTTTTTATTCTAAGGTTTTAATTAACGATAACAAATCAGCACTCACTACAGGCTTAGTCACACAAGCTTTTGCACCCATCTTTAAAGCCCAAGCTAAATCTGTCGCCTGTGACTTGCCTGTACAAAGAATCACTGGAATATGCGAAGTTGCAGCCTCTTTAGTCAAAGTTCGCGTTACTTGAAAGCCCGTTAAACCCGGCATCACCACATCACACAAAATTAAATCTGGGTGTTTTGCAGCCACTTTAGCTAAGCACTCTTCACCACTTTCTGCACCAATCACGGTGTAGCCCGCAGTTTCTAATAATTCCGTTAAAAAGAATCGATCAGTTGCTGAGTCGTCTACAACTAAAATTGTTTGAATTGCCATATTTATTCTGCCTCTTGTGGGTTAGCTTTACTAATTGCAGCGTAAGTTTGCACTGCGTCTAACAATGTTTCTTGTGTAAAAGGTTTGGTCAGGTATTGATCAGAACCTACCATGCGACCACGCGCGCGATCGAACAAGCCATCTTTGCTTGAAAGCATGATGACAGGCGTGCTTTTGTAACGTGCATTTCTTTTGATTAGTGAACAGGTTTGATAACCATCGAGCCTAGGCATCATGATGTCAACAAAAATAATATCTGGATGTTCGTTTGAAATTTTGGCTAAAGCATCAAATCCATCTTCCGCCAAAATGACTGAGCATCCTGAGTTTTTAAGGAATATTTCAGCACTACGACGTATGGTATTACTGTCATCAATGACCATCACTTTAATTGCAGATAACTGCTCTAAAGTCAGCTTTTGTTGCAGTTCCTTACCCAGCTCTTCTTGACTTGGCTTTTTTTGGCTCACCAGCAAGCTCCCTTATTTATGCGCAGTACTAAAGTTGTTTCTGCTCAATTGAACTCATTATTTCACATTGTATCTACAGAATCATCGAATAAGCAATAGGTTTAACAAACATATGCAATATATTAACTTATATAGGTATTATCGAATTTGCGTAAATATGAATATATATAATAAAATTATTACAATTACCCATATGGGTAGCATATAATAATTTGTTAACATTTGTTACAAATTATAACAACTGTATTAAAAGTACAATAATGGGTACAAAAAGCTTGATGTTTAAGGCTAAAACTTAAGGGATGAGCATGATAGTAAAACAAGAATCTTTGACAGCTAAAATGACATTAAAAGATCTGCCTGCAGCCTCACCTCTGCCTATGGCAAACTTAGTATTGGTATTTGGCTCAGTAAAGCGCTTTGGGGACTCAAAGTTGGATAGCATATTAAAAACCCGTTATCCTGCGGCACAAATTATTGGTTGCTCCACTTCGGGCGAAATATCAGCAGACGGCGTTTTTGATGACAGCTTGCAAATTACTGCTGTATTGTGGGAAAAAACCATACAGCGTGTGACTCATACCAAAATGACTAGCATGCAAAACTCTTATGAAACTGCCGTCGAGCTTGCACGCCAACTGAAATCTGACGATTTAAAAGCAGTGTTAGTTTATTCCGATGGGCTAAGCGTGAACGGCTCTGAGCTTTTAGAGGGCTTTAAAAGTGTATTGGGCGACATTCCACTCATGGGCGGCATGGCTGGCGATGGATTTAATTTTAGCCAAACTGTGCAAATTTTCAACGAAACCATTTCAAATGGCCTTGTTATTGCCGTTGGTTTGTATGGCAAAAACTTGGTAGCAGCCGCTGGTGTAGGTCGAGGCTGGAAACCGTATGGCCCACCACGCAAAGTCACTCGTTCAGAAAAGAACGTGGTTCTAGAACTTGATGGCAAACCCGCCCTACCTCTCTATAATATGTACATAGGCGCACAAACAGCAAAAGGCTTACCAGGCAGCGGATTAAAATTCCCCTTTGCCATTATTGAAGAAGGCAAACGTGACATTGAGAAAATTCGCACACTACTAGCCATCGATAGCGCTAAAAACAGCCTTACTTTTGCAGGTAACGTAGATGAAGGTGAAACGGTGCGCTTCTGCCAAGCTACTCATGACAGGCTAGTTGAAGGTGCGGGTGATGCGGCACATTTAGTCACTAACCAAACCAGTACCAATCAAACAGGATTAGCTATTTGTGTGAGCTGTGTTGGTCGTAAAGGCGTAATGGCAGAATTAGTTGTGGACGAAGTCAAGCTGGTTAAACAAATTCTAGGCTCACAAACTGCGATTACAGGCTTTTATTCTTATGGTGAGTTTGCACCGCGTCCTGATACTAGCGATAGCGTACTGCATAACCAAACGATGACCATTGGTTACTTAAGTGAAGATTTATTTGCTTAATTTCACCACTGACAAATAGCAAAAGACCTTATTAAAACAAGGGATTATGCTTGTAAAAATTATCAAACGCTCAGTGCAAACTGGGCGTTTTTGTTTTATGATAGCGGGTCTAGCATTTCTATTCAAAACCCATAAAAAGAGGAAAATCATCATGACAAATACAGTCACTTTAAAAGGCGGCCCCGTTGCAATCGGCGGCAACTTTCCACAAAAAGGCCAAACAGCCCCAGATTTTCAACTTGCTGATGCAAAACGCAACTTGGTAGGACTAGATGCATTCACTGGTAAACGTAAAGTGCTCAACATATTCCCAAGTATTGATACTCCAACTTGCGCAACATCAGTACGTACATTTAACCAAAAAGCGAGCAGTATGAACAACACCGTTGTGTTGTGCATTTCTGCTGATTTGCCATTCGCGCAAAGCCGTTTCTGCGGCGCTGAAGGCATTGAAAACGTAGTTAACTTGTCTACATTCCGTGACACTGCAAAATTTTCAAAAGACTACGGTGTGCAAATTTTAGATAGCAGCCTAGCTGGTTTAACAACACGCGCAGTTGTAGTGTTGGATGAAAATAACAATGTTTTGCATAGTGAATTGGTTTCAGAGATTGCTGATGAGCCTAACTATGACGCTGCATTAGCTAGCTTGTAATTCATATCCATTAAATACTAAAAAGTATTTAATCAACTGCCCTGCAAGCCTTTAGTTGATAAGGTTTGTAGGGCAGAATAGTTTTAAAAGCGCTACAAATATTCCGTGTATCTAGCGTTACTCCCACGCGCTTTTTCTACTGGATACTTTTTTGCGTTCAGTTCAATTTTAGCATTCGCAGCTTCAATTAAGTCTATCTTCAACACTTCAGCAATTCTTAGCAAATAGACAAAAGTATCAGCCAGCTCATGACTAACAGCCTCCCGCTTTTCGGGCGTTAACTGTTGACTTTCTTGAGGCGTATCCCATTGAAACTGCTCAACTAATTCCGCGGCTTCAACAATCATCGCCATTGCTAGATTTTTTGGCGTATGAAACTGCGCCCAATCACGCTCGGTGACAAATTGATCAATCTTGTCGCGTAAATTATCCAGCGAATCAGTCATGAACACTCCTATTAATCAATTGATGCCAAATGTAGGAGCGACTTTTAGTCGCGATTGCAATATCCCTATCGCGACTAAAAGTCGCTCCTACAACAAACATTTCTATTGGTGGCAAAGTTAATTCTACTTACGGTTACTGCCCGCCACCATTTTAATTTCGAACAAGCGGCACTCTAAAGAGCCGTTGAATAATGGCGTACGCTTACTCGGTGTTAATCGCATCACTTTAGGCATGGTTAAATCATTGGTTAAGAAATATGTATTCCAGCCTGCAAATTTACGTTTTAACACTTCGCCCATTTTAGGATAAAGCAGCGCCAAATCGTCGCCTTCACCAATGCGCACGCCATATGGAGGATTTGCCACAAGCACGCCACTATCTGCAGGTGGAACAACCGCAATCATATCAACATGTGATAACTGCACCGCCTCTAACAATCCTGCATCTTCCAAGTTTTGCTTACTAATTCGCACTGCGCGCAAATCGATATCTGAGCCATAAATTTTTTGAAAACTTACTTTTTTTACTTTACTCAAAGCTTGGTTTTTAATCTTACTCCAAACCTCTGGCACGAAAGTATTCAGTTTTTCAAAACCGAAACTCCTTTTGTAACCTGGCGCCATGTCTAACGCAATCATCGCGGCCTCTAGTAAAAATGTACCGCTACCACACATTGGGTCTAACAAAGGCTGCCCCACTTGCCAACCAGAGAGCTTTAAAATTCCAGCCGCCAAGTTCTCACGCAAAGGCGCTTCAATGCTTGCACCGCGATTACCACGTTGATACAAAGCGGCGCCAGAAGTATCCAAATAGAACTGATATTCGTCAGCTGCCAAGTAGGCGTGAATACGTACAGCTGGTGTTTTGGTATCAATGTATGGGCGGCTGCCTACAGCCATTCTAAACTTGTCACACACCGCATCTTTGATTTTTAAGGTGGCGAATTCTAAGCTCTTAAGCGGACATTTCACGCCAGTCACTTTAACCATAAAGTCATTTTTTACATCAAACCATTGTGGCCAATTAAGTTTGTATGCACCTTCAAACAAATCCTCTTCGTTCAAATACTTACCACGTGCTACTTGCCACAAAATACGTGTAGCAATACGCGAATGTAGATTTGCCGCATAGCATACTGCCCAGTCGCCATCAAAACTCACGCCGCCATCGGTTAGCTTGATTGATTTGGCATTCACTGCTTGTAGTTCATCTGCAAGTAATTGCTCTAAACCACGTGGGCAAGTTGCGAAATAACGATTGGGTATCATAATAAATATTCTTAATTAAAGTGTTTAAATACTGCTGGTTTGTTTGCTACTTATTGGGTCTCAGGTAGAACTTAAATATTGCTCGCGTCGCCTCTAAGCATCAGTCTTTTTTGATACACCTGATTATCATTGCATAGTTTATCGATGAAATCAGAAAACTCTATCTGATGTTTTGCTTCAAGCGTTTTTGCACGCTCTTGCAAATGCGCTACACTCAAGTTGCTAGGGGCTTTATTAAAGCCAAAAACAACGATATTCCCAGGCTTACCAGTGCGCATCATCAGCACTTTTTGCTCAAAACTTTGCTCGATACGCTGCAAATAAACATCAAAATTCTTATCGCTGCCCCATAGATTAATCACGAATATGCCATCGCATTTTAAAGTCGCCGAGCATTGATCAAAAAAATCTTGGCTGCAAAAATCTGGCGGAATACCGTTGCTATCAAATGCATCAATTAATAATATATCCGTCGCATTGATATGCTCAGCTAAATACTGCAAGCCATCGCCCTCAATCACGTCAAAACGCTCATCATTTTCTGGCACCGCAAATTGATTACGCGCCATTTGAATCACTTTTGAATTAATCTCAACGATAGTGCTGGTAATTTCAGGGCAGTTCTTATAAGTATATTTTGCGACAGAGCCACCACCCAAGCCTATGGTGAGCATCTCTTTAACATTATTCTTAAAAAGCAAAAAGCACATAATGCCACGTGTGTAGGTTAGCTCCAACGCAAACGGATCGCGTATGCGCATAGCGCTTTGTACGGTGACTGAACCTAAATGCAATGAGCGCACGCCATCGGTTTCGCTCACATAAACCGTTTCATCTGCCGCGCTAGTATGGGTGAAATTGCGCATTAAATGTTTAGCTACACGAAACATTAAGCCGCCTCAACTTCAACTGCATCGTCAGGGGTGGCTAAATCAGCATCACTTACACCTTCGGAATTCAATTCAACAGTCTCTGGCTCTAAATTATCCAAACCTTCGATATCCGCATCATCAAAATCCACAGGCGCAGCGGCCTCTTCTAGCACCTGTACAAATTTAGTACGCAAATCCAACATCAGCGTGTCTACTTCTTGTACTTGCAAGCTCACACGCGTGCCTGATTTAAGCTCTGGCAAGCCGTAAACTTTAGTCATATAAGGCATATTATCTAAACGCACTAAGTTCTCGCGCCAAACGGTTGCGTGAAGCTCTTGCACATTCTCTTGAATTAAATATTGTAAACACCAATAGCGCTCCATACGCGTTTGAAACTCGCTATAGGCCTTGTAAGTTAACTCAAAGTTGCGCATGTGTGTGGTCAGCGCATCGCTATTTTGAGGATAAACTGGCAGATTATTTTGCACTACGCTGATGATTTGGCGCTGATTAATTAAATCTACTGCGCGGCGCAAAGGTGACGTGCTCCATGCATATTGCGCCACACCCAAGCCTTGATGCGGCTCGGCCTTGGTGGTCATATAGACTCTGCCGCCCATTTGTGCGCGATACAAACCTGGCACTTCATGTGAAGCCAATAATGCGCCCCATTGATTGTTGGCTTCTATCATCAACTCAGCCACGAGTTTATCCATAGGTGAACCACGATGGCGACCCACGATACTTACTTTATCGTCTGTGACATAAAAGTTATAGTCAACTTGTGGTGGTTTTGTCGGGTCGTATTTACCACGAGACTTTTCTAAAGAAACCGCCAAGTTAAACAAATACAGCAATTTAGCCCAATATGGATGGCCGCTATCAGCTTCCAGTGTAGTTTCGTTAAAGAATGGTTCTAATGTATCGTGGCGTAAATTATCGGCCACTTTAATCAACTCAACTTTGCTATCACGTTGAATAATTTCTAGCGCCTCATTCACATGCAAATACAGAGATAACACAGGTTTAATCTGCCCTGCATCCAAACTAAATGGGCGAATAGCAGTTTCTGGCAGCATGGTAATTTTGTTACCTGGCATGTAGACGGTAGATAAGCGCTGCATCACCTCTTTATCGAGCGTGCCATCAACGGTAATGCCTAAGGCTGGCGCAGCGATATGAATACCAACGCGAGTGATGCCATCGGCTAGCTGTTTAATTGAAAATGCATCGTCAATTTCTGTGGTTGTGCTGTCATCGATACTAAAGGCTTCCGCATCGGCCATAGGTAAATCAACATTTAAATCAAAACTTAAATCAGCAGAAATCTCTGCAATTTGCTCAGAGGTAAAATCTGTACCCTTAGAAAAGTATTCACGTAAAAAAGCACCTAAGTGATAATCATGAACTGACGGAATCGCACCACAGATATGCATTAGCTTGAGATGACTTAAATGCAACGCACTCGCCGCCGCGTCTAATGTTTTATATTCAAAAGCATTTTTATCTGGCTCATAAAGCAACATATCGCGCTTTTGCATGAGCTCTTCTGGCATTTTGTGTGACTTTAAATCTTCGACAAAGGCGGCCATTTTCTCGGCTAATAGGCGTTTTTTCTCTAGGCCTGCCAGTGCAGCTTTTAATATTTCAGCAGGTGCCGCTTTATACCGCCCTTTACCTTTACGATTAAAATATACTGGCGCACTATGCAGCTTAATGGCAATCGCCGCAGCCTCAATTGAGGTTGGTTTACGGCCATAATAATCAGCAGAAAACTCTTCAAAACCAAACTCAGTTTCACCACAGCATTCCCACAGAAAATCTAACTCTAGCGTTTCCGCTACGATATTAGCCGCTTCCATAAAGCCAGCCAATGGCGTTTCAAAGCGCATTAACACATTGCTGGCTTTCACCTTGGTGCGCTTGCCACTCACAGACTCCACCTGCAAAGCGCCCTGCGTTTCGGTCATGATGGAGGCAATTTTAAAACTGCCGTCTTCTTCAAAAAATACGTTCATAAATGCTTATATGCGTTGTTCTAACTAAATTAGTGACATTTTACCTTGTATTAGCTAATTCGCTTTATTGCATTTAAAATATAGCCATGGACAACTATTACTATGGATAAACGCATCCCCGTCACTTTACTCACTGGCTTTTTAGGCAGTGGCAAAACTACATTACTGAATAAACTCCTGCATCATCCTGATATGCGCGATACCGCGATTATCATTAATGAGCTAGGCGATGCGGGCTTAGACCAAATTTTCGCTAATAGCAACTTAGCGCAAAATATTGAAAACGAACATATTGCCGACAATACCGTGCTGCTTAGCTCTGGCTGTTTATGCTGCACACTCAAAAATGAGTTGGCTGATACCATGCGTGACTTGTTTTTTAAACGCGCTCTGCAAGCTATTCCGCAATTTAATCGACTGATTATTGAAACCACAGGCATGGCCGACCCAGGCCCGATACTTGCCAACTTAATGAACGAACCTGTGATTGAGTCTGTTTACCGTTTGGATGCAGTCGTCGTGACTATAGACAGCGTTTATGGCTTGCAGCAAATTGAAGACAATACCGAAGCATTAAAACAAGTGGCTGTGGCAGATGTATTGGTGCTCACTAAAACAGACTTAGCTAGCGCCGAGCAAGTTAACGCGCTTAAAGAAAAGCTCATCAGCATCAACCCTGGGGCAACGCAACATAAAATAGTGCATGGCGAGCTGGACCCAGCTTTTGTAGTCGATGTAGGTTTATTTGACTTAACAACTAAACAAGCTGAGCCACAACGCTGGTTGCGGGCACCAATTAAGCCAGTGCAGCCCAAAGGTACTTTGCCCTCAAGCCAGCCTCAAAAATCACACGATGACGAAATCACCAGCTTCACCGTTGCCATGCCCAACCCGCTTAACTGGTCACAATTAAAACCACACTTATTAAAATTTTGCCAAAAATATGGCAAAAACCTATTACGATTAAAAGGCATTATCCATGCGGCAGACCAGACTGCGCCACTTGCCATTCATGCCGTACACTTCACGCCCTACCCACCCACATTACTAGAAGGTTGGAGCGAAGAGGAACCATTATCGCGTATTGTGATTATTGGCAAAGGCTTAGATGAAATGGAAATTAGGAAAGCATTAACGCAGTTTTAACACCAAACTGCTGTGTTGCAATTTAGTTAAAATACTCTAATTACCTGAGTTTTTATTTAATGTTTATTTTAAGTTGAGGCTTTTCATATATGTGTGCCATTCTTGATATACTCTCTTCCGTTGACTTCTGGAAATTTGCACTTCCACTTCTGGGTGCTGTAGTAGCATGGTTCGCCAACGAATGGCGAAAGCGAATCGCCGATCAGTATCAAAGGAAGGAAGCTAACTACAAGGAGCTTTTGCATGCTTTGCGAGGCTTCTATGTTGGTGCAAGCAATGCCGACGAATTAAAGAGTGATTTTCTAAATCAGTTAAACATTGCGTGGCTCTACTGCCCAGATGATGTAATCAAAAATGGTTACGCCTTTTTAGATACTGTGCACACACATAGGGTATCTCTTGACGCCGAAAAAGAACGTGCCTTGGGAGTATTTGTAGCAGCTATTCGCTGCGACCTTCTCTCTCGTAAATTGGTGCGAAAAACAAAGCTATCTCCAACCGACTTTAGACATATTGGCGTAAATAAGTCCGCATAGGATGTAGCTGATAGTGCGCCAATAAGCGAAGCGCGCATGCCCCAAGTTAGTAGTTCCTCAGCGCAATGTGATTGGCTGTTGATACTTACCAAAGCTAATTAAATATCTTTATTAATACAGTGCGCTTTTGTCGCATCATTGTAGATTTTGCTAATCTCAACATTGCTTACCGAAGCTGAATGTAAGTCATTTTTAAAATGGCTACATTGCTTATTATCGAGGATTTCTTCTGAGACTAGTGCTGATTTCTCGCTTGCAATCATGGCTTGTGTTTGATGAGAACACGCGGTAAAAAATAGCAATAAAGATAAGGCGGTCATTAATTTAGGCATAGTGTTTATTATAGTCCAAGGCTGCTTAATTGACCTATTCGTTAAGTAATTTAAGCATTATTAAAGGTCACTCAAACATTTTACATGCGTCATCACGCATCGCCCTAATGCGTGCAAAGCATAGCCACCTTCAAGTGCCGAGACTATGCGGTTATTCGCGTGGCGTTTGGCAACTGCTTTTAGCTCCTCTGTTATCCATAAGTAATCTTTCTCATGTAAACGTAGGTCGCTCATCTCGTCTTCCCAATGCGCATCGAAACCCGCTGAAATAAAAATCATCTGCGGCTGAAAACGCTCTAGCGCGGGTAACCAATGCTCTGTGACGGCTTCACGAAACTGTTCACCTGTGCTACCTGCTGCGAGTGGTACGTTGATAATATGCTCGTTGCCGCTATCGGCTCCACTATGTGGGTAATATGGGTGTTGAAAAGTCGAACATATCATTACGCGGGGATCATCGTGAAAAATATCTTCTGTACCGTCGCCGTGATGCACATCAAAATCGGCAATGGCGATACGTTCTAAACCATGGTATTCAAGCGCATAAGCAGCTGCGACCGCCACATTGTTGAAAATACAGAATCCAGATGCACTACCACGTTTGGCGTGGTGACCTGGTGGGCGAATATTGCAAAATGCATTATTGACTTTGCCTGTCATGACTAAATCAACACCTTCAACCACCGCGCCAGTGGCGTACAAAGCAGCATCCAAGGTATATGGATTCATCATGGTGTCGCCATCAAGGTCTACTAGGCCAGAATCTGGTGACTGACTAAACACCCAATCGATATATTCTTGAGTATGCGCCAAAGCCAATATCGCTTTGCTGACTTTTGGAGCTTCATAGTGGTCAAGGTAATCAAACAAGCCTGATGCAATGAGCTGATCTTGAATCGCATGAATGCGCGCAGGACATTCAGGATGGTCTGGCCCCATGTCATGTTTAAGAAAGTCTGGATGTGAGATGTAAGCCGTGGTCATGATTTATTAATACTATAAATCGATAGTCACATTTTTAATGCTGCTATCGTCAGGATTAACCGTGGCAGTAAAACCCAAACGTTTCATGAGTTTTAACATGCTGGCATTATTTTTTAGCACTTCACCTTCAATACGTTTTAGGCCTTTAGTACGTGCAATATCCATGAGTGCCGTCATCAATTTATGACCTAAGCCTGTGCCGCGCATACTATCCGCGACAACTAAAGCAAATTCACAGCTTTCACCATCTGGGTTAATAGCATAGCGCGTCACGCCTAGCTCAATTTCTTTGTCATTTTCATTTCTAACCGCTATTAATGCCATCTCGCGGCTGTAATCGATTTGAGTAAATCTTACTAACAATGTCTCGCTGAGCTGCTCTACACTTTTCATAAAACGGAAGTAGCGCGCCTCTTCAGATAGGTTTTTTACAAAATCTTGCACCAGCCACACATCTTCTGGGCGTATTGGTCGAATCACCACATCGGTGCCATCGGCAAGTTGCCAGTGAGTGACTAAGTGCGTTGGATAAGGATATATCGCCATGTGCGCATAGCGGTCGGCACTTGGCGGGCGCACTTCCACCATAATTCGAGCATCAGCAGCCAGCACGCCATTTTCATCTAATATCAATGGGTTGATGTCCATTTCCATTAACATTGGCAGTTCGCACACCATTTCAGAAACCCGCAACATCACGCTTTCAAGCGCTTGCATATTCACTGGCGGCATATTTCTGAATGTGCCTAGCATTTTTGCTACATGCGTATTGTTAATCAGATCTTTTACCAAGAAGTTATTCAATGGCGGCAGCGCTACAGAGCGATCAGCCATAATCTCAACTGTGGTACCACCCGCGCCAAAGGTGATAATTGGGCCAAATACCGGGTCGTTAGTCACGCCTACCATCAGCTCACGACCATTTGGTTTGATTATCATAGGCTGAATAGAAATGCCGTTAATATGTGCATTGGGGCGTTTGCTTTTAACATTTTCAATAATGGAATGATAGGCAGAGCGGATTTCTTGTGCATTTGCTAAATTAAGTACCACGCCACCTACATCAGATTTATGCGTAATATCTGGCGAGTTGATTTTCATCGCAACAGGAAAGCCAAGTTGCTGGGCGATTAACAATGCTTCATTGGGCGAGCGTGCCACCATGGTGTGCGCCACGGGAATATGAAATGCTGATAGCAAGGCTTTAGACTCCATTTCGCCTAAAATCTTACGCTTTTCTTGCAATGCGCCTTCAATAATCATGCGCGCACTTTCAACATCTGGTGCTAAATGGTGGGAGATTGGCCCGGGCATCTGCATTAAAAGCTTTTGGTTTTTATGGTACGCAGAAAGAAAAGAAAATACATCTACTGCAGACTCAGGGTTGCGGAAGCTGGGCATCTTGGTGCGATTAAACGCAGCTCGTGACTCACTTACCTGCGCTTCGCCCATCCATGACGTTAGCAAAGGTTTTTTATATTGATGGCTCAATGCAATCATGGCATTCGCTACTTCTAGCGGTTTAGTCATGGCTTGCGGTGTCAAAATGGTGAGTACGCCATCCACATTTGGATCTTCCAAACAGGCTTTAACCGCAGATTCATATCTATCTACTTGTGCATCACCAATAATATCAATCGGATTACCGTGCGACCATGTGTTCGGCAGCGCTTGATTAAGCGTATTAAGTGTAGCCTCTGACAATACGGCGATTTCTAAGCCTAAATCAATCGCATAGTCGGTTGCCATGACGCCAGGGCCACCGCCATTGGTGACAATCGCCAAGCGGCTGCCAGTCGGGTCAAACCCACATGAAAGCGCCTTAGCAGCGGCGAATAGCTGTGTGATGGTTTGCACGCGCACAACTCCCGCGCGCCTCACAGCCGCATCAAACGCATCATCAGACCCAACGATGGCAGCAGTATGTGAAATAGCCGCTTTAGAAGCCGCAGGATGGCGCCCTACTTTGACCAAAATGACTGGTTTAATACGCGCAGCAGCGCGAATTGAACTCATAAACCCGCGTGCATCATGGATACCTTCGATATACAACAAAATGCTACGCGTTTTTGTATCGGAGATTAAATAATCAAGGATTTCGCCAAAATCTACATCGACCGAAGCGCCCATAGACACCACGTTAGAAAATCCAACATCATTCGCATTTGCCCAATCTAAAATGGCAGTGCACAAAGCACCAGACTGAGAAATAAAGGCAATATTGCCTGAAATGGCGTTACCCTTATTAAAGGTCGCATTCAAGCCAATATCTGGACACATGACACCGAGGCAATTAGGGCCAATCAGGCGAATGCCATAATGACGGGCTTTCTCTAGCACTGACGCTTCCAGTTGTTTTCCTGCCGCACCCGCTTCGCCAAACCCTGCGCTAATAATAATGGCGACTTTTACCTTATTAAGACCACAAGCCTCGATAATATCTGGCACAGACTCAGCTGGTGTGGCAATTACGACCAACTCTACAGGCTCGGCAATTTCAGTAATTGATGCATAAGCCTTCTGACCTTGCACATTGCTATGTTTGGGATTGATGGCATAGAGCTTACCTTGGTAACCACTTTGCAACATGTTTTGAAATACTACCTGCCCAACGGAATCGACACGGTCACTCGCCCCAAACACGGCTACAGATTTAGGTGAAAACAAAGGCTTGAGGTGATGCTGACTCATGGTTTTACATTACCGTTAATAGCGGAATTGTTATGTTAGCGCATTGCCAGCACTTTTATATGATATAGCTCAATCAATACTAGATTTAAGATTTGTAGCACGCATTTTAAGAAAATTACTTTAATCAAAATTTAAACTCTAGTCATCCTCGCGAAAGCGGGGATCCATCTGCTCGTGTTATTAAAGTGGATTCCCGCTTTCGCGGGAATGACGGTAAGCAGATGGTGCTATCTTGAATTTCTATAAAATAAATCCGTCAAAAACTCTAATAAGGCGTGTTCTTATAGTTTGTTCCAAAAAACTCCATCATCATAAATTCTTCTAGTTCCGCACTATCTTGTGGTCGTGCTGACTTCACCACCTCACGGCCTAAGCGTTGAGATTCCCAGTTAAAGTCACCATCATAATGTCGGCGTATCAAAGTGATCATTTTCTTAATCATCACCAATCTAACGTCTTGCCCAGTACTTGCTTCAACCTCAAATGACTCGCGTTTTGCGCTGCTGTAATCATTAGTCCAACCCTTGAATGCAAAGGCCGCATGCCGTCCACTTAAACTGGTAATTTCAAAAATACCATTGGTGCCGACTTTTAAGTTACTTTTAATTCTGTCGTCTCTGACTTTTTCTTGGCTAGGACCCACTTCACGCGCTACGGCATCTGCATTCTGTTTTGCAGCATCTGCCTCCATAGCATTACGCTTGGCTTGTTGTTGCTTAACGTAAGAGGCCATATCAGTTGGCGCTTCATCTGGTTTTGTTTCTTTAGGCGTTAACGGTTCTGGCGTAGGTTGCTTTGTCGAAAGCACATCAGGTACTGAGAAAGTAGATGGCTTAGTACTTTTACTAGGTTTTCGTGTGATGACTTTTGGTGGCGACTTAGTGACTTTAGGTTCGGGCTTAACTGGAGTCGGCTCTGGTATTACTGGGGTTTCAACTTTTGGCGGAGTGGGTGGTGCCAAGCTAACTTCCAACGCCTTTGGTTGCGGTGATGCAGGACTATTAAAGTCAATTTTCGGTAAGAAAACAACTAAAAGCAGGCCATGCACTAACAGCGAAAAGATAATCGCAATCAGCGTATTACGACTAATATTGATGCGAATAAACTTATCGCCACGCGGCTTAAGCAAAAACTCGTCAAATTGGTCGACTGATGTTATTAGCGGAGTCAGGTTATTTTCCATGGGTAGTGACTGGCAACTCACTATTAAGTGATGTCAGCCCATGTTTTTTCTAAACGTTTAAGCGACACTGGAAATGGCGTTTTAAGTTCTTGCGCGAATAATGAGACTCGTAGCTCTTCAATCAACCAGCGGAACTCCTGTAAATCTTGCGAAACATCTAAATGCGCTTGATTCAATGCGTTAACTTTATTTTGCCATTTTTCCCATAACACACCCACGCTACCTGCATTTTTACCATCACGGTCAGGGTTCGCAGGGTGCTTTTCAATACGCAATCTTAAAGCTTTTAAATAGCGCGGCACATGCTGCAAATGCTCCCACGGCGTTTGGCTAAAACAACCTTTATAAACCAGCTGCCCCACTTGCTGATCTAAATCGCGCTTTAGGCGATTGGCTGTCGTCGCCATTTGACTTTGCTTGGTAGTGAGCAGCTGATATTCAGTGGCAATCGCTTGAGCTTGTCTTGCAATGGCTTCACTCACGGCTGGCAAGCGGGTTCTAGCACGTTGTTTCAACTTCATAAACTCGGCATTGGTGCGAGGCAAATCATCTTCACCAATAAAGGCGCGATCGGCAATCGCCGTAATCATATCTTCACGTAAATCTTCTGGCGACATTATGTTTCTAAGCGTTAAAGCGTATTGATTAAAATTTGGCAGACTTTTTTCCAGCTGCTTCATTTGTTCTTTTAACTCAAAACGAATCAATCGGCAAATACCTTTACGTAGATTTACAGCCGCCTCGCGCTCTGTGTCAAAAAGCTTCACTGAAACGCTGTCAATATCATCTTCAAGCGCTGGATAACCAATCACTTTTAAGCCATCGCGCTCAAAACTCAAGGTTTGCGGTAAATCACCAAAATCCCATTGTTTTAGGCCAGTTTTCTCAATATCTGGCGAGGTGTTTCTAAAGGTAAGTTGCGCGGCAGAACCTAATTGTTTTTTAAGCGCATTCCAATCGCGGCCCATGGCAAGCTCGCGGCCTGCATCATCGATGACGCTAAAGTTCATCAGTAAGTGCGCTGGCGTTTCTTCTGTCCAATCATCTACCGAAATTTTTAG
Organism: Methylotenera sp.; assembly: GCF_029945705.1. Taxonomy (GTDB): domain Bacteria; phylum Pseudomonadota; class Gammaproteobacteria; order Burkholderiales; family Methylophilaceae; genus Methylotenera. The sequence continues at coordinate 43,425 of NZ_JAQSDC010000009.1, forward strand.
TGTCGTCACGCGCTGAATATGGGCTGCCAGCACTTGCTTAATTGCACTTTTTTCAATGTCGCCTTGGCCTACTTTATTTTGGTCTAAAAATACCGTCACAAACTCAGGCACTGGTACGCACACGCGGCGGAAAGTTTTAGGCAAGGCTTTAATCAAGTAAGTCAGCTTTTCACGCAGCATGCCTGGCACTAACCATTCCGTTTGCGTCGGATTCAGTTGATTCAACAGTGCCAACGGAATAGTCGCAGTTACCCCATCCAGCACGTGACCTGGTTCAAAGCGGTATTTCAGATGTGTTTCTACGCCATCCAACTTAATCATTTCAGGAAACTGCACGGCTGTAATCGCATCGGCACCATGGCGCATCAAATCATCGCGAGTGAGATACAACAACTTTGGATTGTCTTTTTCAGCGGTTTCACGCCATTTTTCAAAAGTCGCGGCTTGGAAAATATCAGCTGGTATTTTTGCATCGTAAAAAGCAAATAACTGATGCTCATCAACTAGCACATCTTGGCGACGTGCTTTATGCTCCAACTCTTCAACTTCGGCGATTAAGCGCTCATTTGCAGTGAAAAATGCTGCTCTGGTATCAAACTCGCCACTCGCTAAAGCTTCGCGAATAAATATTTCGCGCGCTTCTTTTGGATTAATTGGCCCGTAATGCACACGGCGCTTAGGAATAATAGTTAAGCCATACAGAGAAACACGCTCCCATGCATTGACCATGCCCATTTTTCTATCCCAGCGCGGGTCAGAATACTGGCTCTCGGTCAAACCTCTTGCCAGCGGCTCAATCCAATCAGGCTCTATCTTTGCGACACAGCGCGCGTAAAGTTTTGAGGTATCTACCAACTCAGCGGCAATCACCCATTTTGGGCGCGTTTTCTTTAGGCAAGAACCTGGCGCCACATAAAAGCGAATACTGCGTGCGCCTGAATAAGCGTCATTGTCGCCATCTTTAAAACCAATATTGCCGAGCAAACCTGCTAATAAGGCTTTATGAATTTGCTCAAAGTTAGCTTCTTTCTCATTAAGCTTAAATTCCATCTCATCGGTAATTTGCTTGATTTGGCTATGTAATTCACGCCATTCTTTTAAGCGTAAAAATGATAAGAAATTGCTATGGCACTGGTTTAGCAAATCTTTGTTCGATTTTTTTGTTTTCAGCGCGCTATCAAAAAAGTCCCAAAGCTTGAGGTAGCTCATAAAATCAGAGCCTTCACCTGCAAATTTCGCATGTGCATTATCTGCCGCTTCGCGCTTATCCATTGGTCGTTCGCGTGGGTCTTGTATGCTCAGCACACTAGCGATAATCAATATCTCGTTGAGACAGCCTTCACGCTTAGCCGCTAAAATCATCCGGCCGACGCGTGGATCTAAAGGCAATCGCGCAAGTTGCAAGCCGATTTCGGTAATCTGGCGCTTACTATCTACCGCACCTAATTCTTGTAATAACAGATAGCCGTCGCTGACCAATCGAGATGATGGCGCTTCGATGAATGGAAACTCCGTTACGTCGCCAAGCTTTAATGCCGCCATGCGTAAAATCACACTCGCTAATGAGCTACGCAGAATTTCAGGCTCGGTAAATTCTGGACGACCATTGAAGTCTTGCTCTGAATACAATCGCACACAAATACCACTTGAAACCCGCCCACAACGGCCTGCACGCTGCTTTGCAGCGGCTTGACTAATTTTCTCAATCTGCAATTGCTCAACTTTTGCGCGCGTGCTGTAGCGGTTCATCCGCGCCAATCCTGCATCAATCACGTACTTAATGCCTGGCACAGTGAGCGAAGTTTCAGCGACGTTAGTCGCCAACACAATACGGCGCGAACTGTGGCTTTTAAATATCTTTTGCTGATCCTCAATGCTCAAACGTGCAAACAAAGGCAACACTTCAATATGCTTTAACTTCGCCGAACGTCCTTGATATTTACGTAAATGGTCAGCAACATCGCGTATTTCACGCTCACCTGGCAGAAACACCAAAATATCACCATCCCCTTGGCGCAATAAGTCATCCGCCGCATCTAGAATTGCTTCTTCGATGGCTTCTTCTTCGTCATCCTCTTCCAGCCAACGTGCCTCTGTTTTAGCTTTTCTAGCAATGCCAAAGATCGTTTCTTCTTCTAAATCAAACTGAGCATTTTCTGCTTCAGCGACTTCTCTGGCGCGAAAGCCCGCTTTACCTAAAGGACGATAGCGAATCTCTACAGGATAAGTGCGACCTGACACCTCAATAATAGGGGCGCCAACAAAATGGTTCGAAAAACGTTCAGCATCAATAGTTGCAGAAGTTACGATAATTTTTAAATCAGGACGCTTAGGTAGTAACTGTTTGAGGTAACCCAACAAAAAGTCAATATTCAGGCTACGTTCATGTGCCTCATCGATAATGATGGTGTCATAAGCATTCAGAAATTTATCGCCCTGCGTTTCTGCCAACAAAATACCATCTGTCATCAGCTTGATATAACTAGATTCTGACAGCTTATCGTTAAAGCGCACCTTATAACCAACCACTTCACCCAACGGGCTTTGCAGCTCTTGCGCGATACGCGATGCCACTGAGCGCGCCGCAATTCGACGTGGCTGCGTATGCCCAATTAAACCAGCAACACCTCGACCAAGCTCAAGGCAAATTTTAGGGATTTGTGTCGTTTTACCAGAACCCGTTTCACCACAGATAATCACCACTTGGTTGTTTGAGATAGCCGCCGCAATTTCATCTTTTTTGCCGCTCACTGGCAATTCAAGTGGATATTCTGGCTTAGGTAAACCTGCTAATCTAGCCGCGAACTTCTGCTGAGAACTACGCACCTTTTGCGCCACCTCACCCAACAACCGTTGAGCTCTCGCAACAGATTTTTCATCCTTTAACTTTTGCAATTCCGCTGCATCACGCATTTTCCGCCGTAAGATATGGCGGTCAGCAAGCATACAAGTTTGCAAAGCAGTAGCTAAACTGGTTGAATTTGACGCACTAGGAATTGGATTTGCAGGTTTATTCACATTCATAGGTCGGCATTTTAACATGAGACCACACCTCACAGCCTTAACATCCCCTGCTTTTACGCCGAGCAGCAAAGCTTGATGGACCTTTATGCAAGCGGCTTTTTGAGCTTGTTTCTCCTGCCCCGAAATAATTACGAGTAGCTAGGAGTCTTAACGAATAAGAGTACCTTCGTATTGCATACAGACTACACTGACTTATTATTTATATATACCTACTGTAAGCTATACTTAAATAACCAATTTCAAATAAACTAAAATAAACAAGAGGAACCAATGCTAAAACCATTAAACCTGATCACATTTTTATTTCTAGCATTCATACTCAATATTTCAACTGTCAATGCAGCCAACATTACTTTAAATGACCTTGGCTCCAATGCAGCAAACATAATTTACGAAGGGAAAATTGTAAAGGGTGACTCTAAAAAAATATCTAGCATTATTAATAAGTATAAAGGTTACATTGTTAGCATAGAACTAGACAGTCTTGGCGGGGATGTTGAAGAAGCCATAAGGGTTGCAGACATAATAGAAAGGTTTCAAATTTCATCAACTGTACCAAAAAGTAAAATTTGTGGAAGTGCCTGTTTTTTTATATTTATTGCAGGAACAAACAGAATGGCATCAGGAATTGAAGAAAAGGGTAATTCTGATGCGCCTCTTGGCTTTGTAGGTATTCATCGTCCATTCTTAGCAGAACCGTCGTCAGGATATGTAGCTAAGCAACAAGCGGTAATTGCGTATTACGGCTATCGTGACCGATCAAAACGGACTATCGTGACCAGTTGCGC
>NZ_JAQSDC010000010.1 GCF_029945705.1 Methylotenera sp.
GCAACTGGTCACGATAGTCCGTTTTGATCGGTCACGATAGCCGTAATACGCAACAGGCGGCAGATGAACTTCATCAACAAGGCGTGCCTAGTTACGAATCAGCGCAACTCATATTTGGCAGCCTGTTAAAAACTGAAATAGCAGAACGGGAGATACGTTCAATCAACTACCAAGTCAAGATTGCCAAGTTTCCGGTCTATCGCGATCTCACAGGCTTTGACTTTAGCCAGAGTTCGGCCAACGAACCTTTGATTAAGCAGTTACATCGATGTGCCTGTATTGAAGATGTACAGAATGTCGTACTGATTGGCGGACCTGGTACAGGTAAAACCCACTTAGCTACAGCCATTGGTGTTCAAGCGATTGAGCATCATCTAAAGCGTGTACGTTTTTTCTCTACGATTGAGTTGGTCAACACATTAGAGTTAGAGAAAGCGGCTGGCAAACAAGGGCAACTGGCGTTTAGGTTGATGTATGTAGATTTAGTGATTTTAGATGAGCTGGGATATTTACCCTTCAGCCAAGCTGGAGGTGCTTTGTTGTTTCATCTACTGAGTAAGTTGTATGAACATACCAGCGTCATCATCACGACTAATTTAGGCTTTGCAGAATGGGGGAATGTCTTTGGAGATCAGAAGATGACGACAGCTTTATTAGACCGCTTAACGCATCGATGCAATATTATTGAAACAGGCAATGATAGTTTCCGTTATAAACACAGTACTGTAAACAACCAAAAGGAGAGAAAGAGCTAGATACCAACCCTATCAATTTGTGCTAAATTAACAACTAAGGGTGGGTCAATTATTAATGCAATTCAACACCGATGGGTATGATTGTTATCAAAACGCATTGGCTGAGCGTGTGAATGGCATCTTAAAGAACGAGTTTCTACTCAATAAACCGAAGGACTTGGCAGAAGCGAGAAAGATGGTCAAACAGTCCATCCATATTTACAATGGGCTTAGGCCACATCAAAGCCTAAAATACAAAACGCCCGATGCTGTGCATCAGGCGTTCTTTAATCAACCTAAAATAGGTGAATAACTGTCAACCTATTTTAGGACGGGACAAGTTAAAGTTTTACCCTATTAATCAATCACGCCCGCAGCCGTAATATTCATACCGCCATCTACATAAGTAATTTCGCCTGTAACACCTGAAGCTAAATCACTGCACAGGAACGCAGACACGTTACCGACTTCTTCAATTGTTACATTGCGGCGCAAGGCTGCATGTTTTTCATTGTAGCTGATCATTTTATCAAAATCACCAATACCAGAAGCTGCCAGTGTTTTGATTGGTCCAGCAGATACGGCGTTTACACGTATGCCTTTAGGACCTAAACTTTGCGCCATATAGCGCACATTGGCCTCAAGGCTGGCTTTCGCTAAGCCCATGACGTTGTAGTTAGGCATGGTACGTTCTGCACCCAAATAGCTCAGTGTTAACAGGCTACCATTTCTACCTAGCATCATTGGCAATGCTGCCTTAGCTAACGCAGCGAAACTGTATGAGCTGATGTCATGCGCGATGCGGAAGTTTTCACGTGTTACTTTTTCTAGGTAATCACCATCTAGAGCATCTTTTGGTACGAATGCAATTGAATGGACAATTGAATCTATACCATCCCAATGTTTAGCAATTTGAGGGAATAGCGCATCAATCAAGGTGTCTTCGGCAACGTCACAATGAAATACTAATGTAGAGTCAAAGTCTGCAGCTAATTTTGCTACACGCTCTTGGTGTTTTTCCATTTGGTAAGTGAAAGCTAGTTCTGCACCTTCACGTTTCATTGCTGCTGCAATACCGTAAGCAATTGAGCGGTTACTCAATAAACCAGTGATTAATACTTTTTTACCTGCTAAAAATCCCATGACATTGTTCCTATGTTTAACTCTTAAATATGTTGAATATTAATGTTGACTGCTTCTGGGGTTATACGCCTCGCGTAAACCATCTCCAAGCAGATTATACCCTAACACCGTAATCAATATTGCAAGGCCGGGGAAAAGTGAAAGCCACCAAGCAAACTGGATATACTCTTTGCCATCCGTTAAGATGTTACCCCATGACGCTTGCGGGGCTTGTACGCCTAAGCCGAGAAAACTTAAGCCAGATTCTATAAGTACCGCGCTTGCGATGCCCAGAATTGAGCTGACAATAATAGGGGTTAAACTGTTTGGTAGTAAATGAGTGAAAATTAGCCGACCATCTTTGGCGCCTAGCGCTTGAGCCGCTAATACAAACTCTCGATTTCGTAAGCTTAAAAATTCAGCACGAACTAGGCGAGTGACTCCCATCCATGACGTTAAGCCGATGACGATCATAATGTTCCAAATCGATGGTGTTAAAAATGCAATCACCGCTAAAATCAAAAAGAAAGTGGGGATTGACAACATTACATCCACAATTCGCATAATCAGTGTGTCTACCCAGCCTCTATAGAAGCCTGCAATCGCGCCTAGGACGATGCCAATAGCTGTAGCAATGCCAACAGCTACAAAGCCGACCATTAGCGATATACGGGCGCCGTAAAGCATGCGTGAGAATACATCTCGGCCTAAACCGTCGGTGCCCATTAAATGTTGAGAGGTGGGGGAAAGCAATATCGCTTTTACATCAATCGCGTCGGGATCGGATGGCGCAATCAATGGGGCTATGATTGCAAGTAAGAGAATACTGGCAATAATAATAAAGCCGATTAGAACTAGCGGATTAGAAAAAAGCTTTCTCATTGAACTACTCCACGTCTAACGCGGGGATCTGCCCATGCGTAAGCTACATCTGCTAGCAGATTACCTATTAAGGTTAGCACTGCACCTATAGTTAGAATGCCCATAATCACTGGAAAGTCGCGCATTAATACTGCGTCATAAAACAGTTTGCCCATACCTGGAATCGCAAAAATACTTTCAGCAATGACTGAGCCGCCAATTAAGCCAGGAATACTTAAACCGAAAATGGTAATGAGGGGCAATAGCGCATTGCGCAAAGCGTGACCATAAATCACACGTTTTTCACTTAAGCCTTTTGAACGTGCAGTAGTAATGTAGTCTTGATGCAGTACTTCAAGCATACCGTTTCTAACAAATAGCGAGATGCCAGCCAAGCCGGTAATGCCAGAAATAAATACTGGAAGAGCTAAGTGTTTTAGTGTGTCTGCGATTTGCGCGAGCCAATTCATGTTTTCATGCCCAATGCTCTGTAATCCTGAAATTGGAAGCCAATTATGTTGTACGCCAGTCCAATACATCAGCATTAAGGCAAGCCAAAAACCAGGTATAGCAAAGCCGATGAATACAAATAAGGTGATGCTACGATCTGTTAGCTGATTTTGGTTCAGTGCGGAAATAACGCCAAGCGGCAGGGCTACACTGATAATGAGTATTAAGCTGAGTACGTTGATTAGCAACGTAATGGGTAGAGCTTCTTGAATCATGCCTAATGTAACATTTCCATCTTTATCTTTTGTTTGCCAAAATACAGGGCGTTGATGTGATGCAAACGAGGTGCCAAAGTCTAATGTCACCATGCGTTTCATCCATAGACTATATTGCACAATCACGGGTTTATCTAGGCTATATAACTCACGTAATTTTTGTCGTGACTCTTCGCTTGCTTTTGGGTTGAAACTGGCTTCACTGGTGGTAATATCACCAGGCGCTAAGTGCATGATAAAGAACGAAATTAAGCTAATTCCAATCAGTAGTGGAACCATCCAAACAATACGTTTTACTAAGTATTTAAGCATATAGGTTTATTTTTATCATTTAATGCTCACTCATTTCATTGCGGGCGTAGGCACTAGGAATATACCATTCATAGGTATTGTGACCAATACCAGCGGGTGGAGCAGGGTTGCTAATACCTCTGACGCGTTTATGAATAGCCGTTAGACCGTAGCCTGCTGATAAAAATACGATAGGGCTGTCTTCTAGCAGGATTTTTGAAAACTCGTGATAGATTTTCATGCGTTTATCTGGATTGAGCTCTAGCCTGCCAGCTTCAAGTAGTTTATCTACGCGCTGATTACTATAGCTAATAAAATTGAACTGTCCGGGTGCTTGCTGGCTTGAGTGCCAAATGCTGTATTGATCAGGGTCTAATGACAAACTCCAGCCTAGTAAGACTACATCAAATTCTTTAGGTTTAATAAAACGTCCTAGAAAGCTCGCCCATTCTAATACACGAATGTTAGCTTTAATACCAATCTCATTGAGGCGGCGCTGTATTAACACACCAGTCATTTCACGTTCTTTGTTTTGATTAGTTAGAATTTCAAAGGTAAAAGGTTTGCCATCTTTATCTAAAATGCCATCACCATCGTGGTCTTCATAACCAGCTGCTTTTAGTAAAGCTTTTGCTTTATTCGGGTCATACGGGTAGGGTTTAAGCTCAGGATTGCTCCATCTGGTGCCTGGTTTGTAAGGTGAAGCTACAGGTTCCCCTAGGCCTAAAAGTACACCGTCTATGATTTCTTGCTTATTAATGGCGTAATTAATCGCTTGGCGCACACGAATGTCATCAAATGGCTTACGTTTAAGGTTAAAGCCTAAATAGGTATAGCTGTTACCTAGCTCTTTGTAGAGTGCTATGTTTTTGTTGAGGTCAGGTCTAGCTGGAAAGATTCTGGCATATTGAATGGGGTTTAATCCCATAGAGTCTATATTGTCCGCACTTAACTCTAAGAATTGTGCGGCTTTGTCTGGAATGATGCGAGACAGTAAATTGCCTATTTTCGCTTGGCCTTGAGTGGCATTTTCGTTACGCGTCAATTTTAAGAATTGGCCGTTCTTCCATTTTTCTAATTTGTAGTAATGGCTGCCAACGGGATTGCGCGCAAATGCAGTCGTGTTGATGTCTTGGTCTTTTAATAAGTGCTTGGGTAAAATGTGTAAGCCAGCCCATGTATCAAGCGCTGGGGCATAAGGTGCAGCATAGGTTACTCTGAATGTGTTGGCATCAGGAGTTTCAGCCTTGGTCACTAATTTGAAGTCTGAACCATAAGGCGTGCGGGTTTTTTCATCAGTGACTTTTTGCCAAGTGAATAGCACGTCGTCACTCGTTAATGGTTGATCATCTGCCCATTTAAGATTTGGTTTTAGATGGAAAGTGATGGTTTTTTGGTCGTTTGATACATCCCAAGACTCTACTAACTCACCTGTTAACTCTAGGTTTTTATCGTATCTTAGTAGGCTGTTGAAAATATTACCTGCAATTGCCGACGCTGCAGACTCACCTGCAATCATGGCAATTAAGCCACTAGGTTCGCCAGTCATAGCATCTATAAGCGTGCCACCATTGTTAGGAGGGTAGTTCTTTGTGTAATCAATCTTATTGTGTATTTGATTGCTTGACGATGAGTCTCCGCATGCTGAGATCATTAAAGGCGTGAAAAAGGCAATAAGAGCTAGTTTCATGAATGCTGGTTTTATAAACTGTAGCTTTACCAACTGATCTTGATCATGTTTGATTTCCATCATTCCAAATATTGCCTTTTATCAACATTGCTCAAATAGAGTCATTTTATGCGAATACTTATTTATGTGGCTTTATTTTTTTAGTGCTTGCTTTACTCTTACTCTTAGATTTACTTTTGCTGCTAGCTTCAGGTTTCTTAACAGATTTAGATTTGGCACTCGATTTTTTACTAATATCTTTTTTAGCATTTCTATTATTTGCCTTGCGATTTGATGTTTTCTTTGTAGAGGCTGCACTTACAGCATCAGAACCTATTTTTATTGTTTGCCCGACTTTTAATTTGTAATTTTTTAGTGAGTTTGCAGCCATAATTTGCTTTACGCTAACGCCATAGCGCTTAGCTATAGTTTGCATATTCTCACCTTTTTTAACATTATGTGTGACGCTGACTTGTTTAACTGGTTCAATTTTATCAACATTGTTTTCTACAGGTGTTTCAGTGTTGTTAATATCAATATTCGCTGAGCCTTGTTTGGCGTTAATTTCATCATTATTCTCAACAGGCGGAGCTACTTCAATATCATTGGATTTAGTGATAGATTTTGCAGCGTTGAAATCAGTTTTATTACCATTCGGAACTAAGATTGTGGCTGAATTTTTAATTTTATTTTGGCTTGGTAGATTATTCACAATCCGAAGTTGAGAGAGTTGCATGCCAAATTTAGAGGCAATACTTTCCATGCGCTCACCACGTTTAGCTAGGTAGGTGCGCCAGCTAACAAGCGGCTTGTCATAGCCAGCAAGGTTGTTTCTAAACGTTTGTGCAGACAATATAGGTAATAGCAGCTCGTGCTTTTCACCGTTGCTTGTAATAACCGGTCGCTTATTACTTGGGTTAAGTGCTAAAAATTCATCATCACTAATTTCGGCAAGCTTTGCCGCTAAATGCGCATCAATCTGCGCGGGAGCAGAAACTTTAGCAAAGTATGGCGTGTTAGCAATGGTTTGAATTTTAAGCCCGTAATTTTCAGGGTTGGTCATTAAATTCTTAATGGCCTGTAGTTTGGGTACATAATTCTTTGTTTCTGCAGGTAAGTCTAAGCTTTCATAATCTGTGGGTAACCCTAACTTGCGGTTACGCTCTATGGCTCGTCCAACCGTGCCTTCGCCTGCATTGTATGCAGCTAGTGCCAAATCCCATGCGCCAAACATGTTATATAATTTTTGCAAATAAGTCAGCGCTGCATCAGTAGCAAATGTTACGTTGCGTCTATTGTCTACCCACCAGTTTTGTTTAAGCCCGAAGTGTTTGCCTGTGGCGGGTACAAATTGCCAAATGCCTGAAGCGCTGCTTGTTGAGTTGGCTTGCGGGTTATAGGCGCTTTCTATCATTGGCAATAAGGCGATTTCAGTCGGCATGCCGCGTTTCTCGACTTCTTCAACGATATGGAATAAGTACTTTTGGCTACGCTCAACCATACGTTTTATGTAGTCAGGGCGGCTGCTATACCATTCTTCATGTCTCGCAACTAGGCTGGAAGTACTGTCAGGTATAGCATAGCCATTTCGTATACGTTGCCATAGGTCATCATTATTAACTGCTATCGGTTCTTGTGTATCTGTATTGTCGTTATGGAGTTCTGTATCAAACGAGTCGCCTAAACGATTTCCGCCCAATTTTTTAATAACGGGTTTATCACTTGCAGACTTGTCGCTAGTAGCTTTGTCGTTGGTCGACTTGTCAGCTGGACCGAGGTCTCTGGGCGCTGGTTTGTAGCCATCATCTGAGTAGATGATGATTTCCTCACCCATGACATTGGTATCCGCATATGCTGATAAGCTAGGCATAGTGGTTGAAATTGTCATTAATACTGACCAGATTAGCTTGCTTGAAAGTTTGATAAGATTTCTCGAGGTATTGCGGTGCAGGTTGTTGAAATGACGTTTGAGCAAAAAATTTAGGTGAAGCATGAAAACGCTCAAAGTCAAAAAGTTGCGAAATGTTAACAAAATATGACGTTTAAAGTCAAGTTAATTATTATTAAAATTAACTTTAACAATACATTGTATCTATATGATTAATAATGATTTCTAAGTTCTCTTAATTTGCTAAATATTTCAATTTCACTACCATTTGTCAATTGAGCAGCCAATTGAATTTCCTGAGAATTACAACGCAAATAGGGATTGGTTGCCAGCTCTAACTCAATGGTTGATGGCAAACTTGGGATGTTCGATTCACGTAATTCTTGTGTATTTTTTTGTCGATCAATTAACCTTTGATTGCTGGGCTCAAACATTAAAGCAAAGCTAATGTTGTGCATTGTGTATTCGTGAGTACAGTAAACGTTGGTGGCAATTGGCAATGCTGCAAGTTTTTGTAGTGAATGATACATTTGTGTTGGAGTACCTTCAAACAATCGTCCGCAACCCGCGCCAAATAAGGTGTCACCACAAAATAGAATTTCATGTTGGGCGGAATGATAAGCAATATGACCTAAAGTGTGGCCTGGCAAATCTAAAATAGAAAATGTGATATTTAAGTCGCTTAAATGAACGATGTTCTGCTCTGTAATGGCTATGTGCTCAAAAGCAAAGTGCTCGAGTGCTGGAGCATAAACAATCGCCTGCGGAAAAGCTTCAAGTAAATCTGCCACACCGCCAATATGATCATGATGATGGTGAGTGATTAGAATATTCGTCAGTGTAAGGTTTAAATGTTTTAAGCTTGCGATCACAGGCGCTGCATCTCCTGGATCTATTACCGTAGCTTGAGTAACATTATGTAGCAGCCAGATATAGTTATCCTTAAATGCTGGAATTGGTATAATTTGCAGATTATGATTCATACTTTCTATCATTTGGCCTGCGTACTCAAATGTCAATAGCGCATTGCTCAAATCAGCAACAACTACAAGCATGGCTTGCCTCCACTGCGGGGCAATATTTACAAGCTAAAGAACAGGTTTTGTACGACAAGGCTGTGGTGGATTTGTTTGGATTTAACGCCTTGCAAATGGGCTGTGCGCAAATGGAGTTGTTGCAGAACTCTCGTATTCCTAATCGATTTGTGGCTTCTGAATTTGCTTCGACTACTACAAAAAATCAGCTCAGTTGTAGCGATGATTTTTTACCTTTTGCAGACATGAGCATCGATTTATTATTGTTGCCACATCGGCTAGAATTCAGCGAGCGTCCACATCAAACCTTGCGTGAAGCGGCGAGGGTGATGATGCCAGAGGGTCATCTGGTGATCTCTGGGTTTAACCAATTAAGTTTATGGGGGGCAACGGCTGGTTTTAAAAAAGCTATTTCAAACCATCTATCTTATCCTTGGAATGGTAAGTTTATAGGCTTAGCGCGTTTAAAAGATTGGTTGGCCTTGCTCGGTTTTGAGGTGGTTTCGGTAGAAATGTGCTGTCATATTCCACCTTTCGAGCAGCCGTCTTGGCACAAACGCTTTTCTTTTTTTGATAAGGTTAGCAGTAGGCGCTGTGCTATGCTGGGTGGTGTGTATTTCATTGTGGCTAAAAAGCGCGTAGTGGGAATGACGCCTATTAAACCAAACTGGAAGCTTTCACCTTTGAAGTCGCCATTGATTCCGAGCCCAACACAGTCAAAACCCACACAGAAAAATTTATTAAAACAACGTGGTAGAAAAAATTAAAGAGATATGAACAATAATAAAGAAGTTGAAATTTATGCGGATGGCGCCTGTAAGGGCAATCCTGGTCCAGGGGGATGGGGAGCATGGATAAGCTACGCAGGGCGTGAAAAAGAGTTGTTTGGTGGCGAGTTGTTGACGACTAATAATCGTATGGAGTTAACGGCAGTTATTCGAGCGTTAGAGGCACTAAATCAATCATGCCATGCCAAAGTATTTACTGATTCGGTCTATGTACAAAAAGGGATGACGGAGTGGATAGTCGGTTGGAAAGCGCGTAATTGGCGTACAGCAGATAAAAAACCTGTTAAAAATGACGATCTATGGCGTGCTTTGGATGTATTGGCGCAGCAGCATACAGTGCAATGGATTTGGGTAAAAGGCCATGCTGGTAATGTAGGAAATGAGCGGGCAGATATGCTGGCGAATAAAGGTGTAGAGCAGATTTTACAAGGAGTTGTAGCATAATGCGTCAAATCTTTTTAGATACAGAAACCACTGGTTTGTATCACGCACAAGGACACCGTGTCATTGAGGTGGCTGCGGTTGAGGTGGTTAATCGTCGATTAACCAAGCAGCATTTTCACTACTATTTGAATCCAGACCGTGAAATTGATCAAGGTGCACAAGAAGTGCACGGGATCTCACTGGAATTCTTACAAGACAAGCCACGTTTTGCTGATATTGCGAATGAGTTAATTGCCTTTATCGCAGACTCTGAGTTAATCATGCACAACGCGCCGTTTGATGTCGGCTTTCTAAATAGAGAGTTCGGATTAATCGAGCAAAAACCAGTTGAGTCGATTGCTGCAAAAATTACTGATACGCTCAAAATTGCTAAAGAAATGCGCCCTGGACAGCGTAATAGTTTAGATGCACTGTGTAAACATTATGGCATTGATAACTCTAGGCGCACGTTGCATGGCGCGTTGCTAGATGCTGAGTTACTCGCTGATGTTTATATGGCAATGACGCGCGGTCAAGATAGTTTGATGATGGAACTGGATAAACCCCAACAAAAGAATAGTGACGCTATGCAGCAGATTAAGCAACCCGTGTTAGTTAAGTTAGCCAACCAAGCAGAGATTTCTGCACATGATGAATATATCGCTTCATTAGCAAAATCTAGCGATTGCTTATGGACTAAATTAGAAGCAAATACTACAGAATCATAAATAGAAAAATATCAATAAAATATATCAAAGTATAGAAGGCTAATTGTATGAATAAAACGATTATTGTGACTGGTGGCGCTGGTTTTATTGGCGCTAATTTTGTATTAGCTTGGATCAAGCAGGGGCTAGGCCCAATAGTCAATCTTGATAAGCTGACTTATGCAGGCAACTTAGAAAACCTAGTGGAAATTCAGCATAATCCAGAGCATATTTTTGTTCATGGAGATATTGGTGACCAGTCACTGGTCGCTGAGTTATTAGCTAAACATAAGCCTTGTGCGGTCGTAAATTTTGCTGCAGAAAGCCATGTAGATCGCTCTATTCACGGCCCTGAAGACTTCATTCAAACCAACGTGGTCGGCACGTTCCACTTGTTAGAAGCTGTGCGTACCTATTGGGGTGGCTTAAGTGTTGAGAATCGTAACGACTTTAGATTTTTACATGTTTCAACTGATGAGGTGTACGGCTCTCTGAGTAAATCCGATGCTGCATTCACTGAAACCCATCCATATGCGCCAAATAGCCCATATTCAGCCTCTAAGGCCGCTTCAGATCATTTGGTGCGAGCATATCACCATACTTATGGTATGCCGACATTAACCACAAATTGCTCTAATAATTATGGTCCACATCATTTTCCAGAAAAATTAATCCCTTTAGTGATTCATAATGCGCTCGCAGGCAAACCATTGCCAATTTACGGTACTGGTCAGCAGATTCGAGATTGGCTGTATGTTGAGGACCATTGTGCTGCAATTAGACGTGTTTTAGAGGCAGGGCAGGTTGGGGAGGTATATAACATAGGCGGTTGGAATGAAAAACCTAATATAGAAGTGGTGAAAATACTTTGCAGAATGTTAGATGTAAAGAAACCACGCGAAGATGGTCAGTCTTATGTAGATCAAATCACTTATGTTGAGGATCGTTTAGGTCACGACCAACGTTATGCGATTGACGCTACAAAAATAGCAACACAGTTAGGCTGGAAGCCAAAAGAAACCTTTGAAACAGGTATTGAGAAAACTGTGAATTGGTATCTTGAACATCAAGAGTGGGTAGCTAATGTAACGAGTGGTGATTATCGTCACTGGGTAGCGAAGCATTATGAGGAACGTGGCGAAGAGATGGCTTAATGTTAAATTTCTGGAAGCTATATCAATGCAAGCTTCCATAGCGACTAAAATAGTCAGGATTTAAGTTAAGCTAATAACTTAACCTAGTGCATCAGCCCAATTATTGGGAGTTTCATATAAACGTACTTTTTCTAATTTTAAATGGTTGCCATAAGTATCTTGATACTGGCTTTTAAGTATTTTAAATGCTTCAGCAGCCATGTTCTCTGCGGTGGGTACGGTGGGAAATACCACCGTTTTGTGGTTAGGCAGAGAGTTCAAGAAATTCAATATTTCTATATCGTGTTGATATACCAAAAATGCATGGTCCCATACATTAACAACGGCACTTTTTGCTATCGCTTTTACGTCAGAAAAATCCATCACCATGCCATTTTCAGAGGCATTTTCAAGCGTAATGATGTCGCCAGAGAGGGTGATTTCAATGGCATAGCGATGCCCATGCAAGTTTTTACATTGGCTTTTATGGCTTGGAATACGATGCCCAGCGTCAAATTCTAGGCGGGTGGTGATTTGCATGGCGGTGACTTAATTGAGAAATTATGACAATTATACGCTGACTGTTCATTATTTTAAGCTAAGCGTAATTCAAAAATCTTAAGCTCTGTATTTGAACTTAAGTGAGTTGTTGCGTTTTAAATGCGTCTAACCAAATGACAAACACTTCAAAAGACATGGGTTTCCCATAGTAATAACCTTGAATCTTTTCACAATTCATTTCTTTTAATATGTTGAGGCATGCTAAATCCTCAACACCCTCAGCAATCACCTCTTTACCTAAGCTATGGGCTAACTTAATGATGGATTTAACAATGGCTTTATCTTGAGTTGAGTTAGAGATGTTACGTACAAAACTTTGATCAATTTTGACGATGTCGATTGGCATATTGCGCAGGCGTGCCATGGATGAGTAGCCTGTGCCGAAATCATCTAGGGCGATTTTGCAGCCCAATTGTACAATTTGATCTAGTACCTGCAACACTTTTACTTCGTCAACTAGAATGTCATTCTCAGTGATTTCTATAGTTAGACCGCTAGCGGAGATATTCCATAGGCTAATAGATTGTGAGAGTAGTTCAGGTAAGTCCGAATCTAATAAATCACTACTACTTAAGTTGATTGTCAGCGAAACATTATGTTGGTGGATAGCCGCTAACTCAGCACAATGCTGACATGCATTATTGATCAACCAGCGTATGAATACTTTACCAAAACCTTTTTTATAAATAACATCAAGCAACCTTGCAGGTGAAATAGACTGCCACTCTTGATTTGGCCAGCGCAATAATACTTCTGCACTTGTGCACTGTTCAGTGATACTAACTTTATCTGATATAGATTTATCGTTAATAGTGACTATTGGCTGCAAGAAAAGTGATAGTTCATTTTGCTGTAATGCCTCAATAATAGCCTCATCAAGAAGTTGCGAACTCATGAATGATGAGGAGATATTCTGGTCGTATATTTTAATTTTCTCATTTTTAACGATGGCTTGATTTAAAGCTAATTTAGCGTACTCATATAGAAAAATGGCGTTTGTTTGTATGTTGAAAGTGCTTATAGCACCAAAGTGAGGGTTTAGTATTAAAGTGATTTTTTCCAGTGGGAGTGAGGTTTCAAAAGCGTGCAGGAGTTTTGTAGCGATTAGGTTTAATTGAGTTGGCGACTTTAAGGGGTTAATTAAAACGGCTAAATCAATAGCACCTACATGAAATAAGGTTGCATCATCATTTAAGTGTTGTTGTATGGTGTGTATGACCGCCAGCATCAAGTTAGATGAAGCAGAGTTTAGTTGGGATGCCTCTCCATGATTG
This sequence comes from Methylotenera sp., assembly GCF_029945705.1. Lineage (GTDB taxonomy): Bacteria > Pseudomonadota > Gammaproteobacteria > Burkholderiales > Methylophilaceae > Methylotenera. The sequence continues at coordinate 13,211 of NZ_JAQSDC010000010.1, forward strand.
ATGTTGAGGTTTATTAATATCAAACCTAAGTGTACTGACTCAGGAAGATGTGCAGACTTTGACAAATCGTTTTGCTGGTTGTTATTTAAACTCTGGTTGTTGCTCAAACTTAGGTTAAGTAAGCTAAGTAACAAATGTTGATTTGGAAGGCCCGTCTCTAAATCAAAGTTCTGTACATAACTGAATTTATATTGTTCAAGCTGGTTTGTTACACGTGCTATAAGGTGATTGAGTAAACTTTGAAATTGCACATTTTTGCTAGATTTTAATTCTAAACAACGCGTTAGCAAAAAGGCGGCATCTAAATTTGCACCTAATTTGTAATCGTTAAGCCAAGCAAGTAGAAAGTTGTTTATTCGTTGGTTCAGCTGGGACCAACTTAACTTTTGTGGCCAACTGCTAATTGCAAGTGTTGTGTTTTTTAATACACTATTTCCAGCGTTATACGGTTCAGTTTTTACAAACTGCTCATACACTAGGGAATTGAAAACATAGTCACCCGTAACGTCAGAGGCTTTTATATTATAACTAGTCATCAGTTGTAGCAGTAAGTTTGAGTCTAATTGGATTTCAAAGTCTTGGTATAACGTTGTGCTGTTGGATTGATGTGCTAGTTGTAATGTAATGTCGGTAAGATTAGGCATAGTAATTGTTAGCACTTAAGCCATAACTGTCAGGCGGCAATCCTCTCACAATTTTATAAGGTTCGCCTGAAGCTGTCAGAGGTGAATTGATTAAATTTATAATCGCTGGATATTCATTTCTAGTTTTGTCTGGGTTGAGCAATATCATGATTCTAGGTAGCAAGCGCCTTACACTATTTTGTTGAATTACAACGCCAACCTCACCAGAATTGAGTTCTACAAGTGAACTCACTGGATACATGCCTAAAAATTGTACTAGTTGGTCAATCAATACACCGTTAAACTTAAAGCCACGCAGAGAGTGAATTTCCTCTAAAGCAATTTGGTTATACACGCCTTTTGCGTAGACCTTATTAGTTGTTAGTGCACAATAGGTATCAACTAGGCCAGCCATTTGACCCGTCAAACTTATTTGGTTGCCTGATAATTTATATGGATAACCGCTACCGTCTATGCGCTCATGGTGTTGTGAAACCGTTAAAATAACTGTGCTGGAAATATTTTCTGTAGCTTCTAATAAGGCAAGTGCATGCTCGACATGCTTTTTTAGAATTTCAAATTCATCATGCGTAATTTTGTCTAATTTATGTAATAAATCCGTAGGTATTTTTGCTTTGCCTATATCTTGTAGTAAACCAGCCAAGCCCAAATCTTTTACTTGTTTTTTAGGGAGAGACATGAAATTTGCCAATGCCATGAGCGTAATTGAAACGCTCATGGCATGGTTGTATGAATAATCATCGGTCTGCTTCAACTTAGCCAGCCATAACAGTGCATCAGGATTGCGCTCAATGCTTTCTACCATACCATCTAAAGCTTCATGTATTTTAGTTAAATCAATTTCATGATCAAGCGCTAGCGCCTCAAACATCTCTTTTGTCGCGAGTTGTGATTTCTCATAAATAGGGTAAATAGCCGCTATTTCATCTTCAACGGGTGGAGCTTCATCAAAAATAGTAATTTTGTCACCATCGTGACGATCTTCACTTTTTGCTAGATTAGTTTTTAAAGTATTTTTATCAATATTAGATTTGAGCTTTTTCTGTTTGCCACCCCAGCTAGTTAGTCCGGAAATAAAATTAGAAAAATCAGTTTTAATCTGTGTGGCTAGCGTTGTATTGTCAGCACTTTTATCAGCACTAATCTCAACGACTTTATTGTCAGTAATATACTGTACTTTAAATACGGCATCAGAGTTGGTGGATTTTGTTTCACCAGATAGAGCAGCTTGATTCCCTGAGTGTATTTCTTTCAGAATATCAACAAATGAGAACTTAACATTTGGTGTGCCAAGTTTCGTAGTTTTATTGATAGCGTTGCTAGTTTGTTTGCCAGTATAAGCGTCTAACGTTACTCGATTAATGGTGCCATCTCGTTTAATGGCTACTTGCTCTTTGGGGGCCGCTCTAAAGTGAAGGCCAACAGACACGGTGCGGTCTACATAGACAAATTCGCACAAAGATGCAATCGTGGTAATTTGCTCATCATCTTCAATAAGCAGACCTTCAAGCATAAAAGGCGTACCCAACCACGGTCTGTCAAGCTCACATACAAACATCCCAATATCTAAAAGGGATGCTAGAGTTTTTTCGCGGCGAATGTCTGTCATTAAGTTACGCTTTTTAGTTTTTCAGTTTAATGCTTGTGTCATAAATAATCTATTATATTGCAAGCTTTTATTTTTGTTGATATTTTTTACATTGGTTTACTTTTAACGCTACATTTTCTCAACGTGCTTTTAACTTTCTTTAGTGACTAAAGCTGATTTTTATATTGACGTAAGATGATCGTAACTAAATCTCTAAACGCAGCATTTTATAAATAGCGAGTCTTTCGGGTGTTATTTTGTGAGCTTCTACTGCAGATGTAATTGCACAGTCTGGTTCTTGTAAATGTTTACAGTTATTAAATCTACATTTACCTAGATATGGTCTGAACTCTATAAAGGCATGTTCAAGCTCATCTGTGCTGAGGTGATGTAAGCCAAACTCCTGCAAGCCTGGCGAGTCAATTAATTGGCTATGTTCATCAAGGTGATATAGATGCGCGGCTGTAGTGGTATGTTTTCCGCTATCTAAAACGTGGCTGACTTCGCGCGTGCGTACATCTTCATTAGGCAAAAGCGCATTAATGATGGTGGATTTCCCCATGCCCGACTGACCCACTAAAATACTTGCTTCATTCTGCAAGTAAGGTCTAAGTGTTGAAATATCTTCTTTAGCTGACAGCGAAAGCACTTGGTAGCCTAAATCCGTGTAGAGTTTTAGTTTTTGTTTGGCATCATCATTGTCAGCTAAGTCACACTTATTTAACACAATCAAAGCTTTGATATTAGCCGCTTCTGCGGCAATTAGGCAGCGATTGAGCAAAGCTTCGTAAAAACTAGGCTGTGTGGCAAGTACAATGATAATCTGCGTAACATTAGCCGCTAATATTTTACTTTTGAAGGCATTGCTACGATATAGCAAGGTTTTGCGTGGCAATGTTGATTCAACAACGCCTTCGTGTTTATCTGTAAGTTTTAGAGTGACAAGATCACCACAGGCTAAATCGGTTTTTTTGCCGCGTGTGACACAGCTAATGCGTTTTTTATCTGTCAGCTCAACTTGAAACCGTTTGCCATAAGCGGCGACAACGGTGCCTTTAATCGTGGAGTCATTTAGTTGTGAGGTTTGCTTGATTGATGCTGCTTGAGTAGTAGTCAAATTATTCAGTAAATTTATAATAGGTTTGGTTAAGGTATTTGGCGACGTTGAGTTCTTCATCTTCAAACCATTTGAGGCCAATCATGGTGTTGCAGCTACGCACTTGTGCAACTAAGCCTTTAGATGTTTTTACTTTACGTGATTCACGAGTATAAATACCAGACCCATCACCACCAAAGCTTTCGGCATGACAGCTTACACAGTTCTTTGCGACTAGTGCCTTACCAGCATTAGCATCTGCAGATGTAAATGGTTCTGCAGATGCAAGACTACATAGTGCGAGACCAAACGACAATATTAAACTGCTCAATGATAATGATTTCATCACAACTCCTAAACGTATCTTGCGTTTAACTAGTATACGCTGCTAATTTAGAAATTCTAATGCTAGCAGGAGGGTGGGAGTCATAAAAAGCCGAGTGTAATGGATCTGGCGTGAGCGTAGAGGCATTATCACGGTATAGTTTAACCAGTGCTTTGACTAAGTCTTTAGCGCTTGCGTGATTGGCAGCATAGTCATCGGCCTCAAACTCATTTTTACGTGAATAGCTAGCCATCATCGGGCGTAATAAAAACAAGAATATGGGCGATACCAACAAAAATAAAATTAATGCCATGTAATGGCTGATTTGCGTGACGCCTAAGCCCGCGTAGAACCATGGCTGATTGATTAACCAACCCAATAAAGCTAAGCCTAAAAAGCTCATAGAGAACAATAATACAATGCGTTTAATCACGTGATGGTGCTTAAAGTGGCCGAGTTCATGCGCAAGCACGGCTTCTATCTCGTCTACATTTAATCTTTCGAGTAGTGTGTCGAAAAATACGACACGTTTTGAGGCGCCGAAGCCTGTAAAGTAAGCGTTACCGTGGCTACTGCGTGATGAGCCATCCATTACTAATAAGCCCTGTGATTTAAAGCCACATTTTGTCAGTAAGGTTTCAATACGCTGTTTTAGATTTTCATCCTTTAATGGAGAAAATTTGTTAAATAACGGTGCGATAAATGTTGGATATACCGCTAACATTACAAGATTAAACACACTCCAGATTACCCATAGGTATAACCACCAATATTGACCAGCACCTTGCATAAGCCATAAAGCAGCAAATAAAATAGGTGCGCCAAGTGCTAGACCAACCAAGCTATGCTTAACAAGGTCGCTAAAAAACATGTTGGGTGTCATTTTGTTAAAGCCAAATTTTTCATCCACAACAAATGTTTTATAGTATTCAAAAGGCAGGTCAATTGCGCTGCTGACTAACATCGCGCTACAAATGACTAGCGCACCACGAATAATTTCCTGTGTTGGAAGTATATTGCGCCAAATGTCATCAATCCACTGTAAACCACCTCCTAGGGTAAGGGCTGCTAGTAACAAAGCTTGCACTAAGGTTTCGGTAATGACCAACTTTGTTTTAGCCGTAGAGTAGTCCGCAGCTTTTTGATGCGCATCCAAGGCGATATTGTCTTTAAACGCCACTGGTACTTGATTGCGATTAGCCTGTACATGCGCAATGTGTCTGCGCGCAAGCCAGATGCGAACGAGAGTGGTGGCAACGAGCAAGCTAACGAAGGTATAGGTAAGAGTTGATGTTGGTTCAAAAGGCATGTATTTGATGTCTCTAGTTGTTGAATAACGATAATTGACAGTTCGTTAAGTGAAATAAGTTAATATATTGGTATTGTGAAGCATTTTCTTGGTGTTAGTTCATCAAGTTCGCTTATTACTTAAATTTTAATGGAAATCATGATGGCCGAAACAATTACCAGCACTAATCAGAATAATTTAATTTGGCTTGATATGGAAATGAGTGGCTTATTGCCAGATTCTGACCGTATTTTAGAACTCGCTGCGGTTGTGACCGATGCAGACTTGAATGTATTAGGTGAGTCTCCAGTGTTTGTAATTCATCAAAGTGATGCAGTTTTAGACGGTATGGATGCGTGGAACAAAGGCGCACATGGTCGCTCTGGATTAATTGAAAAGGTGAAAGCTTCAACGTTGGATGAAGCTGAAGCCACACTACAAATGATCGCGTTTTTAAAACAATTCGTGCCAGCTAATAAATCACCTATGTGCGGCAACTCAATCTGTCAGGATAGGCGCTTTATGGCTCGCTATATGCCAGATTTGGAAAGTTTTTTCCATTACCGCAATTTGGATGTCAGCGTGTTTAAAGAGCTTGCACGCCGTTGGAAGCCAGAAATCTATTCAGGGTTTAAAAAAGCGAGCAAGCATGAGGCTTTGGCCGATATTTATGAGTCGATTGATGAACTCAAATACTATCGTGAGCACTTTATTGTTAAGTAAAAGCTGGGTCGTTAAGTAATTCTTGGTAATTGCTTAGACAAAAAAAGAGGGCGTCTATCAAGACGCCCTGGAGGGAGGAGAAACTTGCTTTGGAGAAGCATAATATTAATAAAGCATTTACTGTGCCAAGTTTTTCACCTCAATTCAATTTAGCTAAATTTCATTCATTTCCAAGCAGCTTTTTATATTCAGCCAAATATTCTAAAGCGCTTTTATCCCAGCTTAAATTCTGTTGCATGCCATTCTTTTGAATTTGTTGCCAAGCTTTTGTATCGTTATTGAATACATTTAAGGCTTGTTTAATACAGCTTAATAAACTTGCAGGGCTGGCTTCACTCATCACAAAACCATTCGCTGTTTTGTTTTTAAACGTGATAATGTTGGTATCAACCACTGAGTCCGCTAAGCCGCCAGTGGCGTTAACGATAGGCGGTGTGCCGTATGCCAAGCCGTACAGTTGGTTCAATCCACAAGGCTCAAAGCGTGACGGCATGATGAACATATCGCATCCAGCCATGATTTGGTGGGATAGTTGCTCGTTATAGCCAATAGTGACGCTGACTTTGTTTGGGTTGTCATTAGCAAGATGTCGGAAGGCATTCTCAAGCGCACTTTCACCACTACCCAGCAAGGCTAGTTGGCAACCAGAATCTACCAGTTTCTGCACGATAGGCACCAGCATATCTAAGCCTTTTTGATGTGTTAGGCGACTTACTACGCCTAATAATGGTGCATTTGCATCAATTTGAAGCCCAAGTCTTTGCTGCAAAGCATTTTTAACCTCTTTTTTACCAGCTAACTTACTTGCGCTATAAGTTTTTGTAAGATGAAAATCTGTTTCAGGGTTCCACTCATCTGTTTCAATGCCATTAAGGATACCCTTCAATTCATTACTACGTTTGCTGAGCAAGCCCTCCAAGCCAAAACCAAACTCAGCTGTTTGAATTTCGTTTGCATAGCTTGGGCTTACTGTTGTAATAGCATCTGCGTAAAAAATGCCAGCTTTTAAGAAAGATAATTGACCATGATATTCAAAGCCTTCTACTGCAAAGTTACCGTGAGGTAAAGCCAGCGTCGTCAGCCACCCTGGCGCATAGCAACCTTGAAAAGCCATATTGTGTAGGCTGATGATGGACTTTGCTGGTGAATGCTCGACCAGCTTCATATAGGCTGGTGTTAAGCCTGTTTGCCAGTCATTGCAATGCACAATGTCAGGTTGCCACTCAGGAATTGGGCTATTTGGGCCACTAATCACCGCTGCAACTTTGGATAAAATACCAAAGCGCACAGGATTATCTAGCCACTCCTGCCCAGTAGCGTCTACATACGGGCCACCCTCACGTTCATACAAGCCTGCCGCTTTTATCACCATGACTTTGATGTCAGTGTCCAATATCGTCCCCATCATTAGTTCAGCACTTTCAATGACGGGTAAATTTTTTAGTGTAGCGAGGTGGTGTAAATCATCAAGTTGCTTTAAGACTGCGGGATAGCCTGGTACCAAAATGCGTACATCAATACTTAGATTCTGTAATGCGGAGGGGAGAGAACCACTTACATCGGCTAAGCCGCCAGTTTTTATTAAAGGAAACACTTCAGATGTGACAAATAAAACGCGCAAAATATACTTTCTGCATAATGACATTGATGCATTATTATATTGTATAAATTAATGGCTATAACATTGTTTCAGGGGTGAGCATGGGATTTAACGGATTTTTAGCGGTTGGTACTGGTGCTGCCATTGGTGCATGGATGCGTTGGGGCTTGAGTGTGATGCTTAATGCAAGCTTTCCTGCATTACCATTAGGTACTTTGGTGGCCAATTTGGCTGGCGGTTACCTAATTGGATTATTCATGGGAGTTTCTGTCCTGCCTTCAACATTAGCACCAGAAGTTAGACTTTTTTTGGTGACGGGCTTACTCGGAGGGCTAACAACATTTTCTACTTTTTCTTCTGAAGCCGTGACTATGTTGACTAGGGGGCAATATGCTTGGGCGACAACGCATATATTAGTGCATGTGTTGGGCTCAATAGTCATGACGGGTTTAGGTTTATATACAGTGCAAATCATACGCAGTTAATATGCATTAATATTGTTAGGGTTTTATAAATTAAAAATTTGAAGCCAATAAAAAAGCCCTGAAGATTCAGGGCTTTTTTATTGCTAGGTTCTCACCTTAACGTATTTCCAATGCTACTTATTTTGTGTTTCCACCATCACTAAAGGTTCTGCACTTGCATCTACATTAGCATTTTTCTGCCAATTTGCGGCTTTACGTGGTGCTTTTGGTTTAACCTCTTCAACAGTTGCTGCTTTTGGCGCTTCTGCTTTCGTTTCTACCAATTGTAAACCTGCAGTAGCTAAATCAACTGGTTTAGCTTCAGTTTTTGGTTTGCGTGGGCGAGCAGGGCGCTTGTTGTCCGCTTTTGCTGGAGTAGCCTCTGCTGTTACGGCAGGAGCAACTTCATTATTATCTTCAGCTTTGACTACAGGCGTTTTAGCTGCTTTAGGCTTCTTGTTGTTTGTTTTAGGTGCTTCGCTCGTTTTAGTTTCTACAGCGGGTGTAGTACTTTCGCTCGCTGCATTTTCAACAGAAATAATTGCTTCCTGCGCTTTTGGTTTAGCTTCCTCTACAGCCTTGGGTTGTTCAGCTGTGATTGCCACTTCAATATTCACGTTTGGCTGATCGGCACTCATTTCCTCATTAGGAACGAAAGGGCGATTAGCATCACGTGCTACTGAGTCGTCACGGTCACGACGACCACGGCGGTTGTTGCGATTACGACGGCTGCCAGTGCGCTCAGCAGTTTGCTCAGTTGTTACATTGGTGGCAGGTGGATTGTTTGCAGGAGCTTCAGAGGTAACGTTGGCAGGCTGATTGTTATTGCGTGGTTTGTCATTGCGGTTTTGATCAGGACGTGCTTGCTCATTTTTAGCTTGCTGAGGTTTTTGTTGACGTGGCTCTTGCGGTTTAGCTTCCGTAGGGCGTGCATTCTCGTTGTTACGATTTGGGCGATTTTGTTGATTGATGTCTTTCTCTGGACGGTCACCACGGCTACGTTCGTTACGATTGCGACTATTACGGTTGCGGTTGTTACGATTGTTTTCGCGACGTGTATCTTCCGCTTTTTCTGCTTCAGTTTTAGTTGTTTCTACTGCTGCAGGTGTTGAAACAAAAAAGTTTTTAATTTTCGCAAAGAATGACAACTTAGGCACAGCGACAACTTCGGCTTCTTTTTCCACTACAATCGGCGCAGGTGCTGTAGGTGTGATGCCTTTTACTGCAGCCACTGGTCTTACTGCTTTGGCAGTTTCTTCTGCAGTTGGAATGAATGTAGTTTCAGCAGGCATTTCTACCAGTTTGTAACTTGCACGATTAGTTTCCTCATTCACGTCATCATGCTTGATACGCACGATATTGTAGTTAGGTGTTTCAAGGTGAATGTTTGGAATCAACACCACTTCTACGCCCATACGTTGTTCAATTTTGTGAATGTCAGCACGTTTTTCGTTAAGCAAGAATGTAGCGACTTCAACAGGTAATTGCACTTGAATGATTGCGCTATTTTCTTTCATTGCATCTTCTTGCGTGATACGCAAGATGTGCAATGCAGTTGATTCAATACCGCGAATATGGCCAGTGCCGCTACAACGTGGGCAAGGGATGTGGTTCGTTTCACCTAAACTAGGACGTAAGCGTTGACGTGATAACTCTAGCAAACCAAAGCGTGAAATTTTGCCAGTTTGTACGCGCGCACGGTCAACGTGCAATGCGTCACGCAGTGCATTTTCAACTTCACGTTGATTGCGCTGGCTTTCCATGTCAATAAAGTCAATTACCACCAAACCGCCTAAATCACGTAAGCGTAATTGGCGAGCAACTTCTTCAGCTGCTTCAATATTAGTGTTGAATGCGGTATGTTCAATATCGCTACCACGGGTTGCGCGGCCTGAGTTGACGTCAACTGAAACCAACGCTTCAGTGTGGTCAATTACAATTGCGCCACCTGAAGGCAAGCGCACTTCACGTGCGAAAGCAGATTCAATTTGATGTTCAATTTGAAAGCGCGTAAACAGTGGAATTTCATCTTGGTAAAGTTTTACGCGATTCACATTGCCTGGCATTACGTGATTCATGAACTGAACAGCTTGTTCGTGAATGTCAGGTGTATCAATCAAGATTTCGCCAATGTCAGAGCTGAAGTAATCGCGAATTGCGCGAATCACCAAGCTACCTTCTTGGTAGATTAAATAAGCCCCGGCTTGCATTGCAGACGCACCATCAATGGCTGTCCACAACTGTGTGAGATAGTTTAAATCCCACTGTAATTCTTCAGCATTGCGACCAATACCAGCAGTACGAGCAATAATGCTCATGCCTTTAGGTACTTCTAATTGCGCTAATACATCACGTAATTCATCACGGTCTTCGCCTTCAATGCGGCGTGAAACACCACCGCCACGAGGATTGTTTGGCATTAATACTAAGTAACGACCAGCGAGTGAAATAAATGTTGTAAGTGCGGCACCTTTGTTGCCGCGCTCGTCTTTATCTACTTGAACGATTAGTTCTTGACCTTCTTTTAATGCGTCTTGAATGCGAGATTTACCGTCTGCACCTTCTTTGTAGTAGCTACGTGCTACTTCTTTGAATGGCAAAAAGCCGTGTCTGTCCATGCCGTAATCGACAAAGGCCGCTTCTAGTGATGGCTCAATACGGGTGATAACACCTTTATAAATATTGCTCTTACGTTGTTCTTTACCAGCGTGTTCAATATCTAAATCGATGAGTTTTTGACCATCTACAATTGCAACGCGTAACTCTTCAGATTGCGTTGCATTAAATAACATGCGTTTCATTGTTTTGCTCCTGTTAGGCTCAGGTGGCAGACTCAATGCTTATAAAGTAAGCGATTGATATTGAAGGCTAATTAAGGGTAGGAGCCAGAGGTGCTGGCCGAGATACTGAAGGCGCTGTGCGCAAATTTGAAATCTAACGATTTAAACTTAGTAATTTAAACTTACGCAATTTAAATTCAGAGCAGGTGACAATTGTCGCTGTACTCTTAAAAAGTTCTTAAAAAATGACTCTTTAAGCTTTAGCTTAAAGATTTGCCAAGTGTGCAACTTACCTCAGTAAGTATTCTAGAGTTAGCTTCAATTTTTAATCACTTGTTTTAATTGAATAAATCGAATTAAAACGGGTTTATTGTTCGTTAAATCAAACTAAATTATTGAAATTTATGCCTGCTGAGGCTTAAATTCGTTAAAATTCTGTCTTCAGTAAATGCAAATTTAGCAAATTGCTAAATTTAACTTTTCCCTTAAGTCGCGCTTTATGTTTATTTGTCTGCGGCGGCTTGAGCGCTATTTTACTTGCTGCTACTTTAATAATATGGCGAGCGGCATTAACCAAGTGTCTGTTTTACTTTTAATTACATAAGCTTGCGTTTTTATAAAGCGCTTTTCTAAGTAATTGAGAGTATTCTTTATTACCAATTAATTTTAACTTTAATTGATAATCGTGCAAGTATAGGCTACTACAAACATTTAAGCAAAGTATGAACAATATAACACCACAAAATCAGCATCATAGTACGGATAAGTTAAAGAATAAGGTAAGTGAATTGGCAGCGGCTTTTCTCACAGTTGATGAAGCAAGTGAAGGTCAGCGCGTGGATAACTTTTTGACCAAAACGCTTAAAGGTGTACCAAAAAGCCATGTCTATAGAATTTTGCGTAGCGGCGAAGTGCGCGTTAATAAAAAGCGCATCGATGCGGATTTCCGATTAACCATTGGCGATGTGGTCAGGGTTCCACCAATACGAGCAACGATTGTTGAGCATGTTGAGTCAAACGTACCAGCCGTATCTAAGTTTGAAAATACTATTATTTTTGAAGATGACGCAATGTTGGTCATTGATAAACCAGCTGGTTTTGCCGTGCATGGCGGTAGTGGTGTGAGTCGCGGTGTGATTGAGCAGATGCGTTTGGAGCGCCCGAAGGCGAAATTTTTGGAGTTGGTGCATAGGTTAGATCGTGAAACTTCAGGCGTCTTAATGCTGGCAAAGAAACGTAGTGCGTTAGTGGCTTTGCATGAGGCGATTCGTAATAATCAAACGGATAAGCGTTATTTAATGCTGGTTCGAGGCGAGTGGCTAGAGGCAAAAAAACGCGTGGTATTAGACTTACAAAAGTATCTCTTACCTAATGGTGAGCGCCGGGTGAATGTGGTGACTGATATTTCAAAAGACAAATATAATGAGCGTCAATCTTCTGAAACGATGTTTAAGTTGTTAAAGAATTTTAGTCATCCAGTATTAGGTAAATTTAGTCTGCTTGAGGCGCAGTTGGTGACTGGGCGTACTCATCAGTTGCGAGTGCAGTTGGCGCATTTAGGTTTTCAGATTGTCGGCGATGATAAATATGGTGATTTTGCAGTGAATAAGTCATTAGTGAAAAGTGGCTTAAAGCGTATGTTTTTACATTCATCTGTCACAAAAATCCGCCATCCTTTGACCAATGATAAACTTGAACTAGTCGCGCCTTTGCCGCCCGACTTGAGTAAATTTTTAGTAAAATTAGAGTCTTAAATGTGAGAAAGAGTAAGTTTGAATGACAAAGCAGTTTGATTTAATTGTGTGGGATTGGGATGGTACTTTAGCTGATTCTACTGGGATGATTACCAATGCACTTTTAAAGGCTGCAGAGCAAGTAGGGCTTCCAGCGTTAACACCACAAACGGCGAGTAATATTATCGGGCTTGGTTTGCGCGAGTCTATTCAGACACTGTATGGCGATATTCCAGCTGAACAAGCACAAGCACTCGCGACGCAATACACGACGAATTATTATGCAGGTGAAAGTGAGATTCCCTTATTTGTGGGCGCTGCCGATACCATCAAGGCACTTAATAAACGTGGATTTAAATTAGCGGTCGCCACTGGTAAAGGTCGGCGAGGGCTAAATCTAGCTTTAGAACATTCTGGTCTTGCTAAGTATTTCCATTCAACGCGCACTGTAGATGAGTGTTTTTCTAAACCACATCCGCAAATGTTAGATGAGTTGATGGAGTATTTAGTGGTGATGCCTGAGCGCACATTAATGATTGGCGACACCAGTTATGATTTGCAAATGGCACAAAATGCAGGTGTTCGTTCTGTAGGTGTCACTTATGGCGCTCAAGCGGCCGAGCAATGGCAGCATCTCAACCCTGTGAAGCAGTTTTCTGCCTTTGCTGATTTGAGTACATGGTTGCTCGAACATGCTTAATCTATTGATATGATGCAAGTGATATGACACAAAATACCATTATTTTAAAAAGTGAAGCGCTAGAAGAGGGTGCTAAAGGCGTCAGATTTCCTTTACCCATGTTAGGTGAGTTTGTCACAGGTTTTGTGGTGCGTTTTCACGGCAAACCTTATGCTTATGTTAACCAATGTGCGCATGTGCCAATAGAGTTAGACTGGAACGAAGGTGATTTTTTTACATCTCAAAAAGATTATTTGATTTGTTCTACGCATGGTGCACATTACCGACCAGATAATGGTTTTTGCGTCATGGGACCTTGTAAGGGTAAAAGTTTAAAAGTAATACAAGTGACTGAACAAAACCAAGAAATATTAATCAATCTAGATTCAATTAAGTAGTATTCATTTAGAAACACTAAGGAAAGCTAATAATGTCAGAAGATAGTCAACAAAATACTTCATTAAATAACTCAAAGTCAGATGATACAAAATGGCAACGCGATGCGATTGAGAAGCTTGCTGGTTCTGCCTTAACTGAGCAAAGAACAGCGCGACGTTGGAGTATTTTTTTCAAAGGGCTTATGTTCACCTATTTATTTGTTATCTTATTTCTGACGCTAGGTTGGTTTGGTGGCGGAAAGAATAGTGCTGGCTCACATACTGCGCTGATTGAAGTGGCTGGTGTGATTGAAGCGGGTGGTGCGGTGAACGCAGATTCGTTTATGAGCAGCCTGCACGATGCTTATGATGATAAAAATACCAAAGGTATTATTTTACGCATCAATAGTCCAGGCGGTAGCCCAGTACAAGCTGGCATTATTAATGATGAAATTAAGCGCCAAAAGAAGCTACACCCTAAAATACCTGTTTACGCGGTAGTAGAAGATATTTGCGCATCAGGCGGCTATTATATTGCGGCGGCGGCTGATAAAATTTATGTGGATAAAGCCAGTATTGTTGGTTCAATCGGCGTATTGATGGATGGTTATGGCTTTACTGAAGTGATGAAAAAGGTGGGCGTTGAACGTCGTTTGTTGACCGCAGGTGAAAATAAAGCAATGCTAGATCCATTCTCACCAGTAAACCCGAAACATCAAGCTTTAGCCCAAGCGATGCTAAATGAAATCCATGAGCAGTTTAAAACAGTGGTGCGTCAAGGTCGTGGCAACCGTCTAAAAGAAACGCCGGAAACCTTTAGCGGTTTGTTCTGGAGTGGCGAGCAAAGCATTAAAATGGGTTTAGCTGATGCGCTTGGAAGCGCGGATTATGTTGCTAGAGATGTCATCAAGGAGGAAAAGATAGTAGACTTTACCTCTCAAGAAGACTTTACAAGCCGTATCGCTAAACGAATTGGTGCAAGTGCTAGCGCTAGTTTTGGTGAAACTTTAACGCAGCAACTAATAAAAGCTGGTGAAGTTAAACTGCATTAGTCTTTGACTATGATTGATTTGTAATCTGCTGGTATAGGCGGATATTTTAACTTCATGCTTTTTAAATTATCGAGTAATAGCCTAGAAATTAGCAGATTACGATTGGTTTTAGAGTCTGCAGGTATGACATACCACGGGGCATATTCTGTGGATGTTGCTGTAATCGCCTGCTCGTAAGCTTGCATGTATTGCGGCCAAAGTTCACGTTCTTTTAAATCACCGGGATTGAATTTCCACGTTTTGCTTTGATCAGTTAATCTTTCTTCCATACGGGCTTTTTGCTCTTCTTTCGAGATATTTAAAAAGCATTTAATAATGGTGGTGCCTGTTTCTGTAAGTAAACGCTCGAAGTCATTGATTTGCGCGTAGCGGCGCTTGCATTCTGCATCGTCAATCCAGTCGTGCACTTTTACTATCAACACATCCTCATAATGGCTGCGGTTAAAAATGACTAATTCACCAGCTTTGGGCGCTACTTGGTGTACACGCCATAAATAATCATGCGCGAGCTCTTCGCTGCTTGGGGTTTTGAAACTCGCTAAACGGATGCCGAGCGGGTCGCACTCTCTAAACACATGGCGTACAGTACCATCTTTGCCGCTTGCATCCATGCCTTGCAATACCAGCAAGATTTTACGCTTACCTTCGGCATGCAGAATATCCTGCAGGGCATTTATCTCAGTGGCAAGTTGTGTGAGATCAGTTGAGTCTTGCTCTTTAGTTTTTGAACGTTCACTTTTGTCTTGAGGGTTGTGGTCTTTGAGCGAGAATTTTTTTGAATTCACTCGATATTGATCAAAATTTGCCATCATGAATCTTTCTATAGTTTTGCAAATGAAATATCATTGATTTTATACGTAAAAAAGCCCAGCTAAGGGATTAGTTGGGCTTTTTATTGCTTGCAAAATACGCTGTAAAACAATGGTGATTATTTACGTGCTTTGGTGTAATTAATTAAACCGTTTGTAGAGCTATCAAAGTCACTGATTTTGTCATCGTTGGTTAACAAAGGCAGAATTTCTTGCGCAATTTGTTTGCCGTATTCTACGCCCCATTGGTCGTAGCTATTAATGTCCCAAATCATGCCTTGTACGAATATTTTGTGCTCATACAAAGCAATAAGTTTACCAAGCGTGTTTGGCGTGAGCTTATCAAACATGATGGAAGTGCTAGGGCGGTTACCCTCAAACACTTTGTGCGGCAATAGTTTTTCTAGCGCTTCACCGCTCATGCCTTGTTTTTCAAGTTCAACGCGTGCTTCTTGAGATGTTTTTCCTAGCATTAACGACTGTGTTTGCGCTAAGAAGTTAGCCAGCAGAATTTTATGATGAGCGTAACCATGTTTACCAATCGCATAATGACTATGTACGGGCATTAAAAAGTCACACGGCACAATTTGAGTGCCTTGATGAATAAGTTGATAAAACGCATGCTGACCATTCGTGCCAGCTTCACCCCAAATAACAGGGCCAGTTTTGTACTTCACACGACTACCATCACGGCAAATGAATTTACCATTACTTTCCATGTCAGCTTGCTGCAAGTAAGCAGGGAAGCGCGCCATACCTTGGTCGTAAGGTAATATTGCATGAGTATCAACATGGAAGAAGTTGTTATACCAAACACCAATCAGCGCCATAATGACTGGCATATTTTGTTCTAAAGGCGCAGTTTTGAAGTGGTTGTCCATTTCATGCGCACCAGTAAGCAGCGCTTCAAAATTATCCATGCCAACGTACAAGGCGATTGATAAGCCGATTGCAGACCACAGTGAATAGCGACCGCCTACCCAATCCCAGAACGCAAACATATTGGCAATATCGATACCAAACTCTTGTACAGCTTTTGCGTTAGTAGAGAGGGCAACAAAGTGTTTTGCTACATGTGCATTATCTTGTGCGGCTGACAAAAACCAAGTACGTGCTGACATGGCGTTAGTCATGGTTTCTTGCGTGGTAAATGTTTTTGAAGCCACAATAAATAGCGTGGTTTCAGGATTACATTTTTCTAAGGCACGCATTAAGTGAGCGCCATCGATATTTGATACAAAATGCACTTGTAACTCTGGACTCGCGTATGGTTTAAGCGCGTCGCAGACCATCACGGGGCCTAAATCAGAGCCACCAATACCTACATTGACAATATCAGTGATGCGTTTGCCTGTGTAACCAAGCCAGCTACCATTGCGCACTTTGTCTGAAAATACACGCATTTGCGCGAGTACCGCGTTGACATCTGGCATCACGTCCTTACCATCGACCATCACTGGGGTATTGCTGCGGTTGCGAAGCGCAGTATGTAGCACCGCACGATTTTCTGTAATGTTGATTTTTTCACCAGCAAACATTCGATCGCGCCAGTTTTCAATATTCGCTTCGCGCGCCAGTTGCATCAGCAAAGGTAGCGTTTCGTCATTAATGCGATGTTTGGAAAAATCAAACAATATATCGGTAAATTTAAGGCTGTATTTATCAAAACGATTGGCATCGTTTGCAAATAAATCGCGCATATGTGTTTTTGCAATTTCTTGTTGATGCTGGCAAAGATTTTGCCAGACTGGTAGTGTAGTTAATGCAGCCATTTTGTAAAATTACTTTAAGTTTGATGTTGAAAAAATTAGTTTATTTGTAAAACGATACCTGCTAAAGGTGGCAATGTGATGACAAGCGATTGATTCTGATTCATCCAAGCAACGTTTTCTGTGTGAAGTCCAGCGCCATTGCCTTGATTACTACCGCCATAACAACCAGCGTCGCTATTAAAAATCTCATGGTAATTGCCAGCTTGCGGCACACCAATACGATAAGTACTGCGCAACACAGGTGTGAAATTCAACACTATTATAACAAAACTATTGTCCAAACCGCGTCGAACATAGCTAACTATTGATTGATCGCTATCATGGCAGTCTATCCACTCGAATCCTTGCACTTCAAAATCGAGTGCATGTAGCGCGTTGAGATTCTTATAAATTCTATTTAAGTCAGTAGTAGCTTGCTTAACACCTTGATGCCATTGATGACCTTCATAGTCTTTCCCTAGCAAGTGCCAATCAAGGCTGCTATTGACATTCCATTCACGCCCTTGACCAAATTCATTGCCCATGAAGTTGAGTTTTTTCCCAGGAGACGTCATTTGATAAGTCATCAGCAGGCGCAGGTTGGCAAATTTTTGCCATGCATCACCAGGCATTTTGTCTAATAGCGAATGTTTTCCGTGTACGACTTCATCATGCGAGAAGGGCAGCACAAAGTTTTCAGAGTAAGCATATAGCTGACCAAAAGTCAGCATGTCGTGATAATAGCGCCTATGAACAGGGTCGTGCTCAATGTAAGCAAGGGTGTCGTTCATCCAACCCATGTTCCATTTCATGTTAAAACCTAAACCACCTAAGTACACTGGACGAGAGACGCCAGGCCATGCAGTAGATTCTTCAGCGATTGTTAGTACGCCTGCGAAGTCTTCGCCTACCATCACGTTAAGTTGTTTAAGGAATTCGATCACATCTAGATTTTCTCGCCCACCAAATTTATTTGGCAGCCATTCCCCAGCTTTACGCGAATAGTCTAAGTAAAGCATGGAGGCAACAGCATCTACACGTAAACCATCAATATGAAATTCAGACAGCCAGAAATGCGCGTTAGACATCAAAAAGTTGCGTACTTCGTTACGGCCATAATTGAAAATCAGCGTTCCCCAATCTTGGTGCTCACCTAAACGTGGGTCTTCGTGTTCATATAATGCCGTACCATCGAATCGTGCTAACGCCCAATCATCTTTAGGGAAGTGGCCTGGCACCCAGTCTAAAATCACGCCGATATTGGCCTGATGAAATGCATCAATCAAAAAGCGTAAATCATCGGGTGAACCAAATCTATTAGTCACACCAAAATAACCAGTTGTTTGGTAGCCCCAAGATTCAGTAAGTGGGTGTTCAGAAATTGGCATCAACTCAACATGCGTATAGCCCATTTCGGTAACGTAAGGTACCAATGTGTTTGCGAGTTCACGGTAAGTTAAAAAGTGACCTTGCTCGTTGCGTTGCCATGAACCTAAATGCACTTCATAACAGTTGAACGGCGCATGTAGCCAGTCACGTTTTTGACGTGCATCTAGCCAGTTTTTATCTTGCCATTGATGCTTGCTTGTACTGATTTTTGCAGCAGAACCAGGGCGTGGTTCAAACTCGAAGCCGTAGGGGTCTGTTTTAGCTAAAATATGCCCAGTATGGCGATTGCGAATTTCAAATTTATAGGTGTCACTCGTTGTTAAATGAGGAATAAAAATATCCCAAACACCGCTAGAACCATGTGCACGCATTGAGTGGACTCGACCATCCCAGTTGTTAAAGCTACCAATTACACTAACGCGTTCAGCATTGGGTGCCCAAACGGCAAAGCGCACACCCTCGATACTTTTTTGAGAGATGCACTGCGCCCCCAGCGTTTTATAGCCCTGTAGTAAGCGACCTTCGCCAAACAAGTAAAGCTCATCTTGCGTTAGGCTTGATGCAAAGGTGTATGGGTCATAAGTTTCGTATTCGTTACCACCCGCGCTTACTTTAAGTAGACATGGCGTTTTAAGGGGAGTTTCACTTGTGACTTCAAATAAACCATCATTGTGCGTTTTATTAAGTTTAGTCCATGTTCTGGAATTTTTGACCCAAACTTCAGAAGCGCTTGGTAAAAACACTCGGTAAATGTAGGTGTTATCAACAGCATGCAAACCTAAAAAACTAAATGGATCGTGATGCTTTGCTTTTAAAATCAGTTTCAAAGAATCTGAATTTGCGTTTGAAGCCGATTTGGCTTTAGCGCTTGTTTTTGCGGCTACTTTGGTTGTTGAATCAACTGGAGTCGCTTCAGATTTATCCAAGATACATTCCCCCTCAATTTTTCTAAAAAATATATTTAATAATATTTGCTAGATTGCTAGTGTTTTAGCTAGATTATAGTGCTTTAAGCTGATTATAATGTAAACGAACACTGTAAGAACAAAAAATTAAACTAGTGAGCCCGGCTAGTTAAGCAAATGATTAATTAAACTTCAGGAGGGCGTTATGTCGCAAGATCAGTATTCAGACCGTTTTATTAGTACATTAACCAAAAATACCGCTGCTATTATTCTTGCAGGTGGCCGAGGTAGCCGCTTAAAAAACTTAACTGATTGGCGCGCAAAGCCTGCCGTACAATTCGGTGGTAAATTCCGAATCATTGATTTCCCATTATCAAACTGCATCAACTCTGGTATTCGCCGTATTAACGTCGCTACACAATATAAAGCCCAAAGTCTAATTCAGCATCTTCAGCGTGGCTGGGGGTTCTTACGTGGTGAGTTTAACGAGTACGTTAATATCATTCCAGCGCAACAGCGTATTTCAGATGAGTGGTATAAGGGCACTGCAGACGCTGTGTATCAGAACATAGATTTATTACGTGAGAGCGGTGGTGAGTATATTTTGATATTAGCTGGTGACCATATTTATAAAATGGATTACGGCAAAATGTTAGCGACTCATGTAAAAAGCAATGCAGATATGACGGTAGCATGCATCAATGTGCCGTTGGAGGATGCCAAAGGGTTTGGCGTGTTGGCAGTAGATGGGACTGATCGCGTCATTGAGTTTGCTGAAAAACCAACGAGTCCTAAGCATATGCCTGGTGATACAACCAAGGCTTTTGCAAGTATGGGGATTTATGTATTTAATGCTAAGTTCTTGTATGAGCAGCTCATACGCGATGCTGGCGACCCAAAGTCAACCCACGATTTTGGTGGCGATATTATTCCGTACATTATCAAAAAATATAAAATCCAAGCACATCGCTTTACCGAAAGTTGTGTCGGCGCTCAAAACGGTAACTATTACTGGCGTGACGTTGGCACGATTGATGCTTATTGGGAAGCGAACATGGAATTAACGCGAGTGATTCCTGAGCTTAATTTATACGATAGAGAGTGGCCGATTTGGACCTCACTGGAACAGTTGCCACCAGCAAAATTTGTGTTTAATGACGAAGGTAGAACGGGTAAAGCAACAGATTCGTTGGTATCAGGTGGTTGCCTAATCAGCGGTTCGTCTGTGACCAATTCAGTGCTGTTTTCTGATGTTCGAGTGCATAGTTATTGTGATATTGAAGGTGCGGTTATTTTACCAAAAGTGACAATTCACCGTAATGTAATACTCAAAAATGTAGTAATAGACCGTGGTTGTAGCATCCCTGAGGGTATGCAGATTGGTGTGGACTTGGCTTTAGACGCTAAACGTTTTTATGTCTCGGAGAAAGGTATCACGCTTGTAACGCCTGATATGTTAGGGCAGGATTTGTATAGGGTGATTTAATGTAAATGATTGAATATAAATTAAATAGTTAAAAAATAATTTTTAACTATTTTTATTTAATTTAAGGTTGCTAATCAAAATGAAACCAACTCGCCCGAAACTGTATATTAATCTTTATTGGCACATGCATCAGCCAGACTACCGCGACATTGTCAGCAATGAATATGTGTTGCCATGGACGTATTTGCATGCGATAAAAGATTATAGTGATATGGCCTATCACCTAGAAGCCAACCCAAAAGCGCGCGTCAGCTTTAATTTTGTGCCCATTTTGTTAGAGCAGCTAGAAGATTACACTCTTCAGTTTAAGCAAAATAATATCCGCGATCCGTTATTGGCTTTGTTGATAGAGCCAGATTTAGCTAGTGTCAGTTATGAGCAATGTCGTTTAATTGTGAATAGCTGCTTCAAAAGCCATCACGAGAAAATGCTGAGTCCCTTCCCGCATTATCAGCGTTTATTGCAGCTTTACCAGCTTATAGAGCCGATTGCGGATGACAAAGATGAGTTTCATTATTTATCTGCGCAATATAAAGCGGATTTATTAGTGTGGTATCACCTAGCTTGGTGTGGCGAGAGTTTGCGTCGCAATAACAAAGTGGTGCAAACGCTAATGTCCAAGGGTTTAAGTTTTACTTTAGAAGATAGAACGCAATTATTTGCTGTGATAGCAGAAACAATTGCTAATTTGATTCCACGCTATAAAGCGCTGATGAAATCTAAGCAAATTGAGATTTCTACTACGCCTTATTACCATCCGATTTTGCCATTATTGATAGACTTTAAATCTACGATAGATGCCATGCCGTATGCACCTTTACCTAAATTTGCCAGATATGCTGGTGGGCAAGAGCGTGCTGCTGCCCATGTGGTTGCAGCGAGTAAATATCATACTAACTTATTTGGCCAAGCTCCACGTGGAATGTGGCCTGCAGAGGGTGGCGTATCTAATGCAACACTCTCATTGATGGCAGAGCATGGTGTGGAATGGGCAGCTACGGGGCAGGCAGTACTGGCCAATAGTTTATTGAAGTCGCAGATGGGTTTGCAAGACAAGAGTGAATATCTCTATCAACCATACCGCGTAACCAATGGTAAGCAAGATATTTTATGCTTCTTTAGGGATGATAATCTTTCAGATAAAATCGGCTTTGAGTATGCAAAAATGCACACGCCAGATGCGGTAAGTGATTTTATTAAAACATTAGAAGGCATACACCAAGCTAATTCAAATGAGAGTGCTAAAGTAGTTAGCGTTATATTAGATGGTGAAAACGCCTGGGAATACTATCCATACAATGGCTATTACTTTTTGAACGAATTGTATGCAGCACTGACCAATCATCCTGATATCGAAATGACGACTTTTAGCGATATCGTTGATTTATATCAATCTAAAGGATATAAAACTAGCGGAATATCCGCTCCTGCCTTGTCCCAAATAGCGGCGGGTAGTTGGGTATACGGCACATTTAGTACTTGGATTGGTAGTAAAGATAAAAACTTAGCATGGGATTTACTATGTGCGGCGAAAAAAACTTACGATGATGTGATGTTGAGTAATAGTTTAGACGCCAATCAATTGAAGGCCTGTGAACGTCAGCTTTCAATTTGTGAAGGCTCTGATTGGTTTTGGTGGTTTGGAGATTACAACTCGTCTGATAGCGTGGCGAGTTTCGATCAGCTTTATCGTCGCAATTTAATTAACTTGTATACTTTACTGCAACAACCAGTACCTGCAATATTGCACAAAACTATTAGTGCGGGTGGTGGTAATGCAGATAATGCTGGCACAATGCGTAGAGGGCAGGTTTAAGCTCAATGTAATAAAGCGCATATAGATGTAATTAGTGTTAACCAGATTCACGTCAACATAATTTTATGTAGGTAATAATGAAACGCACTAATTTATCTCTTTTATCTCAACGCCGATCAGGGGTGTTGTTACATATTAGCTCTTTGCCTAGCTCACCTGACGCGAGTGATTTAGGGGTGGGTGATTTAGGCACTGAAGCTTACCGCTTTGTAGATTTTCTAAATAGTATTGGTGTCAGTGTTTGGCAAACATTGCCAATCAATATGCCGCATGCGGATAACTCTCCTTATCAATGTTTATCAGCTTTTGCAGGTAATCCAGACTTTATTAGTCTGGAAAGCCTGCAATCACAAGGACTGCTTACAAAAAACGATTTGGGCGGAGACATGGTAAGTGGCGAGTTAACCAGCAAAGCCAATTTACTTGCAATAGCCTATAAGGCTTTCTGTGAGCAAGCTAAGCAAGCGGAATCTTTAGCTGAGAAAGAGCAACTGAATTTTAAAAAATTCTGTAAAAAACAATCGCACTGGTTGAATGATTTTGCCTTATTTTTGGCATTACGTAATAAGTTTAATCAGGCTGGCTGGCAATACTGGCCTGATGGCTATAAGAATAGAGATGCTGCAACGCTTAAGCAAGCACGTAAAGAGCTAGCACATGAAATCGCTATCATTCAGTTTACGCAGTTTATATTTTTTACCCAATGGCTAGCGCTTAAAGCCTATGCTGCAACTAAGAGTGTCTACTTGTTTGGTGACATTCCAATTTTTGTTGCGTATGACAGTGCCGATGTGTGGGCGCAACC
Organism: Methylotenera sp.; assembly: GCF_029945705.1. Classification (GTDB taxonomy): domain Bacteria; phylum Pseudomonadota; class Gammaproteobacteria; order Burkholderiales; family Methylophilaceae; genus Methylotenera. The sequence goes on from NZ_JAQSDC010000010.1 coordinate 36,521, forward strand.
GCATTTCTTTAAGTTAGATGAATATAAAAATATGGAAGTAGTAGCAGGTGTACCGCCAGACTACTTCTGCGCTACAGGTCAGCGTTGGGGCAATCCGCATTATGATTGGGATGCGATGGCAGCCGATGATTTTAGCTGGTGGGTTTCGCGCATGGCAACACAAAGCGCCTTGTTTGATATTGTACGCATTGACCATTTTAGAGGCTTGCAAGCGGCTTGGGAGATTCCTGCGAGTGAAGAGACTGCTATAAATGGCCAGTGGGTCATTGCGCCAGGAGATGCTTTGCTGGCCGCCATTTTTAAGGCTTTACCTAAAATTTGTTTAGTTGCGGAAGATTTGGGCATTATCACGCCCGAAGTGGATGCGCTAAGACTTAAATATCACTTACCCGGTATGAAAATTTTGCAGTTTGCGTTTAGCGGTCAAGAAGATAATCCGTATTTACCACACCATATCGAAGCCAATAGCGTCGCCTACACTGGCACGCATGATAATGACACCACGCTTGGTTGGTATAACACTTTAGATGAACATCAGCGTGGCTTAGTAGAGGCTTATATACACTCTTCACGTTCAGAGGAGCATGATGTGCATATGCCAGCCGATTTGATTAATCTTACGTTTGAATCTCATGCACAATTAGCGATTATTCCTATGCAAGATATATTAGCGCTGGACTCTAGTCACCGTATGAACACCCCAGGCACATGCTCAGGTAATTGGCATTGGCGTTTTAATTGGCATCAGCTAACGGATGCTCAAAAAGAGTTTATTACTGAAGTGATTGCTAGGACAGAAAGAAGTTAATCTTATGGAGATGTCATCATGGCAGTGTTGATCGGCATTGATGTTGGCGGAACAAATCTGCGTTTGGGCGTGGTGGATTATGATGAAACTGCACCTAATATTCCGCCTCGCTTGATAGAAGAAAAGCGCTTTCAAACTGACTTTTCAAATTTTTGTAAAATTCATACGCCAGAGCAAGCTTGGCGAACTATTTTAAATGCTATGGCAGTCGCAATAGATAGTATGCATGTGAAATACCCCAATATCTCAGCAGTTGGCATAGGCTTTCCAGGTTTTATTGACCCGCATACTCAAAAGATTTCGCAATCTCCTAATTTACCTGGTTTAGTTGATGTGGATTTAAGTATCGATTTAAGTTTGCTGATAGAACTGCCTGTGATGACAGAAAATGATGCCTTAGCTGCTGCCTATGGCGAATACGCCATGTGTGTTGGTCAAATCAACCATCTCATTTACTTGGGTTTAGGCACAGGTGTTGGTGGTGGTTTAATCTTAAATGGTCAGCCGTTTCAAGGTCAGCATGGTGTGGCTATGGAGGTTGGACATATCACTGTTCAGCCAAATGGTCGATTATGTGGCTGCGGCAATTATGGCTGCATGGAACAGTACGCCTCAGCGAGTGGCGTCTCAGTTAGCTATTTCGAAGTGACTAGTCAGCAATACAATGCACACGAAATTGCCAACCTCGCTCATCAGGGTGACACACATGCAGTTGCTGCGTATTCTCTAGCGGGTAAAACGCTTGCTCAAGCATTAGCCCAAATTTTAAAAGTAATCGATGTGACCAATGTAGTGATAGGCGGCGGAATGAGTGCTGCTTGGTCGCTAATTGAACCAGCTTTTACACAACAATTAAACGAAGATTTGATTCCCGCTTTACGTGGTAAAGTGAAGATAAGCCTCTCTAGCATGGGCGACCAAGCAGGTATTATTGGTGCCGCCATGTTGGTGCAGAAAAAAATCACTACTTAATTATTGTTGTTGAATGTTACTGAAAAGTAAGCTGGAATTCGGAGCGGCGCTTGGGGTATATTCAATTTTTACATTATGTTGCCGATATTAGTTGAATGAGATTGCACTGATACTTTTATGATGTTTTCCAAAAACGAGCTGATTGGTTTTTGAGTTTCAAGTATCAGTGGCATTGGATGATTGTGCTCTTATCGTTTTTATGGCTTAAAAAAGGTTATCTAACGTAATGTAGAGCAGCTGAATATTTTAAATATAGCATTAATTTTAAGAATAGAAGGTATGGCTTTTTGGAATAAAAAACGCTTATTAGGTTTAGTTAAGACTAAGCTTGCGCCTTGGTTAATTTCTGCCATGGTGTTGCTTGCTGGGCTGAGCATTACTGCCGTTTTGTGGCAAGAAGCTAAAAAAAATCATACTGAAAATTTAAATGCAGCATTAGACTACGCCGCAGATCAGACTCAAAACAATATACTAGCTCGTCTTAACGCCTACGAAACTGTGATGCGAGGTGTAAAGGGTTTTATTGATGGTTCAGAAAGCGTTAATGTAGGCGAGTTTAGATCTTATGTTGACGCCTTAAAAATAAAAGAAAAAAACTCTGGTGTATTGGGAATAGGATTAGTCACCATTGTGCGAGGTGCTGATAAAGCTCGACATTTAGAAGCTATTCGTAAACTGGGATTACCCAATTACAAAATCAGACCTGAGGGTGACCGTCAAGTATATGCCCCTATCATTCGTATGGAGCCTATGGCTGGGGATAATCTTAAAGCATTAGGTTTAGACGTATTTGCGGTCCCTATTGCGAGAGTCGCGATGGAGCGGGCTCGTGATTCAAATGAGGTCGCTGTTTCAAATCACTTTACCTTGGTGCAAGATGTAGCTAAGTCAAACGTATTTTCATTTGTGATGTATTTGCCAATTTTTAAAGCAGGTGCAAATCTTAATACGTTGAGTGCTAGACGGACAAACATTCAAGGCTGGGTCGATGTACCATTGCGCATTAATGATTTAATGGCTGGGCTAAAGGGTGAGTTTGATCAAGATATTGGTCTTGAAATATACGACGGCAACGTGGTTTCAGATCAATCACGTATGTATCAATCAGCGATAAAGTCGTCTAAATATAGCATTGCTGATGGTAGGCTGCAAACCAAACGCCAGTTGGATTTTGCTGGCCATACTTGGACCTTGTTATTAAATACTACGCCAGAATTTGAATCGCGCGTTTCAAATCTGAATCAGTCTAAAACTATTGCTGGCGCTGGCTTCGCCTTATCTTTAATGCTGGCTTTACTAGCTTGGACTTTAGTGAAAGCTCAGCAGGTTGCTAAGAATAGGTATTTAAAGCTTTTTAAACAGTCTGGCTCTGGTGTGCTGGTGCTCAATCGAGAACATCGCATTCTAGACGCAAACCCAGCCGCATTAAAGATGTTTGGTTATAAGCGCGATGAGCTTTTAAGTCTTCACTTACCTAAAGTATTGCTAGATACAGAGATAAGCAGAGTAAATCCCGTTGTAGAGAGCATGATGGCTGGCGAGTTACATACGGGAGAGTGGGTGCATGTACGTAAGAATGGCACTAAGTTTACGGTTGAAGTGAATGCACGTAAGTTAGATGGCCAAACTTATTTTGCCATTTTGCATGATCTGACTAATCGTAAAAAAAATGAGCAGCGCATTCTTAGATTAAACAATCTATATCAAGCCCTGAGTGAAACTAATCAAGCGATTGTTCGCATGTCGGATGAGAATGATTTATTCCCTCTAGTATGTAGGTGCGCCGTTCAATTCGGTGGTTTGCAAATGGCTTGGGTAGGGGTGTTGGATGAACCTAGTCAGTTTATTTTACCTGTCGCCACTTATGGTGAGGGTTTGGAGTTTTTAGAAAGTCTGCATATTTCGAGTCGTGCTGATATTCAAGAAGGCCAGGGTCCTAGTGGTATTGCATTTAGAGAGAATCACTACGTCGTTGTTAATAATTTCTTAGAGGATCCGCTCACCCAGCCTTGGCTAGCCTATGCACAACAATGTGGCTGGAACGCTTTAGGAGCATTTCCAATTAATCGAAATGGTAAGCCATTTGCCATATTTATTGTTTATAGCCCTGAAGTAGATGCTTTTGATAAAGAGACAATAGCGCTACTGAATGAAATGTCATCTGATATTAGTTTTGCCTTGGATAATTTCGATCGCGAAGCGCAACGTCGCTTAGCGCAAGATAAGTTGCAATTGGCACAGTTAGAGGCTACGGAGTCGCGTGATCGCTATCGAGATCTTTATGAATTTGCGCCTATAGGTTATCTCTCTATCAGTAAGCATGGCAAGATCACTGAAGTTAATTGGAAAGTGACTTCAATCCTAGGTGTGAAGCGTGGCGAGCTTAACGAGCAGCACTTTAGTCAATTTGTAGTAGAAGGAGAGAAAGCTCGCTGGCAAAGCATATTTTTAAGCATGCAAGACCTAGATGGTGGAGAAGAGCTAAATTTCGACATTAAATTAGCGCATGTCAGTGGTACGATTATCACCGTTAACCTCAACTGCTTGCGCATGGATGATGAAGCTGAACAACCCATATTGCGCGCAGCGATGCTCGATGTGACTCAGTTAAAGCGTACTGAGGAAGAAAAGCAGCGTTCCGACATTAGGCTGCAAGCGACCATAGATGCCATTCCTGATTTATTGTTCGAAATTGATATTGATGGCCGTTATATTTCTGCACATTCGCCCAGCAAGCACTTGCTTCCAGTTCCATCCGAAGCGTTAATCGGAAAAACGGTACGTGAAGTGATGCCAGAAGGCGCGGCTAATATAGTGATGTCTGCAATTTATGAGGCCGAAAATGAAGATAGATCACAAGGTAAGCAGCTTGAATTAGAGTTGCCAAAGGGTAAGTTCTGGTTTGAGCTTTCTGTGGCCAAAAAACCCAAAGTAGCTGGCGAAAATGTTCGCTTTATTATGTTGTCGCGTGATGTGACTGAACGTAAACAGTCTGAATTAAAACTACTTGAAAGCTCTGCTAGTTTAGCTAAAGCTCAAGCCAGTGCGCATTTAGGCAGCTGGGAGTTAGATTTAATCACAATGATGGGCACTTGGTCTGATGAAAACTTTCGGTTGTATGATTTAGATCCAGAATTAGGCACGCCAAGTTTTGCTGAGTATCTTGAGTTAATTCATCCAGATGATCGTGACCTAGTGGTCGATATTCAACGTCAATTAGCCACTCTCATCGGCTCAATTCAATTTGAATCTCGCACTAATCCATCCTTGGGAGCAGTCCGTACGCTGAGTAACTCTATCAAAGTCATTCGTGATGCTAGTGGACGAGCCATTCGTGCTGCGGGTACTTCTTTAGATATTACCGGCCGTAAGTTAGCTGAACTAGAGTTTCGTATCGCGGCTACCGCGTTTGAATCTCAAGAAGGCATGATGGTGACAGATGTTAATAAAGTTATTCTGCGCGTCAATAAAGCCTTTACTAAGATCTCTGGATATACGGCAGAAGAGGCAGTAGGCCAAACACCGCGCTTAGTTAGCTCGGGCCATCATCATGAAGATTTTTATGCCTCAATGTGGCAAAACATTGCTATAAGTGGCTACTGGGAAGGCGAGGTTTGGAATCGTCGTAAAAATGGTGAGGTTTATCCTCAGCATCTCACGATTACTGCAGTCGTGGGTGACAATAGTATTGTGACGAATTATGTTGCCACATTTACCGATGTGACATTGCGCAATGCCGCAGAAGCTGAAATCAATCACTTAGCTTTTTATGACGTGCTGACTCGTTTGCCTAATCGACGTCTTTTAATTGACCGCCTGAATCATGCTTTATCCGCCGGCGCACGTCTAGGCTGGGGAGGTGCATTGCTATTTCTTGATCTTGATCACTTTAAAACACTTAACGATACACTTGGCCATGACGTTGGTGACTTATTATTACGGCAAGTGGCTGACAGGCTGACCGAGTGTGTGCGAGAAGGCGACACTGTGGCGCGTTTAGGTGGTGATGAGTTCGTGGTGATGCTGGAAGATTTGAGCAAACATCCTCTAGAAGCTGCATCACACGCTGAAACTATTGCTAATAAAATCTTAATGTCAATTAGTCAGCCATACCAGCTTGGCTCAAGTGCATACCAGACAACGGCTAGTATAGGAGTAGTGTTATTCAGTGAGAATGAGCATGCTCAAGATGTGTTATTAAAACATGCTGATATTGCGATGTATCAGGCTAAAAAAATGGGTAGAAATACCTTATGGGCACCTCTAAAAATACGATTTAATCGCACCATGTTAGATAGTGATGCA
>NZ_JAQSDC010000011.1 GCF_029945705.1 Methylotenera sp.
CGCAACTGGTCACGATAGTCCGTTTTGATCGGTCACGATAGCCGTAATACGCACTTATCGGATAAGCACTATGATGCATGCAAATATTGTGAATATAAAATAGGATGGGTTGTCTGGGTATAAGAGTAGTTGGTATCAGCAATAAGTTATTTGGTGATTATCAACGAATAAAGGGATATCTAAATTTAAGTAAAAAAGACCGTTAATGCCTCATAAATACTTATCTAAGACAGGTTAGCAGCTGACGTACAATCAATCGAAAGTGTGTTTAGTAGGCATTTTTCTCACCTTTAAATACTACGCTTATTGTTCTAAATACAATGTAAATATCTAGTTTAGGGCTCCAATTACGCAGATACTCTAAGTCAAAATCAATGCGTGCCTTCATTTTGTCCAGCGTTTCTGTTTCGCCACGTAATCCATTCACTTGAGCCCAGCCTGTGATGCCAGGTTTAACTTTATGGCGAATCATATATCCTTTAATAAGCTTGCGATACATTTCGTTGTGTGAAACAGCGTGAGGGCGCGGCCCTACCACACTCATGCGACCTTGAAGCACATTGATGAATTGAGGTAATTCATCTAAGGATGATTTACGCAAAAAGGCACCCAGTTTAGTCACACGCTGGTCATTTTTTGTTGCTTGTGTAACTGCCCCACCATCCTCGCAAACAGACATGGATCTAAATTTATAGACAAGGATTTCTTTTCCATCAAGACCGTATCTACGTTGCTTGAAAATAATTGGACCAGGTGAGCTTAACTTAACACCAATTGCAATAATAATAAGTATCGGCAATATGAGTAAAAGTACAGCTAGTGAAAATACAACGTCGGCCGCACGCTTAATAATTCCATTAAAGCCAGTGAATGGTGTTTCGCAAACAGCAACAACAGGAATATCATCGACTTGTCCCATACGCCCCTGAATGAGGTCAGTCATGAAAATGTCTGGAATAAAGTAGATTGAAGCGGTAGTATCCTTGAGGTCATCAAGTAGTTTAAGAATGCGCGGATGACCAGACATTGGTAAAGATAAGTAGATGATGTTAACTTGATGAGACTTGATATACTCAGCTAGTTCATCAATAGTTCCTAGAATCGATACGCCTATTTCTCCATTAAGCAGTACATCAATGTCCGTAGTTTCTGCAACACGTTTTAGAGTTCGATCTTCAAAAAAACCGATAACGTTTGTGGATTGAAGTTTTGTATCATTTAATCTAAGTGCAAGTTCTATGCTCTGCGTGTTAATTCCTGCAATAACAGCCTGTTTGATTGGACCTTGTATAGACATGATGAGCGGTGCCATGCTTCGAAGTAGCAGTAAAGCAAGTACTTGTATGATTGGCGTTAAAATAACCCATAAGACAATAGTTTGAGTGGAAAACAAATACATATAACGAGTTGTATACGCAAACATTATCAGTAACGAAGACAAGATTATCCATGTGGCGATTATATTCGTTACGCCTTTAATAATGGGAAGGTTTACTTTTGACTCACCCGGATACGAGAGGAAAAAGATAATGAGCGAAAGAAATAGATAGATAGGTCCTAAGTGACCTTCTTGAATGAAAGCCACAGCCCATAAACCTATAACTGCTAACAATGGGTCGGCTAAAGATTCTATAATTGAGAGAATATTGTCGCGGGCTAATCTAATGCCTGATGCTCTTCGAACGAGAGGGAGATGATTTTTATTGCTCATTAAGATTGATATGTTCGATTATATTTAGTAGCAGCTTGCGCCCGATTTAAAACATCTAATTTTTTAAAAATACGCTGTAAGTGATTTTTCACGGTAAAAGCACTGATGTTAAGTATCATTCCAATTTCGTGATTAGTTTTACCCATCTTAACCCACAGCATGATTTCTGACTCTCTTTCAGAGAGTATATCAACAAATTCACTTTCTGGTTCGTCACGTGTTACTTGTACCACTGGAAGTTGCTCAGGCAGATGTTCCAACTGCCTTAAAGCTGAATCAATAAAAGGTAAGAATACAGGGGTCATCTTGCTTGTGCGATTAAGTATTCTAGCTGTAGCATTAATGAAAACATATAAGCAGTCATGACCGCCCCTAAAATCTTTTATGCCATGAACGATAGCACATTTCATTTTTTTTAGGTTGATGTTCGCTTCAATACAGCCTAACTCATGCTCATGAAATATGCCTTTATCTACATTCAGGGTAAAGGGAGATTTAGAGTTTTCAAGCCAATATTTAAAAAGGCTTTGCATCAGAGCGGTTAGGCTCTTACTGGAAATTTTTCCCGTTCTAACTCCTGGCAGTGCTGAAACAATATCAACGTATACTATACCCAGTGAAAAGTCGCCCCAAGCGGCAATCATCACTTCGTGAGGAATGTAGCGTTGAAAGTCTCCCTGCAGCCAGAATAGTAATTCAACATGTGAGCGAATATGCAAGGACTCTTGAATTAATTTCTTAAGCCCTGACTCACGCCTATTCATTAAATGTTCTTCTATTATCATTTAAGGTTTCTTTTCAAAGAAGAGAGTTGCTTTCAGAGGTCATTATATTTGTTATAGATGCATTCGGACTATTGAAAGTGATGTTTAAAGGTTATATTATCAAACAGAAATATTTTGTATGGTAATACTTTGTAAAATTAATAGATACAGTTCAGGTGAGCACGAAGCGTGCCAATTTTTGGCTACTATAATAATGGAAAATGTTGTATGGTAAGGTTTGTTTAGAAGTGAAGTAAATAAGGGTGCTAAATGAAATGATGAAAAGAGAAATTATGGAGTTGCATCCAGACTTAGTTTATTTAGGTGGGGCAGATCAATATGAAGAAGAGATTTTTGAAATAATTGAAGATATTAAGCTTTTCGAGGCTTTTAGCCTTGATGAGGTGAGAACTCTATGTCAGTTGATGCAATGTTACGCGGCGCCCAAAGATATGACTTTGTTAAAAGAAGGTGATGCGGGAGACTTTTTAATCTTAATCTTAACTGGCACTGTCGAAGTGACTAAAACGATTTCAGTTGGAGATGTAAAGTTAATATCACAAGTTGGTGTGGGCGCTACACTTGGTGAGATGTCTATGATAGATGGGTGTCCAAGATTTGCCAGTTGTGTCACGCTTTTGCCAACAGATTTTGCTGTCTTAACACGTGAAACGCTCAATGACGTTCTCTTACAAATGCCTAGATTAGGAAATAAGCTATTACTAACTTTACTACAAACTATGAGTATTAGGCTTCGTGAAGCCATTGTTCACACAAAGACAGATATTTCTAATGGATCGTATGTTGCATCGCTGTAAAATTTCCTTTGTGAAGCATAAACACAATAAAAATGCTTTGATGAAGTTTACCTTAGCCTTTTCTAGTTTGTTGTTACAGATTACGACAACCTTTGCTTACGCAGATGGAGACGATACTGTTAATTTTTTAATTGGGACTGACTACAGGCATTATGATAATTTGTTTTTATTGCCAGAGGGTGTAAGTCCAGGCGGTAGTGCAAAGCGATCTGATAATGTACTTGCAACAAATTTTGGCATTAATTTAAATAAGAAGTATGGTCTACAGACCTTCAAGTTTGATTATTCGCACATAGATAATAAATACGATAATGCTGATTTTTTAAATTTCAATTCAAATAATTATAATGCGGCTTGGCTTTGGGCGCTTACTCCTAGCCTAACTGGATATTTATCATCTCAGCGCAAAGTTGATTTGATTCCATTTATCGATAATAGAAACTCAAACACGCAAAATGTACGCACGCTTGAATTGCAGTTATTCACTTTTGATTGGTCACCGCATAATGTTTGGCATTTGCTAGGCGGATATACTAAGGTAAATAGTGTTAATAGCCAGACATTTTTGCAAGAAACTAGTTTTAAGCTGGACGCTTTCGATGTCGGTGTTAAGTATACATTGCCATCTGATAGCTTTATTGCGTTGAAGCTACGCACAAGTAATGGTGAGAATCAAGAAATTAATATCTCGAACCAAGTTGGTAAGGGTTTCTCTGAAAATGAAGCTGAGTTAAGCGCATTCTGGAAGTTGACAGGAAAGTCTAGTTTAAAGGCGAATTTAGGTCATAATATTCATTCTGATGACGAATACAACCTGCGAGATTTCTCTGGTTATTTTGGAGGAGTTAACTACTCTTGGGATGCAAGCGAAAAGCTAAATATAAGTGCTAATTTGACTAGAAAACTTTCATCTTATCAAGATGTTACAAGTAGCTACACTGTTAACGACGAGCTAAGTATAAGGCCAACTTGGGCTTTAACTTCAAAAGTTGTTATTGGAGGCTCTTTGTTAGCAAGCAAAAGAAAATTTCTCGGTGATGGTCCTTCAGCCAGTGCAACAACGTCTACTCGGATTGATGATGGGTTTACGTATGGTATGAATGTGACTTGGATGCCAAGAAGTACTATGCAGTTTGGTGTTACTTTGCAGCATGATGAGAGAGATTCAAACTTTGCAGATAGAGATTTCTCATCAAATACGGTGGGTCTCAATGGGCAGCTTACTTTTTAATCTACTTACAAGGTTTTTATACTGATGAATAAAATTCTAAAACTTTTTCTTGTTATTGTTTTTTGCAATTTAGCTGCGTGTGGTAAGGGCGGTGAAAAAGCTGCAAGTTCACAAATAGCGGCTAAAGTAAATGATGTGGAGATTACAACGCACCAAATAGACGCTGTGATGAAGGGCGCACAAAACGTAACAGCAGAAAACGTTGCGGAATTCAGAAAAAAAGCCTTAGACAAGTTGATTGATCAGCAACTTGTCATTGATAAAGCCAGTAAAGAGAGTTTGGATAGAACGCCTGACGTTATTTTAGAAATAGAAGCGGCTAAAAAAGAAATACTAGCAAGAGCCTATTTAAAGAAAATGTTGGCTAACTCCTCAGAAATGAATGATAGCGAATTCAAAAAATATTACGATGAGCACACCGAGCTGTTTTCTAAACGTCGTATATATAACCTACAAGACATCAGTGCTCAAAATAGTGCGCAGACACTTGATCTGCTTAAGGAAAGTGTAGCCGCTCAGAAATCTATGATGGATATTGCTGATAGCCTAAAAGCTAAAGGCATTAAGTTTTCAAGTGGCTCTTTTACACGCCCAGCAGAACAACTGCCCTTGGATATTTTACCTAAAATGCAGTTGCTTAAAGGTGGTGATATGTTTGTTTGGCAGTCGGGTGATATTGCTCATGCGATTAAATTAACCAGTATTGAAGAGTCGCCAGTCGGCTTGATTGAAGCTACACCAATGATTAAAAATTACTTCATTAATACGCGAGGTAAGCAAATGGTTGAAGATAAAATAAAAAAATTCCGCCAAGAGGCTAAGATTGAGTATTTAGGTGCATTTGCAAATCAACAAGCTGCTAATTTAGCAGATAATAACCAAGTGAAGCCTTCTGTAACAGAGGGAACTAATTCTGCTGCTATTGCAGGTGAGCAAAAGAAAGCAAAGAAAGACTTAACTATTGAAGCTGGTGTAGCAGGCTTAAAGTAGTGTGACTAAATCTTATAACTTTATATTCAGGGACATATTGTGAAACTACGTTTTTTAAGATTCATTACTACAATAGGTTTGTTTTTGACAATTTTGTCGTTTAACAACATTGCTAATGCGGGTGACAAGCAGGACTATTTATTGGGTGCAGGTGATTCAATTCGCATTAATGTTTTTCAAAACCCTGAATTAACCACTGAAACTCAAGTTTCTGGGGCTGGGTTAGTGACGTACCCGCTCATTGGACAGGTTAAGGTTGGTGGGAAAAGCATCCCAGCCGCGGAGCAATTAATTGCTCAAGCCTTAATCAAAGGTGGATATGTAAAAGAGCCACAAGTAAATATTGTATTGTTATTAGTGAGGGGCAATCAAGTAGCTGTGCTAGGTATGGTGAATAGACCAGGGCGTTACCCGCTAGAAACTTCAGATATACCACTTAGCCATGTTTTAGCGACGGCTGGTGGCGTATCAATTAATGCTGGCAATGGTATGGCGCTATTATTAGGCACTCGTGATGGTCAGTCATATAAATATGAGGTTGACCTTGCGTCCTTATTTCTAGGTGATAAAAAGGCCGAAGACGTGCTAGTAAGCAATGGTGATGTGATCTACGTTACACCTGGGAATCAGGTTTCAATTATTGGTCAAGTGTTGCGACCAGGTAGGTTCCCTTTAGATGGTGTTAAAATGCGACTAGTCGATGCACTTGCAATGGCGGGTGGAATGATTCCTAGTGCATCAGATTCTGTTGTTGTGACAGGAATACATGATGGACAGCCATTCAAAAAAGAGTTTGATGTTGCAGGCATTTTCCTCTCGAATGAAACCACTGAAGATATCAATGTTGTTGCCAATGACCAAATCTACGTGCATCGCGCACCGGTGTACTATATTTACGGTGAAGTGCAACGCCCTAGTAGCTATAGAGTAGAAAGAAATATGACCGTAGTGCAAGCCTTAGCTCAAGGTGGTGGCCCAACTGTACGTGGTACACAACGGAATATTAAATTAATGCGACGTAATGATGCTGGTGTGGTAGAAAAGGTAGTGCCTAAGTTGACTGACTTAATTAAAGCAAATGATGTGTTGTATGTTGAAGAAAGTCTATTTTAGGGATATTTATGAATTTACTTCAATTTTTATTGATATTAAAAGCTCGTTACAAAGTTATTCTGATTACTTTCCTTATTACGGTATCAACGGCCACTGTAGTGACATTATTTTTACCCAAGAACTACACTGCAACAACTTCACTACTACTCAATTATAAAGGCATGGACCCTGTAACAGGCATGGTTCTGCCAGCACAATTAATGCCAGGCTACATGGCAACACAGAACGATATTATACAAAGCCGAAATATTGCACTTAAAGTGGTTAGTCAACTTGGGCTGGATAAGTCGGAGCAAGCACAAGAGCTATTTAGAAAATCAGCTAAAGGTGTCGGCGATATTAAAAACTGGTTGTCTGATTTATTGCTGAAAAACCTTACGGTGAAGCCATCTAAAGAAAGCAGTGTAATAGAAATCTCGTTTAATAGTGAGGATCCTAATTTTGCAACTGTTGTGGTCAATTCGTTTGCAGAAAACTATCAACAAACTAGCACTCAATTAAAAGTGGCTCCAGCGCAGCAGGCTGCAGGTTATTTTGGTCAGCAAGTGAAAGTTTTGAGGGATGATTTAGAATTAGCACAATCTAAGTTATCATCTTATCAACAAGAAAAAGGCATTACAAATCCAGAACAGACATTAGACGTAGAAAGCATTCGTTTGAATGAATTATCTACACAATTGAGCATGGTGCAAGCAGCCTCGATAGACTCTCAATCACGTAATGCAAATGCTCAGAGAAGTGCATTAGATTCACCAGATATTGCATCTAGCCCGACAATACAAGGCCTTAAATCTGATTCTGCTCGGGCAGATGCTAAATTAGCTGAGTTAGCCCAGCGTTTAGGTAAAAATCATCCTGCATATAAATCTGCAGAAGGTGAGGCTAATAAAATTAGAAGTCAGTTGCATGAAGAGGCTCAGCGCTTATCAAACAGTATAGGTAATTCGGCCAGTATCAATCAGCAACGAGAGTCACAACTTCGCGCTCAAGTTGAGATGCAAAAGAAAAAAGTACTATCGTTAAATCGCTTAAGAGATGAAATGGGCATTCTGCAGAAAGATGTAGAGGTGGCAAAAAAAGCGATAGATGCTGTCACACAGCGTTTTAGCCAAACCAGTATTGAAGGGCAATCAAATCAGAGTGATATTGCTATTTTAAATCCTGCAATTCCACCAACTTCCCCAAGTAGTCCGAGAGTACTTTTAAATATAGTCTTGGGCGCATTTGTGGGTATGGTGCTAGGCATAGGTTTTGGACTATTAGCTGAATTATTAGATAGACGAGTTCGTGGTAGAGATGATATTTCTATCATATTAGGCGTACCAGTATTTGCCGTGATTGAGGGCAATACTACAAAGACGAGTGAAAACTTATTGCTAGGGCAAGCAAGAAAACTGCTTACTTCTAATTAGAAACATATGGGTGATATTAACGTGGATAAAAAGCAATTAGTGCCAAATGATGCTCGCAAAGCCGACTCAAGTATCGGTAAGTTACTACTTGATTTAGGAAAGATAAATCCAGAAGACGCTGAGCGTGTTCTTAGATTACAAAAAGCAGAAAATATTCGCTTTGGTGACGCGGCTCAAAAACTTGGTTTAATTACTGAGGCCGATATTAAGCAAGTATTGTCATTGCAATTTGATTACCCTTATCTTCAGCCTAATGAAGGTCAATTTAGTAAAGAGCTTGTAGCCGCTTATAAACCTTTTTCTAAACAGGTTGAGGCACTAAGAGCTTTAAGAAGCCAGTTAATCCTTCGGTGGTTTAATGAGGGTTATAAGTCGTTAGCGATTGTTTCTGCAACATCAGGAGACGGATGTAGTAACTTGGCGGCAAACCTAGCCGTAGTGTTTTCTCAGTTGGGCGAGCAAACCTTGCTTGTTGATGCCAACCTAAGAGAGCCTGTTCAACATAAGATTTTTAACTTAAACGAATCAAGAGGGCTTTCCGATATTTTAGTAGGTCGCGCAGGTCTTGAGGTCGTAAAAAAAGTAGACTCATTTGTAGATTTAACTGTGTTAGGTGCAGGTACGGTACCTCCAAATCCACAAGAGCTACTAAGTCGTTCTAACTTTGTAGAGTTTATGAAACAGGCAACCGCACATTATGATGTAGTGATTGTCGATACCGCACCTGCCGTTGAAACCTCTGATGCGCAAACTGTAGCAAGTCGCTGTGAAGGAGCATTGCTAACATCTAGGCTCAATCAAACGCGACTGTCAGATTTAACCAATATTCGCGATCAACTAACACTTGCTGGTGTTCAAATTGTTGGGGCTGTGGTTAACGACTTTTAAGCATTTAAGTTAAGTGTAATAATTTAGACAGTAATACAACTGCGCTACCTTTGGAAAATAGCCATTAACTACTCAGCTTCAAATTTAAGCAAAAACTACCTAATGCCGCTATTGCCATTTCTAACAATATTGCTTGGCCTTTTAGTTGTTTATGTACCCACATTTTATGATTTATTTCATGGCATTTGGAAAACAGATCAACAAGCTCATGGCCCAATTGTATTTGCTGTAGCGCTGTGGTTTTTCTATTACAAGGCTAAGCTATTAGTTAACACTAAAATTCCTATTATTCCCGCTCCAAAGTTAGGATGGCCTGTTTTAGTGATTGGCTGTATATTTTATGCTATTGGCAGATCTCAATCACTCTATATTTTTGAAGTAGGTTCATTCGTGGTTGTGCTCCTTGCTTTAACCCTCATGTTTTTTGGCGTTGGCATAGCTAAACACTTCTGGTTTGCATTCTTTTTTATGTGCTTTATGGTGCCGTTGCCACCCTCTGTGATTGATATTATCACCCAGCCAATGAAGATGGCTGTTTCTTACGCATCTGAGCATTTGCTATATCAAATGGACTACCCTGTCGCTAGAAATGGAGTCATCATCTATATCGGGCAATATCAGCTGTTAGTTGCCGATGCATGTGCAGGCTTAAACTCATTATTCACATTAGAAGCACTAGGCTTACTCTATATGAACGTGATGAGACATGAATCACCCATGCGCAATGCATTGCTAGCCACCTTGATAGTACCGATATCTTTCGCCTCTAATGTCACAAGAGTGATTGTATTAGCGCTCATTACTTTTTACTGGGGGGATGAAGCAGGCCAAGGCTTTGTACACCAATTTTCAGGCATGTTTTTATTTATGACAGCATTAATGTTGATTATGGGTGTTGATAGCTTATTAAGAGTTATTACAAGTAAGTTAGAAAAGCGCTCAACAACGGCGCTTAAGAGTTAGCGAACATGATGAAAATCAACATGTTCGTTTTTCCTCAAATCACTCAAAGAAAAAGCCTATTAGTTGCAGCGCTTTTGATTATAGCCGCATTATTTGCCATTAAACTAACACCAACCTTGCACGCCGTAGATACCACGCCAGATCTTGACAAGATTATCCCAACAGCGTTTGGTGAGTGGAAGCAGATTGCAGACCCATTTACGCAAGTAAGCTTGACTACGGGGGGCAATGACCTAGCTAGTCAGCTCTATGACAAAATAGTAATGCGCACATATGCCAATAGAAATGGCGATAGAGTTATGCTAGCCATAGCCTATGCACGCGAGCAGAAACAAGATATTAAAATTCACCGCCCAGAGGTTTGTTATGTAGCTCAAGGATTTCAGCTATTAAGTAAGAAAAACAACACCATCAATATGCAAGATGCAAAACCTATCAAGGCTCAGCGTTTGTTAGTGAGCAACCAAAATCGTTATGAAACCGTTAGCTATTGGATAAGAATTGGTGATGACTACCCTGCAAGCGGTATGGCGGCTAGGCTGAAGATATTACGTGATGGTTTAAAAGGAAGGGTTTTAGATGGCGTGTTAGTTAGAGTATCAACTGCAATTAGCGACCCTGCTAATGCAGAAGCTACGTACAAAAAACAAGAGGCATTTCTAGTTGAGTTAGTTAACTTTACTAACGCTAAGATCCCTAGTGTGCTAGTTGCTAAGTAGTTCGCACATTAAAATAAAGTATTTATTTTGAAAGACTTCTTTGATCAACTTTAATTTCCGAACTTACAATAAATGACTGCCGCATCGAACTCTAGATGGGCAGCAGTAGGGCAGTCAGCAAGAATATTATCTCAGTTAGCTAATATTTTCATATTAGCAAGAATTCTACCACCATCAGACTATGGATTAATGGCAATGGCAGGGGTTGCCACAAATCTAGCTTTATTGCTAAGGGATATGGGGACTGCGGCGGCTGTCGTACAAAAAAATGAATTAGATCATCATATTGTCAACGCAGTGTTTTGGTTAAATGTGGCAATGGGCTCAGCTCTTGCAATAGTGCTGGTTGCCACCTCACCTTTAATAGCAAATGTGTTTAAAACACCGACATTAGTCGGCGTCTTATGCAGCTTAGCCATAGCCTTTCCGTTATCAAGTTCTTCCGCAGTACATCAAGCATTGCTGGAGAGGCAGTCACAATTTAAGCGTTTAGCACTAATTGATGTAAGCTGCGCCATCCTCTCTATGGCAGGAGCCGTAGCCGCAGCAATGTATGGATTAGGGGTTTATAGTTTGGTTATACAATCAATACTAACCGCAGGGCTAACAACATTATTTTTATGGCTAAACTCCACTTGGAGACCCAGTAAAGATGTTCAGATGTCACGCCTAAAAGAACTATTTGCTTTTAGCAGCAATATGGCTGGATTTCAATTGGTAAATTATTTGTTTCGAAATGCGGATAGCATCGTAGTTGGTCGCTTGCTAGGTCAAAGTGCGCTAGGAGTTTACTCTATTGCGTATAAAATAATGCTAATGCCCGTGCAGAATATTACTTGGGTATCTTCTAGAGCAGTATTCCCAGTGATGAGTCGGCAGCAAAATGACATACCAGCGATGGCTGAGTTGTATTTAAGTACCGTGCGAACAATATCATTTCTAGCGGCACCCATTATGGCGGGCATATTTGCAGCGCGACATGATTTTGTCGCACTTACTTTAGGCCAGCAATGGGGGGCAGTGGCAACATTACTAGGCGTCATGGCTCCTATTGGGTATTTGCAGTCTATCAATGCTTCAGCAGGGCCTGTATTTATGGCGCAAGGTAAAACATCTGTGATGTTAAAATTGGGTATCTATAGTGCAATAATACATATTATTGCTTTTATTCTTGGTAGTAAGTGGGGAGTTCAAGGTGTGGTTTGGAGCTATTTAACAGCCTCTCTACTTGTAATAATACCTAACTTGTACGTTGTTCAAAAAGCACTATCGTTACATATTTTAGATACAATCAAAGCCATTCTACCCTCGGCTATAACGGCAATATTTGCAGCAATAGCGGTGTTACTATTTCAGCAGAGCGCTATGCAAACAAAATATTTAACAGCTAACTTGTTTTTACAGTTTTTAATAGGAGCAAGTATATATTTATCTATATTATTTTTTTTCTTAAAACCATATTTCGTTAATGTTTTAAAACGAAAATAAGTTGTAATAAATATAACTTTAGATAAAGATCACAGATTTAATTTTTCATATAGGTTTGAGGGGAATATGCAGTTAACCAAAGATATTATTCTGGACAATCAAAAAAGCTTTGTGCTTTTTGGTGGTATCAATGTACTAGAGGATGTAGGTAGTACACTAAAAGCCTGTGAGCACTATGTAACTGTTACACAAAAGCTAAATATTCCATTAGTATTTAAAGCCTCATTTGATAAGGCCAATCGCTCATCTATACATTCGCATCGTGGGCCTGGTATGGAAGAAGGCTTAAAGATATTTCAAGCGGTCAAAGCTGAGTTTGGTGTACCGTTGATTACCGATGTGCACGAGCCATGGCAAGCTGCACCAGTGGCTGAAGTGATTGATATTTTGCAATTGCCTGCATTTTTAGCACGTCAAACAGACTTAGTTGTAGCGTTAGCAAAGACAGGCAAGCCAGTTAACGTAAAAAAACCACAGTTTTTAAGCCCGCATCAGATGCTTAATATCGTTGAAAAATTCAAAGAAGCTGGGAATGATAAAGTGATTTTATGTGAACGTGGAAGTACGTTTGGATATGACAATCTTGTGGTGGATATGCTAGGTTTTGGTGTAATGAAAAAAATATGTCCAGATACACCAATAATTTTTGATGTAACACACGCACTACAACAACGAGAGGCGCTAGGTGCAGCATCAGGCGGTAGACGTGAGCAAGTGCTAGATCTAGCACGCTCAGGCATGGCGATAGGTTTGGCTGGTTTGTTTTTAGAGTCACATCCAAACCCCAAAGAAGCCAAATGTGATGGCCCAAGTGCATTGCCGCTCGACCAGTTAGAACCGTTTTTATCACAAATAAAGGCTATTGATGACTTAGTGAAATCTTTTTCACCACTCAAAGTTTTTTAGGCATATTGATAGTAGTGAATGTACTGGTTAGCTATGTTGTTAAAAGATGGCAATTGCTGGAGTGTTAATAAGGTCACACAAGCGACTGTTTAATTTAATGAAATTACGGTGCATTAATGTGTGTTACTAAAAAGTCAGAAATTCAAAAAGTTTTTTTAAAGGCGTAATGTGAAAATCTCAATATATACACCAACCAAAAATAGAAAAGAAGCTTTAGCAAAAGCTATTGATTCAGTTTTGAATCAGACTTATCAAAATGTTGAAATGATAGTGGTCAATGACGGCTCTACTGATGGCACTGCTGAGTATTTAGAAGGTAGGGCAAAGCTTGATAGTCGCCTTAAATTTTTTAATAAAACAGATTCAGAAGGCGCGCCTGTAGCCAGAAATCTTGCTATTACAAACGCCACAGGTGAGTTTGTGACGGGTTTGGATGACGATGACGAATTTACACCAGAACGAATTCAAGCGTTTGTTGAGTATTGGGATTTATTAACCAGAATAGGAGTAAAGCCATCATGTATTTATGCGCAAGATATTTTTGTTCGCAACGGTGAGGTTTGTTTTACTACTCAAAAAAAAGGTATGGTGAATGCGGATGATTTATTTGAATTTAATCATATAGGCAATCAAGTTTTTGCACCTAAATCGCGTTACATTGAGGCAGGGTTGTTTAATGAAAACTTGCCAGCATGGCAAGACATGGAAATGTTTATGAGAATTGTAAAGATGTATGGCACAGCCCATTTGCTTGATTGTGGCACACAACTTTATGATGACTCACCTAAGCCAGATAGAATTTCAATTAAAGCAGAAAGTAAAGTTCGAGATGCATTCAGGCAGTTTTCTGCCTTGCACGCAGCAAATAAACCGAGAAGTGCTCAGTCTTTAATGTTGCAGATGTTCTCTAAGCACTACGGAGTGAGACCAGGTATTACTGATTTTATAAATTTTATTAAGTTAGGTTTTTGGTCTAAAGGTTTACTTAAAATGGTTCGAGCGTTATTCAGAGTTTAAAGAACTAGTATTTATTTTTAATTTCAAAGATGGGTTGATTTAGTATGAAATCTTACAAAATATGTATTGCTGGAACAGGTTATGTCGGGCTCTCAATTTCTGTTTTATTAGCGCAAAATCATGAGGTTGTTGCTTTAGATATAGTGCCTGAAAAAGTAACAATGCTTAATAATAAGCAATCAACCATTGCTGATAATGAAATTGAAGAATATCTTAAAAGTAAAGCATTAAACTTTAAGGCTACGCTTGATAAGCAAGAGGCTTACGTAGGTGCTGATTACGTAGTGATTGCTACGCCTACAGATTATGATTCTGAAAGCAACTCTTTTAATACTGGCTCTGTTGAGCGAGTGATTCAAGATGTAATTTCTATTAATCCTAAAGCGGTGATGGTGATTAAATCAACCATTCCAGTTGGGTTCGTGGCGAGTGTCAAACAAAAGTATCAGACTGAAAATATCATTTTTTCACCAGAATTTCTGCGAGAAGGTAAAGCTCTATATGACAACCTTTACCCGTCGCGCATTGTGATGGGCGAGCGGTCAGAGCGTGCTGAAATTTTTGCAGGCTTATTGCAGCAAGGTGCCATAAAAGAAAATATACCAACGCTGTACACAGATAGCACTGAAGCTGAGGCTATTAAATTATTCTCAAATACTTATCTAGCGATGCGCGTAGCTTACTTTAATGAGCTTGATACTTATGCTGCTAGCCATAACCTAGATACTCGCCAAATTATTGATGGCGTATGTTTAGATCCACGAATTGGGCAGCACTACAACAACCCTTCATTTGGCTATGGGGGCTATTGCTTGCCTAAAGATACCAAGCAGCTACTAGCCAACTATCAAAATGTACCGCAAACCTTAATTCGTGCAATTGTTGATGCGAACACCACTAGAAAAGACTTTATTGCGCAGGATGTACTCAAACGAAACCCACAAGTAGTAGGGATTTATAGGCTGATTATGAAGGCTGGTTCTGATAACTTTAGAGCTTCTAGCATTCAGGGTATTATGAAGCGCATAAAAGCTAAGGGTATTGATGTGATTGTTTATGAGCCTGTTATTACTGAGTCTGAATTTTTTAGATCGCCAGTAGTAAACAATCTTGAAGAATTCAAAAAGCGCGCTGACGTGATTATTGCTAACCGCATTACCGATGATTTAAGCGATGTGCTTGATAAAATTTATACGCGTGACTTGTTTTCCAAGGATTAACAATAGCTTGAATATATGAAAATCATAGCAATTATTAGGGCTGAGTAAATGTTAAGAGTTAATAATTTATTAGTTAGGTTATGCACATGGGCACAGATTTAGATTGGGCTGCTGATTTAGCTCGTTATCCAGAAAAAAGACCTTTTTTAAAAGAGCAGTCAATATGGGCTATATGGGTTTATCGTTTTGGGCGGAGAGTTGATGCTAGTCCAGATGGAGTAAAGAAAAACCTCTTGAATATGATTTACTGGCTATTGTTTCGTATGATAGAAACAGTTACGGGTATTAGCTTGCCTAAGTCTGCTTTGATTGGCGGTGGTTTACGTATTTGGCATTTCGGTGGTGTTTTTATTAATTCAGGCGCTGTTATTGGTAAAAACTGCACCTTGAGACAAGGCGTGACGATCGGTAATAGAACAGAAGACGGACAATTGCCTGTAATAGGTGATAATGTCGATATCGGTGCTTATGCACAAGTTCTCGGCGGCGTTAAAATCAGCAGCAACAGTAAAATTGGTGCTATGTCGGTTGTGTTAACTGACGTGCCAGAGGGGGCAACTGCCGTTGGCAATCCTGCTCGAATAATTAAAAAAAGTTAATAAGGTAAGCATGATCCCAAGGCATAGCTTATAGTATGGACTATATTACCTGTGTTACTTTAAGGATAATTAATTGACAAAATATGTCTCATCATCAACATCGACGTTGTTTTTTATCCTAATAGGATTGTTTGTAGCCGTATTCGTTGGTATTTTTGTTGCTCTTTTTGGGTCTACAGTTGGAGAGCACTATGGTGCTCTCCTAGCTCTCCCTGCAGTAATGATAATAGGCATCTGGTTTTTCTTTGATCGATATAGCCTACTTTTCATAATCTTGCTATCTAGAGCATCAATAGATATGATTTTAGAAGGAACTAGGTTTGGTAATTTTGGATTAGGGGCAGTTCTAAATGCGCTGGTAATCATTATTGCTTTGATAGCAATTTTCGAGAAGTCTACTCTAATACAAAAAACTATTCGGCAAACTTGGATGGTATTTTTAGGTATCGCCTTTGTTTCTGTATTCTTATCACCAGCGCCATTGGTTGCTGTAAAAAGCTTCTTAGTTCTATTGTCTTACGCGTCCATATTCGTAATATCAATCGTACTGATAAAGAGTGAAGAGGATTATGGGAGGTGGATGAGAGCTATATTTCTGTCTTCTGTAATACCCGTACTTTACGCATTTGTGGACATTGCACATGGGGGCTTTAGATCACAGGAGTCAGAAGGTTTTAGAATTAGTAGCACATTCGCACATCCTAATATATTTGCATTTTACTTGGTGCTAATTATTAGCATGGGATTTTTTGTGTTCAAAACCAAAGCTACTTATATGCCAGTATACATGCGTAAATTGTTGCCAGTTTTTATTCTTCTCCTACTCGGGTTGTTAGTGCTAACTAAAACCAGAAGTGCATGGGCGTCTTGCTTTGCTTTTTTTGCGATATATGCTTTGCTTTATGAGCGCAAGTATCTGTTGTATATTTTATTGGCATTAGTGCTAGCTTTAATGATTCCTGAAATAAGGGATAGGCTAACAAATCTAGGGCAAGGCAATGAGGTTGTTAATTATAGTAAGTTAAACTCTTACGCTTGGCGTAAACAAATTTGGCATGACGGTTTAAGCTTTATGACTCCAAGTCATTATTTTTTTGGTTATGGGTTGGAAGCATTTAAAGAGCGCTCCCCTGATTTCTTTACAATGTCTGGCGGGGCAAAAAGTGGTGCACATAGTGTTTTTGTGCAGCTATTTTTTGAGACAGGTGCATTGGGCTTACTAGCATACATCTGGCTACATATTAAAATGGTGACTCTACTTGTCCCATTTTATAAAAAAAATAAACTGATGATTTTTACCATAGTGATGTTTATTCTGGAGTTCGCCTTTGAAGCCTATGCGGATAATATGCTGAGTTACTTATCTTATATTTGGTATCTATGGTTTGTAATTGGTGCGACTTATGCAGTAAATATAGTTAAACAACATAAATATGTTGATGAGTCATCTAAAGTGGTTGCAAATACCTAAAGTGAGCTATGAAAAACCATTTATTAAGACTGGTGTACATTACATATAAGGAGTTATTTCGTAAGTGAGCGCTGTGAGGTTTAATGTTTTAGATGGATGGAGAGGTATCAGCATTTTGCTGGTACTAGCATGCCATCTGTTGCCTATAGGCCCTTCGTTTTTACATCTCAACTTTTTAGTTGGGGTGCTGGGGATGGCCTTATTTTTTACGTTATCAGGTTTTTTGGTTACACATTTCTTAATTGGACGGCCGTATGTTATTGATTTCTTAATCAGAAGGTTTTTACGGATTTTGCCGCTTGCTTGGCTATATATATTAGTCGCACTTTTTTTAAATCCTGTTACCAGAGAAGTTTGGTTAGCTCATTTGTTTTTTTACGCTAATTACCCCCCCAAACCTCTGATACATGTAACAGACCATCTTTGGAGTTTATGTGTAGAAATGCATTTTTACCTAGGGTTGGCTTTAATAGTTTCTCTTTTAAAAAAGAAAGGATTATTGTTAATTCCAGTTCTTTGTATAGTAGTGACTCTACTTAGAGTTATTAACTCTGAGCATGTGAGCGTTATTACGCATTTTCGCGTAGATGAGATATTAGCTGGCGGTATACTTGCTCTTATCTACAATCGCAAGTTAGGCGATGGACTGATTAAAACACTTAGCCATGTTAATTACGTTTACGTTTTAGTTTTGCTATTAGTTTCCTGTCATATAGATGGAGGTTTTATGAGTTATTTTAGGCCATATTTAGCTGCGATATTAGTTGGAGCAACTTTATATAATCAAAATACTCGCTTTGCTAAACTTTTAGAGCACAAATGGTTGTTCTATATTGCCTCTATATCTTATGCGTTATATGTCATACATCCATTATTAGCTTCTTCATGGTTGGGTAGTGGCGATTTAATTGAAAAGTACAGTAAGCGACCATTGTTATTTATCGTACTATTTTTATTAGCACATTTTTCAACTTTTTATTATGAGCATCGACTTATGGCGTGGGGGAAAGCGACTTTTCTGAAACTTAAGCTTAGTAAATTATGATGAATTATTTTTAAGGGAGGTTCTTTAGATGGCTCTTGTAATGATGCAGAATACTTTTAAGAAATGTATGTGGATAGCGTGTTTGTGTGCTGCTATTTCACCTATGGCAGTGCAGGCAGATTTAATCACAGATCACATTTTTTCCTCTACTAGCTTTTGGTACACCCCAATACCAAGCATAGTGCCTCTGCACCCAAATTCGGCTGGATTTGTATCTGATTTTATTCGACAAAAGAAAACTTATTACGGTACTGTAGGTGTGAACACGACTTTTAAATATTCCAGTCCTGTCTATTATGTTGACGCAAGTGTGCGTAAGGTTAAGGTAACACAATGGGATTGTACAAATAGAGGCACGACTGATGCCGGTTTAGCAGCCCAATGGGCAGAGGTACCTATTCCCAGTTATGCAAAGCCTGCAGATGCTAGTGATTCAGAAATGACTATTTACCAACCTTCTACTGATACTATTTGGGAGTTTTGGAAAACTCGGCAAGTGAATGGACAGTGGCAAGCATGTTGGGGAGGGCGCATGCAGAAAGCATCACAGAGCGATGGTGTTTTTAATACTTATTATGGTACTACCGCCACTAGTTTGCCTTTCTTGGGCGGACAAATTACAGCTGAAGAGTTGCAACGAGGTGAGATTAAACATGCTATTGGAATTGCACTTGTAGAAACGGAGGGCGCCAAAGTTTTTTCATGGCCTGCGCATCGTTCAGATGGGCTTAATCCAAACAACGCAGCTAATCGTATTCCAGAGGGAATGCGCTTTAGGTTGGATCCTACAGTGAATGTAGATGCATTAAACATGAATCCAGTTGGTAAAATTATTGCGAAAGCCGCTCAGAAGTATGGCTTTATTGTTTGGGATAAAGCTGGCGCAGTTGTGATACGCGCACAAAATCCTTACTCATATACTGTGTTTAGTAAGCCGAATCCTTATGATGCATTACTTAATGGAGCTCCAAATTGGAGCATTTTACAGAACTTTCCATGGGAACGATTGCAGTTTCTACCCATGGATTATGGTAAGCAAAAGTAATGTTTTCATGAGTAACTACCAACATCAACTTGAAGCAATCATTTATGCTAAATAAAAACACAGTGATGATTGCAAAATTTCCTGTGCAAATGACATCGCCAGATGAATTAACCGAGCATATATACGGTTGCATAGGTGCATCAAAAAAAAGTATTTTATTTTTTGCAAATACCAATTTCGTTGTTAAATGCAAGCTGCTGGTAGAGCGCTTTTTAAATGATGATGTTGTGATTGTTAACGATGGCTTAGGCATGGATATTGCATGTATGTTGTTACATGGGCGCAAGTTTAAATCTAATTTGAATGGTACGGATTTTATGCCGTATTTTTTTTTGCAATCTAAGCAGAAGTTACGCGTATTTTTGTTGGGTGGCCAACCTGAGACTTTAAATGGCGCTGCTTATTATTTAGCTCATACGTTGGGGCATGTGGTGGTAGGTACTTGTGATGGCTACGATGGTATAAAAAATGCTCAAAATTTAGTTGATACTATCAATGAGGCTTGTGTTGATGTCGTGCTAGTTGCTCTAGGTAATGCTGAGCAAGAGGAGTGGATACTGACTAATTATCAGCAAATCAACGCAAAATTTTTTGCGGGTGTTGGGGGGTTGTTTGATTTTTGGAGTGGTGATAAACCTCGTGCACCAAAGTGGATGCAAAATATTCGAATGGAATGGTTTTACCGATTATGTTTAGAGCCTAAACGGCTTTATAAACGCTATACGGTTGATGCTTTAAAGTTCCTAATCAGCTGTATTAAATATAGAAAGCAGCGTGTTAGATCATGATGTTTTTTGATAGTCAGCTTAGTTAAGTGCAACCTGTTGGAGAATGAATGAAAATATTAGTGGTTGGTGGGGCGGGTTATATAGGCTCTCACATGGT
The DNA here is from genome assembly GCF_029945705.1 of Methylotenera sp. Classification (GTDB taxonomy): domain Bacteria; phylum Pseudomonadota; class Gammaproteobacteria; order Burkholderiales; family Methylophilaceae; genus Methylotenera. Next base: position 20,286 of record NZ_JAQSDC010000011.1, read on the forward strand.
GAAAATGCTTCATGACTTAGGTAATCAGGTTTTTACGTTCGATAACTTGTCCTCTGGGTTTAGAGATTCAGTATTGGGTGGAGAGTTTGTACAGGGCGATTTGGCCGATATCTCATCTATTGAAAAAGTATTTCAGCAATATCAGCCAGATGCTGTGATGCACTTTGCTTCCTACATTCAAGTAGGTGAGTCCGTGCTATATCCTGATAAATATTATTTAAATAATTTCACAAATACGCTTAACCTTTTAAATGTGATGGTGAAATATGATGTCAAGAATTTCATTTTCTCTTCAACCGCGGCTGTATTTGGCGAGCCAGAGTATGTTCCAATTGATGAAGCACATCCAAAGGCGCCGTTAAATCCTTATGGTCGTTCAAAATGGATGGTAGAGCAGGTGCTGGCAGATTATGAGCGAGCATATGGTTTAAAGTCTGTTTGTTTGAGATATTTTAATGCGGCAGGAGCGGATCCGTCTGCTTTGCTGGGGGAGCGTCATGAGCCTGAAACGCACTTAATCCCACTGGTATTACAAGCTATATCAGGAAAACGGCCCCACATCAGTGTGTTTGGTCGCGATTACGATACGCCAGATGGCACATGTGTTCGTGATTATATTCATATTGTAGATCTATGCTCAGCACATCTATTAGCGCTGAAACAATTAGCGATAGATGGGGTGAGCAAGCGATTTAACCTTGGCAATGGTGCAGGTTTCTCAGTGCAAGAGGTTATTTCAGTCGCCGAGCAAGTGACTGGCAAGAAAGTGAAGGTGATTGATGCGCCTAGGCGGGATGGCGATCCAGCTAGACTAGTGGCAGATGCAACATTAGCAAAAAGCACACTTGGATGGACGCCTATTTATTCTGACTTAGCGACTATTATTATGCATGCATGGGCTTGGGAGCTAAAACATAAGTAATGCTGGGATAAATCGCCATTTAATTGAGTATTTATAAAATGGATCAGCTAATAATTGAGTTAAAATAAAATGACTGCGGCTTTTGTAATACTGGCTCACCGTAAACCTGAACAAGTTGCACGTTTAACTAAGCGGCTTGCACCACACTATGTATTTGTCCATATCGACTCTAAAGTAGAGGATAGCGTTTATAACGAATTTTGCCGTTTGTTGGAGAATTTGCCACATGTCACATTAATTAAGAGGCATCGTTCTGTATGGGCATCATGGGGGATTGTTGCTGCAGTATTAGAGGGGATTAAAGCTTCGCTTAAGCAAACTGGTTGGACTCACGTTATGGTGATTAGTGGACAAGACTACCCTTTGATAAGCTCAGCCCAAATGGAGGATTTCTTCAATCAATATATTGGTAAGTCTTTCGTGGCTAATTGGGAGTTACCAACAACTCTGTGGGGTAAAGATGGGGGAATGTATCGCGTTAAATACTGGCATTTACCATTTAAAGGCAGGCGATTGTTTATACCAATTCCTAGGCGACAACCGGCAGGAATTAAGCATATAGGCGGATCAATGTTCAGTTGCTTAAGTCGAGATATGGCTAACGAAGTGCTTTCATTTACAGAGAGTGAGCCTGAAGTCACCAGTTTTTATAAACATGTTTGGATTCCAGATGAGCTTTTTATCACAACAGTCGTAATGAATACTGCTCGCAAAGACTCTGTGATAGGTGAGAATTTATCTTATATTAGGTGGTCGAGTCCTGGGTCGCCCCACCCAGATGAGCTAAAAGCTGAAGATGCGCATGAGCTAATTTGTGCAGGGAAATATGGGTCAAGTGTTGGTGGATATGGTCGTAAAAAACTATTTGCTAGAAAAGTTTTTATGGAAAATCATTCTCAATTATTAGATGCACTAGATCAAGTAACTTAATAACTACAATTAAAAACAAGGAAATTTAGTTTGAGCAACATCAAAGTAGCATATTTAACTAGCCAATATCCTAAAGTAAGCCACAGCTTTATTAGGCGAGAAATTTTTGCGCTAGAAAATAATCATGTTGAGGTGAGTCGTATATCAGTTCGCGGTTGGGATGGTGAGCTAGTAGATCCAGTTGATATAGACGAGCGTACAAAAACACAATATATTTTAAAAAATGGTATTACAGGTTTGCTCTCTGCTTCTGTAAGAGTGTTTTTGAGGAATCCCATTAGTTTTTTTAAAGCACTAGGGTTAGCGGTGAAACTAGGCTTAAGAGCTGATAGGTCTTGGCCTTATCATTTAATTTATGTGCTTGAGGCATGCCAAGTGCTGTTGTGGCTCAAACAAAGTAATGCACAGCATATGCATGTACATTTTGGTGCAAATGCAACTGAAGTGGCTTTACTGGTGCGCAGTCTAGGTGGGCCTAGTTATAGCTTTACTATTCATGGTCCAGAAGAGTTTGATAAGCCTGAATTTATCAAGATTGCTGAAAAAATTAATGGCTGTGCTTTTGTCGTTGCAATTTCATCCTACTGTCGTAGTCAAATTTTTCGCTGGATCCCTTATTCTCAGTGGTCAAAAGTAAAAGAGGTGCATTGTGGTATTGAGGATGCTTTCCATAATATCAGCCCTGTGCCTATCACCGAAAAGCCACAGTTGGTGTGTGTGGGTAGAATTTGCGAACAAAAAGGTCAGCTTTTGTTGATCGATGCGGCAAATATTTTGGCTAAAAAAGGCATTGATTTTGAGCTTGTATTAGGTGGCGATGGTGAAATGCGTTCAGAGGTTGAGGCGCAAATTAAGCGTTATGGCCTGAACGACAAAGTACGTATTACAGGCTGGATTAGTAGCGACCAAGTGCGTAATGAAATTTTAAATGCAAAAGCATTGGTATTGCCTAGTTTTGCAGAAGGCTTGCCTGTGGTTATTATGGAAGCTATGGCACTTAGACGGCCTGTAATTAGCACTTATATTGCGGCGATTCCTGAGTTGGTGATTAATGGTGTGAATGGTTTTCTTTTCCCCGCGGGGGATGTAGATGCTTTGGCTGAGACGCTTGAGAAGTTCTTAGCTTTACCAAATGAGCATTTAACTCAAATGGGTGAGTTAGCATATAAACGTGTATTAGAAAGACATTCGGTGGATACTGAGGCTCATAAATTGACGCAGTTATTTAATAATGCAATTGCTAATAATAAGGCTAACGCATGATAATGCTGGAAACTCTTTTCTGTGCAGCAATTGCTGTCATTAGCATTCCCGTGTTTACTTTTTTTGTGCAAATTGTCATGTCACTACTACCTTTAAGCAACAAAAGTAGCAATGACAAACTTACGTTATTAACAACAATATTGATTCCTGCACATAATGAATCCACAGGCATCACTCAAACTTTATTGTCTATTAAGGCGCAATCAACATCGAACATTAAAGTGTTGGTGGTAGCCGATAACTGTAACGATAATACAGCCGAAGTAGCTAGAAGCCATGATGTTGAAGTGATTGAACGTTTTCATGAAACTAAGCGCGGTAAAGGCTTTGCACTCGATTTTGGTATTCAGCATTTAGCTGCAAATCCGCCAGAGATTGTGCTGATTCTAGATGCAGATTGTGTATTAGGTGAAAATGCAATTTCAACCTTAGTAGATGAAGCAATACAATATAAACGTCCTGTTCAGGGCTTATATTTAATGCGAGCTAAAGTCGACTCACCTCTGAAAATTAAGATTGCAGCATTTGCTTGGGCAGTTAAGAACTGGGCTAGGCCGCTGGGGTTTTATCGTTTAGGTCTAGCTTGTCATCTTTATGGTTCTGGTATGGCTTTCCCATGGCAGGTTATTAAGCAGGTAAATTTGGCGAGTGGACATATTGTTGAGGATATGAAACTTGGTGTAGATTTGGCTAAATTAAACCTAGCCCCTAAATTTTGTCCGCAAGCACTGATAACAAGTGAGTTTCCTAGTAGTGAAGAGGGCATTAAAACTCAGAGAACTCGTTGGGAGCATGGGCATCTAGGGATGATTGTGAAAGAGGGCTTGCCGTTAATTTTAGACGGTATTAAGCATGCAAATTTAAATATGCTGGCAATCGCGCTTGATATGTGCCTACCCCCGTTAGCGCTACTGGTGTTAATCATTGGTACATTAAGTATTATTGGGGTTGTTCTAAGTATCGCAACTCAGCAATTTATGCCTTGGTGCTTGATTCTAGTAGATTTTATTTTGGTAGCAATTGCTGTGATACTAGCCTGGTATAAATTTGGCAGAAATATAGTTAAATTTTCAGAGTTGATGACAGTGCCTTATTATGTGTTAGCTAAAATTCCGCTTTATATTAAATTCATTTTTAAGCGTCAATCAGAATGGGTACGCTCAAAGCGTGATAATTAATAAAGTTTTTTGAGAGTCCTAAAAAATATGGCAAATATCATTACAAAAAAAATTAACTTATTTGGGGTTACGATTAATCCTCTCACGATGAACGAAACGGTAGATTTCGTGAGTACATGGATAAAGTTTGCAGAAAGTGATTGCAAGTTTATTGTGACACCAAATGTGAATTGCGTTGTGCAGTTAAGTAAAAATCAAGCTTATCGAGATGCCTTTGAAAATGCCTCAATGGTCGTGGCCGATGGTAAGCCCGTAGTATGGACTGCTAGGCTAATGGGTGAGGAGATTCCAGGCACAGTCACTGGTAGTGACTTAGTGCCAGCTATTTTTCAACACTTTCACGATGAAGCGGATGCTGAATTAAAAGTTTTTTTACTTGGCGCAATGCCTGGTGTGGCGGAGCTTGCTGCAAGTAATATTGAGCGTACATATCAGAAGGTTAAAGTGACAGGCTTGTATAGTCCGCCATTTGGATTTGAAAAAGATGCCGTGGAGTGTGAGCGAATTTGCCAGATGATTAGCCACTCTGGAGCAGACTTTTTGCTGATAGGTCTTGGAGCGCCAAAACAAGCAACATGGGTTAACCAGTATGCTAAACAATTACCTGTTAAAGTCGCAATATGCGCAGGTGCAACGATAGATTTTTTAGCTGGCAATAAGCCGCGCGCACCTAAATGGATGACTAATATTGGCATTGAGTGGTTTTACCGCATGGTGATTGAACCTAGGCGTTTGGTAAAACGTTATGCTGGTGACGCGCTAGTGTTTCCAAAGTTGGTTTGGAAAGAGTGGAAGAGTCGTCATTAAAGAGCCCAGGTGCTATCTTGAATATTTTTTTCTTATTTGAATCAATCTTACTTCTACTTGCTTATGAATAATATAGGCAATTAGGAGTGACAAAGTGGCGGCAGCTAATCCAAGTAATAGCATAGAATATTCAGGAAAGTAGTCGTTTAAAGTTTCGATAATAGTGTGATGTACTAAGTAAAAAGAGTAGGACAGCACACCGATAAAGCGGACTGACTTTAAATTCAGGATTTTGAATAACCCCCAATCAGGAAGCCTAATAGCCGCGATGAAAATTGGAATTAAAGCAACGCCTTGAATAGTGTATCTGAAAGTCTCTCTAAATAAATCTGATCGATATACAAGTGAAAATACAAGCATGCTTATGCCGATAGGCAGCCAAACATATTTAAGTAAACTCTCACTCATTTGATGATTGGTATCAATGACGGGATTTTTGAAAAGAGCAAGGCCACAACCAAATAGTAGGCTGTCAAATCTTGTATCTGATGCGTAATAAGTCCTGTGTTGCGGAGCATGCTCTAGCAATACTAAATAAACTCTCCAAAACAATGCAATAAAGCATAGTGTAATAATTATAGCTAACAATTGATCTTGGGTGATCTCAGGTTTGAATTTTAATAAGTAAATATATATCAGTGGGAAGACTAGATAAAAGTGCTCTTCAACCGCTAGTGACCAAAAAACTCCAGTGCCAATGGTCGTTCCAACCCCGCCCCAGAAAATACCATAATAATTTGCCAAGTGAAGCACTTGCGCCAGCATGCCCTCCAAATTAACTTTACCAGGAATAATATTCAGTGCGGTTAAGATTGCTCCTAAAAATAAAACCAAATAGAAATTAGGCCAAATACGCAACATTCGACGAATGTAAAATTTCTTGAGGTCTATTTTTCCAGTTTTAATGTGTTCTAATCTTAGTAAAGTCGTAATTAAATAACCACTTAGAAAAAAGAAAATAGTAACGCCAAGTCCACCAGGAATTACTTTGCTTAAACCTGCATGCGAGAGAAAAACGATACAAATAGCAACTGCTCTTAAGCCGTCAAGGGAGGGTATGTGGAATTTGTTAGGCGCAGATTCTAGGGAGTTATTATTCATTTATTTTTGTAAAGCTATTTGCTGAAATTTAGAGTGTAAATGAGACTGTTGATCATTGCGTTTGTTATTAAGTATTCGATAAGCTTACTTGTTTGAGTGATGAAATAGTTTTAATCTGAAGCTTTTTTGCTTGAGCTTCCTCTATTTCAGTGATAGTTCGGTCTATGCTGCTACTAATAAATAAATTCGATAGTCCCACTCCTGCAGCAATGGCAGCTTCTAAATCAGAGATGTTATCGCCAACCATCACAGAGGCTTGCATATCAATATTAAATGCGGCCTGAGCTTCTAAAAACATGCCTGGCGCTGGTTTTCTGCAGTCGCATTGAGTATGATATTTATCTAACCCATGCACTGGGTGGTGTGGGCAAAAGTAAATTTCATCAATATGGGCGTAATTGCGGCTAAACTCATTTTTCATCCAAGCGCTGAAGTCTAGAAATTGTGTTTCTGTGTAATAGCCACGTGCAATACCAGCTTGGTTAGTAACGACGATCACTTTGTAGCCTAGTGCATTAGCACGCTTCACTAGGTCGAAAATACCCTCTACAAATATACAATCTTCTGGTTTATGTAAGTAGCCTACATCAACATTAATAACGCCATCTCTATCTAAAAATAGCGCAGGAGTGGGTGCTATCATTGTTGCAACTACTTATTTAATACCATAGCGGGAACTTTTTTTTGTGCTATTGCGTAGTCTTCAGGAATGCCAATATCAATGAAGTCAGTTACTTGGTCGTAAGCAATTAAATTTAATTCACTAATATGTTTCATGAGTATTTCAGTTTCAAATGAAAACTTATTGGGTAAATCAAAATCCTTAAACAAGGTCTTATTGAGTATATAAATGCCAGCGTTGATTAAACCTTCACCAGATTTTCCCTTTTCAGCGAAGCCTGTAATTTGCCTATCTTTAAGAATCACTGTGCCATAACGACCGGCATCACTGACTTTAGCAACTGCTAAATGTAGCTTGGATATAAATTCATTAGAAAACGCTATAAATTTATTCAAGTCTGTTTTAGCTAGTGTGTCGCCATTTAAGATTAATACTACTTCCTCAGGTATTTGTTGGCATGCGTTAAGTATTGCTCCTCCCGTGCCAAGTGGCTCTGACTCTACAATGTAGTGAAGACTCACTTGGTTAAACATAGACCCGAAGTAATTTTGAATATGCTCATGCATGTAGCCGACTGAAAGATACACATCTTTTGCACCTTGATTTTCCAGCTCTTGTAACAACCACCATAAAAATGGTTTGCCATTCACATCTGCCAAGGGTTTTGGTAAATCTGGCACAACACTTTTAAGGCGCGTGCCAAAGCCGCCTGCTAGAATTAGAACGGGATGCATCATGTTGGTGCGTATTGTTCGCGAGGAAATATTTGAAGTTCTACTAGGCCGCAAATGATATGACCTAAAAGTAAATGACCTTCTTGTACTTTTGGTGTCTCTGGAGACGGAATTTCAATAGAGAAATCGACTAGGTCTGGTCTGCTCCAGCCTTTTTGGCCAGTAAAACCAATCACTTTCAAACCTAGTTGTTTTGCAGTTTCCATTGCGGCAATAATATTGGCTGATTTACCTGAGGTTGAATATGCCCAGAAAATATCTCCTGGCACACTGACCGCTTGAATTTGCCTAGAAAATAGCTTTTCGTAGCCATAATCGTTGCCAATAGCCGTTAATATTGAGGTGTCTACTGTGAGAGCGAACGCGGCTAGACCAGGTCTGTCGTAATTAAAGCGGCTGACAAACTCACCAGCAATGTGTTGTGCATCCGCCGCGCTGCCGCCATTGCCGGCCAGCAAAACTTTATTTTTGTTGCCAAGAGCGGCACAAATTTCAGTCACGCAAACTTCAACTTGAGAAAGTAGTTTCTCATTGCTCAGAATGCTAGAAAACGTATTGATTGATTTCTCAATCTCTTGATTGATGAATGATCTCAAGCTTTTCTCCATGATTGTGTGCCAGTATCAGTAAAGTTACATGTAGATACTTGGCCGTTAAATTTAGACAATGCCCGCATCACATAGGGGCGCTGCGCGGGGTCAACAAAAAACATGATGAATCCACCACCGCCTGCACCTGAAACTTTACCTGCTTTCGCGCCAGCTGCAATAGCAGCATTATAGATCTCTTCTATCATTGGGTTAGAAATACTCTTAGCCATTTTCTTTTTAGATTCCCAACCATGCTGCATCGAGGACGCAAAAGCATCAAAATCAGCTTTTAATATAGCCTCTTTCATGCTGACGGCCTCAGCTTTAATCGCATGTAAAGGCTCTAAATACTTAGCATCCCCTGTTTTTACATTAGTTGTTTGCTCATCCACCAGTTTAGCAGACTCTCTAGAGACACCAGTGTAAAACAGCACTAATGAGGATTCAAGCTCCGCTTTAATGTGAGCCTTAATGCGTAACGGATTAACTATGACACGGTCTTTATAAAACTCCATAAAGTTTAGCCCGCCGAAAGTGGCTGCGTATTGGTCTTGTTTACCGCCTGTTAAGCCTAAGTCATTACGTTCAATTTGATAAGCAAGTTGCGCAATTTCATATTCACCTAATGGCAAGGAGAGCAACTCGCAGAATGCCTGAACTAACGCAACGACCATGGTGGATGATGAGCCTAAACCTGAGCCTGGGGGGGCTTCGGAGTGGGTGATGATGCTTAGTGATAGTGGCTTGTTGTTATTGAAGTCTTTGATGATGCGGTTATACACTCCAACGTGTAAATCGACACCAGAAACACGCTCAAGTTTTGGCGACATTTTGCCAAACCAACGATTATTATTATCCGCAGCAATGAGTTCTACGTGATCATCGTGACGACGTATGATGGTTGCGTAAGCATATTTATCGATAGTTACGTTAAGGACTAAGCCGCCAAATTCATCTGAATAAGGCGACACATCTGTACCTCCGCCAGCTAAACCAAGCCTTAAAGGGGCTCTAGCTCTTATTGTTGAGTTGTCGTTATTCATATGCCCGTAGTTAATAATTGTTGAATTGGATTAAGTCTTAAGATGTACTTCAATTGTGAGTTTACTATAAATATTAAGCAAGCATTATGCCAAAGTCAAATAACTAATATTTGCGGTTTTTACAAAGATGTGTCTGATTGCAGATAATAGTTATCATAACGATGAAACTATCTGGTAGGTAAAAAATCACTGCAATATTTAGAATATTACTGATTTATTTTATGGTTTATAATAAAACCAAACCTAATATTTACATTAGTTGCTATATACAAAGCATATTTAAAATACAATTTTGTTAACCTTTTTGGATGATTGGTCATAATGAAAAAAGTCACTAAAGCAGTTTTTCCAGTTGCCGGTTTAGGTACACGTTTTTTACCCGCTACAAAAGCAAATCCTAAGGAAATGTTACCTATTGTAGATAAGCCATTGATTCAATATGCAGTTGAAGAGGCTGTTGCTGCGGGAATTACTGATTTAATTTTTATTACAGGTAGAAATAAACGTTCTATATCAGACCATTTTGATATGGCTTATGAGTTAGAGAATGAGCTTGAGCGTAACGGTAAAACCGAGTTGCTCAAAATTGTACAAAATATTGTTCCTAAAAACGTTAATTGTATTTATATTCGTCAAACGCAAGCTCTGGGTTTAGGTCATGCCGTGCGCTTGGCTAAGCCTGTGGTGAATGATGATGCTTTTGCTGTGATTTTGGCGGATGATTTGCTTGATGGAAAAAAACCCATCATGAAGCAAATGGTTGATGCTTATGACTACTACCGCTGCTCTTTATTAGGTGTTGAAAACGTACCCGCAGATCAAACTAAGAGCTATGGGATTGTTGCAACTTCGCCGCTCAATAAGGATATTGAGCAGGTTTCAGCGATTGTAGAAAAGCCTGATCCAAAAGATGCACCTTCAACATTGGCGGTGGTGGGGCGTTACATTCTGACCTCTAGAATTTTCCATCATTTAGATAATGTTAAAGCGGGTGCAGGCGGTGAAATACAATTAACTGATGGTATTTCAGCATTGCTTACGGAAGAGCAAATACTGGCGTATCGATTCGATGGTGTTCGTTATGATTGCGGCTCTAAATTTGGTTACTTAGAAGCAACGATTCGTTTAGGGTTAAAACATCCAGAAGTTTCTAAAGATCTACGCGCTTTGTTAGAGTCCATTGTGAACGATAAAAAGAAGGCTAACTAAAGCCTGAATTGATTTTAAGTTTAAAAAAATGCCCACAGTGATGTGGGCATTTTTATTGATGATGTTAATAACTTTCAATGCAATTAAACAGCAGGAGTTGTTTCAATGATAGGTATTTTATTGGCGGCGGGCTTCTCTAGACGGTTTGGCGCATCTAACAAGCTATTAGAGGTTTTACCAAATGGCGACACCGTAGCACTAGCGTCAGCTAAAAATCTTATTGGTGCTATTCCTTTTTCCATTGCAGTTGTTCGACCTGAAAATAAGGCGCTTGCCGATTTGTTGCAGGAGGCTGGGCTCAAGGTATTTTTTTGCAGTGAGCAAGACACAGAAATGGCAGACAGCTTATCTGCAGCCATTAGATTTTCTGCCGCTTTTACTGAGTCTAGTGATGGCTTTATTATTGCATTGGCTGATATGCCCTATATTGACTCGCAGACTACCGCTGCTATCGCGACCAAGCTGAATGAGGGCACCTCTATCGTTGTACCTACTTATCAAGGCAAGCGCGGGCATCCTGTTGGGTTTTCTGGCAAGTTCCGTGATGAGCTAGCAAGCCGGCAAGGTGATGAGGGCGCGCGCTCTATACTGAAACGTTACCCAGAAGAGGTTATTTTTTTGGAATGTAATGACTCAGGAATACTAGCTGATATTGATACACCAGCAGACCTTGATCAGCAATTGGCACTGCGCGTTAAGCGCTAGGCAGCGCAATATTTATTAATTGGATTTGAGGCATTAGCCTTTAATTGCTGCGCTCGTACTTGAATAAGTTCGGCTAGTATCGCGATAGCAATTTCTGCAGGCGTACGACTGCCGATAGGTAGGCCAACTGGCCCGTGCAATGTTGCAATCTCTGATTCAGTCAGGTCGAACATACGCATACGCTCACGTCGTTTGACTTGGTTTTTGATTGAGCCAAGCGCTCCAACATAGAATGCATTTGATTTGAGTGCTTCAAGTAAGGCCATATCATCAAGCTTTGGATCATGTGTAACCGCTACAATAGCAGTGTAAGCATCGGGGTTGATTTCTAGCACGGCATCGTCTGGCATTTCATAAATCCACTCCACGCCTTCTACATGCCACTCTGCACGAATTTCTGCACGTGGGTCGCAAATAAGTACGTCAAAATCCAAAACCTGCGCCATGCTCGCCAAAACAGAGCCAAGTTGATTGGCGCCAATAATCAGTAAGCGCCATTGCGGACCAAAGTAGCTATGAAACCAATCGCCTTCTAATTTTGGCGGCCCTTCAGGCAGTACTTGATTAATCGTTACTTGACCTGTGCTTAGACTAACGGAGCGTTTGATTAACTTGCGCTGCTCTATATTTTGCAACAGCAATGATAGGTGTGCAGAATCACTTAAAGGCTCCACAAATATCTGTAAACGACCGCCACATGGAATGCCAAAGCGATGCGCATCATCATTGCTTACGCCATATTCTACTATCGTTGCTGTTTGTGGCAGCTCTTGATGGCGCGCTTTGTCCGCGAGGTCATCTTCAATACAGCCCCCTGACACTGAGCCAATAAGATGTCCATCCTCGCGTACAACCAACAATGCCCCTGGCAGGCGTGGTGCTGATCCCCAAGTGTGAATCACCGTAAATAAGTGTGCTTTATAGCCACTATCCAGCCATTCAACAGCGCGGCTCAGTACTTCCCAATCAAGCGATTTCAATGTTCTAAGCCAGTTGGTTGCCGATTGGCAGGGTACGAATACGTTTACCTGTCGCAGCAAAAACTGCATTAGTGACTGCAGGGGCTACAGGTGGTAAACCGGGCTCACCAACACCGCCCATTTTTTCAGTATTTTGCACGATGTAAACTTCTACTTTAGGCATGTCAGCCATACGCATGACCTTGTAGTCATGGAAGTTTGATTGTTCTACCATGCCATCTTTGAAAGTAATCTCACTTTGCATTGCAGCGCCAAGGCCGAAAGAAATGCACGATTCCATTTGTGCTTTCAGTGAATCTGGATTAACTGATAAACCGCAATCAATCGCGCATACCATACGATGCACTTTTACTTCGCCTTTATTCACTGAGACCTCTGCCACTTGTGTGACAAAGCTACCGAACGATTCATGTACAGCAATCCCGCGGAATACGCCTTTAGGTAAGGGTTTGCCCCAACTTGCTTTCTCAGCAGCTAAGTTAAGTGTAGCCAAATGGCGTGGGTGATCATTCAGTAACGCTCGACGATACTCTAGCGAATCTTTTCCAGCGGCATGAGCTAGCTCATCAACCAAGCTCTCCATGACGAAGGCTGAATGGCTGTGCCCAACTGACCGCCACCACAGCACTGGTACGCCAGTTTTTGGCGTGTGTAAACTCACTAGGTGATTTGGCGTGCCTTTTATATAAGGTGAATCTGCTACGCCTTCTACAGAGGTTGCATCGACGCCATCTTTAATTTGAAAAGCTTCAAATGGCGTGCCTAGCATAATGGATTGGCCCACAGCGGTATGCTCCCAAGCGACTGGCAAACCTTTAGCATCAACAGCAATTTTGGCTTGATGTAGGTACATAGGGCGGTAATAACCACCTTTAACATCATCCTCACGGCTCCACACGGTTTTCACTGGAACGCCTGCCGCTTTGGCTACTTGAACCGCTTCAGAGACAAAGTCCGCTGCCGGATTGGCGCGCCTGCCAAAGCCACCACCAAGAAACAATGTATGTATCTTCACCTGCTCAGGTTTCAAACCAAGTATTTTTGCGGCAGCTTGCTGGTCGGTGCCTTGCATTTGCGTACCAGTCCAAATTTCACAGCTGTCTTGACTGATTCTCACTGAGCAATTCAGTGGCTCCATTGGCGAATGCGCTAAATACGGTAAAACATATTCTGCTTCAATTATTTTTGTGGCTTTAGAGGCCGCTGTTTTAATATCACCCGCTTTGGCGGCTGGTAATCCTTGAGTAGCCGCCATTTTGCGGTACTCGCTGACTAGTGCTTTTGAATCAAGACCTGCGTTTGGACCTAAATTCCATTCTACTTTAAGCGCATCACGGCCTTGTTTTGCCGCCCAGTAGTTATCGGCAATCACTGCTACACCAGTCGGCACTTGCACTACTTGGTGTACACCTTTAATTTTCTTTGCAGCACTTGCGTCGAAAGACTTAACTGATCCGCCAAATACTGGCGAGCGAGCGACCATCGCGGTCATCAAGCCGTCAAAATGAACATCCTGACCAAAGATTGCCGTCCCGTTAATTTTTTCAGGGCCATCTAGACGTTTAGTGGCTTTGCCGATGATTTTCCAATCTTTTGGTTCTTTAAGCGTGACCGCTTTCGGTGTTTCCAGTTTGGCTGCTGCTTCAGCTAAGTCGCCATAACTAATTTTTTTATCGCCACTGATAGCGAAACCATTTTCTGTTTTAATACTTTCAGCCGCAACACCTAATTTTTTTGCAGCCGCGTTAACCAATAGTGCACGAGTTAAAGCACCAGCCTGACGATAGCGGTCAAATTCAGACCACGTGGTTGAAGAGCCGCCAGTGATTTGAATGCCATAAGCGGTATGGATATATTCTGGCGCAGCTGGCGCATGCATGACTTTGATTTTGCTCCAGTCCGCATCTAGCTCTTCAGCAATCAGCATTGGCAGTGTGGTCCAAATGCTTTGGCCCATTTCACTGTGCGCCAACATCACTGTAATCGTGTTATCTGTGCCTACGCGCAAAAAAGCGTTTGGTGTCGGTAGTTTGCTAGCTTCTTCGCTTGCATTGGCATCCGAGATACCTGGCAACAGAAAGCGTTTAGCGTTGGGGATAGAAAAGGCAATCACTAAACCACCAACAGCTAAGGCTGTGGCTTTAATGAAAGTGCGTCTTGAAATATTTAAAGGTGAGTTCATGGTTGGCTCCTTAAGCTAACTTGTTCGCAGCTTCGTGGATAGCCGCACGAATTCTAGGGTAAGTACCGCAACGACAAATGTTGCCGCTCATCGCTGCATCAATATCGTCATCGGTCGGTTTTTTATTGCTGGTGAGTAGGGCAGTTGCCGCCATGATTTGTCCTGATTGACAGTAACCGCACTGTACAACATCAACCGCACTCCAAGCCGCTTGCACCGCCTGACCAACTTTGTCATTTTGCATGTGTTCGATGGTGGTGATTTTTTTGCCAACAGCGGCAGTGACTGGGGTAACGCATGAGCGTATGGCTTGCCCGTCGAGATGCACGGTACAAGCACCACATTGCGCCATGCCGCAACCAAATTTAGTCCCTGTCAGATGCACAACATCTCGTAATGCCCACAAAATTGGCATATCGTCTGGAGCGTCGAGTTGTACGTCTTTACCGTTAATGTTCAAAGTAATCATGTTGGCTTGTCCTTCGATTTATCTTAAATTTGGCTTTATTTTAAAGTGGACTTGTCTAATCTATTTGGATTTTTAAAATATTAAAAATTTAGAATAAATTAATATTTATTTTCGATACTATCGCATAGTGTTAGTTGTCATAGTGTGGAATAATTTGGAATTGATGATTCCAAATTATGGAGCAATTCGATATGCAAAATCAGTTAGACATGCTGCGTATTTTTAAAGTGGTCGCAGAGTCCACAAATTTTAGAGAAGCTTCTAAAAGACTAGGTGTTTCACCACAGTCTGTCACGCGTGCTATAAAAGAGCTTGAAGAATTATTAGGAGAGCCGCTATTTTATAGAAGTACTCGCAATACCAGCATCACCGAATTTGGCAAGCTGATGGCCTTGAGAAGTGAAAGCGTGATTGATCAAATGGATGCGCTCTTTCAACTTAATAAAATTCCAGATACTAAGCGAATCGAAGGGGCAGTGAAAATCACCATGTCTTCTTCTCTAGGGCGGAAATATTTGCTACCTGCACTCAATGATTTGGTGAAAGATTACCCTGGTATTCAGCTCGACCTCAGATTCTCTGATCTAATCGATAATGTCGTCACAGATCAGATGGATATTGGCGTAAGGATAGGTTTTTTCGGTGAGAGTCGAAACGTTGCAAGAAGAGCCCGAGAAATTAAATTTTACATTGTTGGTACTCCCGAGCTTATTGCGAAGGTTGGAGTACCTCAACAAGTGAACGATCTCTGTCAAATGCCACACACAGCTTTGATTGATCAGAACACTGGCAGAATTTGGCCGTGGACTTTTGCAAATGAGCCAGATTGCTTACCCACCGCACCCGCATTTATCACTAATGATCCTGAGGCTGAGTTAGAGGCGGTACTGGCAGGTATGGGTTATGGTCAGCTTGCTGATTTTCTATGTGCAAAGTATATTCGTACAGGTCAAT
This sequence comes from Methylotenera sp., assembly GCF_029945705.1. Lineage (GTDB taxonomy): Bacteria > Pseudomonadota > Gammaproteobacteria > Burkholderiales > Methylophilaceae > Methylotenera. Next base: position 35,975 of record NZ_JAQSDC010000011.1, read on the forward strand.
TGGTGTCGGTATTGCCAGATCAGTCACCTGAACCTTGGGGTGTGTATGTTTATCGTCCACAACGAGGCCCAGTGGCTGAACGTGTAAGATTGGTGTTTGATCACTTGGTGAAAACACTGAGTAACGTTAATTTATATTAACTTTTTGGATGAACAATCACGGTGCACGTCATCCCCGCCACTAAAATCATATTTTTAGGTATTTCATCAAGCGTAATTCTTACTGGTATTCGCTGTGACAACCTTACCCAATTAAAACTCGGGTTAACGTTTGCAAGTAACCTCACATCAGTAGGATTGTCGCGGTCAGTAATGCCTCGCGCGAAGCTTTCTACGTGACCTTTTAATATTTGGTTAGAGCTTATTAGCCTTATTTCTGCAGGGTCGCCTATTTGCATCAGTGCGAGTTTGTGCTCTTCAAAATAACCATAAACCCAGAATGAGTGTTGGTCTATCACCGCTAGTTTAGGAGCGCCTATCTGAGCAAAGTCGCCGGGTCGCACTAGTAAATTCGACACCCAGCCATCAACAGGTGAGCGTACAACTGTACGTGATAAATTCAATTTAGCTAGGTCTAACTCAGCCATTGCCGCGTCATATTCAGCTCTGGCACTAGTGGCTATGAGTGAGCTGTCTTCACGATTTTCTTGCGAGATGACTTGGTCGTCAATCTCAGCGCGTCGTTTGGCCTGACCACGTTTCATGGTGAGTTCAACTTTGCGCTGCTCAACCAAGGCTTTTGTTTGGGCAACGGCTGTTTTGTAATGCTCAGCATCAACGGTAAATAGCACATCGCCACGATGCACGAATTGATTATCGCGCACGGCAACTGAGGTGACTAAGCCATTCACATCAGGTGCAATATTCACGATATCAGCCCTCACTCTGCCGTCACGCGTCCATGGTGAATCCATATAGCGTACCCAGAGCATGCGGCCAAGAATAATAGCGGCAATCACGAGTGTCAGCGTAATTGATAGACGAATCAGTTTTTTGCTAAGGTCGTTCATTTTTCATTCCTATTAGTAAATCCACAGCCCGCTCAAGGCGAACATGCAAGCAAAAGCCGCTAATCTAAACAATGCGGGATACCAAATATAGCGGTATAAATGATAGCGTGTGAGTAACCAATCTATGATGAGTGAGCCGCAACTTGCAGCTAAAAAGCCAAATAGCAAGGTAGGGACTAGCGCGTCTAGTAGTGCTATTTCACGTGGCATGGTTAGATTTTCTCCTGAGTAACTAACACAGACTCTTCATCTAATAATGCGCTATGTATAAAGTGCAGCATTGACAGTGCTTGGCGCCTAAGCGCGTGCGCTGCTTCAGGCATGGCTATATCGTTAGAGATATCTAACGTGAGGTTTTCGATGGCATTATCGATTGCATGCAAAGCTTTTATACGTAGCGCTTCCGTGGGCGTTTCATGCAGTACTGCAATAGCCTCGAGGCTTGTAAGCAAAAGATCAGAAAAATATGGATGATTAATTTCAGGCTTAAGCTCTCGAAGTGCAATCACGGCATGACCAATTTCAAGCGTGGATAACAACCAGTCAATCACCAGTCTATCTTGCTCTTCAGCAATACGCTGAGCGCTGCCCGCACGCTGAACCAAATCGAAAGCGGCATTTTCTAGCTGTACGCGCTTCATAATCAATGGACTTTTGCACGCCTTGACCACTAATCCACGCAGGGTTGTCGCGATACGACGCCTAGACCATTGACTACTACTAATATCAATAAGACCATACATCACGCCGGAAACGAGCACTGCCAGCAAATCTGCAATGGCATCGTTAAGAAACGTGACGGGGTTAGCGTTGTACGTGCTATTAAAGCCAATATGCATTAAAAATACGATAAAAATACCTGAGCCAACCACAGCAATTGAAGGTTTGGTTGTTAACCAAGTAGCAAAGATGATAGTTGGTGTAACCGCTAAGGCTAGCATCCAAAAGCCCTGCGCTTGAGTGAGTAAATGGAAGTTGCAAATATAGGCTGAGACAGTACCAATAATCGCGCCTATCATAAACTGTTTAATGGTTTTATTAGGTGAGGGTGACGTCGCGAAAAGCGTACTGGTAATCACGCCAATAGTGATAGCTTCTATCCCAGAACGCCAGTCAGTTAATAGCCACAATGCTGTCATAATGCCTAGCGTCAGCGTGCCTCTAACACCTGCTAAGGCAACGGCTATAGCGTCAAAATGCATTTCTAGTTTTGGCGTCGCTAGAGTTTCGCTTGAACTCAGTTTATTTTCACTACGGTTTATTGATGCGTAAGTAGCGGCATAGGCATGCAACTCATGCGCAAGACGCTGCAATAACTCGGCTCCCGTTTCAAAATCCAGAAGCTCTCGTTCACTCAAGTTCTGCGGCAGCTGCATTCTGTAAAAAGTCATATTTTGAGTAAAAGAATTGCTAAAAGTCGCCAGTTGATTTGTCACAAGCGCAGCCTCTTGTTCATTACGTGCGCTATTTCCATTTAGTGAAATTGCCTCGCTTAACTGAAGATACATCGTTGCTAATGACGCGCCTACTTCAGGATGTCCATTGTTTCGTTGACGACGTAGCAGTTCCTCTAGCGCATGAAAAGTCGTCGCTACTGCCATGAACTCCTTATTCATTTCGCTAATGCGTATGCGATTATGTTTAGCGCCGTCATTTTCCATGATGGCAGAGGCGCGGAAAGACTCTAAGCTATAAATGTCGCCGATGAATCTTAATAGCACTTGCTTTGAGCTTTTAGTAGAAGCTGAGCTTTGTGCGGTGGTGCGTAATAAATCAGAAAAGTCACTGAACCGCTGTCTTACTTTGGCTTGAATGACATCCCATAGGCGTTGTGGAAAAACTAAATCACTGACCATGGTTGCGCATATCAACCCAATGAGAATCTCAGAAATTCGAGTAACGGCAATATTGAATGTGAGCTCAGGGCTAATAGCGGCAGGCAAGCCAACGATACATAACGTATAACCTGCCAATACAAATCCATACGATTGATGGTTACGGTAAACCATAGAGCCTGCCGTACATAAACCAATCCATAGCGCCATGCTCAACAAAAATAACACGCGCTCTTGTGCAAACAATGCGACTAGGACAAGTGATACGGTAATACCAACCAATGTGCCCAATAAGCGGTAATAGCTTTTTGCAAACACCATGCCAGAGCGCGATTGCATCACAATCGCTACTGTTAACATGGCTGTGCGTGGCTGATCTAGCTCGAATTTTAGCGATAGCCACATGGCAAATAGGCTGGCTAACAGTACTTTTAACAGATAGCCAAAAACGGGCGCATCTTCTTTTAACCATTCACTTAAAGCGGCGCTGCAAGTCATTAGCTGTTTACTTTTTCTACTTTTTATTAAATGCAACACACTCATGGCAAAGGCATCGCTTTTGCTGTGGTTTCATCAATCGTGCCGCCGCCAAGTGCGCGCATCAAGCCTGCATAAGCATCCAGTCGAACCGCTTGTAATTGCGTGCGTATTTCTTGTTGGCGTATCACCACGCTGCTTGTGTCTAATACATGCTGATAGTTGCTTAAGCCGCCGCTATAACTTACTTCGGCTAAATGATGGGCTTTTTTCGCTGATGCTAACGCCATATCAACTTGTTGAATTTGTTTGCCATTAGACTGCATGATGACCAACTGATTTGACACATCTTGAAGCGCTTTAACCAGCACGCCATTGTAATTTTCTACCGCAATATCGTAGCTGGCAGTTTTAGCAGATAAATTTCCACGCCGTCTGCCACCATCAAATATAGGTAAAGAAATTGCTGGGCCTGCCCCCGCAATTCCCGCAGCACTGCTCAGCAACTGTCCAAACCCTAACGCCTGAAAACCAATAAATCCCATCAAGTTTATATTTGGATAAAAAGCTTTCTTTGCCCCTTCAATATTTTCTTGAGCGGCTTCCACATGCAATCGATGGGCTAACACGTCTGGCCTCCGTCCAACTAAGTTGGCTTGCAGTGTGTCAGGCAGACCAGCGCTTGCTTCGAGCGTCATGGATGGTCGAGTAATACTTTCACCAGCACCCGGCCCTTGACCAGAAAGCGCCGCTAATTGATTACATAACAGCTTAATGCGTTCGTCAATGGCTTCAACTCTGACTCTTGCTAATGGCAAGGGTGTTTCAGCCTCAATCACTTCCATCTCTGTGCCAAGCCCAGCTTTCATGCTGCGTTGCGTAATAGCTACACGTTGTTTGATTTCAGTTAAATATTCTTCGGCTAGATCTCGTAAGTGATATTCCATAGCTAGTTGAATATAACTTCTTGTAACAGCATTAACCAGTTCAAGTTTAACTTGTTGCAACTCTAATTTGCTTGCATTGGTTTCATCCACTGAAGCATTCCATAGGCTTTCTTGCCTGCCCCATAAATCAAGGTCATAGGCGATGGATGCGGTCATTTTATTGTCCCAATCCCAGTTGCCTGCCGATGGCGGTGGAATGAACTGGAGTTCGGTAAAGCGTTGTCGAACTGCGGAAGCATCAGCGCCGATATTAGGCAATGTTTCTGCGTGCATGCTGTCAGCGTAAGCTTGCATCAGGTTCACGCGACTCTGCGCCATGTGCACTGTTGGGCTATCGTTTACAGCATTATCAATTAAGGTGTTTAGCTGGCTGTCTTGATAAGCTTTCCACCAATCTACCTTTGGCCATTCAATGTGTGAAGCGGACGTAATAGCCTGACCTGATTTCAACGACATAGCTTGAGTAGTTTTCGCTTTAGGGTTGATACCAGACATGCTGACACAGCCCACCAACGAAAACATCAAGCCAGCCACTAAGATATGGCTAGCGATATGAATGAATGTGCTTTTATTAAATTTGTGAAATTTAAACATTGATATTTATTTAGTACGGTTCCGAACTATATGTGTAAAAAAACTAGTGTGCTATTTCATTACATCAAGGCCAGCAGATAAAATGTTCACATTAACCAGCAAATTTTCTCGTTGATTAGCATTAAGAAGTGACATAAGCGCACTGACTTTTTTATAGTAATCTGGCAGCACCATATCTAACTTTTGCTGGCCAGTATGAGTCAATTTAATAAGAAGTTTTCTGCGATCAACATCATCTGTAATCCTTGTAACTAAGCCTTCTCTAACCAGACCATCAATAAATCCTGTCATGGTTGCTTTAGTCACACCAGCTTTTTCAGCCAAATCTGTGGGGGTGGAAGTCAGATCATCCTGACGCATTAACAATACAAGTACCCACCAGCGTCCTTGCAAAAGCTCATGTTTAGCCAGTAGTTTATCGAGCGCCGTAGAAATGTCTGAGCTTGCACGAAGTAAGTTCACAAAGTCAGAAATAGCCGCGATGTCAGCGTCTGGATAGCGCTTTACAAACTTTTCAAGGCTTTTAGAGGTAGGTAATTCTTTAAGTAGCAACATAGTATGGACAATGATAATATGGCTCCGTACTTTAATGCAAGCTTAATTTCTTTAGAAATATCATTCTTATGATAGCAATAACTTTGTAATGGTCTAACAAACTGCCACACTTGCTAAGGTTTTTTGCTGATACTTTTG
>NZ_JAQSDC010000012.1 GCF_029945705.1 Methylotenera sp.
TAAAACTACACTCGCTGCGTTGCTCTGTCAGCGAGGTGCGCATTCTACAGGGGTTAACCAAATGGTCAAGCCAGAAGCGCCACTGTTACAAAATAATTACATTTGCAAACTTACGCTTACCTACTTGCGCCACTACTGTTAGCCCTTTGGACAACTGTAAGTTTCTATCTGTCACTTTATCGCTATTCAATTTCACGCCGCCTTGCTCAATGGCACGATAGGCTTCTGAGGTGCTTTCTACCAAACCAGCAAGTTTGAGTAGCTGCGCAATGCCGACATTTTCACCTTCTATGTTGATAGAAACTTCTGGTACGTCATCTGGGATTCCGCCTTTGGCACGCGTTTGAAAATCAGCCAAGGCTTTTTCTGCGTCCGCTTTACTATGGAAGCGTGCGACGATTTCTTGCGCAAAACCTACTTTAATATTGCGTGGATTTTCACCCGCAGCCACCTGAGCTTTCCATTGTGCAATGGTTTCCAAGCTCTCAAATGAAAGCAACTCAATATAACGCCACATCAATTCGTCTGATATAGACATGATTTTTGCGAAGATAACTTCGGGCGCTTCGGCGATACCTATATAGTTGCCAAGTGACTTGGACATTTTATTGACGCCATCTAAACCCTCTAACAAGGGCATGGTCAGCACGCACTGTTGAGACATACCCGCTTGCTTTTGTAGCTCACGGCCCATTAAGAGATTGAATTTTTGGTCGGTACCGCCCAGTTCAACATCCGCCTTCAGTGCCACGGAGTCATAGCCTTGTAATAGTGGATACATAAACTCATGTATCGCAATCGGCTGATTGCTTTTGAAGCGCTTAGTAAAATCATCACGCTCCAACATACGCGCTACGGTGTGACTAGCGGCAAGCTTCAACATGCCTGCTGCACCTAGCTCATTGAGCCATTTAGAGTTAAAAACCACTTCGGTTTGTTCTGGTTTAAGTATCTTAAACACTTGTGCGGCGTATGACTTAGCATTCTCTTGCACTTGCTCTGCAGTTAAGGGTGGGCGCGTAGTACTTTTGCCTGTTGGGTCGCCTATCATGCCAGTGAAATCGCCAATCAAGAATAAGACTTGATGACCAAGCTCTTGAAATTGACGTAGCTTATTAATGAGTACGGTATGACCCAAATGCAAATCAGGCGCTGTAGGGTCAAATCCTGCTTTAATTCTAAGCGGCTGACCTTTTTTTAGCTTTTCTATTAGCTCAGCTTCTATTAACAACTCATCCGCACCACGTTTAATCACGGCTAGCTGTTTTTGTATATCTGCACTTACGGTGTCTATAGTCACTTAAATTACGTCCTTAATCTTTACTGTAAGCGATTAACATTTACAGTTCATTTACTTGTTCTAATTGAGTTTTCTGTTATTATCCAAAGTCGTATTAACCCTTTTAAAGGTCAGCCCGTGGATATTAACGAGCCTAATCAACATCACGCTGAATTTAATTATTCAACCAAACAGAATTTAATACCAGCTTATGAGCAAAGCGCTATTTTAGCGCAAATCGCCGATAAAGCTGAGCGCAAGCTTAAATTGCGCTGGATTTTAGCTATTTCTTGTCTACCATTATTTGGCATTTACGCTGCTTTTGGTATTGCGCCACAAACGATGACCAGCACTATCGCGACAGCGACCGTGGTTGAAGAGATTGCCCTGCCTGATGTAGCAAACACTCAAGCAAGTATTGCTGAACAACATTTTTGGTATAAAGATCATGTACGCCGCGATGATACATTGAACAATCTATTGTCTCGCTTAAACGTTCATAACCGAGATGCAATTAACTTTATACGTAGCGATGCTGTTGCCAGCGAAATCACCTCTGCTTTAAAACCTAGCCATAACATGGAAGCACAAACGGATGGTGATGGTAATTTGATTTCATTGGAGTATCAATTAGATACTGACCAGTTTATTAATGTGACTCAAACACCTTCTGGCTATAGCGCCAGCAAAGTCACTCACAAGCTAGAAAGTCGCCCAATTTTAAAATCAGCAAAAATCAAAAGCTCCTTGTTTGGCGCAACTGATGACGCCAACATTCCGGATAGCGTAGCGATACAAGTAGCTGAAATGTTTGAAAGCCAAATTGACTTTAATACAGATTTGCGTCGTGGTGATCACTTCAACGTAATTTACGAAGGTAGCTACGATGAAGGTGAGCTGGTAAAAACTGGTGATGTGTTGGCCGCTGAATTTGTGAACAATGGTAAGACATACCAAGCCGTTGGTTATCGTGATGCAACAGGTGAAATGCAATATTACACACCTGATGGCAAAAGCCTGCATAAATCGTTTTTACGTTCACCGTTAGAGTTTACGCGCGTCAGCTCCAGCTTCAGTACGGGTCGTTTTCACCCGATTTTGCAACGCATCAAAGCACATCAAGGTGTTGATTTAGCTGCACCTACAGGCACTCGCGTTAAAGCTTCTGGAGATGCTATTGTTGATTTCGTTGGTCAAAAAGGCGGCTATGGCAACGTCATTGTCCTGAAACATGAAAATGGCGTCAGCACAGTGTATGGTCATTTATCACGCTTTGCTGATGGTTTACACAGAGGCGAAAAAGTTGCACAAGGCGATGTGATTGGCTTTGTGGGAATGACGGGCTTAGCCACTGGGCCTCATCTACATTATGAGTTTATGGTCAATGGTGAACATAGAGACCCTATGACAGTGGCTTTACCTAAGGCTGACCCAATTACAGGTCAGAATAAAGTTGCATTTGATGCCATTAGCCGTGAATTAACTGCGCAAATAGATTTGCTTGGAAACAGCAATATTGCCGCACTAGAATAATCAAGCTTAATAACTCACTCTAAATATCATGGCTGGCGCACTTTTCATTGGGCTGATGTCTGGCACCAGCCTTGATGGGGTAGATGTTGCGCTAGTCGAATTTCAAAGCACAGTCCAGCCCAATGTGTTGCAAACACACTTTTTAGCCTACCCTCCTGAACTTCGCACGCAAGTTTTAGCACTACAACACCCAACAGAAAATGAACTAGAAGCTACCGCGCTACTGGCGAATACATTAGCCACGCTCTATGCTGATGCGGTCAATCAATTGTTAACTATCGCAACACTCTCTTCCGATAGGATTTCTGCTATAGGCTGTCATGGACAAACCATACGACACAGACCAGAGCTGGGATTTACCCTACAAATTGGCAATCCAGCGCTGCTTGCCGAACTAACAGGTATCACTGTAGTTGCCGACTTTAGAAGTCGAGACATTGCCGCTGGCGGCCAAGGCGCGCCTTTAGTGCCCGCCTTTCATCAAGCAATATTTGCACATCCCCAACTCAACCGCGCAATTATCAATATCGGTGGTATTGCCAATATCACCTACCTTGCCAGCAACAGCGACCTAATCGGCTTTGATTCTGGCCCAGGCAATATGCTGCTTGATGCGTGGATTAAGCAGCATAAAAACTTAAACTATGATGCCAATGGCGCATGGGCTAGTACGGGAAAGCTAATCGCTCCCTTATTATCAGACATGCTCGCCGAGCCTTACCTAGCATTAACGCCACCTAAAAGTACAGGACGAGACTTGTTTAACGATGCATGGCTTGCTGAACATTTGGTAGATAAGCACTATTCCCCTGAAGATGTTGCATTTACTTTAGTCTCGTTTACAGCTCACACTATTCATCATGCACTTTTACAGCACTGTCGCGACGTTGATGAAGTTTATATATGCGGTGGCGGTGCGCACAATGCATTGTTAATACAGCAATTACAAAGCTTATTAGGTGAGATAAAAATAGAAACTACGAATGCACTTGGTATCGGGGTAGATTGGGTAGAGGCAATTGCCTTCGCATGGTTAGCTAAACTCTGCCTTAACCAGCAAACAGCCAGCTTGCCCAAAGTGACTGGCGCAAAAGGTGCGCGGATATTGGGTGCTATCTATCAGCACTAATTAGCGATTAAGATTTAATTTACGTCAATCTTCTTGTAATTTAGCTAGGTTTGATTAAGCAATTATGCAACGCTATAAAGTATAATTAATTTAACTCTAAACTAACCTACAAGGCGCGCCAACATGACGAAACCGACCAAAGCCACCCTTACATTTAATAACGGTTCACCCCCTATAGAATTGCCAATTCTGTCTGGCACTCTTGGTAACGATGTTATCGATATTCGCAGCCTAGGTAAACACGGTGTATTCACATATGACCCTGGCTTTTTGTCTACCGCTGCCTGCAACTCAAACATTACTTTTATTGATGGTGAAGAAGGTCTACTTTACTATCGCGGCTATCCGATTGAGCAGTTAGCCGAACATTGCAACTTCATGGAAGTTTCATACCTGCTACTTCACGGCGAGCTTCCAAATGCTACACAAACAAAAGAGTTTACTGACACAATCAGTGGCAGCACCATGCTACATGATCAGCTAAGTAATATCTTTCGTGGCTTCAGGCGAGACGCTCACCCAATGGCGGTCATGGTTGGTGTAGTAGGCTCGCTCTCTGCTTTCTATTTTGATGCAATGGATATTCGTGACGCGAAACATCGTGAGATTTCTGCGCATAGATTATTGGCAAAAGTACCAACTATTGCGGCTTGGAGCTATAAATACAACCTTGGCCAGCCTTTTATGTACCCGCAAAATCATCTTAACTATGCTGAAAACTTCATGCATATGATGTTTGCCACGCCATGTGAAACCTATGTCCCTAACCCTGTGCTAGCCAAAGCATTTGAGCGTATTTTAATTCTGCATGCTGACCATGAACAAAATGCCTCCACCTCAACAGTAAGGTTGGTTGGCTCAAGCGGCGCCAATCCATTCGCCTGTATTTCTGCGGGAATTGCCTCGCTATGGGGCCCGGCTCATGGTGGCGCAAACGAAGCCACACTCAAAATGCTAGAGGAAATTGGAGATGTTTCACGTATAGGCGAGTTTATTAAACGTGCCAAAGACAAAACTGACACCTTCCGCTTAATGGGCTTTGGACATCGTGTTTATCGCAATATGGACCCACGCGCAAAAATTATGCGCACCACTTGCCATGAAGTGCTGGATGAGCTTGGCTTGCACGATGACCCTATGTTTAAATTGGCGATGGAACTAGAGAAAATTGCACTCGAAGATGAATACTTCGTTTCACGCAAACTTTATCCAAATGTGGACTTCTATAGCGGTATTGTGATGCGTGCGATGGGAATTCCTAATTCTATGTTCACTGCGATTTTTGCTTTAGCCAGAACTGCAGGCTGGATTGCGCAATGGTCTGAGATGATTTCAGATGATGAACACAAAATCGGCAGACCGCGTCAGCTCTACAAAGGAAGTTTACGTAGAGATTTAGTCCCTATGGACAAACGTTAATCCATACTTTGACATGGCGACTGTAAGCAAACACTTGTAGTCGCTATGTCTTAACTAAATTGAACCTTTAATTTTCTTTAACTATCCTACATTGCATGTTAAAACGTTTTTCACATATTGCTATTTACCTACTACTGGTTTTAATACCATTACAAAGCATCGCTGCGGCAAACATGCTTGTATGTAATAGCATGATGACTATGGATAAAGTCGGTGAGAAATCGCAAATGATGCCGTGCCATGAACAAATGAACAGCACAGCATCAAATAATACAAATCAAAAACATGACAGCGATGCCAGCAGTAAATATAAAGATGCCTGCAAAGCCAACTGCTCTCAATGCGCTAGTATGTGTGCAATGGCTGCTTTGCCTAGCCATTTGGAATCTACCGCTTTAGAAACCTCATCACAAACGTTTAGCTTGGCGCACCAAGCTTACGCCTCAATCACGCTCCCCAACCTGCAACGCCCGCCCATACGCCTTTCTTAGATGACGCCTTGTCACGCCTGTAGCATTGTTATAGGCGTGATTTTTTAGCTATTCGTAAGAAAGGACAATCATGTTTGTCAAACCATTAAGCGTAATAATGCCTTGCTTGGCAATTTTACTGAGCTATCAATCCACCGAAGCTGCACCTATGGGATTTAGTGAATCCACCATGGCAATGGGTGATTTTAATAATAACTGGCGTGAAGCATTTATCAACTATGCCATTACGCCACGTGATGCATTTGGCGTGAGCGCGACCTATATGCGCGCTGATGACAAGACCAAAACGCGCACTTTAGAAGAGCTTACTTATACGCGCTTACTGAAACGCTGGAATATGCCGCATGCCCAAGCCAACCTATGGTTCATGGGTGGGCTTGGTATGCTACAAGGTGAGGACAAACAAGCAGGTAACGACCAAAGTTTTGACGAAATAATGGTCACCCCTGGGGTGCAGTTTGATTATGAAACCACTCGCGTTTACCTTGCCGCAACGCATCGATTCTATCGTGCATCAGACATTAACCATGATTACAGCGCGGTACGTGCTGGTTTTTCATTTTATGAGACTGAGTATGACAGAACCCAGCCTTGGTTCATTGTGGAAGCGCGCAATATGAACGGCCTATCTGAGAAAATTGAAATCACACCCATGCTGCGTTTCATTAACAAAAACTTCTTTATTGAGGCTGGCGTGAATAACTCGCGCGAACCACGATTTAACTTTATGTATATTTTTTAAAACATTCAAAACAACTAGTTAAGGATTTTTATCATGAAAAAACTATTATTCACTTCACTCATTTTATCAACGTTATTAAGTAATGTCGCTTTTGCTACACAAACCATTAAAGCCAATGTTAACGGAATGGTGTGTGCGTTCTGTGCGCAAGGGATTGAGAAAAAAATGCGCGCACTTTCGCAAACTAAAGATGTGTATGTTAATTTAAAACAGCGTGTTGTTGCAGTGGAGCTTAAGGACGGCCAAACCTTATCTAATGACACCGTAAAAGATTTGATTAAAGATGCGGGCTATGAAGTCACTTCTATCGAAGTTAGTGAGCATCCTATCGCGCAGATTAAAGCGGGCTATGAAACCATGGAAAAGGAGAAAAAGTAAATGGGAGTAAATAGCGCAGATGAAATGAACAGCCTCAAACAAAGTAAAGCGGCATCTGTATTATCACTATTTACTAGTGGTGGTACCTTGATATGCTGCGCACTACCTGCCTTACTGGTTGGCATAGGCGCTGGCGCAGCAATGTCAACCTTGGTATCGAACATACCGCAGCTTGTTTGGTTTTCAGAACATAAGCTCGGTGTATTTACCTTTGCTGCATTGATGTTAATTATTTCAGGCATCATGCAGTGGCGAGCAAGAAGCTTGCCTTGTCCAGTAGATCCAGCATTAGCTGCAACTTGTATAGCAACACGTAAAACTTCGTTTAGAGTTTACTTATTCTCTGTATTGATATTTTTAGTAGGTGGATTCTTTGCATTTATTGCACCGCTGATTTTTTAAATACGCTGATTATGGCAACAAAAAAGCCAAGCATCCGCTTGGCTTTTTTATTAACAACTACAACTTATCATTAAACTGAGAATGATGATCCACAACCGCAAGTTGTCGTCGCCTGTGGGTTACGAATGACAAATTGTGAACCCTGTAAGCTATCTTGATAGTCAATTTCAGCACCCATCAAATACTGCAGGCTCATTGGATCAATCAATAGTGTCACGGTGTCTTTTTGCACTTGTGTATCATCGTCATTCACTTCTTCTTCAAAAGTAAATCCGTATTGAAAACCTGAACAGCCGCCGCCACTCACGAATACGCGCAGTTTAAGATCTGGAGAACCCTCTTCTTCAATCAGCTCTTTCACTTTTTTCGCAGCATTGTCAGTAAACACTAGTGGTGCTGGCATTTCACCTAAGTCTAAATTTTGTACATCAGTTACTGTATTCATTACGTACTCCTAAATTTCTTAATAAAATCATTTATAGATCTATAGTGCTACTGTGCGGTAGCAAGGTCAATCAATATTTAAAATCAATCTTAACTCACACTGGCATCTTGCTCTTGGGCACTCTCACCTAAATAGACTAACTTACCTTCAATCACCGCACCTGTGTGCATTTCTAAGGATTTATAGTAAACGTCGCCAGTAATATGCGCTTTGGGTTGCAGCTCAATAAACTGGCCAGATCTTACTGGCCCAGTCACTTTGCCATTGATTACAATTTTAGAGGCGCTTACCGCACCTTCAATAGTGCCATGCTCACTGAGTATTAGTGTACTCGGACTAGCAATTGGTTCACTGACCTTACCGCGAATCACACCATCAATACGCAAGCCGCCAGAAAAATGAATGTCACCTTCTATACGTGTATCCGCACCAATAAGGGTATCTATGCTATTTTGAATGCGATTGCTTTTTTTAAAAAACATTTAATTTCCTATTTTAATTCAATAGCTTGATCCTAATCTTGCCAAGTCAACTAGGTGTTTATTTTTTACCCAACATATTCTTATAGAACAACAAATCTTCTTTAAGTTTGATGTTTTCATCATGCACAAGCTTAAGCTCTTCATTAAGATTCTTTTGTGAGGCTTGCTCAATTTTAATTTGCTGCTCCACTTGTATAATCTTGGTCTGAAACCCCTGATTTTCAAGTATAGCCTGATTTAACTTTACAGTTAAATTTTCACCGCCAGTAAACTGCCAATAGGCGGCAACATAACCTATAAGGACAAACAGCGTGGCCACAACCCACTGAAAATACCAAGGTCGCTGTGAGCGCACAGCCACCTGCTTGGCGGTCAAACCAAAGTGTCGACGAATTCTTCTTCTAACAGGCTTCATTGGCTATTATGACAACGCTTATGGTAAAAGTGGCACAACTTCTAAGCCAGTATTTTCAGCTAGATTAAACATAATATTCATATTTTGTATAGCCTGACCAGCAGCGCCCTTCACTAAATTATCCTGCACCACAACGAGTGTTAAATAGTCTGTTCCGACTTGCCTGTGCAGCGCGATACGAATCTGATTAGAGCCACGTACTGAACGTGTTTCAGGCAAAGCGCGAGCTGGCATCACATCGACAAAACGCTCATGCTGATACCGTTGCTCAAACAGTGCCTGAAGATCGAGTGTTTTTGCCTTTTCTGACAGTTTAACGTAAATGGTAGAAAGCATACCGCGTATCATCGGGATCAAATGCGGCACAAAAATAAATGGTACATTTTCACCCGCCAATTGCGTAAGTTGCGCGTGAATTTCTGGGTGATGCCTATGTCCACTTACACCATAAGCTTTCATATTATCGCTAGATTCGGCAAACAAAGTCGCCACTTCAGCTTTTCTACCCGCACCAGAAACACCAGATTTCGAGTCAGCAATAATTGGTGCAGTAAAATCTATCAAGCCTTGCTCTAACAAGGGCGCCAAGCCTAATAGTACAGTCGTCGGATAACAACCTGGATTGCCTATCACATGCGCTGATTTAATCTGCTCACGATACAACTCTGGGACTCCATACACGGCTTTTTTAAGTATATCAGGGCAGCTATGTGGCATTTTGTACCACTTTTCAAAAGTGGCTGTGTCTTGCAAACGAAAATCTGCCGCTAAATCAATCACCTTCACATTCGCTTCTAATAACGCTTGAGCTTGGCTCATCGCCACGCCGTGCGGTGTTGCAAAGAACACCACATCACATTCGGCTAAATTTGATTGTGCCGGGTCTGTAAATTTTAAATCTACATAACCACGCAAGCTAGGAAACATATCAGCGACAGGCAAGCCAGCCTCCCCGCGTGAGGTGATGGCAACTAACTCAACATGCGGATGAATGCTTAATAGACGCAACAACTCAACGCCTGTATATCCAGTGCCGCCAACAATACCAACTTTTAATTTTTTATTCGTCAATTTTTTATCACTCATTAGAGCATCATAATAAACTTAGCATAACAAAACTGCACGTAAACACCAAAACAAAAAAGGCCGCAATAGCGACCTTTTCGTACCTCAACCGCCCAAAACTTATTAAAAGCTTAGCGTTTAGAGAATTGTTTACGACGACGCGCTTTACGGAAACCAACTTTTTTACGTTCAACTTCACGAGCATCACGTGTTACGAAACCAGCATGTGACAATGCACTTTTCAAATTAGCATCAAAGTCAATCAAAGCACGTGTAATACCATGACGTACTGCACCAGCTTGGCCAGATTCACCACCACCGATAACGTTTACCATAATATCAAAACTAGTTAGGTTATTAGTCAATTCAAGTGGTTGACGTAAAATCATACGTGCAGTTACACGTGAGAAGTATTCATCAACAGGCTTATCGTTAACAACGATATTACCTTTACCAACTTTCATAAACACGCGCGCTACTGAACTCTTGCGGCGGCCTGTACCATAATTATATTTACCGATCATCTTTATATACCCTTAGATTTTCAATGTTTGCGGTTGTTGCGCCGCATGTTCATGCTTGTCGCCAGCATAAACTTTCATTTTTTTGATCATTGCATAACCTAAAGGACCTTTAGGTAACATACCTTTTACTGCTTTTTCTAAAGCGCGACCTGGAAACTTGTCTTGCATTTTAGAGAAAGTTGTTGTGCTGATACCACCAGGATAACCTGAGTGACTGTGGTAAAGCTTACCGTCAGCTTTGTTACCAGTCACTTTTAATTTATCGGCGTTAATAACGACAATATAATCACCTGTATCAACGTGAGGTGTGTAAATAGTTTTATGTTTACCGCGTAAACGGTGTGCAACCGCGCTAGCTAAACGGCCTAGAACTAGGTCTGTGGCATCAACCACAAACCAATCGCGCTTCACTTCATGTGATTTTGCTGAAAAGGTTTTCATCGTGTTACCAATACTGTGAGCTAAAAAAATTAAGAGGCGGATTTTATGCTGAAGCCTAGTGCTTTGTCAAACAATATGTTCAGTAAATGAATAAAATTTATTAAATACTTTAGATTTAACGAGATTTGTAACGTGAAGTTAAGTCTCATTTGTGGAATTAATGAGTAACTACTTTTTCACTGGAAAATTTCACTAAAATGATCAGTGAATTTCATTCAAAAAAGTATAACCCTTTTGGGTGTTTTAGCCAGCATTATTATATTGTTTTACGTGACTTATGCTAGGATATTAAAATAATATTTAAGTTTGTAGGTAAAGTAATTCTTTATACTCATCTTTAATCTAAGTAATACACACTTTTGGAAGCATACTTAAAATTGAGATTTTTCACGCTTTTATCATTATTTTGTTTTGCAAACCTGAGTTTCGCCTTAGGTTTGGGTGACGCTGAACTTAAATCTAACTTAGGTGAAAAATTTTTAGCACGAGTAAATGTAACAGATATTGAATCCGCACCTGATTCTATCTGCTTTAGTGCAACCGATCTTGGTGAGGTTCCGGCTTTCAAAAGAGCATCAGTCAATCTGAGGGAAATCAATGGCAATTATCAGCTGATGATTAGCAGTAATGATGTCATAACAGAGCCGATTGTAAATTTACGCGTGTCATTTCATTGCGAGCCTAATGTAAATCGTGAGTATGTGTTACTTCTCGATCCAGCGCCAATCTCAGCTGCAGAGAAAGTGAACATCAGTGATGACAGCGCTAATATTGAACCAAGCGCTAGTGATACAAAAAAGTCGAGTCGCAAATCACCTCAAAGTAGTAACAAAAAATTACACGCCTCCGAAGTCGCAGAACAAGCTGACGAAGCCACACCAGAGCAAGCTACAGTAAAAAAATCGCCTAAGAATAAGAAACCCAAGAAGTTCAGTTCAGTTGATGAAAAACTTAACGAAGCTTATATAGGCAAACAAAATACCAGTCCAACCCCTCAATCTAGCTCAAGCGCGGAAAGTAAAGTCAATGCTGATGTGCGTGAGCACAAGCCCTCAGCCGATAAACCATTTTTGGTGATTTCTGCGGGCAACACCAATGCAGCTGAAGTAAACGAAAAACCAGGCTTATCACTTAGATTAGCCACTGAAATTGATGTGGCTAGGCCAGATGAAGTGGCAGCCACGCAAACTGCCACTGATACGATGGATGAAGTGACAGTCATGTCCAATCGTTTAGCGCACTTAGAAAAACAAATTGCTAGTTTGCAATCACGCAATGCTCAACTGGTAACAGAAGCTCAAAAATCTAAAGAGGAAAGTGAGCGTTTTGACTGGTTAAAATTCTTGAAAATAGCGCTTGGAATACTAGTTGCTATAGCCCTTCTTGAACTACTGCGTCGCAAATTTACTAATCGAGAAACTTACGTTAAAGATACTTGGTTTGACGATGAAGATCCCGATGATACTGATCATAAAGTAGGTGCGAACTCTGCGAACGAGTTTAATGCGCAGCATGCAAATACTCCGTCTTTCGACGAACCTAATTTTAATCAAACGCCAATGCATCACCTGAATGCTACTGACGCCCAAGCAATGGGTATCGCAGAAAAAGAAGAACACAGTAGCATCATTGAAGACGCAGACGTATTTATTGAACATGGGCGGCCTGCACTAGCTATTCAACTACTACAAAACTATTTGACCAATTCACCTGCAGACTCACCGGCAGTTTGGCTAAAACTGCTTAATTTGCTGTCTAAAGAAGATTCAGAAACTGAATATGACTCAGCGGTCATTGAATGTAACAAACATTTTAATATTAAGGCCGCCAATTTTGGTGATGACTTAGCTGCAGACGATTCATCGATAGAGGACTACCCACACATTGTCACGCGCTTAGAAGGCGTTTGGGGTTCTCCTTATGCAGTTGGGTTTTTAAATGACCTCATTTTCAATAAACGTTCACAGCCTAGAGAAGGCCTCAATCAAGGTGCATTTAATGACCTTTTCTTCTTGAAAAATATCGCTAAAAACTTGGAGTACGCTAATCCTACGATATTTAAAGCTAGCTCAGATCAGCCAGATTCGAATCAACTTAAATTAAATCAGCCAAGCGTAGCTGCTATTAATATTGCAAATACTAGCTTTAATGATGCATTGTTTACGGATATTGAACCACTGACAGATGTCAGCGCTGATTCTAAAAACGCGCTTAACGACACACAGCTTGGCACTAAATCTAACTTTAGCTCATTCAATGATGAAACATCGTACGAAGTGAATATGATACCGCATGATGAACCATCGCCAACTCTCAGCACCAAAGATGATGCATTGGAATTTGAAATGCCTGAGAGAACTGCTATCTCTAAAGATGATGAGTCATTGTTTTCGGCGGAAGAAATTAACTTTAGCTTACCTACAGAAAAAGTTGAATATGCGACAGAGCATAAGGCCAATATGTTCAACGAAGAGATTGTATTAGACGATAGCGAAAAAGTGGTTACTGATAAAAACAGTCTCTTAGATTTTTCTTTAGAGTTTCCAAGTGAAGATAAACCGAAAATCAAGAGCAAAGCCAAAGCTAGCGCTGCTGAAAATCAATCTGAAGCAAACGAGATTGAATGGGACTTACCAACAATTGAGCCAGAATTAAAGCCTAAGAAATAAAACCTAAGTCTGATCAGTCATTATTTTAATAAATACTGCAAACCAAAACCTGCAAACACCGCAAAACCTAACCAATTGTTATGTAAAAAAGCTTTAAAGCAATTAGATTTTTCACGTGTTCTTATCAAATAGTAATGGTAAACCGCAATTGCCGCCGCGGTTATTAGGCCAAGATAATAGGCATACCCCATGACTAGCCAAACCCCACACATTGCAAGTATGAGCAATGTAATCGCATAGCAAATCATCACGATGACTACGTCAAACTGACCAAAGGTAATAGCAGAAGATTTAATGCCAATTTTTAAATCATCATCCCTATCCACCATGGCATATTCAGTATCATAAGCCACCGCCCAAAAAACATTAGCTAATAGTAACAGCCATGCCACTGGGGGCACGTAGCCCAAAATAGCAGCGAACGCCATTGGGACTCCCGCGCCAAAAGCGATGCCCAAATATGCCTGTGGAATCGCAAAAAATCGCTTGGTAAAAGGGTAGCTTGCGGCCAACAACAAAGCCAAAAATGACAGCTTAACTGTCAATGCATTAAGCATACACACCAAACCGAACGCAACCAGACTTAAGCCAGCTGCCAATAGATAGGCCTCTTTCTTGCTCACTTCATTATTCACTAAAGGTCGATGCCGCGTGCGTTCTACCAAGCCATCGTATTGACTATCCGCAATATCATTCATCACACAACCGGCGCTACGCATCAGCACGGTGCCTGTGAAAAATATCATCACTATTATCCAGTCAGGCTTGCCATGCCCAGCAATCAGCAGCGCCCAAAGCGTTGGCCATAGCAGTAATAAAATACCAATAGGCTTATCTAAACGCATTAAGCGTTCATAGACGTCTAGTTTTTTGATAATAGTTTGTAGGTTCATGTTGAGGTTATTTAGCGTTCCGGTTTAAGTGAAAGTTCAAGCTTGTCGACGATTTTAATTAAACACGCTTAGTAACAAGCAACTGAGGTAGAAAGACTTCAGTGACCATAATATTAGCGCAACTTAAACTAAAAATAGAACGTCGCGCCCACAAGTAACTGGGTTTTCGCACCTCAGGCTTTTGCGTTAAATGTCGGGTTGCATGTTGGTAAAGTGCGTGGTTTGGTGTGAGTTTTTTGTAGCTCAAAGTCGTGCGCTTCACTTTTGGATTAGCAAACAAAGTCGCTCCTAGTGGCTTATTGCCTAGCCTGCCAAGTCCATGCCACGCGCCTTGCAGGCTAGTTCTTGGTAGTATGCTATGCGCAAAGACTACTGGCTGTTGATCGCTAATAAGTAATACCTCGCGTATTAACGAAATTTGGTAATTTGGTTGGTGCAATAAAGCAGCTTCATCTTGAATTAATTTGCCATATTTTACGACGGTAGGCTCCACTGCAAAGGTACTGAAATGCTGCTGCAAACGCGCGGTAAGAGAGCCATTATCGATTAACCAAGGTTGCAGCTTATTAGCCTGCATAGGCTTGTTAAGCCAGCGCTGGCGGGTACTAGCAAGATTTTTTTGAATTTTCACGAGAGGAATTATCGCATAAATGAGAAGTCATGCGAGCCAATACCCACACGGTTCGCTGGACCTGTGTTTTTCAGCTTAAACCTTAACCAATTCATCTGCTCGACCCATCCATCTTTCTAAATGCTTTTCTACAGCAGACGGATGCTCCTTAATTAAGCGATCAGCTATATTTTTAGCGGCATTTAATAATTCTACATCACGATTCAGATCGGCTATTTTCAACATAGGCACGCCACTCTGACGTGTGCCTAAATACTCACCTGGGCCACGTAAATTAAGATCAGCTTGGGCGATGGCAAATCCATCACTGCTTTCATAAATCACTTTTAACCTGGCACGCGCTGTCTCAGAAAGTTTATTTTGATAAAGCAAGATACAAGCACTTTTTGCGGCGCCACGACCGACGCGACCACGCAGTTGATGCAACTGACTCAAACCCATACGTTCAGCGTGTTCTATGACCATTAAACTAGCATTAGGGACATCTACGCCAACCTCAATCACTGTAGTTGCTACTAGCAATTGCGTTTCGCCTGCGCTGAAGGCGGCCATCACGGCTTGTTTTTCTACGGGCTTCATACGACCATGCACTAGCCCGACTCTTAATTCTGGAAATTCGTTTTGCATTAACGCGTACGTGTCGTTGGCTGTTACCAGTTGCAAAGCTTCAGACTCTTCAATCAGCGGACATACCCAATAGGCTTGATTGCCTTGTGTGCAGGCTTCGCGCACACGCTGCAGAATTTCATCTCGACGCACATCAGATACCAGCTTAGTGGCAATGGGTGTGCGGCCTGGTGGCAACTCATCAATCACCGACACATCTAAATCTGCGTAGTAACTCATGGATAAAGTGCGTGGAATTGGCGTGGCAGTCATCATCAACTGATGTGGCTCTGGTTGACCTTTTTGTCGCAAAGCCAAACGTTGATGTACACCAAAGCGATGCTGCTCATCAATAATTGCTAAACCTAACTTTTTAAACCGCACCGCTTCTTGAAACAGTGCATGCGTGCCAATCACTAACTGCGCGCTGCCATCGGCAATGATTTGCATCGCAGCGTCGCGGTCTTTTTTAGACTGACTACCAGTGAGCCATGCGATTTTTATATTTAATGGCGTGAGCCAGCCTATCATTTTGCGAAAATGTTGCTCTGCCAAAATTTCCGTTGGCGCCATTAGCGCCACTTGCCAACCGCTTTCTATACTCTGCAATGCCGCCATACACGCAACAATGGTTTTACCGCTACCTACATCGCCCTGCAATAAACGCTGCATCGGGTGCGGCTGCGTTAAATCGTTCTGAATTTCTACCGCCACTTTTTGCTGGGCTTGCGTTAAGGCAAATGGCAAGCTTTTAAGCAAAGCCGAAACCAATTGCTTGGATTGTTTAAACTGTGGCGCATCCACACTGCGACGACGCGCATAATGTTTACGCATAGAAAGCTGCTGCGCCAGTAGTTCATCAAAAGCAAGGCGTTGCCATTCTGGGGTAGTTTTTTCTTCTAATCCCTGTAAATCAGCATCTGGCGGTGGATTATGTAAAGCTTTTAAACTTGCAGAAAAACTTGGAAATTGAAATGGCTGGTACACACCCATTGGCAAAGTTTCGGCTAATGGATTTTGTTTTGAAGTGTCTAGCTCCTTCCCCATTTCAGGGAGAAGGTTGGGATGGGGGTAAGAGTTTTGACTGACGCGAGATTCTACCCCCACCCTGGCCCTCCCCCTACCTGGGGGAGGGAAAATGTTACTTAAGTTTAATGCAGTGGCAATCGCCTTGCGCAAATTGCCCTGCGTCAGCCCAGCCACCGTTGGGTAGACAGGCGTTAAGGTTTCAGCCACAGTGGTTTTTTCGCCAACGGCTTTACAAGTGGGATGCACCATCTCATACCCAAAAAAACCACTACGTACTTCGCCATACACCCGCAATTTATTCCCCACTTTAAGCATGGAAATTTGGCTAGGATAAAAATGTAGGAAACGTAAAGTGAGTTGCCCGCTCGCATCTTCCAGCCTTGCGATTAAAGCTTTACGCGGCTTATAGGTCACTTCCGTATGAACAATTTCACCTTCAACCTGCGATGGTTCGCCAACCCGTAAATCACGCACACTAGTCATGTGCGTTTCATCAATGTAGCGCAAAGGTAAGTGTAACAATAAAGCTTGAATAGTATGGATGCCAAGCTTATTCAGATTGGCCACTAGCGGCTTGCTAAAGGTTTTTATTTCAGACAGATTGGTCAAAACAGAAACTATAGCTGGATAAACCAAGCATTATTGAGAAGATTTTTTTGCACCATTGCCAGCAGCATTACCCTTAGTTCGGTTAATGCGCACCACATCAGGTATTTTGCGTAAGCTACGCATCAGCTCAGCTAAATGAATACGGTCTTTCACTTGCACAGTGAAATACAGATTAGCATAAGCGCTGCCATCCTCTTCTTCAACACTCACGTTATCAATGTTAGAGCCAGCTTCGGCAATGCCTGAAGCGATTTTTGCTAACATACCAGGCTGATTTGCTACAGTTAGATTCAGGTTGGTTTTGTATAGACGCTGACTTTCTGGCTCCCACTCCACATCTAGCCACTTATCTGGATCTAAACGGAATTTACGTATCGCCGGACAATCGTGCGTGTGTACCACCAAACCTTTATCTTTATTAATGAAGCCTAGAATTGGGTCGCCAGGTATCGGTCTGCAGCATTGCGCAAACTGTACCGCCATCCCTTCTGAACCACGTATGGTAATGGTATCTAATGGCTTAACCGTTTTACCGAAAATTTTGTCGAAGAACTTACCGCCCAAGAACTTACCTATAGCGCCCTCTTCTGGCTCCTCTGGTGCGCCAAGCATCGCTAGCAATTGGTGCGCCACCATGACGTTTTGGCGTTTACCTAAGCCGATTTCAGTCAATATTTGTGATTTCTTTTTCAACCCATAATCACGTATCAGCTTTTGCCAATGCTCTTCAGTGATTTGGCTAGGCTCAACATGTAAAGCACGCAACGCTTGATTAAGCATGCGCTCGCCAAGGTGGGCTGACTCAGTAGATTGTTGCGATTTTAAAAAGTGCCTAATATGTGCGCGTGCTCGGCCTGTCACCACATAGTTCAGCCAAGCAGGGTTAGGTTTAGCGAGTGAACCCGTAATAATTTCCACGTGATCGCCATTATGTAACTCTGTGCGCAGTGGCGCCAATTCTTGATTAATCCGCACCGCTACGCAACTATTACCAATGTCTGAATGAACAGCGTAGGCAAAATCAACTGCTGTTGCACCCTTGGGCAAAGCAAAAATCTTACCTTTAGGTGTAAATACATACACTTCATCTGGGAACAGATCAATTTTAAGATGCTCAAGAAAATCGAGTGAATCCACACTTTCACTTTGAATCTCTAATAAACGCTGTAACCACTGATGGGTTTGCTGCTGCAATGCGGTTAACTGCGCATCACTAGCTTTATACAGCCAATGCGCAGCCACGCCTGCATCAGCAATGTTATGCATCTCAGTACTGCGAATCTGCACCTCGATAGGCGTACCAAATGGGCCAAATAAAGTGGTATGTAGCGACTGATAGCCATTAGCTTTTGGAATCGCGATATAGTCTTTGAATTTACTGGGGATAGGTTTGTATAAAGCGTGCAAAGCGCCTAAGGCTAGATAACAACTCGATAAATCTTTGACAACGACTCTAAAACCATAAATGTCGTAAATTTGCGAGAACGCCGTGGTTTTACCCGACATCTTCTTATAAATGCTGTAAAGATGCTTTTCTCTTCCTGATACCTCCGCATCAATATTCAACGTAATCAGTTGCTGCTTAATGGACTCTAATATCTTACTAACAACTTCTTTACGGTTACCGCGTGCCGCTAAAATGGCTTTTGAAATTGCCCTGAACCGCATTGGGTAAAGGTACTGAAAACTTAAATCTTCAAGCGCTTGGTATATATCATTCAAACCAAGACGATTGGCAATAGGCGCGTAAATTTCTAGTGTTTCTTTAGCGATAAGCTTTTGCTTTTCAGGTCGCATGGCTTCCAAAGTTTGCATATTGTGCAAACGATCAGCCAGTTTTACCAAAATAACTCGCACATCTTGCGACATGGCGAGCAGCATTTTTCTGAAATTCTCTGCCTGTGCGACACTCGCGCTTTGAAACTCGATTTTATCTAGCTTGGTTACACCATCAACCAATTCGGCCACCTGCAGGCCAAATTTTTCTTTAATGTCGTGGGTAGAAATATCAGTATCTTCGACTACATCATGCAATAAGGCCGCGAGCAGTGTGGGTACGTCTAAGTGCAAGTCAGCCAAAATACAAGCAACCGAAACGGGGTGCGTGATATAAGGCTCACCCGTTTTGCGCACCACACCGTCATGTGCCTGATAGGCATAGCGATACGCCTCCCAAACTAGGGCAATATCTTGTGGTTTTAAATATTCTTTAAGACGTAAACTAAGCGCCGAATCCTCACTGTCCGCAGGCAGCAAGGGGGCTGAAGCTAGTGCTGAACTAGGCTTGAACAACTCCGCGTTTTGATTGGTTGCGGTTTTTGACATACCACTTTCACTAGGCTTTTTCTAAGAAATTAGATAGATAGTATTCTAAGATAAGCCAAATATTAAGGATGAATGCGTGCAAGAAGCTCTACGCCAATTTTACCAGCAGCGATTTCACGCAGCGCTAATACAGTTGTTTTATCACGCAAACCTTGTGTGTTAATCAACGGCTCTGCGCCATTGTGTAGTTGACGTGCGCGGTACGCAGCCACTAAAGTCAATTGAAAACGATTTGGAATTTGGTCTAAGCAATCATCTACTGTAATACGTGCCATGATGGTGTTTCCTAATTAATAATGAGAAATAAAGCTTCTAAATTGAAGAATCTAATGCGCTTCAATCTAGAGTCTTATGTAAGTGTTTGAATTAAATCCGCATAACGTTGTAGTTGAACTGAGCCTAAAAGCCGTTGTGCTCGAATGATTGCGGTAATGTCTTGTAGTGCAACATCAAAATCATCATTGATTGTAACATAATCGAACTCGCTCACGTGGCGCATTTCAGTACGCGCAGCAGCTACACGCTTAGCAATGACCTCTGCACTATCTTGACCGCGGCCATTCAGCCTGCGTTCCAACGCCTCGATGGACGGCGGCAACACAAAAATACTCACAGCATGCGGGTACAAACGACGTACTTGCTCTGCACCTTGCCAGTCAATTTCTAAAATAATATCAAAGCCCGCCGCTAGTGGTGCCTCTATAGCCGACTGTGAAGTGCCATAACGCGCATCATGCACTTCTGCACTTTCTAAAAATTGCGCCTCACCCAGCATACGCAAAAATGTCACATCATCCACAAAGTGATAATCCACGCCATTCGCCTCGCTAGGACGCGGCTTGCGTGTAGTGTGAGAGATTGAAAGTTTCAAATGCTCGTCTTTGACCAGCAAAGCTTTAATCAAGCTAGTTTTGCCAGCGCCAGAAGCTGCAGTGATAATAAAAAGATTGCCTATAGTCATATTTGTATTTTATTCTAAATTTAACTGAATCATCTATTTTGCTTATTCAATATTTTGAATTTGCTCGCGCATTTGCTCAATAAGTACTTTCAACTCCATGGATACTTGGGTGGTTTGTACTGAAACAGACTTTGAACCCAAGGTATTCGCTTCACGATTAAGTTCTTGCATCAAAAAGTCTAGACGTTTTCCTGCAGGTGCCTCGCTACTCAAAATCCGTTTCACTTCAGAAATATGGGCAGTTAATCTGGTAAGCTCTTCATCAACATCAATACGCTGTGCAAACATCACCAGTTCTTGCGCGACACGCTCTTGGTCGATATTTTTTAAGTTTTCTTGCAGCTTATTTTCGAGTTTAGCTTGATACTCTTTGGTCAGCGCAGGTAATAACGGTTTGACTTTGACCACTAAAGATTCAATTTGGCTTAATCGTTCTAGCACCAGCGCTTTTAATTTTTCGCCTTCACGAGCGCGAGATGCATTCAAGTCTTGCAAACCTGCTTGCATTAAGTTTTTCACATCTTCCAATAGTGAATCTTGGCTCAAAGAATCATTGAGCACTACGCCTGGCCAGCGCAAAATATCCGCCACACTGAGCGGGCGGCTCTGTGGGAAATACTGCTGTGCTTTTACTTGCATCGCAGCCAATTGCTGCATTAACGCATCATCCAACTGGGTTGCATGCCCTGCTTGAGTACGCTGAATTAAATTAACTTTACATTCAATTTTACCGCGACTTAGTTTTGCACTAATCAGTTCGCGAATAGCTGGCTCAAAGCTTCTTAAATTTTCATCCAGCTTAAAATGTAGATCTAAATAGCGGCTATTTACCGCGCGCAGCTCCAGTATTAAAGTTGCATTATCTATAGGTGAATTGATGGATTGCTCAAGAGCTGCAAAGCCCGTCATACTGAAAGTCATAATGAAAATTCCTGAAACTACGTTAGCTAAAACTAATAAATTAACAGCATGTTATCAAATACAAGCCAATAGATGCCAAAATAAACCACTAAATAACTTTAAGTACAATCAATTACGCGTTATATTGCTGAATATACTCTAAGTCTAAATGCATTATTTAAATTAATTTACCCTTAATAAAACAAGTAAATAGAAAAAATATATAGTGTCATCTACTGAAAATTTAGCGTTACCTACTGGCTACCAGTTACAAGATTACGAAATTCGAAAAGTCTTGAGCTCTGGTGGGTTTAGCTTCGTCTATTTGGCACGCGATAAAGATAAAAACACGGTCGCCATTAAAGAGTATTTACCTACCTCAATTGCCTTGCGCACCGACAGTGCAACAGTTCAACCTAATGCTGACGACGTCGCCTTATTTAGACGCGGCTTAAAATGCTTTTTTGATGAAGGTTTATCGCTCGCTAAAATTGACCATAAGAATATCGTTCGAGTGCTTAATTTCTTCCGCGCCAATGAAACTGTTTACATGGTGATGCAGTATGAACGTGGGAAATCATTACAAGAATATATTTTAGGGCAGCAAAACTTAGTTTCTGAGCAATTTATCAGGCGTGTTTTTGGTGAGCTCTCCAATGGTTTAAGAGAGGTGCATACTCAAAAGCTTTTGCATTTAGATATTAAACCAGCCAATATTTATATTCGGCTAGATGGTTCGCCTGTGCTACTAGATTTTGGCTCAGCAAGACAAGCTTTGAGTGAGAATTTAGCAAAATTCTCACCTAGTTACACACCGGGCTTCGCTTCACCTGAGCAATATTACGATAGAAAACTACTTGGGCCTTGGAGCGACATTTACAGCATAGGGGCCACCATGTATTCATGCTTAACACGCACTTCGCCGCCCGCTGCTAATCAACGGATTAAAAATGATTTGCTCGTTCCAGCAGTCAAATTGGGTAAAGACCATTACTCGCAAAGCTTGCTTGAAATTATCGACAGCTGCTTGAGTTTAGATTATCTTGAGCGCCCACAAAGCGTGTTTTCGCTGCAAAAGGCTTTGCTCGAATCTAAGCCGCTTCCTAAGAAAAAATCTAGCTTGGTCAATAAAATAGTGCTTGCGCTCAATAAACCTATTTTGATGAAAAAAACACCCCCTCAAAAAGCACCTATTACGCACACAACCACTAATTAACGCGCATCAACCATCATGAAATTTACTATTTTTCAAAATAGCCGTCAGGGTCCACGGCAATATAATCAAGACAGACTTGCGTACTCTTACAGTAAAGATGCGTTATTGCTGGTGGTAGCTGATGGCATGGGTGGTCATCGCCATGGCGAAATAGCCGCACAATTAGCAGTGACTACGATGACAGATGCTTTTCAACGGCTAGCAGTGCCTACACTTCCTAGCCCAGCTAAGTTCTTAATTGACCATATGCAACAGATTCACGACATGATAGACCAGCTCACGCAAGAGCGAGAGTTGATGGAAGCGCCCCGCACTACTATTGTTGCGGCGGTCGTGCAACGCGGTGTATTGTATTGCGCTCATGTCGGCGATTCACGCCTTTATCATTTTAGAGATGGGCATTTGCTATACCGCACCGAAGACCATTCGATTGTTCAATCTCTTTATTCAAAAGGGATGATCAATAAAGATGAGATGTCTACGCACCCTTATCGACACAAAGTTTACAGCTGTTTAGGCGGCGATGTCCCCCCGAAAATCGACCTTTCTGATCGACAGGAATTGGCTGAAGGCGATACCATTTTATTGTGTACTGACGGTGTTTGGGGTGCGGTAACAGACGAGCAAATTAAACGCGTACTCAATAGCCCATCTATCACTGACGGAGTGACTACCTTGTTAGATGTCGCAGAGAATACTAGCCAAGAGCAAGGCGATAATATGAGTGCTATCGGCTTGCAATGGGGTGATAAACAAAGCAATGGTCTTGCCGTTTCAACTATCTCTATGGCGATGGGTTTGACAACTACTATCATGAATCCAACGACCTACCCTAGCGGGCAAGATGCGGCATTGGATGGCGATTTTACTGACGATGAAATTGAAAATACCATCGCAGAAATTCAACAAGCTTTGCTTAAATCTAAACGAATATCAAACTAAACGTATAATAACTAGCTCAAAAGATTAATCAGGATTTATCAAGCATGCAATCAAGCAATTCAAGACCCAGCCAACGCGCTAATAATCAGTTACGTAATGTCGAGATTATTCGCCATTACACCAAGCATGCTGAAGGTTCAGTATTGGTAAAGTTTGGTGATACACACGTGCTATGTACAGCCAGTGTAGAAGAAAAAGTACCTGGCTTTTTAAAAGGCAAAGGTCAGGGTTGGGTGACTGCTGAGTACGGTATGTTGCCACGTTCTACTGGCAGCCGTATGGATAGAGAAGCTGCAAAAGGCAAGCAATCTGGTCGTACGCAAGAAATTCAGCGTTTAATCGGTCGCTCATTACGTGCCATTATTGATTTAGAAAAGCTAGGCGAACGCAGCATTCATATGGATTGTGATGTGATTCAAGCCGATGGTGGCACGCGTACTGCCAGCATCACTGGCGCTTTTGTGGCCTTACATGATGCCATTTCAACCTTACTAAAAAACGGCAAGCTCACTGAAAGCCCGTTAAAGCAAGGCGTGGCAGCAATTTCAGTAGGCGTTTATAAAGGTATACCAGTACTTGATTTAGACTATATTGAAGATTCAGACTGCGATACCGACATGAACGTCGTCATGACAACCGATGGCGGTTTTGTGGAGATTCAAGGCACAGCTGAAGGCGAGCCATTCAGCCGTGATGCCATGAATGCCATGCTAGATTTAGCCGCGCACGGCATCAATCAACTCATTATCAAACAGAATGAGGCATTAGGTGTTTAGCAAGCTCGTCATCGCATCAGGCAATAAAGGCAAGTTGCGCGAAATTGAGCACATACTTGCGCCACTAAAAATTGAAATTATCCCGCAAAGTACGCTTAACGTACCTGAGTGTGAAGAGCCATTTTGCACTTTTATTGAAAATGCGCTTGCCAAAGCACGCCACGCCAGTAAACACACAGGCTTGCCCGCTCTGGCAGATGATTCTGGCTTATGCGTAGACGCGCTACAGGGCGCACCCGGTGTGTTATCTGCAAGATATGCAGGTGAGCCCAGCCTTCCAAAAGAGAAACAGGATGACGCTAACAATCAAAAATTGTTAGAAGTGCTTAAGGGTGAAAAAAATCGCCATGCGCATTTTTACTGTGTAATGGTGCTAGTGCGCCATGAGCATGATCCAGAACCTATCATTGCAGAAGGCCAATGGGTAGGCGAAATATTAAGCGAATATCGTGGCAATGATGGCTTTGGTTACGATCCTTTATTTTTAGATGCTAACACAGGTAAAACTGTAGCCGAATTATCAATGGAAATTAAAAGTCGCATCAGCCACCGTGGGCACGCGATGGCAAAGTTATTGCAAAAAATAGAGCGATTAAACGCATGAGTAAAGACGAAAAAGAAGCATGGCCAAAATGGGTGCGTGACGACAATAGCGTTGTTGCATGCACAGAAAAAGTCAAAGTCATGACTGAAAACTTTGATGAAATTAAACAAATCGCCCAAGATGCATTTGAAGATGGCTTGCTAATGGAAGTCTCTGAAGAGCAGATGCGCGAAGCATTGCATCGTCTTGTTAAGATGCTGGTGAATCCTTATCAAAAAAATCATTGAAATAAAACCTGCGGCATCGTTTTATCCAAAGCCGATTAACACCATTGCACCACTAGCAGGCGAGGCAACATTATCTGGTCTAACCAACCCGCCGCCGCTGTCTTTATATATCCATATTCCTTGGTGCGTTAAAAAATGTCCCTATTGCGACTTTAACTCGCATGAGAGTCGACATAAAGATGGCGAAATTCCCGAAAGTGCCTATGTCGATGCCTTAATCGCGGATTTGGAGCTTGCCACGCCGAAAGTGTGGGGGCGGAAAATCAAAAGTGTATTCTTTGGCGGTGGCACACCAAGCTTGTTTTCTGCGGAATCGATAGACCGAATTTTAAGCCATGTGCGCATGCTTACGCCGTTAGAGGTTGACGCCGAAATTACGCTAGAAGCCAACCCTGGCACTGTAGATACTGCTAATTTTGTCGGTTACAAGCAGGCTGGCGTGACTCGGCTGTCACTTGGTATACAAAGTTTTAATAGCGATTATTTAAAAGCTTTAGGACGTATTCACGATAGTGAGCAAGCGTTTGCAGCAGTTGAGCTTGCAATGAAAACCTTCGAGCAGGTCAATTGCGACATTATGTATGGCTTGCCCAAGCAAAGCTTGGAAGATGCCATGCAAGACGCACAAACCGCAATGCGTTTAAGCCCTTCACATCTATCGTTTTACCATTTAACCTTAGAACCGAATACACCGTTTTACCGCACGCCGCCTAGTCTGCCAGATGATGATACGAGTAGCGATATGCAAATTGCCATTGAAGCACTATTAGCTGAAAATGGTTATGAGCATTACGAAACGTCTGCTTTTGCCAAAAAAGGTAAGCAGGCTAAACATAACCTTAACTATTGGCAATTCGGTGATTATTTAGGTATAGGCGCAGGTGCGCACAGCAAGCTCAGTTATCACGATAAAATCACCCGCGAAGTTCGCCCCAAGCATCCCAAAGCTTATATGGAGCAAGCGTTACAAGGCAAGGCTGTTGAGCGTGAGTGGCTGATACCGCAAGATGAGCTTGGTTTTGAGTTTATGATGAATGCGCTAAGGCTGATGGATGGCGTGCCTGTGGATTTATTTCAGCAACGCACTGGTTTAAATATTCGCACGCTAGAAGCCGCGATTAAAACCGCGCAAAGCAAGGGATTGCTAATCATTGAATCTGGCAATATGCGGCCTACTTTATTAGGACAGCGCTTTTTGAATGAGCTTTTAGAACTGTTTCTGCCTTAATTAAAGTTTAAATTAAGCACTATTCTTGATGAGAAAATTTGTCGCGAAGATCCAAAATATCACGCAAAAGCTTAATTTCTAACAGCACTTCTAAACCAAAACCGCCACGCTCACTGTCACGATTATCTGTTAGTAGATTATCTAAATAAATCTTTGTTTCTACCAGTTTTTCTAAGCTCTTATCGCACTCAGCCCAAAGCCTCATCAAAGGCTCAATAATATGCGGGAACTCTAACAAACTGGTCGCAATGACCATCGGTAGCGGTAAATTATCCCAGGTGGGCTGAATCACATTAAAGGTTTGATGTAATTGGTGTGCGCTTTCTAAAAACTCTTCTTTTTGCTTGGTTTTTCTGTATATATCTAACAACGCCAGCCAGTGATCTAGTGACGCTTTAGGCGCAGATTGAATTTGCGCTTTCAAGATTAGAATCGCTTCTTTTTCACGGTCAATATTGACGTAAATTCTAGCTTGCTCAAGCACCAAATCACCCTCTTCTTTGTTTTTCAAAGACATGATGGCATCTAAGTCGTTATCTGAAATACTACCTGAGAACTCACTGGAGCTTAAAGAAAAATCTACTGTAGAGGGTGAATCATCCACTTCATCCAGAGCACTTATGAATTCTTTTTTATCCATAGGTTCAAGTTTATCTGCGGTGAAATAACTAAAAGCTTCTGTTTGCTTACGTCTATATCGATAGGCTGCAAATATTGAACCTAACACAAATAAGGCTAAAAGAATTTGTAAGCCATATTGAGAAGTAATGGATTCTTGCTCTGTAATTGATGCAGTTGTTGGGCTAGCAGGTGTTTGCACAACTGGCGATACCATGTGTTTAATGGCTCGAGGCTTTGCAGGTTCTGGCACGTTTGCAACAGCTACGGGCACAGGGGCAACAACCTGCGGGTCTGTTGGTGTTGGTGTTGGTGTTGGTGTTGGTGTTGGTGTTGGTAATACGTTAACGGTTTGAGGTGCAGCTGGCAAGCTTTGCACACGTTTAGCTTCTACGTTAAGCGCCAACATGACTTCTTGCAAATGCGCCAACTTTGCATTGAGCTTTTCTAAATCTTGCTTAAGCTGCTCATTTCTTTTCACCAAATCTTCATATTTGGTCTGCATTTCAGGAGTGAGCGCAAATTGACTAGCATCTTTCAGCCCATAACTCATGTGCAATTCTGGTTGAGTGGCTGGCTTACTGTGATGCACTATTTTTTTAGAGGCATGCCTAATTTTGCCGCTATGCTTAGCCAAATATTTAATATTTGGAATAATAATCAGACTTGCTTGATTGGTCTTGGTATAAGCTGTTAAATTAGGGCGAATTTCTTGGCTTAAATGCAGTGTTCTCTGAATAAATAAACGCTGCATTCTTTTGTTTTTTGGGTAAAACAAAGTTGATAAACTTTGTACACTTTCACCAGATAACAATGGCCAAGTAATGGTCGTCGATTCACGGTCATCTGTTTGCAAGGCGCTATCTTGCTCTGCAGATACTTCTTGAGGTATGTCTTGTGCCAGCAAAAAATTAGTATGCATTGCGACTAATAAAGCCAATGCAAAGTTAGTTTTTTTAAATTTTTTTTCGCTAAAAATCAATTCACACCTTTAATTTTACAATCTTTTAACTCATTGATTTTCTAACGCGAGCAATGGCTGCTTTAACTTGCACAGGGGCAGTGCCACCAATATGGTTGCGGCTGTTTAATGATCCTTCTAAAGTTAGCACAGCATAAACATCTTCACTGATTTCAACTGCAAATTCTTGTAAAGTTGTCAGTGGTAAATCACTTAAATCTACTTTCTTATCTACTGCATAACGCACTGCCAAAGCAACAGCCTCGTGCGCATCTCTAAACGGCATGCCTTTTTTAGCTAAATAGTCAGCTAAATCTGTAGCAGTCGCATAGCCTTCAAAGGCAGCTTGGCGCATATTGTCTTTATTGACAATAAAGCCTTTTTTAACCACCACTCCGTTTTCTATTACTGGCAAACGCAACATATCTGCGTAAATTTGTAAGGTAACTAATAAGGTATCAGCTGTATCAAATAGCGGCTCTTTGTCTTCTTGATTATCTTTGTTGTAGGCTAGTGGCTGGCCTTTCATCAAAGTGAGCAGTGCGGTTAAATGCCCGTAAACTCTACCCGTTTTTCCACGTACCAACTCTGGTACGTCTGGGTTCTTCTTTTGCGGCATGATAGATGAGCCTGTGCAAAATCTATCGGCAATATCAATAAAGGCGAACCTTGGAGAACTCCACAAAATCAGCTCTTCGGATAATCGTGATAAATGCGTCATGACCAATGAAGCGGCAAAGGTAAATTCAATGGCAAAGTCACGGTCAGAAACCGCATCTAGTGAATTCTCACAAACGCCATCAAAACCCAATTTTTTTGCAACTAACTCTCTATCAATCGGGTAGCTTGTACCCGCTAATGCCGCGGCGCCCAA
Source organism: Methylotenera sp. (assembly GCF_029945705.1). Lineage (GTDB taxonomy): Bacteria > Pseudomonadota > Gammaproteobacteria > Burkholderiales > Methylophilaceae > Methylotenera. Next base: position 28,815 of record NZ_JAQSDC010000012.1, read on the forward strand.
AGGTAATTTATTGATGCGCTTTCTGCAATCAATGAAACGTCCAGTATCGCGTGTAAGCATTTCAACATAAGCCATTAAATGGTGACCAAAGGTGACTGGTTGCGCTACTTGCAGGTGTGTAAAACCTGGCATGACTGTATCAAAATGCGCTTCGGCTAAATCTAGCAGACTCAGTTGCAGGCCTTTTAAACCTGCGATGACATCATCTGTGGTTGCTCGCAACCACAACCTGACATCGGTTGCTACTTGGTCGTTACGGCTTCTGCCAGTATGTAAGCGCTTACCTGCGTCACCTATTTTATCGGTTAAACGCTTTTCAATGTTTAAATGCACGTCTTCGAGATCTAACAACCATTCAAATTGGCCGCTCTCGATTTCTTGCAAGATTTCAGCTAAGCCTGTTTCGATTGATTTAACATCATCCAAACTAATAATTTTTTGTGCACCCAGCATTTGGGCGTGAGCAATAGAGCCTTGAATATCAAATGCCGCCAAGCGTTGATCAAAGCTAACAGAGGCGGTGTATTTCTTGACTAACTCAGCGACAGGCTCGTTAAATCTTCCTGACCAACTGGTATTTTTTTTGTTTAATGCGCTTGTCTTTTTTGTCACTTTTACTTTTTCTTTCTTATCGTACGGCTTTAATATCTATTCAATATTTAGGATTAAATTTTAGAAAAGAATGGGTCACACCACTTTTAATCACTACTTTGACTTTCTATATCAATTATTGCTTAATAATAATACACTTATGTGATTAGTATAATGCATATACAAAGATTACGATTTAACTAATGCTCAAAAAAGACCAAACAACACAATCGTATGAGCATGAATCATGCCATGAGAAAAAGTAACCGCCTACCTAACTTGCGTAACCTAGGCGTAGCGTTACGTATTCTAGTGATTACCAATGCATTATTGGCACTCATTGCAATCATTTTAAGTACCAATGCTGCTGAGTTTGTATCACTTGTGACAAACATCTCAGCAATTGCGCAACCTATGTTGTTATTAAGCTTGTTATTGTTATACGCAAGCTACCCACTACTCAAAAAACTACGTTACTGGCACGGCATCATCGCCATCTTTGGCATCGTTTTACTCACTTGTTTTGGTTTACATTGGCTACTGACACAAGCCTTAATATTCGACAATCTATTATCGACTAAACGTACAGTTTTTTATGCATTTATTGTGTGCACTATCACCTTGTATTATTTCAACCTTCAAGAGCGCGCCTATTCACCAGCGGTTGATGAAGCAAGATTACAAGCCCTGCAGGCACGTATTCGCCCACACTTTTTGTTTAACTGTATTAATGCAGTGTTATCGCTGATTCGTAGCCAACCAAAACGTGCTGAAACAGCACTGGAAGATATGGCGGATTTATTTCGTGTGCTGATGGCAGATAATCGTGATTTAGTTCCATTGGCACAGGAAATCGCTTTATGTAGACAATATTTAGCCTTAGAAAAGCTACGTTTAGAAGAGCGACTGATCATTGAGTGGAAAGTGGATGACATGCCGCCTGACGCCCTTATACCGCCATTACTATTGCAGCCACTGATTGAAAATGCCGTCTATCACGGCATAGAACCATTAGCCACTGGTGGCAAAATTACCATTCAAATCTACACCAAACGTAATGAAGTTCACTTAGTACTCAGTAATCCTTACAGCATCAAAAACACTAGACATATTGGCAACCAAATGGCGCTTAATAACATTAAGGAGCGCTTAACTTTGCATTTTGACCTTGAGGCATCCTTGAAAAGTAGCTTGTCAAATGGTGAATATCAAGTCCATATTACTTTGCCACATACGACTAAATGACCGACACATTAAAAATATTAATCGCAGATGACGAAGCGCCAGCTCGTAACCGTTTACGTGAGCTTTTGAACGACATGAGCAATATTAATATTGTTGCTGAAGCTAAAAATGGACAAGAAGCGCTCAATTTAGCCAACACACATCAGCCTGACATAGTTTTACTCGACATTCGTATGCCAGGCGTAGACGGTATTGAAGCTGCCCAACACTTGCAAAAAATGGCTAAGCCACCAGCCATAATTTTTACCACCGCTTTTGATAGTTACGCCATGCAGGCTTTCGATATGAGCGCGGTAGATTATTTATTGAAGCCCATTCGTTTGGAGCGCCTGCAAACCGCCATACAAAAAGCGCGCGCTTTATTACCCAGTCAGCTTGAGGCAATCGCGCCGCTGAGTCAGCAGAAAACACATTTCAGTATTTCTGAGCGTGGTCGAATTTTATTGATTCCCGTGGCCGATGTGATTTACTTACGAGCTGAACTTAAATATATCACCGTGCGCACGGCAGAAAAAGAATACCTTCTTGAAGAGTCTCTGAATAATTTAGAGCAGGAGTTTTCTAATACTTTTATTCGTTTACATCGTAATTGTTTAGTGGCAAAAGCCTATATTTTGGGCTATGAAAAACGCCATCAAGAGTTCGATGAAGATGGTAATAAAAGCAGTGAAAAGCACTGGGTCGCCTTATTAAAAAACACCGATGAGACGATTGCCGTCAGCCGTCGTCAACAGCATCTCATCCGCGCAAACTAAAGCGATAGTGCTGCTTGTGTTAAAATAGAAACCACCATTTAAACTGCCTAATATAAGCTTATGAACACTTCTAGTCCTACTTCCATTCAAGCACCTGATATTCAACCCCCAATTAAACTTGTGATTGCCTCACGCGAAAGTCCATTGGCAATGTGGCAAGCCTTGCATATTCAAAGCCGTTTGCAGGCGCTTTACCCTTCTACTATTGTAGAAATTTTGGGTATGACCACCACTGGTGATCAAATTTTAGATACGCCTTTGGCAAAAGTCGGCGGCAAAGGTTTGTTTGTAAAAGAGTTAGAAACTGCGTTGGAAGATGGCCGTGCCGACTTGGCTGTCCATAGCATGAAAGATGTGCCGATGAACCTGCCAGAAGGCTTTATGATGGCCGCCACTGGCGAACGCGAAGATCCTCGTGATGCTTTTGTTTCAAATGATTTTGACTCACTTGAAGACTTGCCTGAAGGTAGTATTGTTGGTACTTCTAGCTTGCGCCGTCAAAGCCAATTGCAAGCACGTTTACCGCATTTAAAAATAGAATCTTTGCGCGGTAATTTGCAAACGCGTCTTCGTAAACTCGATGAAGGTCAATATGCTGCCATTATCCTCGCTGCTGCTGGTTTGATTCGTTTAGGACTTAACGCCAGAATTCGCAATGTAATTTCACCTGAGTTGAGCATTCCTGCGGTTGGGCAAGGGGCTTTAGGCATTGAAATCAATGCGAATCGCCCAGATTTACTCGCTGTTTTAGCGCCGTTAAATCACCCAGATACGCAAGTGTGTGTGGAGGCAGAACGTGCCATGAGCCGTGCGCTTGCAGGCAGCTGTACCGTGCCACTTGGCGCTTATGCGACATGTAAAGGCGAGGATATTCACATGACTGGCTTTGTAGCGAGTGTAGATGGCAAACAAATGCTAATAGAAACAGCCAGCGGCAATAGAAACCAAGCGGATGCTTTAGGTAAAACGTTAGCTAATCAGTTGTTGGCGAAAGGTGCTAACGACATTCTCTCTGCGCTTGATGGTCATAAGTAATTAACGAAAGTAGTCATTATTCATGATGGCAGATAATTTACTAAAAGGTTTGCATGTAGCGGTCACCAGACCTGTGGATCAAGCTGAGAGCATCTGCGAGGCGATTCATCATCATGGTGGTGTTGCGATTTTATTTCCACTGCTCGCCATTTCACCATTAGATGATTATCATGCATTTGAAAGTGTAATTGCCGACCTTGAGCGAGCTGACTGGGCAATTTTCATCAGCACCAATGCGGTTGATCATTCATTACCGAGAATTCTCAAAAGATTTGGCAATGCGCCTGAAAATCTGAAATTTGCCGCCATTGGTCATCAAACGGCAAAAGAGCTCAGTCTGTACGGGGTTCACCAGGTGCTAATACCGCACACCCGTTTTGACAGTGAATCCTTATTGGCACTTGCTGAAATGCACGATGTTGAGAATAAAAACATCGTCATCTTTCGTGGGGTTGGTGGGCGCGATGTATTGGCAGAGATGCTTAAATCTCGGGGTGCAAATGTCGCATTTGCAGAAAGTTACCGTCGAATTAACCCGCAAATAGACACACAATTTCTAAATGGTGAATGGCAGCAAGGTCATCTGAATGCCGTCATCGTGACGAGTAGCGAAGCCATGCGCAATTTGCTAGACATGGCTGGCGAGTCAGAATGGCTGCGTCATGTCACACTGTGCGTTAATCATGCCAGAATTGCCGAATTGCCTCGGCAGTTTGGCTTTAAAGTATTGGTTGCTGAAGCGCCAGGTGATGATGCGATGATTAAATGCTTGTCGCAATTAGCTTTACCTCAAGTAGTGAATTAAACAAGTGATTAATTAAAATGGCTGACACTTCAAACATACCAACTTCAGACAGACGTAAGCCCTCACTCTTCGCCAATACCGCGTTGATACTGGTTGTCATCGCTTTACTGACACTAGCTTGGCAATGGTTGAATACACGCCATCGATTTAACGAAGTGGAAAAATCACTCAGCCAAAAACTTGAAGCTTACCAAGCCAACAATCAACAAAGCTTGGCACTTGCTAAACAAGCAGAGGAACGAAGCACTGAGGCCAACGCACGCACGGTGATTTTGGAGCAAAAGTTAGAGGAATCGCGTGACCAGCAAGATGTATTGCAAACACTTTATGACCAGCTCGCTGAGAGCCGCGAAGCCACAGCTGTGGCTGAAGTGGAGCAGTTATTAACTATTGCTAACCAACAGTTACAACTTGTAGGTAATGTTAAAACCGCTCTATTAGCTTTACAAGCCGCCGATAAACGCTTGGAGCCGCTCAATTTACCGCGCGCGAATCAATTGCGAGAAACGCTTGTGCTTGAAATTGAAAATCTACGAAAATTACCGCAAGTTGATGTAGTCGGCATGAGCGCTCAGCTAGATACATTGGCCGATTTGTGTGCAACCATACCGTTAATCAGTGAGCGCCAGCCTACACTCAATGCAAAAGCTGCTCAACAAAATGAGGCTAAAACTACGCACCTAAGCGCCTTGCAAAAAGTCACTTACCCCATTTGGAATGATATTAAAAATTTAGTCACGCTAGAGCGCATTGATAAACCCGAGCCGCCACTATTATCAACCGACCACGCATTTTATCTGCGCGAGAACCTAAAACTGCGACTGCTCACAGCCAGAATTGCTTTATTGCAGCATGACGAAGTCAGCTATAAAGCGGATCTTGCTACCGTTACAGCATGGATCAATCAATATTTTGATGCTAAACATCCAAATGCCATACTAGCGTTTAAGCAATTAAAAAAACTATCTGGCAACAACATTGATATTCAGTTGCCACAGCTGACCGAAAGCATTGCGGCAGTTAACCGTTACAAACTCAGCCTAGAAAAAACAGATTAAATCAGCCAACTATCATGATAAAACGCAAAATATTTTGGTGGTTACTCATGGCGTTACTGCTAGTGATCGTGGTGTGGGCAGCCAGTAACAATCAAGGCTACGTGCTGATTGTACGCCCACCCTATCGGCTGCAATTTTCATTTAATTTTTTACTGATGTTGATTGTATTAAGCTTTTTACTACTACATTACTTTTTAAGATTTGTGCATTTTCTACGATTCTTACCCGCCAATAGACGCAACAAACAAGAAGCGCAACGCCTAAAAGCCAGTAACGACTGGCTGCTTGAAGGCATGCATGCCCTCGCAGAAGGTGATTTTGAAAGTGCTGAAACTGCCATTACAAATGCACATGATTTAATTCAAAATGCCGACCATGAAAAGTTACTGGCTGCGCTAGCTTTAGAAAAAAATAAGCAAGGATTTTTATTTAAGTAGCTGAGTAGAAAATTGAAGGTCATAGGTAATGACAAACATCGCGACTTAGGTTTTAGCAGCCAGTAGTTACAACAATGTTTATCTTACTAGAAGCGATGCTCTTCAAAACAGATGGGATGTCGAGTGTTTAGTAAATAGCTTTGCTTTCAAGTAACTAACCATTATTGAAAGTCCTAACTTAATCAAATTAAGGTTCTCTCCGAAATATTTTGTAGAGTTCAAACCACAAAACACTTGTTAAACCCACAAAGAAACTTAAAGCGAATGCTTGAATGGTGATAGGTGCAAAATGAAAAACATCGCGCAAAATTGGTAGCAATAGCGCCAGTATTAGAAAGATGAAGGCGCCTATGATGACCCACCATAATGCTGGATTTCGAATACCCAAAGTACGTATTACTGAATGTCGCCATGAACGGTTGACTAGTATTAAACCTAAGTTCCCAGTGACCAGTGTGGTAAAAGTCATCGCTCTGGCTGCGTCTGCTGAAGCCCCATGATTTAAAGCATAGCCCATCACAATCAATGACGGCACTAAAAGTGAAATTCCTTGTAGCAAGCTAATGAAAAAAACATGTTTGCTAAATAATAACTCTTTAGAAGAGCGTGGTGGGCGCTGCATGATATTTGATTCTGCGGGCTCCGCCTCAAAGGCGATTGAACAGGCTGGATTAATTATCATTTCTAAAAATACAATATGAACTGGCGCAAACATTGCGGGCCAGCCGAGTATTAAGGGCACAAGCGATAACCCAATAATAGGAAAATGTACCGCGAATATATAGGCCATGCCTTTGCGCAGATTATCGAAAATGCCACGACCTAAGCGCACGGCGTGCACGATGGAGGCGAAATCATCATCAAGCAACACCAGCGCTGCCGCTTCGCGCGCGACATCGGTGCCTCGCCCACCCATAGCAATGCCAATGTGTGAAGCTTTAAGCGCTGGTGCGTCATTCACACCGTCGCCAGTCATTGCAACGATTTCGCCATTCGCTTTTAATGCATTCACTAAACGCAGTTTTTGCTCTGGCACCATCCGTGCAAAGATGTTGCTGTGGCGAATCCGTTCACGCAGGGTTGGTTCATCCATCTGAACGAGCTCAGCCCCTGTGATTATGCCTCCACTTCCTACAGGAAGCCCTATCTGATCAGCAATTGCAGCAGCAGTAACTGGGTAATCTCCTGTAATCATCACAACGCGAATACCTGCGGCATGACATTCCTTTAGCGCTGGCGCCACGTTGGGACGCACAGGGTCAGCAAGCCCAATCAACCCAAGAAATACAAAATCAAAATCATGCTGAATATCTGGCCACTCGCTGCCTGAGTGTTTGGCTCTTGCCACACCAAGAACGCGCATGCCTTGTTCTGCTAGTCTATTTATTTGTTTTGATAATGTTTCAATTTGCTGTTGATCAAGATGACATAAATCAGCAATAGCTTCTGGTGCGCCTTTGGCTGCCACCACATATTCATCACGGTCTAACGCTTTCCATACATTTGATAAGGCAAGCAACTCTGGAGACAAGGAGTATCCATGCGCTAGCTGCCAATCGCCATGCAAATGTTCAGTATCAACCAAATACTGTTGACCCATTTCATGAATGGCTTTTTCCATCGGATCAAAAGGTGTTGTCTCACTAGCAAGAATGGCAAATTCTAGGACTTCGTGAAAATTTTCAGGTAATAAATTATTGATAGGGTCATGCTTCGATTTGCTAGAATGAGCTGCACTGAACACAAGGTTATGAGCCACTAATTGCTGCACAGCCATACGGTTAAAAGTGAGCGTACCTGTTTTATCAACACACATGACAGTGGCTGAACCAAGTGCTTCAACAGTATGCGCACGTCTTGTCAGTACTCGATGTTTAGAAATTCGCCATGCGCCCATTGCCATAAATACTGTCAAAACCACTGGATACTCTTCTGGCAGAATCGACATTGCTAATGTGATTCCAGACAATAAACCATGTAACCAATCGCCATGCGTGAGCCCATAAATCACAAATAACAATAGGCTTAAAAGCGTGCCTATAATGGCAAGATTACGCACCAGCAAGCGAATCTCTTGCTGCAAGGGCGTAATCTCAACATCTAAGCCCTGCAAAGCTTTACCGATTTTGCCAATCTTGCTTCGTAGCCCTGTTGCCAGCACCTGCGCCACTCCACGACCTTGCACCACTAATGAACCTGCGTAAACAAATGACAAACCATCACCACCAGGAGGCGTAATTTCAATATCAGGTAGCGTTTCAGACTCAACTTGTGCAATCTTACGCACAGCAACGGACTCTCCCGTAAGCAGTGATTCATCAACAGCAAAATGATTGCAAGAAATCAGCACCGCATCCGCTGGAACGCGATCACCTTCTGATAGCATGAGCAAGTCACCTCGCACCACTTCACGCCCTGCAATGCGTTGCTCTATGCCACCACGAATAACTAAAGCACGTGGGCTGGTTAAATCGCGCAGAGCTTCTAGTACTCGCTCAGTTTTATTTTCTTGATAGATAGTGATTGCCATCACAACACAGACAAAACCTAGCAACATCAGCGCATCGCTCACATCACCCAGTATCAAGTAGATTGCACCTGCCGCCACTAAAAGAAGAAACATCGGCTCGCGTATGACCTCTAGTGCGATCCCAAATAAATTCCGGTGGCCAGAAGCTGGGAGTTCATTCATACCATCAGACTCAAGCCTTTTTAACGCTTCTGCATGAGTCAAGCCAATTTGATTTTTTACATCAATCACAAAAGTTACCATAGTTAAAACTCGGTAAGCAAATGCTCACCACCATCAGATTTTGCATCTATACTAAGTAATGGGCCAAATCACTTGCACCAACAAACCCTCACCTTTCTCGTTGCTGCTTAGCTCCAATCGTGCACCATGCAAATCTGCAATGCGCTTTACTATAGACAGTCCGAGTCCACTACCCTCTTCCCCACTACCCGTAATGCGGTAGAAACGTTGCAGCACTTGGTCGCGCTCTATTTCTGCAATTCCAGGACCTGTATCACGTATCTTTAAGTGCATGCCGTTAAGATCACTCACGCTGACTGAGACGAGACCACCAGCAGGTGTGTAACGGATAGCGTTATCTAACAAATTACGTAGGAGCAAGACTAATTGAGAGTCATCGCCAAGTACATTAGCAGCTTGGCCTTCCTCCAAAAACAACTCTATCTGTTTTGTATGAGCTAGAGGCTCTAGATCAGCCATTACGGATGCGGCTAAAGCTCGTAAGTTCACCTGTTTAAAGCTATCCACTGCTGTTTCTGGATCAACTCTCGCCAAAGTTAGCAACTGCTGCACAAGCCTAGCGGCACGATCTACACCGCGCAAAACATTCTCCAAAGCTGTATTGCGTTCTGCTCTGTCGCTAGAACGCATTGCTACTTGCGCTTGAATCTTAAGCGCTGCCAAGGGTGTGCGCAGCTCGTGTGCTGCATCGGCAGTGAAGCGGCGCTCACTTTCAAATGCACTATCCAAGCGCGCAAATAATTCATTTAAAGCTTTGACTAAAGGCACCACCTCTTCTGGTACACCTTGCATTGCAAGAGGAACTAGCTGGTTCGCAGTACGTTGTTTTACCTCTTGCTTGAGTTGTTTCAGAGGTCGCAAGCCTGCACCAATGCCTAGCCATATCAGCAATGCGAATACAGGCAAAGCAATGAAGCTGGGAATAAGCATTTTGAGCGTAATATGTCGCGCCAATGATTCGCGTTTAGCTAAAGGCTCAGCAACTTGAATCATAAAATCGTGACGCGCGTCCCAACGCGTGAGCACACGCAGCGCTTCGCCATTGATGGTTGTTTCGCTATAGCCTTCTTTATCACTTGCCATCGCTTTGGTTGGTGCAATCGCTGAGCGAAGTAGTAACGCTTCACCACTCCAAATCTGAAAGGCCAGTTTTTGCTCATACTCATGAGAAACTGAAACTTCATTATCTCCATGCTCCATCTGCTCATGTAATTGATGCGGTACGGTCTCCAGCAATACTTGCGCGGACTGCGCTAACTGCGCATCAAAAAGCTGATTAATCTCTTCTTGTGATTCAATATGAGTAAACCATGCCGCCACAAGCCAAGCAGCGCCAAGGCTAAGAGATAACCACAATACTAAGCGTAAGCGTAAAGAATTCATCACCGAGTATTTTCTTTATCGATCACATAACCGACGCCTCGCAAGGTTCGAATCAACTCAGCACCAAGTTTTTTACGTAAATGATGTATGTGCACTTCCACTGAGTTGCTCTCCACTTCTTCGCCCCAGCCATATAAATTCTGTTCTAACTGCTCGCGTGATTGCACACGGCCGACATGCAATAGAAGCTCATGCAACAAAGTAAATTCGCGAGCCGAAAGCTCTACCGTTTGCCCACTTTTACTCACATGATGCGTAGAAGGTGTTAATTCAATATCCCCATGTTGCAATGTAAGCGTCACTTTTCCTGCGCTGCGGCGCAATAAAGCATTCAGTCGAGCAATCAGTTCATCTAAGTCGAATGGCTTAATAAGGTAGTCATCGGCGCCAGCATTCAAGCCACCTATACGGTCAGCTACTGTATCACGAGCGGTGAGAATTAAAACTGGAATGGTTGAGACTTGCGTACGTAGCCATTTGAGTAAGTCTGTACCACTTAATTTTGGTAAGCCTAAATCTAAAACTACAAGTGCATATTCTTCAGTTTCTAAGGCGAGTTTAGCTGCTTGGCCATCTTGCACCCAATCCACAGCAAACCCCGCCTGTTTGAGACCAGCTCGTACGCCATCACCCAGGAGGGTATCATCTTCAACCAGTAGAACTCTCATACCTGAATACTAACGTGGAATCTTCACTTGCGACTCAGAAAAGTCAGCTTTTTCTGCACCCTTATGACAGGCGACGCAATTCGATGCACTGCCAACGCTTTTACGTTTAAAAGTATTTGGTGAAACCTCATCGTGCTTAGAAGTGAAATAGCGCGTTTCGCTGATGCGGATTGGCGTTTCATTTGCTGGAATCGACTGATTAATGCGGCTTGATCGACGATTATTTTGTTTATCCGCGCTATTTGCAGCCAAAAATTGAGTAATTTCATCATGCGTAGCTGCATCTAAACTGGCATTCTCGCCAAAGTGTTTATCCAAGCCTGTCATTACTTTTTTCCATGAACGCTCTGGCAATAAACTTGGGTGATAAACCATATGGCAACTACCACACTCTGTCTTCCATTTTGCATTGGTAACAGCTGGCATAGTACTAACACCATCGCCTCCTTCACCAAATCCACCACTCGCCAATAGAGTACTAGCGGATGTAATGCTGGTGATTAATACTAAAATTTGCATCCATTTTTTCATCATATTTTCCTTAAGGGTGCTTCTATAAATTCAAGTTTCTAAGCTAAACAAGGCGCGAACAAAAAATTGCGCCGCCGCATATAGTTGATATGTAAGAAGTAATTTTTTGTGAGCAACGCAGTGTGGCAACGAAAATTGGATTTATAGAAGTGCCATTAACACTGAGCGTGCTATTTCACGCTGATTAAATACTGTATGTAATCGCCTTTTTCTTGCGCGGTACAAACGCGTTCCAACACGTCTTTACAATTGCGACCAAACCATTTTTCTACCTTAGCTGCATCAGTAAACCTTTGAGGATTGGCAATGGTCGCCATCGGCTCAATTAACTTATTCGCCCGAGTTTTGCCTTGGTTGCGTGGGTCTGAAGTGTGACAAGTTGCACAACTCACTTTTTTGCCATTGCTATGCATATGTTCTGCTTTAAAAAAGTTAGCGCCTCGTTCAGCAGAAAATCCCGCAAACGCTGCATTCTCCTGCTTAGCTTGCGCCTCATATTGCTTAAGGGCATCTCTAAAAATCCACCATAATTTTGCAAACTGAGACTATGTGTGGCT
>NZ_JAQSDC010000013.1 GCF_029945705.1 Methylotenera sp.
AATAAAACAATGGGTTAAGAAACATATGGGCTAGTTATCTAGGACAGCCCCTAAACTTATTAAATGACAAGAATATTTTGCGTGGCGGTCTCGCCCAAATTATCATGCCAAGTCACCTCAATCGTGTCGCCAAGTTTGGCGCCTGTCAGTCTAAACGTTAGATACGGATTTTTTGAGATGCCCGTTCCCCATTGCACTTCCAGCACTGTTTTGCCATTTAAAGTGGCCGTGACTAATTGCACAAAATGCGCAGGAATCAATCGATCAAAATCATCCTTTTTGCGCCCAGTTTCCATAGGGTGACTCATTAGCACTTTCACCTCGGTCACTTCACCCTTTAGCTGAGCGCGCATTTTCATGTTATCTGATGCCATAGAAATCCTTAGCCGCAACCATTCTCTAAAACAATCACATTTTTAGCATTCGTAAAATATTGATTACCAGCCTTCACAACCACTTTTACATTCGAAGTTTCCGCCATCTTGATACGCGTCACTACAAAAGGCTCGGCGCCATTGCTAAATTTGAAATGAGCAATGAGTGGCGTTGGATTTTTCTCTACTAAAATAGAAATAGTTTCAGTGTTGGGAATATTGCTTTTGACTTCAACCTGAACAATTGCACCATTTTCAGCTTTATCTGGCACGGTAATCAAAATATCTTGGCTAAACTTTTCGCTGTTAATTTCTAACTTTTTTTCTGCTTCATTTAACTTATTGGTTTCAAATGCAGCCTTATTCCATATTGCAGCAAAGGCAGTTATAGGTGCAATAAAAGCCATAGCAAACGCACCAGATATGAGCTTTACAAAATCTCTACGTTGCATTTTTGCATCCTCATTAACCTTTTTTCACTTCACCTTGCAAACGGCGCAATTCAGTGAGCCGCGCTTCGACAATAGATTTTTGATAAAAATCACCATCATTCGCTTTAACCGCTAGCTCCATTTGCTCAATTGCACGTGCAAGATCGTACTTTCTAAAATAAGCCTCACCTTGTGCTTGATAGCTCAGTAAAAGCTTATTCTGCATAGTATAGGCTTTTGCCAATACATCGTAAAACTGCGCATCATTAGGATACAAACCTTGCTTATCTTTAATCAGTTTAATTGCACTATCAGCTTGTTTAATCGCCAAAAAATGATCTGCGTAACCATAAATCAGTGCCCGATTATCTGGGTACAATTTAAGCGCTGCCGCGTATTGTTCAGCTGCCTGTTGCGGATTATTCTCTACGACTTGCAAGCGTGCACTTAGATTTTCTATCATGGCATGTTGCGGTGCGTACTTTTTCAACCAGGCCACTTCCTTCTCAGCTTGTGGCAAAGCATTTTTACGCAGATAAGCGACCGCTAACCCGTAATGCTCAGCCGCTTCATTGGTATATTTATGTTCACTAATATTTTGCTTAAACACCTCAATATTAGTGTCTGCCGAGCCATTATTGGCAATAATTTTGGCCCGCACGTATTGAAACTCAACGCTATCAGGCACTTGTCTATAACTCATTTGTGACACACGATTTGCAACATCGGCGATACGTTCACTGGTCAGCGGGTGTGTACGCAAAAAGCTAGGCGCACCACCTTCTGCAAAACGCGTACCACGCTGCAAAGTAGTAAAAAATGCGGGCATCGCACGTACATCAAAACCGCCACTATCTAAAATTTGTAAACCAACGCGATCAGCCTCCCGCTCGTGATCACGTGTGTAATCCAATTGATTTTGTATACCGACAGCCGCAGACGTAGTTAGCGCACCACTTGCCAAGTCTGGGTTAGCTCGCGCTACCAGCAATGCTAACGCAATGCCTGCAATGTTTTTAAACGTGTCATATTTTTGCGAAGCCAACATACGCGCCATGTGGTGCTGTGTCACGTGACCAATTTCATGACCCAATACACTGGCGAGTTCAGATTCATTATTTGTGGCTAGTATTAAGCCTGTATGCACACCAACCACACCGCCAGGCATGGCAAACGCGTTAATGGAGTTATCCTGCACCACAAAAAAGTTAAATTTTTGCTGCTTATCACTGCTCGCTGAAACTAATCGATTACCCAAATTATTCAGATAATCAATAATTTCTACATCTTGCACTACCTCGTCACTGGTCGATACATCACGCATAATCTGCTCGCCAATACGCCTTTCATCAAGCGGCGTCAGCACGGTTTGTGAAACATCGCCTAGCTCAGGCAAACTCAAATCAAAGCTTCTTGGCGCTTCATAAGGCTTGCCCGTTAACACAGGTTCGCCATAAGATTGCGCCAACAAATTGGTGGCTAGCGCACTGTTTGTTATCAGCAAAATTGCAATTACAATAGTTTTTAATTTCATTATTGTTATGATAGCTACTTTACGAAGCTAGTTCAGCAGGATTCATAAAAAATCATCCATAAAATAATTATCCGTGGAAAGCAAAAAATGACTCAAGCAGCAAACACCCTTACCCATTTTGACAAAAGTGGTCAAGCGCACATGGTCGATGTTGGTGACAAAGCACACACCAAGCGCATCGCAATTGCCAGCGGTGAAATTACCATGCAAGCTAGTACTTTAGCGCTGATTAAAAGTGGCGATTCAAAAAAAGGTGACGTACTCGGCATCGCAAGAATTGCCGCGATTCAAGGCTCAAAACGCACCTCTGATTTAATCCCGCTTTGCCACCCGATCAGCCTTACAAAAGTAGCCGTTACCTTTGAAATAGATGATAAAAACACGTCCATTATCTGCACTACCACCACCGAAACTACAGGTCAAACGGGCGTAGAAATGGAAGCGCTCACCTCTGTAAGCATAGGCTTACTGACGATTTATGATATGTGCAAAGCGGTGGATAGAGGCATGACAATAGGTAGCATCAAGCTATTGGAAAAGCATGGTGGGAAGTCTGGGGATTGGGTAGCGCCATAGTAAGCAACAACTTACTAACCCTGAAAATTATCTAAGAAAGTGCTCTCGTCCGACTACTGCCCAACTTAAAGAGTAGACAATGGCGTCAATACCTCAGTGTAAAAATAGTAGCTATCACGAACTACCTTCTTTGACTTAGTTTCACCTTCTCTAATAGAGAGTAAGCCCTGATTACAGCTGAATAGCGTCATTGCAATGTTGTGAGGCTTTTAAACTTAGGGCCAAGCCACAGTTCAAAATCATTAATTAGGGTATATAAAACTGGAATAAAGAATAAGCTAAGTACCGTTGAGCTTATTAACCCGCCAACTACAGTGAGTGCCATAGGCGTGCGAAAAGCTGTACCAGCTCCTATACCTAAAATAATAGGCAGCATGCCTGCGATCATCGCTAGTGAAGTCATAACAATTGGGCGCGCGCGCTGATGACATGCAGTGAGAATAGCTTCTTGTAGACTGAGCCCAGTTGCACGATGTTCTACGATAAAATCGACAAGCAAAATGCCATTTTTTGCCACAATACCCATCAACATCAAAATACCGATTACCGAAGGCAATGATAATGAAGCTTGTGCGATAAGTAGAGCCAATAGCGCACCACATACTGAGAGCGGCAATGCAAACATAATGGTTGCTGGCTGAAGTAACGCACGGAAAAGCAATACCAATACCAAGTAGACAATTAATATTCCTGCAATCATCGCAGTGGTAAATGAATCGAACATTTCCGCTAAAAGCTCTGCATCACCCTGATCATAACGTGTTACGCCTTTTGGCAATGATTGCATGATAGGAAGTGCATTAATTTTATCGAGGGCCTGTCCAAGTGTTGCATCATTTAGATCCGCTTCCAAGACAATTTGGCGCTGTTGATCATAGCGGGTAATGCTGGTTGCACCTGCGCCGAGCGCAACATCAGCCACAGCTGAAAGCGGCACCATTGCACCCTGCAGAGTAGGTACCAATAACTGACTTAATATTTCTGGGTCATCCTTTACCTTGTTATTAAGTAAAACGCGAATAGGCACTTGGCGATTGCCCACATTGAGTTTTGCCAAGTTAACTCTTAAATCACCCATGGTAGCAACCCGCACAGCGTCAGAAATATTCTCTACATTGACGCCAAGCCGAGCGGCATCATCGTTGCGCGGGGTGATGGTCAGCTCTGTTCGTGGTAGCGGTGCATTAGAAGAAACATTGCTTAGCTGCTTAAGTTCCAACATTTGCAGTTCTAACGTAGCAGCCGTCTTTTGCAATAAATCAGGGTCATTACTACTTAAGCCTATTGTGACTGCTTTGCTACCATTTTCAGTTAAAAAAGCTATCCGCGTATTTGGCACATCAGCAAGCTTTATAAGCATACTATGTTCAAATGTTTTTGCATCTTGTTCGCGACTGCCTTTTGGCACAAGCTGAATGGTAAGTGTAGCCTGGCGTATCTCGCCCTCTACATTCGTTTCACTATCGGCGCCACCAACTAGTCCAAACACAGATTTAACGTCTTTTTGATTGAGTAATATTTTAGAAATCGTATCAACAGCCTGATTAGTATCAGCAAGCCTTGAACCTGGGGGAAGTTCCACTTTTAATACAGATTGTGATTTATCTTCATCAGGCATAAAACCAGTTGGTAAGAAGCTTACCATCGCGACTGAGCTTACTAGAATGATGACAGCATAGAGCAAAGTTTTTTTTCGATTGCGAAGTGCCTCATTTAATAAACTCATGTAATGTCCAACCCAAGACGCTTCTTCAGGATGAGTATAGGACGGGTTAGTTAAAAAATCTGACTTTGCTGAAGGTCTCACTGGGTTCAGTTTAAGTGGCTTCAGAAAGTAGGCGGCAAGCACTGGCGTAATTAAACGTGCAACAACCAACGAGAAAAATGTGGCAATCGCTACGGTTAAACCAAACTGGCTAAAATACTTACCAACTACGCCTCCCATAAAGCTCACTGGAACAAATACGGCGATAACGACAGCCGTAGTAGCTACCACCGCTAGACCAATTTCATCGGCAGCGTCAATTGCTGCTTGATACGGTGTTTTGCCCATTTGCAAATGACGAATAATATTTTCCATTTCAACAATCGCATCATCTACCAATATTCCAGACACAAGCGATAGCGCAAGCATGCTCACCATGTTGAGCGAAAAGCCAAGCCAATGCATCACCAAAAAAGTAGGAATGACGGACAGTGGAATCACCATTCCAGCAATCCATGTGGCGCGCCAGCTGCGCAGAAACCAATAAACAACCGCTGCAGCCAAGATGGCGCCTTCAATAAAAGACCAAAGTGCCGAGTAGTAGTTTTGTTTGGTATATGATACTTCTGACTGGATGATAGTAAAGGTAATGTCTGGATTTGTTGCAGCAAGTTGTTTAAGTAGTTCATTCACATTTTTTTCAATACTAACTTCACTGGCTGAGCGTGAGCGATAAATTGCAAAAGCAACCACCTGCTGATGGTTTAATTGCGCTAACTGGCGTGGTTCACCTATAGTATCTATCACGTCGCCAATATCATCTAATCTGGCAAATCTATCATCCCCTAACGCAATTTTCATATTAGCTAGCAAGGCTAAGTTGTTATGTGCCCCAGTGACTTTGATTGGTAGTTCTTGCGCTAAATTATCCAGTCGGCCAGCAGACAATGTTTGCGCAGTAAGTCGGATCTGACTATTGACAATGTCAGCTGTAAGACCATAAGCCAGCATTCGGGCAGAGTCTAGTTCAACGTGGACTTCTCTGTCTTGCCCACCCTGGCGCAAAGTTTTTGAGATGCCTTTTGCATTTTGCAAAGTATTAATTACTTGGCTATCTACAAACCATGAGAGCTCCTCTAATGAGCGTGTTTGTGAGCTAACTGCGTAAGTTAGAATCGGGCTATTGTCGCTATCAATACGCTGTATCAAAGGCTCCTCTGCATTGCGTGGAAAAAATCCGCGTATCTCGCTTACTTTATCGCGCACTTTAGAAAGGGCTTGTCCAACCTCAGTACCCGATTGAAACTCTACTTGTGTACTCGATACGCCATCTGTAATGTTAGAAGTGATGTGCTTAATATTGCCAATTGAGGCCAAAGATGACTCTAATCGGCGTGTGACTTGTATTTCAATTTCGCTAGGCGTTGCACTCGGCAGGCTAATAGAAATGTTAACAATTGGTATTTGCACGTCTGGCCAATTGTTAATCGGCAGCTTAAAATATGCTGCCAACCCGCCAAAAACAAGACCAGTAAAAATAATAAACGGAAGCAGTGGTCGCTTAATCGCCCATGAGGAAACACGGAGACTCATCATAATCCTAAACTCATCGTGTGGATAAACTTGAAAAAACTTTTACCGTTTGCCCATCACGTAAAAATGCAGAAAAACGATCTACAACCTGCATTCCAGGTTCAAGACCTTGTGTTACCTCAACTAAACCACCTGCTGTTCTACTACCAGTTTTAATTGAGGCGTTAATCGCCTTATTTTGCGTAATAACATAAACAAATGCAGTGCTGCCCTCGAAGCGAATAGCACTATCAGGCAAGTAAATACCCTTTTTTCCTTTTGTTAAAATACTGACATGGGCCGTCTGACCGATGGTTGCTTTTGGTTGCTTATCAAAAGCGATTCGTACTTTTGCTGTTTGGTTTTGACGGTCAATTTTAGAGGAAATATGGCGTATTTTACCTGCGTAAATTGTGCTATCGCCTGTTAATTCGACTTTTGTACTTAAATCAGATTTTAGTTGTGCTACTTCCGAACTAGAAGCAGACAACTCAACCTCAAGTAAGTTATCGCGCAATACTACAAATAGCGGATCAGCCGACTGAGCTAAAGAGAGACCAACTCGGGCTTTACTCTCAATAATGGTGCCTGAGACAGGCGCACTAATCGTTGCTTGTTTCAAATGCACTTCGGTTTCTGCTAATTGCCCACGGCTTAGATCTAAATCGGCTTGTGCGATACCTAAGTTATTGTGAGCGGCCTTAAGTCTGGCTTCGGCTAAACGCTCAGCTGTAACGCGTTGCTCAATAACCTCGCCAGAAAGCAATCCTGTCTCAGCAATTGCTTGCGCGCGTTGCTTTTCAGCTTTAGCCTGATCGTATTGCGCTTTTGATTCTTCTACCATGGTTTCTTGTTGTGCAACTGATTGTGTTGCGTGTTGCACAGTGGCCTCTTGCTGCAACTTTTGCGTTTTGATGACAGCGGTATCAATGTAGGCAAGTACTTGTCCCGCTTTAACACTTTGACCTTCATCCGCACTAACTTGAATGACTCTACCTTGACCCAGCTCACTATAAATAGGAACCTCTTCTCGACCAACAATGGGACCAGAAAAACTCAGTTGATTCGCAATAGTTTGGTAATTGACGGTAATTACGGAAACTGTCACAGTTTGTTCAGGATTTGATTTTGCAGGTGTTGCTTTGCTATACGAGTGTAAAACAAAATAAACAACTAATACTAAAGCTACTAGCCAAACTAATGCATAGCGCTTGAAAATCTGTTTTACTTTCAAATCCATAATTCCCCTTACGTACGCAAATATTCTTATATACATTCCTAAATGCAATTTAGGTGCATTGCAGCGGCATGTTACTTATAGACTTGAACCATTTCCGAATGATTTATTAACCAATGCAAATGCGTTCAACCAAGCGACCTTTGTATCAATCGCTTGTAATTCTTGCTCTAGCACTTTAATTTCAATGTTTAATAATTCTGGCCTGCTAAGATAACCTGCATTATACGCTGCCTGAATCTTTCCAGACTTCTGACGCAAAAGAGTTAATTCTTTTTCGGTTCGAGTTTGGCGCCGCTCTGCCACATTGAAGTTCGCAAGCGCATCCTCCGTTTCCTCTATCGCAATTAAAACCGTTTCTTGATAAGCAAGAACAGCCTCCCGAAGTTTAGCTTCGCGCGCATTCACAATTTGACGTGCTAAGCCCCAATCTACAATAGGAAGCCGAATGGATGGCGCTAAAAATGTAATTGACTGTGATGAACGACTTGAGCCAGAAAGGTTACCTGCTAGCATGAGTGCGCCCTCTAAATTGAGTTTTGGATAAAGGTCCGCGCGTGCGATGCCTAAATCCCCAGCAGCGGACATTACAAGCGACTCCGCTCGTTGTACGTCTGGTCTAATTTGTATCAACTTAGCAGGTAAAGTGAGTGCAGGCTTATCAGCGCGGGAAATTACCCAAGGGCTGTCACCTAAATCCAACCAACTTGGTAAAGGAGTAGCCAGGCCGCATAGAACACGCAGTCGCTGCAAAGAGGATTCACTCAGCATAAAAGCATTGAGTTTTGCATCCTCTGCATCAGCTAAAGCTTTACGTGATAAATCCTGGTCACTTTCCGCCAACAAACCTACTTCTTTGCCTTTTTTGGTCAGTTCGCTTAAGTTTTCGTAATTCAACATGACAGTGTCAAAATGATGCAGCTTTTCTTGCGAGGCTCTTAAATCACCATAAGCACGAATGACTTCCACAACAATATTGTTTTTAGCTAAATGAATATCAGTTGTGGCGGTTTTGATATTGGCACTTGTTAATTTACGTTGCGCATCTCCAAGCCCAAAAATGGGGATTTCCCAGATTAAATCAAAACCAGCAATAAAAGCGCCAGAGGTTCTTACAATAGACTGATCTGCGCTTACTGTTTTGCTTGGACGCGACAAGCTATCGGGGCCTGCCATGAAACCTACTTGTGGCTTCATTGTTGCTTCTGTGGAGTGCTGGAAAGCTTCGGCTGCTTTTAATCGCTCCTTCGCTTGACCTAGCGTGAAATTTTGTTTTAATGCAAGTGCAATCGCATCATTCAAGACATCGTCACTGAGTAACAACCACCAGTCTTTTTGAGCCGCATCAACATCTGGTTCATTAGTTGCATTTCGCCAATGAGTTGGCGTTGGTGCTTTGAGTTCGGGGTTTATTGGAGCTAAACATGAAGTAAGTGCGACGGCACTTATCATGGCAAGTAACTTGCGCCAAAGCTGATATTGGTGAAACATCCAAACCCCAGTAAGATGTAATTAAAATATTATACAGAGGTTAGTAGTAGCGGACAAAGCGAACGTTGAAATTAGCTTAGCTTTGAGGGCTTACAATTTTGGATTATGTTGTGGGTAAGCCTTCAGGTAAATAGCCAAATCTTCATCTAAGGTGTTCCAGTTAATGGTCTTGGCGACAGTTTTAAAAATTTGATGAATTAACCAATTTTGGTGTTTGCAGTAATTAGTGAGCGGCACCATTTCATTTCCTAGTTCAATTTTTGGCGCATAACCTGTCTGACCACTTTGAATAGATTTGGCTCCCACGCTATACGACCATTCAACAGCTACTTCCCATAATTTGAAATAAACGAACCATTCTTTTGGCAGGGTGTAGTCAATACCAATAAATTTGTTAATCACATGATCACCCAAGTGGAAGCACAGCATAAATGCTGCAATTTTTTTTGTTTCACGGTTGCGCATAATGACATAATGCGCTCGTTCATCAGCTGAAATTAATTCAAAAAAAAGATGGTTTAATTGCTCAAATTTTGTACCACCTTTTTCATACGTTTGCCAAAAGAGCGTAAAAATTTCATGGATGATTGCTGGGTTAGGGTTCTTAACGACTTCAGTGTCCAGTGGCGCTAGGGCGGCTTGTTTAAGCTTTTTATTGAGTTTGCTGCGGCGTGAGGATTTAAGCGAGCTGAGATAGCCTTGTTTATCTTTTCCTACTAACGCTAAATCCGTTCCTGGGAAACTGACTAATGAAAATAATCCATTCTCTTTAGCTACTTGAGTCAAAGCACTTTTATGTTCGTTTGAAAAATCCTTCCATACACGCATCGGTGCTTTTAGCGCACTTGCCTTAAGCTGCATTGCTGCATTTATTGCAGTCAATATTTCTTGCGTATTTATATCCCCCAAAATGCCAATACGGCCTTCGTCGCTACAAGGTGAGCCCATGAAGAAGGTACGTTGATACAATAGCGATGAGGAAACCTTGCCTAGAATATTAAAAATAGGGAGTAAGACTGGAGGCACTACAAGATTAATTGGCACATTCATTACGAATGCTGGTGCAATCGCAATTGGCTTATCGTCAAGATAGACTAGACCATATAAAAAAGTAAATTGATTGTTTAGCTGAGCATCTTCAAGTGCGGCATACCACCAGCGGCCTTCATAAGGCACTTTGAAACAAGCTTCCCACAATTGTTCTGGAATATCTTTGTAAGAGTTTAACCAATCGACTTTAAGCATATTGAAGGAGTATTTGTTGAATTTGTAAGAAATCTTGCTCGCGCATCCATTGGCTATTGCTAATAATCAAACCTCTTGCTGCAAAATCCTGCGCGTTAGGTGTGTTTGATTGTTGAAAGTGCGACTTCAGATAATCATAATCTGAAATAGCGTGTATAAACAATCTACCCACACCTAAGCCTTGCTGCCAAAGTGACTTTAAAGCAGCATCGCGTACTTGTTCACTAGGCATTAATACATAGATAAAGGGATACGTATCGACGTGGTCATTAGTTTGACATACGACTATTAACCCTTTGATTTTTTTTAGCTGCTGGATGCGCTGTTGTGCTTGTATTTGCGATTGTTTTAAGAAAATTGGTAAGCGTGCTAGCGCATTTGCTCCGATATTTTTGCGCCAAGCGCTAACCTTATGAATGGGAAACTTAAATGCGCAATCGTCACCTACCGCTTTAATCATATTGCCTTGTAATAAATGACGGCGCAATGGCAAACCGAACACCCACTTGATACCCAATGGGCGATAAAATAGATAATAACCAACCAGTTCAATGATTCTTTTGGTCTCGCTTAGTAAGTTATTATGCGCATGCTCTGTACTTGTTTCACGCAAAGCCTTTCTAAGAGATTCGTCTTTAGCCACTAAAACGCCACCAGCAAAAATCGTTAATCCTTTACCTACTCCTAAGCTATAAAAGCCAATATCGCAAACTGTACCTGCCGCTTTATAGTTAAACTGTTTGCCAAAGCGTGCGCCTAGTGACTGCGCGGCATCTTCTATCAGATAGGAGCCCTGCTGTTTGGCAAGTTTCAATATCTCGCCCAAGTTAGAGGCAACGTGTCCACCTAAATGCGTCACGACAACTGCCAGAGTATCTTGGTTAATGGACTTAACTAGTGCATCAGGACAATACTCGAAAGTATTCTTTTTAGTATCACAAACCACAGGCGTTAACCCGCAATAGATCACCGCTATTGGCACCCAAGGGCAGGTGTAAGCGCTTATAATGACCGTTTGACGGGCACTACTCTTTTTGAGTGCGAGCAGTGCAATGGTAAGCGCTGCTGTGCCAGAGCATTCTATTTGGGTTGTAGGTGTGTTAAGAAAAGAGGCTAGACTAGACTCTAAACTTTTTTTACTTGGGAGGACATCTTTACAGCTCAGTGTTAGCCCAGCCGTAGGCGGAACTTCTCGAAGTCGGTTAATCATGATCCGATTTGGATTCACTTAAACTTAAGAACACGATACCAGCCACAATACACAAAGCGCCGAATATTTGCATGACATTAAGCTTTTCACCAAAATAGATACTTGAGATGATCAGTACAAATACAATCTCTAAGTGTGAGGCGGCAAAAGCTGGGCCTACAGGTGCATGTTTGAGTAGCGTCATCCAAGCAACAAATGCACCTAAATAACCAACTACGGCGCCGTAAATCCAAGGATTTTTAAATACCTCTATCAGCCAGCTCCATTCAAGTACAAATCCGCCAGCATGCGTTGAGGATAGCTTAAACGACACTTGCGTGAGTGTGTCGAACAGGATGAGTATGCCAAAACCTATACTGTAGAAATAGACTTTATTCATGCATAAATCCCCACGAGCAAAACGCCAAGTGTAATCAAACTAATGCCAATAATACGATTTCGATCTAACTTCTCTTTAAATATAATTTTACCCGCAATAACAATGGAAACCATATTGATTGCGCCTAATAGCACGCCTTGAGAGAGTGACAAAACAGATAAAAAGGCGAGCCAAACCACAAACTCTAAGCAAAAACATACAATCCCTATCCATATTGGTATTGACGAAAGCATGTCTTTCCAACGTCCTAGCTCGGTTTCATTATCAGTGACGGCTGCGCGTTTTAAAGCAATGTGCCCTACCGTATCAAGGGTTACATTAAGTATCCATATGAAAATAGCTAGAGAGGTCAAAATAGAATATTGAGCATCAACATTAATTAAATTTCAAAAACAATTAGTGATCGTTAATTTTACTTAAAATAATGACGCCACTTGTGCCCCCAAATGCAAATGAGTTTGACATAACATGTTGTATGTTATCGACTTTTCTTGATACATTTGGCACGTAATCCAAGTCACATTCTGGGTCAGGCTCAGCTAGATTAATCGTAGGTGGCAACTGGTTGTTGGTGAGGGCTAAAGTTGCCGCCACCAACTCTACCGCCCCTGTTGCACCCATTAAATGCCCATGCATAGATTTTGTTGAGCTCACAGGTATTTTATAAGCATACTCACCAAATATTTTTTTAATTGCAGCGGTTTCGGTGGCATCATTAAGTAGCGTACCAGTGCCGTGTGCATTAATGTAATCAATTTTTTCAGGCGCTAAATTGGCATTCTCAAGTGCAGCTTGCATAGCCCTAGCTTGACCTTCTACACTAGGCTGCGTGATATGTGCACCATCGTTGGTAGTGCCGTAGCCAGTGATCTCTGCGTAAATTCTTGCGCCACGGGCTTTGGCATATTCTAATTCTTCTAAAACAAATACAGCAGCACCTTCACCTAAAACTAGGCCTGTGCGATTTTTGGAAAACGGTTTGCTTGAGCATGCCGGGTCAACTTCATCTGGTTTAGCTAAGGTGCGCAGTGCCTCCCACGCTTTAATACTGCCAAAAGTCAGCAAGGCTTCTGTACCGCCCGCAAACATTACATCGCAATACCCCTGCTGGATTTGTCTGTAAGCTTCACCAATGGCGATTGTAGAGGATGAGCAAGCGGTAGTGAAGGTAAGATTGGGGCCACAAAGCTGAAAATGCATTGCAATTTGTGAGCCAGCAGCACTATTCATTGCCATTAATACAGTAAATGGTTTTAAACGACTTTGGTTTTCTTTGTAAAGCCGTATATAGCCATCTTCAGTAGATTTAGCTCCACCCATGCCAGTGCCTATATAGCAACCAGTTCGGTTTAAATCATCATCAGATAGCGCTAGATTGGCATCAATGGCGGCTTGTTGAGCAGAATATAGCGCGAACTGGCTAACATTATCCATCAACGCAAGCTGCTGTTTAGTAAAGTGTTGCGTACCATCAAAGTTAGCTTGAGCAGCAATTTTGCAATCGAGTGAGTCGACAAAATCAGCTTTAATTAGACCTATACCAGATTTACCTTGCGTGATATTGCTGAAAAATTCGTCAGGTGTATTGCCAAGTGGAGAAACAATGCCGATGCCCGTGATAACAACACGGCGCAAGTGAGAATTAGCCATATTTTATTTCGCAGATGCGATTTTCTCAGCCAATAATTTGTCGAACAAACTGGCTACATCCTGAATGGTAGTAACGTTCACCTGATCGTTAGGCACTTTAATGCCAAATTTATCTTCCGCATCAAAAATAATGTCAAAAGTGTCAAGAGAGTCAAGCCCAACATCGGTTAACGTACTTTCAGGTTGAATGGTAGCAGGGTCAATTTCCAACTTTTTGGCAATCATCCCTTTTACAACTTCAAATGTATTTTCCATAACTTTCCCTAGTTTTTATTTTAAGCTAACTTTTGTGCGGGTGCTTGTGTGACTATATTAGCAAAACCTTTGCAAAAACTGACTACGCGCAGCGCGATATCGTCTTTGCGTTTATCCAGCGTTAGTACATGGTAGGTGTCGTCAATATACATCGTTTCTACATGAGTAGAGGCAATGTTTTTTTCTACATAATATGCGTTTTCCAAACTTGCCATGTCGTCTTCTGTTGAATGCACAATCAATGCTGGTGTGGTGACTTCTGCCAAGCAGTTACGCGCAGCTTTAATTAAGCGTGTGCTTTCAAGAATCACCGTTGCGGGCGTCTTAAAATAGCCTATTTTATCTGCTGCTTTTGAGTCTTTGTTTTCAAGCACAGCAGCCACCATCGCGCGTGTTCTTTCACATTTAATGCCATAGGGTGCAGTTTCTTCCCAATGCAAGAAGTGTTTTAGTGGTGTGTATAGGGCAATAGGCAGTAGAAATGTTTGCTTAAACCAAGAGACATTCCAGCCGTCATAAAAAAATGTGGTAGAAAGCAAAATCACACCAGCAACTTGCGTTTTTCTTTTGGACGCAACCAACAATGCAATTAACGCGCCCATCGACAAACCTGCAATAAATACCTGCTCGTATTCGCCGCGCAGTGCATCAAACGCGGCTTCGATAGACTGGTACCAATCCTGCCATTTTGTAGCTTGTAAGGCTTCAATGGTGGCACAATGACCCGCAAGCTCTGGGCAGGCCACTGTCAAACCTTTGCGCGACATCACTCGGCCGAAGTGCTTCATCTCTGCAGGTGTGCCAGTGAGGCCATGAATAAGCAAAACTGCAGTGTCACCTTTACGCTCAATAAAGCCGTTTGGTCCCAATAAATCATCAATTTTTGTTGCCATTTTTTACTCTGCTCCGCACCTGCGCAACAACATTTCAAACAAGTGAATACCCAAATCAATTTCCTCTTCAGAAATCAATAAGTTAGGTGCAAGTGTAATTACATTTTTTTGATAACCGCCGATATCTAGCACTAAGCCATACTTTTTATCGCCTACCAGCAAATCGCCTTTTAAACCTTCGTTGAACATGCGGTCAGCAAGCTCACGGCTAGCGGTGTAGCCATCTTTTTCGCATAACTCAATGCGAAGTGCAAGACCAAGACCACTCACATCGCCAACAACTTTCCAGCGTGACTTAAGCGCTTGAATTTGTTTTAAGAAGTAAGCACCAGTTTTATTGACTTGTGCACCAAAATCTTCTTCTTGAGTCATCTTCATGACTTCAAGTGCGACTGCCGTACCCATTGGGTTAGAGGCAAAAGTTGAGTGAGTTGATCCTGGAGGAAATTTCTCTGGAGAAATCAATTCCTCGCGCGCCCAAATGCCAGACAGTGGATTTAAACCGTTGGTAATCGCTTTGCCGAACACGAAAATATCAGGCACGATGCCAAAGTTTTCCCATGACCACAATTTACCAGTGCGATAGACACCCATTTGAATTTCATCTGCCACTAGCAAAATATTGCGCTTTTTAAGTGAGGCCTGCAGTTTTTCCATGTAGCCATCAGGCGGAATGATGTAACCGCCTGTACCTTGCATAGGCTCAATATAAAACGCACCAAATTCAGATTCTTTCGCCTTTGTATCCCACACAGATTGATACTCTGTTTCGAACAGTTTTTCGAATTGTTTATGGCAATAAGTATCGCAAGTTTCCACTTTCATGTCGTAAGGGCAGCGATAGCAATAAGGATAAGGTACAAACTCAGCACGATCAGCAAAATTACCAAAACGGCGGCGATAGCGGAAGCTTGAAGTAATTGCAGAGGCGCCCAGTGTGCGGCCATGGTAGCCGCCCATAAAGGCAAATTGATGGGTTTTACCAGTGTGGTTACGCACCACTTTAAGTGAATCCTCTACCGCCTGCGCACCTCCTACGTTAAAGTGCACACGGCCTTTTACACCGTACTTTTCTTCCATATATTTACAGATAATCTCTGCCAAATCGACCTTTTCTTTATGCAAATACTGACTAGCCAATTGTGGCAGTGTATCAATTTGCTTATGCATAGTATCGGCTAAACGTTTGTTTTTATAACCAAAATTAACTGCCGAATACCACATCTGCCAATCTAAATAAGCTGTGCCATTTTCATCGAACAGAAAGCTACCTTCGCAGTTTTCAAATACTTTTGGTGGATCCGCATAGTTGACAGTATCGCCATGTGAGCAATATTTATCGTTTTTTTCTAGAATTTCGATGATTTTTCTATTGGTTATTTTTTCGGTCATAATAATTTATCTTTTATTAAATTTAAGCGAGTTTGTTGGATACTGTTTGCGTCTGTTCCAAAGGCCATTTTTTTACAATAGCCAATACATCCGCGAAGGTTTGGAACTTGTGGTGTTTGATGTCATTTTTTTCGCAATGCTTAATTAGCGAGCCTTTGGCAAACACAATATCAGCCATGCCAGAAATACAAGCATCAGACTTACCATCACCAATCAACACTATTGGCCCCAACGCGTCTACAGCAAGTTCACGTGCCACTGCACACTTACACATACCATTGCCGCCTTTGCAGTCGGCTTTAATACGTGGGAAACTCATGTTAATGCCACTAGTTGTAAAGCTTAAGTGGTTTGAATAAACTGGGATTTCTGGCCAACCAGCGTTTTTAGTGGCGACTTTAATCGCATGGTCAAGCCCATCACTCGCGATAACTAACTTAGCAAATTGCGTTACATGCTTGTAGAATGGTAAGAAACTAGCATCCAACTGAATGCCGCGAAAAAAATTCTCGAGCGAGATATTATCGGTCTCTACCATATCGATTTGGCGAGACATGCACTCTACCGCTGTAATCTTTCCATCTAACCATTCTTGCTCGATGTCCTCCCAATTTTGGGTCGGTGTAGACACCGCAAATTGCTCCAACATGGCGTCTATAGTATCTTTTACAGAAATCGTACCATCAAAATCTACAATAAAAAGCATAGCTCTCCCTTTTCAATGAATTACACTATACCTATATTTGCTTACAAAATTCTTACTAAAAAATAAATGCGTTCAGTCAGGTCGATGTTTTCAACATTAGCAGCAATCTCACTTCGGAGTAATTTGGTGCGCTCATTTGATATAGAGTATGCTTAAATGTAGCTTTGCTTGAATGTTGCCCTGGACTTTACCCGCAATCCTAAATCAAAACAGATTGAGGAAATTCAAAAACTGACGCACGAAGGGTTAATTGAAATGAAAAATCCATCCGCAAGCTTAAATCTCCACTCTTCCGATAGCTCTTTAATTAAATAGCATTTAGTTAAAGGTAAAATTTAAATTATTAAATTTAATCAATCACTTATGCATATTTAAGTATAATATAATTTAATTGTTCTATTAAAAGATTAGAGTCTAAAACATATTTTAAGGGTGAGCATGAGAGTGCTATTGGTTGAAGATGATGAAGTATTAGGCGACGCGCTTAACCAATCATTAATAAACGCTGGCTATGCGGTTGATTGGGCAAAAGATGGTCGATACGCAGATCATGCTTTACATGACCAAGTATATGACGCGGTCGTATTAGATTTAGGGCTGCCAATCATGGATGGCCTGACCGTGCTACTAAGATTGAGACAACGAAAGATTGAAATACCCGTATTAATTCTTTCTGCACGAGATGGGCTTGATGATCGTATTAAAGCACTTGATATTGGGGCAGATGATTACCTCACAAAGCCTTTTAAATTAAGAGAGCTTGAAGCTCGGTTAAGAGCGCTGATAAGAAGAGCTAATAGTAATACTAGCAATTTTATTAATGCAGGTGCACTAATATTAAATACCAGTGAACGTATTATCAGCGCCAATGGCAAAATGATTGTACTTTCTAAAAGAGAATTTGGTGTGCTAGAGCTTTTAATGCTCAGAAACGGTCGCGTCGTTAGTAAAGAAGCCTTGATTGAAAACTTGTATAACTGGTCTGAAGAGGTCAGTACAAATGCGATTGAGGTTTACATTTTTCGTGTTAGAAAAAAATTAGAGCCATATAACATCCGTATTAACAATATAAGTGGCTTGGGCTATATGTTAGAAAACCCACCGTTAGAAACAGCCAAAAATGAATAAAGTGTATTCAATTCGTAGCCAACTACTTAAATGGTTACTGCTGCCTATGCTATTGCTACTTTTACTAGACTCTTCAGTGCTTTATCACTATGCAAATCAGCTCATGCAAGATTCACTAGACAGCGAGCTAATTAGCACCGCAGATGATATCTATGAACTTTTAAATACTAATAGTAGAAATAAAATCACTGATTTAGATGAGAGTTCAAAACAAGAGCTACTCAAAAGCCCAACGGATAAAACGTTTTATAGTGTATTAGATAGCTCTGGTAAGGTATTGATTGGTGAGCCAATATTAAAGCCCTTGGATGCTCAGCCTAACTTTACTTCGAAAACTAAACCAAAATTTTATTATAGTGAGCTTAATCAACAAAAAATACGTGTAGTTCTAGTGCCAGCGAAATTTATCATCGCTGGTGAAGAACTTAATTTATTCATTCAAGTAGCAGAGACCCTAAACAAACGCTCTCAATTAAGACGCAAAATTTTGGCATGGATTTTAGTGCCTCAAATTATATTAATCATTACAGCCAGCATATTACTGTGGATAGGTATTAAAAAGAGTTTAAAACCTTTGTTAATGATTGATAATGAGTTAGCACAACGATCTGCTCAAGACCTTAAACCAATACTATTAAATAGCGTACCTCTAGAGGTTAGTAAGCTTGTTAACTCGCTGAATGGGCTGATTGATAAGCTTAACCAAGCCATACACTCTCAGAATAGATTTATTGCTGATGCAGCACACCAATTAAGAACACCCTTGGCAGGTATTCGAGCGCAAATTGAGTTATCTGATAAATCCCAAAACTTGCCTGAAATTAAAGATAGATTGAACAAAGTATCATTGAGTACCGAGCGATTAATTCACCTTGTGAGTCAACTACTTGTGTTAGCAAAAAATCAGAAGGAAGCTGCCTACATTGTTAATTTTGAAGAAATCGACTTGGTAAGTCTTGTTAAAAACATTATCTTGGACTTTGAATCACATGCCGATAATAAGTATATTGAACTCAGTTATTTAGGTTTGAATGAAAAAATCATGATCAATGGTGATACAGCGAGACTATATGATCTTATTTACAATCTTATCGACAATGCAATTCGTTACACATCTAATGAAGGTAAGGTGATTGCGGGGGTTACTATTGAAGATGGACACACCTGTTTAAATGTGCAGGATAATGGTGTGGGGATATTAGAAAGTGATCATGAAAACGTATTTAAGCGTTTTTATCGCGGTAACGAAAGTTTAGAATTTGGCACAGGCCTTGGACTGGCGATTGTGAAAGAAATTGCCAACTTGCATGATGCAACGATTAAAATTCAAAGCTATTCAGCAAGTGAGGCCATAAGTAACAACACACCAGGGACTAAGATTACTATCACGTTTAGCTAAGCTAAAATAGTTAATTCGCATGTCACGCGAAATTGGTCCATTATAAGAACCGCGCTACTAACTACACCGGTAGGGCGAAGCATCTATCATCGGCTTTTCGCCTAACATTAACGCTGTCACTAATTTTGCACTGGCTGGCGCCATAGTTAATCCGTATCTAAAATGTCCAGTATTCAGGTAAAGATTTTCTATGGTTGGATGTGCCGAAATAGTGGGTAGATTTTCTGGGGTACCAGGTCGCAAACCGCTCCAGTGTTTGAGTATGGCTTGATTTTTTAGTGCTGGCATAATCGCTTCGGCTTTTGCGCTAATTTCATTGCGTACTTCTTGCGTAACAGTGGTATCGAAACCGACATCTTCCAGTGTGCTGCCTGCCAACAAATGACCATCGCGGCGTGGAATCATGTAGAAACCTTCTCGATAGACAATTTGCTCAAGATTTTTTTCAGGTTTATATAGCAGAATTTGCCCACGCATCGGTTTGATATTTAGTTTGGCGCTGGTTTCTTTTAACAACTCAAAACTCCACGCGCCTGATGTGACTACAAATTGATCTGCGCTGATAGTTTTGCCATCAATAGTTTGCCACTCGTTTAGCTTCTGCATTTCTTTTAGCGGCACAAGCTCGGTATGCTCCAGCATAGTAACCTTGTTTTTCTCTAACCACTTTCGCATGGCTTGCATAAAATACGGTGGGCGTATTTGGCCTATTGTAGGTAACCATAACGCATCTTCGCCACTGAGCGACTGCACGCCAAAAGCCGATGCTTTAACGGCTTGCGCAGGTAACTGATTGCTTGCACACCAAGCTCCTGCAGCTTGAGTATCGAAGTTCGGCAGTAATAGAAAACCTGATTGCTCAAAGTCGGTATCGATACCTGTTTCGCGCAATAGACGTTGGCAAATTTCTGGGTAAGACTTCGCGCCATAATTGGTCAGCGTATTCACGGCATCAGAATAAAACCAAGGCAAGAGCGGAAAAAGAATGCCGCCACCTGCCCAAGAAGATTCGCCAGAAGTCTGGCTGGCGATTTGGTTACGTTCTACGATAGTGACTTTGCAGCCACGACCGACTAATTCCATCGCGGTCATACAGCCAACAATACCGCCACCGACGATTACTACATGTTTTGTCATTATTTGCTTACCGTAATTTTTACTTACTTTGTGGCGACGCGCCCTATTAACAAAGCATTCTGTGCATTAGTTAAGCCTGTTGGCTGACCAAGCAAGACGATAACATCGCCTTCCGCCAATATGCTTTCTTCACTAGGCTGAGAGCCATTAGAATTTGGGCGACGTATAGATTTCACTTCTACGTCAAAATTTTCTAGATGCATATCAGCCAGGTTTCTGCCGATGGCAAATGTACCTGGTGAAATAATCACTGAATGTAGCCGCACTTGTTGATTTGCCAGATCTTCATTTTCAGCATCTGAAATACCATGGAAGTAGCCTTTAAACAACTTGTAGCGTTCTTCACGGAATATACGAATGCGCTTCACCACACGATTTAATGGCACGCCAAGCAACATGAGCGCATGCGAGGCCAACATTAAACTGCCTTCTAAAATCTCTGGTACCACCTCAGCTGCACCTGCCTCACGCAGCGCTTCCATATTGGTGTCGTCCACCGTGCGGACAATGACTGGTAGTTGCGGATAATTTTCTTGTACGATATGTAGAATTTTCATCGCAGCACGATTATCCGCATAACTAATCACCAAGGCTTTAGCCCGCGCACCACCTGCGGCTTCTAGCACTACGCGTCGAGCAGCATCACCAAACATCACATTCTCACCCGCTGTTGCGGCTTCAAGCACGCGCGAGGGGTCAATATCTAAAGCAATATACGGAATATTTTCTTCTCTTAAAAAGCGTGCGAGATACTGGCCGCTACGGCCATAGCCACAAATAATCACGTGGTTATGTAAGTGCTTACCAACATCATCAATATCCTGCACAACTTGCCCACTATTACGGCTATAGCTTTGCACCAGTTTTCTGGCAATACGACCGTTATACTGAATAAGAAACGGCGCAATCACCATAGAAAGTAAAGAAGCAGCGAGTATCACTTGCAGTGCTGGCCCACTGACGAGCTTTTGTTCTACGCCTAGCGCCAAAATCACAAAGCTAAACTCACCAGCCTGTGCCAAAATCAAGCCCGTGCGAATCGCCACGCCGCTTTCGTATTTCACCAGCCTGACCACCAAAGTAACAATCGCGGCTTTAAACAATACAAGTGCAATCAACACTAATAAAATAGCGCCGATATTATTGCTGATTTGTTGTACATCTAGCAGCATGCCAACGCTGATAAAAAACAAACCGAGAAAGATGTCACGGAACGCTGAAATGTCTGATTCCACTTGGTATCTAAACTTAGTTTCTGAAATTAACATACCTGCGATAAACGCACCTAAGGCATAAGACAAACCCGCTAGCTTAGTTGCATAGGCCAACAGCAAAGTGACCATTAATACGTTCATGACAAACAGCTCGCGTGAGCGCTGGCTAGCAACCAAATTAAACCAAGGGTTGATTAACCATTTACCGATAGTAAATAAAAACAACAGCATGCCCGCCGCTTTTAACATCGCCAAACCAAGGACGTCTGTTAGATTGGTACCTGCCACACCTAAAGCAGGAATAAGTACCAAAATTGGCACAACGGCAATGTCTTGAAACAGCAGCACGCCGATACTTAAGCGGCCATGACGTGAGTTTAAATCAACACGTTCAGCCAAAATCTTTGAAACAATAGCCGTAGAAGACATGGTGATAGCGGCGCCTATCACAAATGCCGCAGACCAATCTAAACCAGCCAACTTGGCTATACTCATCACAACGCCAAGTGTAAGGAAAACCTGTGAGCCGCCTAAACCGAGTACTTTTTTACGCATGGCGTAAAGCTGGGGCAAACTAAATTCAAGACCGATACTAAACATTAGAAACACAATGCCGAACTCTGCAAACTCACGGTTGGCTTCGCTGTCTGGCAGCAGACCAGAAGTATGTGGCCCAAGTACCACACCGACTAAGAAATAAGCCAACATTGCGGGTAAACGCATGGCGCGAAACAGAGCAACGGCTAATACCGCGCTGATAAGTAAAATTAAAATTAAAGGTAGGGGTTCGTTCATCATGAGCTATAAATTGTATCTGAGTATCAGTTGTGTTCTTTTGTTTTGCATCAATTAAGTAGATACTAAAAGTCAGTTAGCAAAACCACGTTAGCAAAATGTGTGCCTAAAACAACATTATTTTGCTAATTTTAGCAAAATTGTCATTTTTGAGGCTTGTTTATGCTTTATGTGTAAGGATTTCCCTTTTATACTAACCGATAAATATGTCAGTTTTCGTAAAATGCTCTTAAAAATACAGCTTAAAATAAATGTCATCCATAAATAATACGCCAAAATCCGCTACCACTAAGCAAGCCACTTTAGAGTTGGCACGTGATGTACTGCTGTTAGAAGCCAGTGAAATCAATGCACTTGCTACTAGGCTAGATGGTCAATTTACGGATGCAGTCGCTCTGATTTTACAATGCAAAGGTCGCGTTGTGGTAAGCGGCATGGGCAAATCTGGCCATATTGGCGGCAAAATTGCCTCGACATTAGCCAGTACTGGTACACCTGCATTTTTTATGCACCCAGCAGAAGCCAGCCATGGCGATTTGGGTATGATTACTGCAGGCGATATTGTGATTGCGCTCTCAAACTCAGGTGAGAGCGATGAAATTCTAGCCATTGTGCCTCCGCTCAAAAGGCTAGGTGCAAGCATCATCGCCATTACAGGGAATGATGCATCCACTTTAGCAAAAGCAGCTGACATTCATTTAAGTGCGCATGTGGCTAAAGAAGCTTGTCCTCTTGGTTTAGCGCCTACTTCAAGTACAACGGTTGCACTGGCTTTAGGTGACGCGCTGGCCCTGTGTGTGCTTGATCAGCGTGATTTTACCGCTGAAGATTTCGCGCGCTCTCACCCAGGTGGTAGCCTTGGCAGACGCTTGCTGATTCATGTCAACGACTTAATGCGCACAGGTGACCAAGTGCCCCAAGTCAAGATTAATGCCACATTGTCTGATGGCTTGTTAGAAATGACACGTAAAGGCTTAGGCCTTACCGCGATTGTGAATAGTAACAATGTACCTATTGGCATTTTTACCGATGGTGATTTACGCCGAGCTTTTGAACAAAAGGTAGATGTTTCCACTTCTGATATTAAAGATGTGATGCATCAAAATCCGTTTACGATTCATCAAAGTAAATTAGCCATTGAAGCCGTTGAAATGATGGAGCAACGTAAAATCAACGCGCTATTAGTCACCGACGATGCAGGTGTTTTAGTAGGTGCATTAAACATGCATGATCTTTTATTAGCGAAAGTAGTTTAAGTTTGATGACCATAAAGACGTTAAATACTGAGCTATTGGCTCGCTTTAAAAATATAAAGCTACTAGTGCTTGATGTCGATGGCGTGATGACCAACGGCGGTCTGACCATCGGTGATGATGGACAAGAATATAAGACTTTTCATGCGCATGATGGATTGGGCATGAAGTTGCTCAAAGCCTCAGGCGTTGAAATGGCGATTATTACAGGGCGCACCTCCAACGTGGTTAAGAAACGTGCTGAAAGTACAGGCGTTGCGCATTTCTACCAAGGTGCAGAAGATAAATTAGCGGCATTTAACGACTTAGTCAGTAAAAGTGGATTGCAAGCAAACCAATGTGCATTCATGGGAGATGATGTAGTGGATTTGCCGCCTATGCTTAAATGCGGCCTCGCACTTGCTGTCCCTGACTCACCAGCCTTAGTGCTGAAATATGCGCATTATGTCACCGCTAAATCAGGTGGTCAGGGTGCGGTGCGTGAAGTTTGCGAACTGATCATGCAAGCGCAAGGTACATTTGATGCACAAATGGCGCAATTTTTAACGCAAGCAAGTATTGCTAACTAATGAGCTTGAGTAAAAGTTCAGCAATTATTTTCCCGATAGTGATACTGTCGGTGCTTGCATTGCTCACGGCGTGGATTAACCATATGGTACAACCGCCGCAAGCCAAGCTAGACGGCAGCAGTAGGCATGACCCAGATTATATTATGAGTAATTTTGTGACTTCACAGACGGATGTAAATGGCATATTGCGCTATAAATTAGCCGCAGCGGAAATGAAACATTTTCCTGATGATGACAGCACAAATTTACAGCGCCCTAGTTACACGCAATTTAGCGTTGGTAAACCTTATACACAAGTTGAAGCATTACGAGGTTACGTTTCGAGTGATGGTGAGCAAGTACAGCTAGTTGATAATGTAAAAATCACTCGCCAGGCTTTTGCAGGTAAAGGTGAAATGACAGTAGAAACAGAGTATCTTAACATTCTGCCAAATCAAGACCTGGTGCGTACTGATAGCCCAGTCGTGATTAAACAAGCGCCTAAAACCGTCATCTACGCGACAGGGATGGTGTATGAAAAGAATACCCGCACAGTGACCTTATTACATAGAGTACGTGCGCATTATGAGAAACCGATAATTGTAAGCCAGAATGCAACCACAGCAACACCAACTAAAGTACCCCAAACGCAGGTCGCACCACCTAAAAAAGTAGATAAAAAAACGACTAAAACAACTGAAACTGCCACGCAAAAGGCGGTTTCACTATTACAAAAATCTAACACGAATAATGTGCGCATTCGGAGAAGCCATGAGTAAGCAATCAACCAACATACAACATCACTTATTAATGAGTTATGTTTTTCTAAGTCTAGCTTTGTTAGGCTATTCAGGCTTCGCACTAGCTGAGGCAGCAGATAGAGACAAGCCAATTGATTTGGAAGCTGACACTGTGAAAGTGGATGACGCCAAACAAATCAGCACTTATTCAGGGAACGTGATATTGACGCAAGGCACTTTAATTATTCGTGCCGATAAACTTATTGTACGTGAAGACAGCGCGGGGTTTCAGCACAGCACTTCCTTAGGCAACCCAACAACCTTTAAACAAAAACGTGAAGGTAAAAACGAATACATGGAAGGTAGCGCACAGCGCATAGAATATGATGGTCGCATGGATAAAGTGCAGCTATACACTAAAGCTTGGGTAAAACGTGGCGAAGATATTGTGCATGGTGATTACATTAGCTATGACGCGAACGCTGAGTACGCTGAAGTCATCGGCGGTACAAAATCGGTTGATGGTGTAACAACCAATGGCCGAGTGCACGCCATCATTCAGCCAAAAAACAAAAAAGCGACTGAGCCTGTTATTGACAATACAAAGCCTGTTAATAAGCCATCCAGCAACAATCAAAGCACTGGTAAAGATGTGCGTTTAAGCAGAACCTTAGAAGTTAGCCCAGACGCTCAATAAATCATTGAGCGCTATAAATACAGCTATTGTGAGTAAGCAAATGAGTGAACTGGTTGTAGAAAATTTACGTAAATCGTACAAAACACGAACCGTGGTGCAGGATATTTCTTTGAGTATCAAAAGTGGTGAGGTCGTGGGTTTACTTGGCCCTAATGGTGCAGGAAAAACTACTAGCTTCTACATGATAGTTGGCTTGGTAGCGCTAGATGGTGGCCGCATCCTACTAGATGGCAAAGATTTAAGCCGCATGCCTATTCATATGCGCGCAAGAATGGGCTTGTCCTATTTGCCGCAAGAACCTTCTATTTTTCGTAAACTCACTGTCTCTGAAAATATTCTTGCCGTACTAGAACTGCAAGACATGCCCGAAGATGCTATGAATGAAAAATTAGAATCACTACTCGAAGAGCTGCGTATCACGCATATTCGTGATAGTGCTGCGGTGAGCTTATCTGGTGGCGAACGACGCCGTGTTGAGATTGCGCGCTGCTTAGCATCGAACCCGAGCTTTATTTTGTTAGATGAACCATTTGCAGGAATAGACCCAATCGCCGTCATTGATATTCAAAAAATCATTCATTTTCTCACTGCGCGCAATATTGGCGTGTTAATTACTGACCATAATGTACGCGAAACCTTAGGCATTTGCGACCGTGCTTATATTGTTAATCAAGGTCATGTATTCGCATCAGGCCATCCTAACGAAATTGTAGAAAATGAAAGAGTGCGTGAAGTGTATTTAGGTAAAGATTTCCGTCTATGAAACAAGGTTTACAACTTAGGTTTTCACAAAATCTCTCGCTCACGCCGCAGCTACAGCAAGCGATTAAGCTATTGCAGCTATCAACATTAGAACTTAACCAAGAAATTGATTTGTTGATGCAAACCAATCCCTTGCTAGAAAGAGGCGATGACGGTGAAGATGAGTACGGCAATGCAACGGATAATAGTAACGATGAGGTGACGGTCAACACGACAAGCAATGATGGCAATGTCACCGACACTACGCAAGAATATGACGCCAATAGCGATGTTGAGTTTGAAAAAAATAATACTGAGTTTACTGAAAGTAAAGCAGAATTAAGTCAGACAGAACCTGCAGAATTTGAACAAAGTACAACCGACTTTTCTGCAGAATTCAATGATGATTACGATGAGTACTCCAATGGCAGCTTGTGGGATGAAAACAGCACGCCTGCAGACGATGACAGCGATTACAAACAACAAGACACGCTACAAATAAGCTTGCGCGAGCACCTGCTTTCACAACTAAAACTCATGCAGCTATCAGAGCGTGACCAAACGCTCACGATGCTGTTGGTGGATAGCATTAACGAAGACGGCTATTTAGAAGCATCGCTCGAAGAAATCGTTGAAGAGATGCCAGAAGAACTAGAAATAGAGGTATTAGAGCTACAAACGGCGCTGCGTCATATTCAAAATTTAGACCCTGCTGGCGTAGGCGCACGTAATTTAAGTGAGTGTTTGCTGCTACAACTTGATTTGTTACCCAAATTTACCCCGCACTTAGAATTAGCCAAATTGATGGCAAAACATTATTTAGTAGCGCTTGGCGCGCGTGACTTTGGGAAATTGCGTAAAGAACTAGGTTGTGATGAAGCCACTTTAAAATGTGTACAGCAAGTGATTACCAACTTAAATCCTCGCCCTGGTAGCGCCTTCAGCATTATTGGTTCCGAACATTACATTCAGCATGAAGTGATTATCAAAAAAGTAAAAGGTATTTGGATCGCCAGCCTGAACGATGCGGTGATCCCTAAACTTAAAATCAACCAGCTTTATGCAGGTATTTTGAAGCGTAACCGCGATAGTTCTAGCCAGTATTTGCAAAGCCAGATGCAAGAAGCTAAATGGATGATTAAAAACATTCAGCAGCGTTTCTCTACCATTTTACGTGTATCACAAGCTATTACTGACCGCCAACGCAACTTCTTAGAATATGGCGAAGTCGCGATGAAACCTTTAGTCTTGCGTGAAATTGCCGAAGAGCTTGAGCTACATGAATCAACCATTTCGCGCGTCACCAACAACAAATATATGCTGACGCCGCGCGGTATTTTTGAGCTGAAATACTTCTTTGGCAGTTCCGTAGCAACCGATACTGGCGGTACTTGTTCTGCCACTGCAATTCGCGCGCTGATTAAGCAGTTGGTGGATCAAGAAAACCCTAAAAAACCTTACTCAGATAGTCAAATTACCGACTTATTAGCCAAGCAAGGTATCGTTGTTGCACGCCGTACCATTGCAAAATATCGTGAGTCACTCAACATTGCACCAGCTAGCTTAAGAAAGTCACTTTAACTTTTACGGCGCTTGCTAGCTGAAAGTATTCATCGCAATCCAAGCAACAGAAGCATAAAAAATTGTCTATTCGCATGGCACAGACGTGAATTAAAGTAGTAAACTGAAACTGTTCGAAAAGTTTTAAGATCCTCAATCTAAGGTGCTAAATATTTTTCACACGCAGTAGGTTTTAGGAAATTCAAACTTTGAGAATATCTTAAAAAGGAGCAAGTCATGAATTTACAATTAACTGGTCATCATTTAGAAGTAACTCCTGCATTACGCGACTATGTCACAAGCAAACTAGGCCGAATTAGCAACCACTTTGATCATGTTATTGATGTCAAGGTGACCATGAGTGTAGAAAAACTTATCCAAAAGGTAGAGGCTACGCTGCATGTTCCTGGTAACGATTTACATGCTGCCTGTACAGACGACAATATGTACAGTGCAATTGATATGCTGACCGATAAACTCGATCGTCAAGTCGTCAAACACAAAGAAAAACATGCCGATCACCACAAAACGAATGGCGCAGTTAAGCACCAAAGTATTGAATAATTTCTGTAACCCACCTTGTAGCTTACTATGGCTCAAATAAATGTAGCTGAGCTATTCAAACAAACCCGCCTTAAGCTCAAACTTAATTGGATTGCTGGCCTTAACGGCGGGTTAAATTCCCTCACTAGTGAAACTGCTTCAAAACCCTCTCTGGCACTTATCGGTCATATCAACTTTGTACATCCTAATCGGGTACAAGTATTAGGTTGTGCGGAAATGGATTATTTGCGGAGCTTAAAAAAAGCAGAAGCAGACGGCGCGATTGCAAATTTATATTCAACTAACTTAGCCGCTGTGATTGTAGCCAACGGCGAAAAAGTACCTGACACACTGATTGAAGAGGCCAATAGCCGCAATACGCCACTCTTCACTTCAACATTACGCAGTCCAGAACTAATGGACATCTTGAACCACTTTTTGGCGCAAGCAGTTGCAGAATCAGTCAGCGCACATGGCGTGTTTATGGAAGTACAAGGCTTTGGCGCGCTGATTAAAGGTGAAGCAGCCATCGGTAAGAGCGAGCTAGCTTTAGAACTGATTTCTCGTGGACATCGCTTGATTGCGGACGACATTGTTGACTTCTATCGCATTGCGCCAGAACGCATTGAGGGTCGCTGTCCCGCATTATTACAAGATTTTTTAGAAGTGCGCGGCTTGGGTATTTTAAATATTCGCGCACTATTTGGCGATAACTCAGTCAAACCGACAAAGCCGTTAGATTTGATTATTCAGTTGGTGATGGCGGATAAACAAGCACCCGAGCAACTCAACCGACTAAGCATTAAAAAGCTGCATGAAGAAGTGCTTGGCGTGAAAATTGACAAAGTGCAGATTCCTATCGCTGCAGGTCGCAATATAGCGGTGTTAGTAGAGGTTGCAATACGTAACCACATGCTATTATTAAGAGGCATTAATGCGACTAAACAATTCACTCAACGTCAGCAGCGTGAAATGAAAAAACAGCAACAATTAGTTAAATAACGTTATGAAACAACTCATCATCGTCACAGGGCTTTCAGGTTCTGGCAAAAGCATTGCGCTACATGCGCTTGAAGACAGCGGCTATTACTGTGTCGACAATTTACCTGCCACGATGTTGCCACAAATTGCAGAACATTTGCAGTCTGAAGATAATCTACATGACAACTCAAGCACTACTAACCATGACCGTGTGGCGATCAGTATTGATAGTCGCAGCGCGGCCATTGAAACGCTACCTGCCCATATTGAACAATTAAAATCACAAGGCATCACTACTCAGGTACTATTTTTAGAATCTAACGTCGAAACACTTGTTAAACGATTTAGCGAAACACGACGAAAACATCCGCTAAGTAAAGACACCACCACACTTGCTGAAAGCATTGCTGTGGAACGCGAATTACTAGGCGATTTAGGCAAGTTAGGGCATGTCATTGATACGAGCTACATCAGCGCCAATAAACTAAGAGCATGGATAAAAGACGCAGTAGCCAACGAGAGTTCTGGCTTAACATTACTATTCACCTCATTCGGCTTTAAACACGGCATTCCATTAGATGCTGACTTTGTATTTGATATACGCTGCCTACCTAACCCACATTACGACCCAAAATTACGTGATTTAACGGGTTTAGATACAGAAGTCCAAACGTTTTTAGAAGGTCAAGCGAACGCGCAAGACATGTTGAACGACATCAAAACTTATATAGAAAAGTGGCTGCCTAGCTTTATTTCTGACAATCGCAGCTATTTAACCGTGGCGATTGGCTGCACTGGCGGGCAACATCGCTCAGTTTATTTTGTAGAGCAGTTAACTAAATATTTTGCGCCTAAGCAAAAAGTGTTAACGCGACATCGCGAATTAAAACAATAAATACGAAGCACCATTTAAGGTGTGACTTTAAAAGTAATGTGCAGTTTTAAAATAATGTAGTCATTGATTAAAATTATTAAATAAATCTAGAAGATTAGTACTCAATACTTAGATTTTAGATAAACAGGATTGATATAAACATGATTGGAATTTTAATTATCGCGCATGGTAGTTTAGGTGAAAGCCTTAAAGAATGTGCAAAACACGTGATTGGTAATGAACCTAGGCAATTAGCTTTTTTAGCCGTCAATAACGCCGACGACCCAAGTGAGTTACTGCCAAAAGCGCAAGCGTTGGTCACAGAACTGAATCATGGTGATGGTGTTTTGGTACTTTCAGACATGTATGGCGCAACGCCTTGCAATATCGTCAGTAAACTACTCGTTCC
The DNA here is from genome assembly GCF_029945705.1 of Methylotenera sp. Lineage (GTDB taxonomy): Bacteria > Pseudomonadota > Gammaproteobacteria > Burkholderiales > Methylophilaceae > Methylotenera. The sequence continues at coordinate 30,670 of NZ_JAQSDC010000013.1, forward strand.
AGGTGAAGTTGAAGGCGTAGCAGGCGTCAATATGCCGATGATAGTTCGCACTATGACTTACCGACATGAGTCCCTGATGGCATTAGTAGAAAAAGCTGTCAGTGGTGGGCGTGAAGGCGTTGTGCATTTTGATAGAGAACGTTGTGACAGGTTTGTAGCACCGTAAGCACTGCGTCATAAAACGACCTCACAATAACAATAAAGAATAATATAACTGGGCTTATAAAGCATGATTAGCACTGAAGTAGAGATTATCAATAAACTAGGGCTGCACGCACGTGCCTCAACCAAACTAACGCAAACCGCGAGTAAATTTGCATCCGAAATCTGGATAACGCGCAATGGTCGCCGTGTTAATGCAAAAAGCATTATGGGCGTAATGATGCTAGCCGCTGCCAAAGGCTCTTTTGTCACACTAGAAGCCAATGGTGCGGATGAAAAAGAGTCAATCGACGGCCTGACAGCCTTGATTGCGGATTACTTTGGCGAAGGTGAGTAAATATCATGAGAATGCTAAAAGTGATTTCTCACAGGCTAAAAGAAGCAACTTCTCGCGAGGTAGATAACATTGACTAGCTTTAGCATTCATGGCGTAGGCGTCTCTAGCGGCATTGCGATTGGGCAAGCCCACCTTATCTCTAACGCACTATTAGAGGTAGTACATTACCAACTGCCTAAACATCTAATCGGCGAAGAGGTTAAACGTTTTACTGATGCAATAGAAACCGTTAAAGCTGATTTAGAAGCCATTAACGGAAGCTTGCGTAAAAATGCGCCTGCTGAAATAAGTGCTTTCATCGGTACGCATTTAATGATGTTGGCGGATAAATCTCTATCTGAAGCGCCAATAAAAATTATCGAAAACGAGCGATGCAATGCTGAGTGGGCAATTAAGCTGCAAATGGATGACATTGTTGAGCAGTTTGAGCAAATTGAAGATGAATATCTGCGCGAACGTAAACAAGATGTGATTCAAGTAGTTGAACGTGTCATTAAAGCGCTGCTTGGGCATCCTAGCCAATTAAGTACAGAGCAGAAAAACAGCGCAGCGAGTCGGGAACATAAGCTTATTTTAGTCGCGCACGACATTTCGCCCGCTGATGCTATTCAATTCAAGCAACACGAATTTGCTGCTTTTATTACCGATGTTGGCGGCGTTACGTCGCACACTGCAATTTTAGCGCGCAGCCTGAACATACCTTCTATTGTTGCGCTTCAAAGAGCCCACGATCTAATTCGTGATGGCGAGTTGATTATTGTAGATGGCAAACAAGGCGTGGTGATTGTTAATCCCGATGCCAGCATTTTAACTGAATACAAGCTACGCCAAGAACAGTGGGAGCTAGAGCAACAAAAACTTCAACGCATTAAATCGACCAAAGCAGTCACCTTAGATGGCATGAATATTGACTTATTTGCCAATATTGAAGTGCCAGAAGACGTGGTTGCAGTCGCGGCATCAGGTGCTACTGGCATAGGCTTATACCGTACCGAGTTCTTGTTTATGAATCGGCGCGAAATGCCAGATGAAGAAGAACAATTCATCGCTTACAAAACGGTTGCCGAAGCCATGAAAGGCGCAACGGTCATTATTCGCACCTTAGATTTGGGTGCAGATAAACAAATGAACCCCGATACGATAGTCACGTGCGCTAACCCAGCATTAGGCTTACGTGCCATTCGCTATTGCTTATCGGAACCGCAGATTTTTCATACGCAATTGCGCGCTTTATTGCGTGCCTCACATTTTGGCAATATCAAAATATTAGTGCCTATGCTCTGTACATTATCAGAGCTGCGTCAAACTAAACTATTGTTAGAGCGCGCTAAAATCAGCCTGCTGAAGCAAAATATTCCGTTCAATGAAAATATACCGCTAGGCGGCATGATAGAAATTCCCGCAGCTGCGATTAATGCTGAAGCTTTTGCCAACGAGTTAGACTTTTTGTCTATCGGCACTAACGATTTAATTCAGTACACGCTAGCAATCGACCGTACCGATGATGCCGTTGCACATCTTTACAACCCACTACATCCGTCGGTATTAAAACTGATTTCGATGACCATTAAAGCGGGTGAAAAGTTAGGCAAATCAGTTTCAGTATGTGGTGAAATGGCTGGTGATGCGAAGCTAACCAAACTATTGATTGGCATGGGTTTACGCCAACTTTCTATGCACCCATCACACATACTGAGTGTTAAACAACAAATATTGCATAGCCAGCTCACCACACTTAAAGCGAACGCACGCAAAGTACTAAATTTAACAGACTTAGAGAAAGTTGAACCATTAGTGGCTAAGCTGAATCGCAATTCAGATTTAGGCACCCATCTCAGCTCGTAATTAAGCTCATCATAAGCTGCTCACCTACCGAAAGGACTTCAATGTCTACCGAAGCCAATAATGAAGTAACTGTTGAAAACAGTCAAAATCCTAGCAATGACGATAAAAACATCGCCACCATTACGCATTTAGGCGGCACGGTGTTTGCATTCGTGCCAGCGCTGATTGTTTGGATTTTGAAAAAAGATGACAGTGCATACATTGCCGATCAATCCAGAGAAGCACTTAACTTTCAAATCACCATGGTGCTGGCTTATATGCTCGCGGGTGTACTTTCATGGATACTCATCGGGCTGATATTTTTTCCTGTTATTTGGGTTGTGAATATTGTTTTCTGCATTATTGCCGCCATCTCTTCTAGCAAGGGCGAAACTTATCGCTATCCGTTTAGTCTCCGTCTAATTAACTAGGTTTAGTTTACTAGGTTTAATTAACTAATCTGTTTTAAGGAATAATCTGTGTCAAATCCACTGTTGTATCTTGCTGGCTTACCTAAATTTAATGAAGTTAAACCTGAACATGTCAGCCCAGCCATTGACAGCTTGCTTACGGAAGGCCGCGCACTGGTTGAAAGCTTAGCCACGGCAACAGAAGCGCCAACATGGGAAAACTTTGCACTTAAGTTAGAAGACCATAGCGACAAAATCAGCCGCGCGTGGAGTCAAGTCGGCCACATGAACGCTGTGGTGAATAGCCCAGAGTTACGTGAAGCCTATAACGAAAATTTAGCTAAGCTGACTGATTACGGCAGTGATATGTCGCAAGACGAACGCTTGTACGCCAAGTACAAAGCCACACAAGCAAGTGCTGGGTTTGCTAACTTAACGCCAACACAACAAAAAATTATCAATAACGAAGTGCGTGATTTCAAACTAGGTGGTGCCGAGTTACCAGAAGCGCAAAAAGCGCGCTTTAAAGAAGTCAGCGAAGAGCTTTCAAAATTAGGCTCAAAATTTGAAGAAAATATTCTAGATAACACCAATGACTTTGCGCATTATGTTGAAGACATTGCCGATTTAGCGGGTATACCAGCAGATGCGATTGAGGCCGCGTTGGAAGCAGCAAAAGCTGAAGACAAAACAGGCTATAGATTTAGCCTGCAATTCCCCTCTTACATGCCAGTTTTGCAATACGGCGAAAACCGCGCGCTACGCGAAACGCTTTACCGCGCTTATGCGACTCGCGCGTCTGAATTTAGTAAAAAAGACTGGGACAACACCACGCTCATTAGCGATATTTTGAAACTCAAGCAAGAGGAAGCGCAAACATTAGGCTTTAAAAACTATGCTGAACTCTCGCTCGCTACTAAAATGGCAGACACACCTGCACAAGTCACTGAGTTTTTAGATACGCTGGCAAAACGTGCCAAACCTTATGCAGAACGAGATATGCAAGAACTCACCACCTATGCCAAAAAGCTGGGTATTGAAGACATGCAATCATGGGATGTTGGCTATGTCAGCGAAAAGCTACGCGAAGACAAATATGCATTTTCAGACCAAGAAGTGAAACAGTATTTTCCTGAAAGCAAAGTGCTGGAAGGTTTATTCAAGGTCACAGAAACTATTTTTGGCGTACAAGTACAAAAAGCCGAAGCTCCGCTTTGGCACGCAGACGCCGCGTTTTACCAAATTAACGATGCCGCAGGCAAGGCTATCGCCTACTTCTATTTAGACCTCTATGCTCGCAACAACAAACGTGGTGGTGCATGGATGGATGAAGCGATTACACGTCGCAAAAAAGTTGACGGCATTGAACTACCAGTGGCGTTCTTAACCTGTAACTTCTCCGCTCCAGTTGGCGGTAAGCCAGCCTTATTCACGCACGATGAAGTCATCACCATGTTCCACGAGTTTGGTCACGGCCTGCACCACATGCTCACCCAAGTGGATGAATACGGCGTTTCAGGCATCAAAGGCGTTGAGTGGGATGCGGTTGAACTACCAAGCCAATTTATGGAAAACTTTTGCTGGGAATGGGAAGTGCTACGCCACATGACCGCCCACGTAGACACAGGCGCGCAACTTCCACGCGAACTGTTCGACAAAATGGTCGCCGCTAAAAACTTTCAAGCAGGCATGCAAACCATGCGCCAAATTGAATTTTCACTCTTCGATATGCGCCTACACGGCGAGTTTGACCCTAATGGTAAGTTAACCGCGCTAGATTTAATCGAACAAATCCGCGATGAAGTAGCCGTGGTACGCCCACCAAAGTGGAACCGCTTCCCCAACAGTTTCAGCCACATTTTTGCAGGCGGTTACGCCGCTGGCTACTACAGCTACAAATGGGCAGAAGTACTCTCAGCCGATGCTTACAGCTTATTTGAAGAGCTAGGCGTACTTTCATCACAAGCAGGTAGCCGCTTTAAAGATGAAGTGCTTGCAAAAGGCGGCTCACGCCCAGCGATGGAGTCGTTTATAGCATTTAGGGGTAGAGAGCCTAATATGGACGCGTTGTTAAGACATAATGGGATGGCGAGTTAATTGCTAATGCCTAATCTGTCCACGTTAGCTATCTTTTTTGCTCTTTGTACAATTGACTATTTTTGTGAGTCAAGCTAATTGAGCTATCTACTAATTATCGCGCTAATAGGATTTGGATTAGGAATATCCATAGGAATCAAAAAAGGTGTCATTGCACTAACGCCTTTAATCATTTTATTTATAACCTATCTATTAACTTCCTCTAACGACGTTCTACTAAACGCTTTAATTATTTTTGTAGCTCCGACTATTCTTTTAGCAAGCTTACTTGGACTCGCCTCTGGATATAGCTTAAAAACAGGTAACAAGTTGCTTTCAATTGCATGGATAACGCCCGTTATATTGTGCTGGGCAAGTCTGACTTTAATTGAAAAGCAAAAGGTAGACGACTTGCCTAAAGTAACAGAGTTCATTAAAAACAGTAAGGAAGTGTCGCTTGTTCTAGGTGAAATAAAAAGTATTGAAGAGCATCCCCCAATTATAATCAGCCAATCAAAGTCACTACCTGATATTTTTGCTCTAACTGTTTATGGCGCAAACGAAAAGAAAGTCATTGCAGTCGTAGATGTTTCCAGGCCTCTGTGGGCGCCTACCTTCAAAATGGCTTGCATTGTTACCCATACAGAGAATTTTGATATTTTCCACCCATGTCAATTAAATTAGCCAAGTAGGGTGGGTTATTGAACCCACGCATAATACCATTTGTAACATTCACCGCGTGGGCAATCAAGTTGCCTGCCCTACAAGTAGAGAAATATGAAACACGACTTTTGGCATAATAAATGGGAGAAGAACGAGATTGGCTTTCACTTAGCCGATGCCAATCCTTTGTTGGTTAAGCACTTCTCTATACTCAGCCAAGTACGGTGGGCAACTCGTTGCCCACGAGTTACCACCTTCGACACTCCAACATCCTCGTGGGCTGAAGTCTGCCACCCTACATAAGACTTACAGCTTATTCGCCAAAACTACTTTTTATTATCATCGCGGCTAAACCCCAATCTGCACCATATACCCCTTGGTTCACATAACGATGAAAACTCGAATGCGGCCAATCTATGACCTGATTAACCAACCCATGTTTAACGGGGTTAAGATGCACATAATCCATATGTTTTGCATAATCGTCATCATCCCGAATTAAATGTTCCCAATACCGCCGTTGCCATAGGGTGGATTCCCGATGTTTGGTTTTGGATGCGGTCATTAAATCTGGTTGATGCAAGGCATTACCACATGCAAAGGTGACATAACGCTTAATCAATCGCCACCGATTTGCAAAATCGGTATCATCTGGTGGCAATGTCCAAATAGCGTGCATATGGTCGGGGAGGATGACCCATGCATCGATGGTAAAAGGGTATTTTGCACGCGTTTTATCAATGGCATTACGTAGCGCATTGAGCACTTCTTTGTTACACATAAATGCTCGCCGCCCATAAGTGACCACGGTGAAGAAGTAAGTTGCACCTGCTTGATTTGCGCGACGATAATGTGACATTCGGTTATTTTAACTAGCATATGGCTGCGTGGGCAAACAAGTTGCCCACCCTACTTACTTTCGACGTATGACGTTGCACCAGTACGCTTACAAATGGACTAATATGAAACACGATTTTTGGCACAACAAATGGACAAAGAACGAAATTGGTTTTCACTTAGCTGAAGCTAATCCATTGTTGGTTAAACATTTACCAAGCCTCAAGCTCAAGCCAAATAGCCGCATATTTTTACCATTATGTGGCAAGACCTTAGATATTCATTGGTTGCTGGCTCAGGGCTACCATGTGGTGGGTGCGGAGTTAAGTACCATTGCGGTTGAGGCTTTGTTTAGGGAGTTAAGCCTGTCGCCTAACATCAATCAAGTGGGTAACTTAACGCAATACAGCGCGCCGAATATCACGATATGGAATGGTGATATTTTTGAGCTGAACCAAAGCTTACTCGGCAAGGTGGATGCGGTTTACGACCGCGCCGCTTTGGTGGCGTTGCCATTAGCGATGCGTGAATGTTACACCGCGCACATAACCGCCATGACGCAAAACGTGCAACAGTTGCTGGTGTGCTTTGAATACGACCAAACGCAAATGGAAGGCCCGCCGTTTTGTGTGAATGCAGATGAGGTGCATGAGCATTATGGGGATTATTATGCGGTTAAGTTGTTAGACAGCAAGCCACTTGCAGGTGGTTTAAAAGGCAAGGTTGAGGCTTTTGAGCAGGTTTGGCATCTGGTACCACCTAAGTTATTTTAAGCAAGAAACCATAAATGTCATCATTCGGCACGAATGACGGAATGAATGAAAATTGTTCAGAAATGATCTATTCAGTCAGCTTATAAAAGCAACATAAGCTTTAAAGCGTAGCCAGCCAGTGGTGCAAACTCTCTATCACCATATGGCTGTTGTTTTTAACAAAGTCGCTAGGTTGTTTTAAATCTGGCACCACAACCACTCTTAAACCTGCGGCTATAGCGGCTTGTGCGCCTAGTTCACTATCTTCAAACGCAATGCATTCACTTACTTTTAAACCTAGTTTTTCTACAGCACGCAAATAAATATCTGGGTTGGGTTTGCCACGGGCGACTTCTTGCCCGCTGGTCAGATGGCTAAAATAATCTAGCACGCCAGTGTGCGTTAAACGATGTGTAATGTGTTGCATGGGTGATGAAGAAGCTACGCTACAAATAACGCCATTGGCTTGGTAGTGGTGTAATAAGGCTTGCGCACCTGTTTTAAGTGGAAACACATGATTGCGCAGATCTAAGTAGGTATTTAAGCCTTGCAGCACGTGATTAAAGTTGGTTTCTCCGCCCAGCTGCTGGGTCATGATGCGTGTGGAGTCTGACCATACGCGCCCAATTAACTCAACATACTCCGTTTGCGTGTAGGTAATGCCAATTTGTTTTGCCGCTTCTATGCAACCTTGCATGATAATGCGCTCGGAATCAATCAATAAGCCATCCATATCAAAAATTGCTGCTTTTATCACTTTAGCATTATCCAAAAAAACCAGAACTTTAGCACGGCTAGATCGTTCTATTAGCGCTAAGATGTTTTTATATCATTGATAAAAATATAAAACCTCAACACGTTGATATGCTGAGGTTTTATTTAATGGCAACGCCATCTTTAGCTAAAACATGTTTAGCTCAGTTTATTACCTAAATTATTTTTTTACGCACTTACCGTGGTCGTCTTTATGCTCATCTGGATGGCAATCGTTCGCAAATGCGATGTTTGACATTAATGATACTAGTACAAATAAAACTGAAGCGATTTTTTTCATGATTTTTCCTATTTGTTAAATTTTAATAGTTGTATAAAACACATTCAAAACTTCAAAGTATCTAACTTCCCTAGAATCACATCGGATACTTAAATATTTATCGGCAATACAAAATATAACTTTAGATAGTTGAGTGTTTTTATTAAAAGATTTATTAAACAATTAATTTTACTTAATTATATGACTTGCCTAACATGCTAAAATTTACAGGATGAACAACACCACATTTAAATTAGCAACATGGAACGTCAACTCCTTAAATGTTCGTCTTGCGCATGTGTTGGATTGGTTAAGCGACAACCCAATTGATGTGCTTTGCTTGCAAGAAACTAAGCAAGAAGACAGCAAGTTTCCTTATGCTGAATTAAAAGAGGCGGGTTACAACGCTATTCATAGTGGGCAGAAAACCTACAATGGCGTGGCTATTCTCAGCACCCATGAAATGACGGAAGTTCAATTCGGTATTGCCGATTTTGAAGATGAGCAGAAACGCGTGATTTCCGCCACTATTAATGGCGTGCGAGTGGTATGTGTGTATATTGTGAATGGCCAAGCGGTAGATTCTGAAAAGTATGAATACAAAATGCGTTGGTTAAATGCGCTCAATACTTGGTTGGCTGGTGAGCTTAAAAAGTACCCGAAATTGGTTTTATTGGGCGATTACAATATCGCCCCTGAAGACCGTGACTGCCATGACCCTGCTGCTTGGCTAGGCCAAATATTAGTCAGCCCACAAGAACGTGAGCATTTTCAAAAGCTGCTACAGCTGGGTATGCATGATAGCTTTAGGTTGTTTGAGCAAGCGGAAAAAAGCTTTAGCTGGTGGGATTACCGCATGATGGGGTTTAGACGTAATTTCGGCATGCGTATTGACCATATTTTAGTCAGTGACGCGCTTAAATCAGCTTGCATCGCAGCAACTATCGACAAAACGCCGCGCAAACTAGAGAGACCTTCTGACCATACACCAGTTATTTTAGAGTTAGGTTGTAATGGTCTAATAAAATGCGACACAAGTTAAGAGATTATAATTACTTAACGGA
>NZ_JAQSDC010000014.1 GCF_029945705.1 Methylotenera sp.
GCGCAACTGGTCACGATAGTCCGTTTTGATCGGTCACGATAGCCGTAATACGCACAAACAGGTGCATCTCCAATCAGATTGTACCCAGTTAAGAATACAAAAGATCATACGGTTGCAATTGTTGCCATAGAGGCAATGATTTGTGACTCTCAGCTGCATGAGGTCATTACTTCAATATTAAAGATATATCAAAACTTCACGGGCCTTATTAATGATAATGAGCGTGATACCTTAACTGGCTTGCTTAATCGTAAAACTTTTGATTACAAAATCAATAAGATTTTGGTGCAAATGCAAGAGGAGGCTAAACTCAAAAATGATGAAGCTAACAAGGCGTATTTTCTGGCTATTTTTGATATTGATCATTTTAAGAGAGTGAATGATGAGTTTGGTCATTTAATTGGTGACGAGGTATTACTTTTATTTTCCCAGCTAATGACGCAAACTTTCAGAAGTCGTGACCAGATTTTTCGTTTTGGGGGTGAGGAGTTCGTAGGCGTTTTTGAATGCTCAAGTCATGATGATATTCCCAATGTTCTCAATAGATTTAGGGAGAAAGTAGGAGGCTTTGATTTTCCTCAGGTTGGAAAAGTGACTGTAAGTGCAGGCTATACTCAGATTTTTGCGTATGACCTTCCTAGCCAGTTAATTGACCACTCGGATTTGGCGCTATATTTTGCAAAAAATAATGGCCGTAATAGAGTCAGCTTTTATGAACAGCTAATAGCCGATGGCGCCCTTCAAGAAAATAAAAAAGAAGGCGATATAGAGCTCTTTTAATTTAGATTTTTAAGTAATAAGGTTTTACCCGTATGTTTGTTTCTATCTAAGAACTTAAGGCAGTTTACTCGTGACGTGTTTAGACCAAGCTCCATCAACTAAAATGTTAAAATACATATGGCAAAATAATTGATACATATGGCCTTTCAGGCTATAGTGGTATTGATTGTTGAAGTTGTTAAATTTTATGTAAAGGTCTAAATTGATGGCGGCACTTCGTCCAGTGTTAATGATTATTGATGATGATCCTTTAATTACGGATACGCTGCACTTCGTGTTGAGTAAGTACTTTGAAGTATGCGTCGCAGAGTCTTATGCACAATTAAAAAGTTTACTTCAACAGCAAGATAGTATGCCAGCCTTGGCATTGGTTGATTTAGGTCTTCCACCATCACCACACACGCCTGAAGAAGGTTTTAAAGTCATTAGCGCACTATTAGCGCATTCTCCAACTATTAAAATTCATGTGCTTTCTGGTCAAAGTGACGATGCTAACGTCAAGCGTGCGCTGACTCTAGGCGCAGTAGACTTCATTGCAAAACCTTGCGATGTTGAAAAGCTTAAAGACATGCTGCTTCAATCGCTCAAGGTGCAAGATGTTGAGCTCAATGAAGTTAAGGCTGAGCTGGAGTTCGATGGCTTATTAGGAGCCAGTTTGCCTATGCAAGCATTGCGTACGCAAATTACGCAATTTGCCGATTCGCCATTCCCAGTACTGATTGAAGGGGAGTCTGGCAGTGGTAAAGAGCTGGTTGCGGGTAGTTTTCATCATGCAAGTAAGCGTGTGCTGCATCCCTATTTGTCAGTCAATTGCGCTGCAATTTCGCCATTATTGGCTGAATCTATATTGTTTGGGCATACCAAGGGCGCGTTTACTGGTGCTATTGCTGCACATGCTGGCTATTTTGAAGATGCCAGTGAAGGTACACTTTTCTTAGATGAAATTGGCGAGTTACCTTTAGAGTTGCAAGCTAAACTGCTACGCGTGCTTGAAAATGGTGAATATCAGCGTATAGGCGAAACGCAAACGCGTAAGAGTCAAGCACGTATTGTGGCCGCAACTAACCGTGACTTACGTGCCGAAGTACGCGCAGGTAAATTCAGGTCTGATTTATATCATCGATTAAGCGTGTTTGCTGTGCATGTGCCACCTGTAAGAGATTTGGGGGATGACAAGCATTTGCTGCGTGAGCATTTCACTCAGTTTTATGCGCAACAGATAGGTAAGGCGCCATTTGTGTTAGATGAAGCTGCGCAAGCACGTTGGCTGGATTATAAATTCCCAGGTAATGTGCGCGAACTCAGAAACATTGTGATTCGCTTAATTGCGAAATATTCCGGCAAAACACTCAATGCTACTCAATTGGTTGCGGAGTTCGATTTATCTGAGCCGGAGTCATCAGCGTCAGGTTCAGAATTATTAAATATTAACGATGCAGCAGGTATGACGGCGCAAGCACAACGTCATTTACAGCGTCAAGCCAATGTGAGTTTAGACTCTGTACTTAAAAGCTGGGAGCGCGCTTATATTGAAGCGGCAATGCAAATGACGCATGGCAATTTAAGTCAAGCAGCAAAGTTGCTCAGCGTGAACCGCACAACGCTGTATAGCCGCATGAGTAACACTGACGAAAACTAGAATAGACCAACGGAAACCATTTGTATTACCCGCACTTTGGCTTAAAAGAGCCGCCATTCAAAATCACCCCGAATACGGATTTTTTCTTCTCGGGCGGCAATCGTGGCGCCGTATTAGATGCACTAGTTTATGCCATCACTAACGGTGAAGGTATCATTAAAGTAGTCGGTGAGGTCGGCAGTGGCAAAACGATGCTTTGCCGCATGCTGCAAACCATCCTGCCAGAGAAAATTGAGAGCATTTATTTAGCTAACCCAAGCGTAGCGCCAGAAGACGTGTTGCACGCGATTGCTTTTGAGCTGCAGCTTAAAGTGCCTAAAAATTCAGATCGCCTAAAAGTGATGCAGCTTTTGCAAGCACATTTGCTCAATCGCCATGCTGAAGGTCGGCAAGTGGTGATTTTTGTCGAAGAGGCGCAAGGCATGCCGCTAGCTACGCTAGAGGAAATTCGACTACTATCAAACTTAGAAACCAAGCAAGATAAGCTTCTGCAAATTGTGTTATTTGGCCAGCCCGAGCTTGACGCTAACCTGAGTGAGACGCATATCCGCCAGTTGCGCGAACGCATTACGCACAGTTTTCATTTAGAACCTTTAGGCACGAAAGATATCGGCGAATATTTGATTTTGCGCCTGCGTGCCGCTGGGTATCATGGGCCGCATCTATTTTCTGAGGCCGCGATTAAAAAGCTTTCAGCCGCAGCGGAAGGTTTGGCGCGACGGGTGAATATCTTGGCAGATAAGTCACTATTAGCCGCTTATGCGGATAATGTTTATCAGGTCACACCAAAACATGTCAAAGCGGCAATTCAAGACAGTGAATTTGGTCGTAAAACAACTAATTACAAGCAGTATTTTATAGGTGCGAGCGTGTTGATAGGCCTTTTGGCAATAGCGATAGGCTATGCATGGTGGCAATATCAACATCAGCCAAAAGTTGCAGTCGTCAAAAATGTAGTTGTTGCCGCTCAGCCCAAAAAAGTAAAAGTTGAAGCGTCAGCTCCTGCTCTTAATACGCCTGTGGCGAGTAATATAACCGTTCCGAACCCCAATGCTGCGGTTGTTGAGCCGACAACCACGGTGTCATTGGCAAGTCCAGCGGTACCCGCAAGTGTCGTTCAGCCTACCCTAAATAATCAAGTAGCAACTGCGCCAGCCGCTACATTTGTGGCGCCAACAGCCACACCAACTGCCCCCGTCAATATAGCTGAAACTAAAACCTTGGTAGATAAGCGTTTAGAGGTTACTAGAAGTCATTTGTTAAGCGCTGCACCAAGCACAATAACATTACAAATTAAGTCGCTACCAACAGATGCGAAGCTGAGCGGCGAACAGAAGAAAGACGATCAATTAAAAGCGGAGCTGGATAGAATTAGCCAGCAATTAGAAATAGATAATATTTATTTATACCGTAAAACCCAAAATGGTGAAACCTACACCGTGATTTTGTATGGCGAATTTGCAGAACGCAACGAAGCGCTAGCCGCACTTAAAAATCTGCCAATATCAATTAAAAATAACAAACCTTACTTACGCACTTTTGCAGGTATTAATAAGGATATTGATCAAACGCAATAAATATAGCGCGTAACTTATTGTAAACAATTGATATTCTGTTCATATTTCTTGCTTTTTTTGAGTTATTATGCAAAATGTACAAAAGAGTGTAATTTAAGCAATAAGCTGGGGGTGGGACTGTGCTAAACAACAAACAAATATTAGGGCATTTATGCATGATGCTTGTTTTAGGTATGTCTGCATGCGCGCATCAATCTAAAATCACACCTTCAAATGGCCATATTGATGGGCAAAATACCGCTAAGCATCAAGCTGAAACACAAACAGGCTCAAATAACACAGTCGACAGTAAACCAGTAACAGCAAATATTCCTAAACCCGTTACCAATAATACCTATCTTCCCCCACCAAAACCACAGGTAAAAGCACAGCTTTACAGCATCGTTGTTTACGATACGCCAGTAAAAGAGGTGCTATTCGCCATTGCGCGTGATAGCAAACTTAATATTGATATTCACCCATCAATTCAAGGTCGCGTCACTCTGAATGCGGTAGATCAAACTTTGCCTGCTATTTTAGAACGCTTATCTAAACAGGTGGATTTGACTTATAAAATTGAAAATAACGTTTTAACGATTAAGCCAGACACTCCGTTTCTGAAAACTTACGCGGTGAATTACGTCAACATGAATCGTGACACTACTGGTGAGGTGAGTGTAAGTAATGAAATTGCTTCAAGTGCTTCTGCTGCTGGAGGTGCATCTGACGCTAGTAACAATACATCTAAAACTAAAGTGGTGAGTGAGTCAAAAAACCATTATTGGGATACGCTTATTAAAAATATTGAAAGTATTTTGCAGGAAAGTGATAAAGAGGTTTTAATTAAAAGGCTTGTAAGTGATTCTACACTTCGTGAATCTTACAAAATGAATGACTCTGTTCGAGCCTCAGGTTCAGGCTCAGCCTCCGCAGGAGGTACAACAGGATTAAATTCAGGTAGTGCTGAAGGGGCATCTGGAAGTGGTAATGAAGCGCTTGAGGCAACAAAGTTGGCAAGTAAAAATGCTAGAAATGATAGCAATGCAAAAGAATATCGCCAGCTATATGCGGCATCCGTTATTCCTAATAGAGAGACTGGAGTGCTTAGTGTGCGTGCCACACAGCGCCAACAAGAAAAGGTGCAAGAATTTTTAGATAGAGTGCAAGCTAGTGGTAGACGCCAAGTGCTGATAGAGGCTTCAATTGTTGAAATTAAACTCAATGATAGATTCCAAGCTGGCGTAGACTGGAGTCGCTTAGGAAATGGGTTTACATTTGAACAAAGCACATCCTTCTCTACTCCCGATACGGTTGCATCAAAGCTGCCATCTTTGGTGGTAGGGTATAAATCAGGAACTGCATTGGGGAATATAGCTGCATCAGTTAAGTTGTTGCAAACATTCGGTGCTACTAAGGTGCTTTCTAGCCCTAAGATGATGGTGCTAAATAGTCAAACAGCCATTCTTAAGGCCGTAGAAAATAGAGTGTATTTTACTATCGTAGCTACTCCTGCTGTAATTGGTGCAAACGGCAACGTCACCTCTCCTTCTACTGTTACAACCACTCCTCATACCATCCCTGTAGGTATATGGATGAGTGTGACGCCTCAGGTGAACGAAAACGGAACCGTTACTATGAACGTGAGACCAACAATATCAAGGTTGTCAGATGAAATTCAAGACCCAAACCCTGACTTAAAGGCCAAAGCTGGGGGGTTAACAGCAGATATTAAGAGTGTGATACCACAGATTTCTGTGCGAGAAATGGAGTCAATGTTGCAGGTGCCAAGTGGCAATACAGTAATATTGGGGGGGTTAATGCAAGATGAAATTTCAAATAACAATAATGGCGTCCCAGGTGTTTCTAATGTTCCTGTAATTGGTAACGCTTTCAAAGCGAAAGATAATAATACGACTAAAACTGAACTGGTTATTTTCTTACGCCCCACAGTGATTACAAACGCTAGTCTAGAGAGTGATGAACTTTCTAGTTATAAGCAATATCTACCTTTTCAAGCTTTAGAGAGGGCTTCAGAAGCTGAAGCCGAAAATGAAAGGTAAACTTTTATATGAGTTTACTCATTAAAGCATTAGATCATTTAGAAAAAAATAAGCAGGCGGAGAAAGACAAAAAGCAAACGGGTGCGTACGTGGCTGAAGAGGCTTTATCGCTTGAGCTGGTGCCTATCGAAGCCACAGTGCAGGAGGCTGAGCTTGCTCCCGTGGTTGAGGCCCTAGAGGCAAGTGTAAAAACAGTCAGCGTGCCGCTTGACCAAAATCTTTCTTTGGAGGAGGAGGCTGGGTTAACTGGTACATCTTTCGTGGCTAGCCAATATGCCAAGCCAAAAACCTCGTCTAAAATTGCCAGTAAATCAACAGTAGAGACAAAGCCATTACAGAACGCTACACAAGAGACATTACAATCCACGCGTGTTAAAAGTAAGGCCGCGGCTACAGGCCCAACACCTGCTTTGCAAATGGTGAATGATGAGTTGAATCAAAAGACCGCCGCTAAGGTATTTGTAGCGAATAAAGAAGCCAAAGCACCTAGCTCAAAACTTGCGTTAATTAGCTTAGGTGTGGTGGGCGCGTTGTTGGTTTTGTTGGGTTTGCAGGGGTATGACTATATTAAGCGTCTCACCACGCCAGATGTTGTAGTGCTAAAACCTATTGTGCCTATGCAACCACAAGTCGCAGTAGCATCAACGCCGCCAAGCACGCTAACGCCAGCTGAAGTCGCAATGCCCGTTCCAGAGGTTTCCGTACAAGAGAGTCAAACTGTCAATCAAGCGAGTGATGTTGGTCGTCTTGATAATAAAGCGACTACCGCAGCGTTTAACAATAAAACATTAGAAAAGTCTCATGTTGTTGAAGATGTGATTGAAACTGAGCCAAAAAGGTCATCAATTAAGAAGGCAAATAGAAATAATGATGCTGAATATGAAGCAGCTGATACAAGCTACGCAGAGCCAGCAAGCAATAAGAAGCAAAAACCACTTACACTGATTAGCAAGGTGCAGTCACAAGGCGTAGATCCAACACTACTTGCTGCTTACCAAGCTTTCACGCGTGGTGAGGATGCAAATGCACAGAAGCAGTATCGACAAGTGTTGCAGCGCGATACACATAATGTAGATGCTTTGCTTGGCATGGCGGCGATTGCTCAACGACAAGGACGCGATGCGGATGCGCAAGGTTGGTATCAAAAAGTATTGGAAATTGAGCCTAGAAATAGCATTGCACAAACGGCGGTTGTGAGTAGCCGTCCAATGAATACAGACGGTGCTAATGGCGATGCGGTTGGCACAGAAAGCCGTATTAAGAACATGATTGCGCAGCAGCCAGAAGGCGCAAATTTACATGCAGCTTTAGGTAATTTATACGCAGAGCAAAGCCAGTGGCCTTCTGCACAAGAAGCTTATTTTAATGCTAGCCGATTAGCACCCAATAATGCCGACTATGCCTTTAATTTGGCGATTAGTTTAGACCAAATGGGTAAGTCTAGTTTGGCTTTAAAACAGTACCAACGCGCTTTGGATCTACTGAATAAATCTGGCGGCAACAGTCCCGATAGAGCACAGTTAGAGGCGAGAATTCGCGAACTTCAATAATATGCAAATACTCCCTCCCACTTTAAGGGGAAGGTTAGGATGGTGGTAACGTGTTAAGTACTTTGAATAATTTACTCTCTCCCCAGCCCTCCCCCTTAAAGAGTGAGGGAGCTAAATATTTAGCAATATTTATAACTAAGAATGCTTAGAAAAAGCAGAAATGAAATGGTAAATTTTATGTATGAGCGTTTTCAAAAAATGGTAAATCAGGCTTACTAGATGGCTGAACAAAGACGTAAACCTCGCTTAGGCGAGTTGATGGTTCAGCAAGGCTTGATCAGCCCTGATCAGCTGCGCATCGCGCTTACTGAGCAGGAGCATAGTGATTTGCCATTAGGTCGGCAGTTAGTGCTATTGGGTTTTGTCACAGAGATTATGGTGCGCGATGTAGTGGCTGACACCATCGGTTTCGAGAGTATTGATTTGTCTACCATTGTGGCGGATGTCGATGCGCTGAACCTAGTGCCGCAAGATTTTTCCCGTCGCTATCATTTGCTACCTATTGCTTATGAAGCTGTCACCAAAACCTTGGTGGTGGCTATGGCCGATATGTTCAACGTGGTGGCGTTGGATCAGCTCCGCGCCATGCTTGGCGGTCGTATTCAAATTCGGCCATTACTCGCCGCAGAAGCGCAGCTGGAAGAATACATTGACCATTTTTATGGGTATGAATTATCTGTTGATGGCATTTTGCATGAAATTGAAACAGGCGAGATTGATTACAATAGCTTAAGCGCTGGTGGCGATGAATACACTCAACCTGTGGTTCGTTTAGTGGGTGCGTTGTTGATGGATGCAGTTAAGCGCGGCGCATCAGATATTCACTTTGAACCTGAATATGCATTTTTACGCATACGTTACAGAATCGATGGCGTGCTTCACCAAGTGCGTAGTTTGCATAAAAGCTATTGGGGTGGGGTGGTCGTTAGGCTAAAAGTGCTCAGTGGTTTAGATATTGCAGAAACACGTGCGCCTCAAGATGGCCGTTTGAGCATGAATTTATGCGGTCGTCCGATTGATTTTCGGGTATCAAGTCACCCGACAATCAATGGTGAAAATATCGTACTGCGTGTGCTGGATAGAGAAAAGTCTATCATCCCGATGGAGCGTATGGGTTTGCGTCCTAATACGTTAGAGGAATTGCGCATTATGATGACGCGCCCTGAGGGCATTGTCATTGTCACTGGGCCTACAGGTAGCGGTAAAACGACTACGCTCTATTCACTGCTGTCATATCGCAACACTGAAGCCGTGAATATCATGACGCTGGAAGACCCTGTAGAGTATCCCGTTTCTATGATGCGCCAAACTTCGGTGGCTGAAGTCAATAAAGTCGATTTTGCGAATGGTATTCGGTCGATTATGCGCCAAGACCCAGACATTATTCTGGTGGGTGAAGTGCGTGATGAAGACACCGCGACGATGGCTTTTCGTGCCGCTATGACTGGTCACCAAGTGTTTACCACCTTGCATACTAATTCTGCATTAGGTGTTTTTCCGCGGCTTTCAGATATTGGTATTTTGCCAGATATTATGGCGGGCAATATTATCGGCGTGGTTGCACAGCGTTTAGTGCGCGTACTTTGCCCACACTGCAAAGAACCGCATGAGCTGGATGACCTTCAACGCAAAATTATGCGATTAAAACCGAGCGATAAACCAAAGATTTTTAAGCCAAAAGGCTGTAAGCAATGCAATCAAACAGGCTATCGCGGACGTATGGCGATTATTGAATTATTACGTATTGATAGTGATATGGACTCGTTAATTTCTCGCCGCGCGCATTTGGATGAGTTGCAAAAAATGGCGATGGATAAGGGCTTTGTCACCTTGGCCGAAGATGGTGTGCGTCGCATTATAGAAGGCTACACCAGCTTGGCTGAAGTGATGCGCGTGATTGATTTAACCAACCGTTTAAACTCATAATTTTAATGCCTTCATTCAATTACAAAGCGATAGATCAATTAGGTCGTCCCGCGATGGGGCAGATAGACGCGCTTAACGAGGTGGATTTAGAGATTCGCCTTGAACGCATGGGTTTAGATTTAATCACCTATCGAGCAGTCGCAAAATCGACAAGTTTGTTGAATAGTAGCAAAGTCAGCAATCAAGATTTAGTGATGTTTTGCTTTCAAATTGAGCAGTTAAGCAGTGCAGGTGTGCCGCTGTTAGAGTGTTTAACCGACTTACGAGAAAGCAGCAATAATCCGTATTTCCAAAAAGTACTCGGCGCAATTGGTGCAGAAGTTGAAGGCGGAAAAATGCTTTCACAAGCCTTGGCCGAACACCCGAATGTTTTCACCGAGGTATTTGTTAGCTTGGTGAGCGCGGGTGAGCAAACTGGCCAGTTACCCGTAGTGTTTAATAACTTGTTCAATACCTTGCGCTGGCAAGACGAGTTAATGTCGCAAACCAAAAAACTATTAGCATATCCAGCTTTTGTTGCGGTGGTGGTATTTGGGGCAGTAGCTTTTTTAATGAGTTACCTTGTGCCGCAAATGGCGTCTTTTCTAAAAAATATGGGGCAAGAGTTGCCCATGAATACCAAGTTTTT
Source organism: Methylotenera sp. (assembly GCF_029945705.1). Taxonomy (GTDB): domain Bacteria; phylum Pseudomonadota; class Gammaproteobacteria; order Burkholderiales; family Methylophilaceae; genus Methylotenera. Next base: position 10,140 of record NZ_JAQSDC010000014.1, read on the forward strand.
AATCGCATTGTCAGATGCTTTTGTTCACTATTGGTGGCTGATGATTGGGTTACCAGTGTTGGTTGTGGTTGTCCTTGCAAGTATCATTAGAACCAATCCCATAGCGCGTTATCGGTTTGATATGATTAAACTGCAACTGCCGTATACAGGGCCAATTTTAAACAAAATTATTATGGCGCGATTTGCGCGCTATTTTGCGTTGATGTACCAAACAGGCATTCCAATTTTAGACGCGATTAAAATTTGTGAAAAAATTGTAGGTAATCGCGTGGTGGCTGATGCGCTTAGCCGCGTGCATGCACAAATTAGCTCAGGCGAGTCCATGTCTGAAAGCTTTCGAAATGCAGGGCTATTTCCGCAGTTGGTGGTGCGTATGATTAAAGTGGGTGAAAATACCGGCGCATTAGATAAATCATTACTTAACATCAGCTATTTTTATGATCGTGATGTGAATGACTCTATGGATAAGCTACTCAAAATGATAGAGCCAGCACTCACCGTCTTTCTCGGCTTAATACTTGGCTTTATTATGTATTCAGTATTGGGACCAGTTTACGATTCATTTAGTAAGTTGAAAATATAAATGCAAATTTCGCACCACAGGCACTCCGATTTTCTAAGCACTAAAAAGTGCTTGAAAAGTCGTATGTCACTACACTGCGTTACACACAAAAAATTACTCCTTACATATCAGGTATATGCGGCGTCGCAATTTTTTATATGTGCCTTGCGTGGTTTAGATATTTGCATTTATGGTCATGGTTTTAAAAAATGTCTTTCAAGTCATGACTAGCCGCGCCGATAAATTGGTATTATGCGCTACATCACACAGCCTGTTAGCTGGGTTATGGCATGCGGGTAAATTACAAGGCAGCCAAGCTTTTAATAATGATGACGCTGGGCATGAGGGATTTGCTGAGTTTCTGAAACAATATATCAGCATTCCAGTGTATTTAATGGCGGACGCGGTAGAAGAGGATTACCGCTTAGAGAGCGTACCGCATACCACAGGTGCGGCAAAAAAAGAGCTGGTGAACCGTAAGCTTAACCAGTTCTATCGTGGTTTAGACTATCGTACTGCGCACTTTGTGAATCGTGAGACGACTAAACGGAAAGACGATAAGTACCTATTCGTCGCGCTTAACAATGCTGACTTTTTGCAAACATGGGTCAATTTGATACAAGCTGCAAAAGTGCAATTGGTAGGTATTTACTTACTACCAATGCTTAGCCAAGTATTGGTGCGGCAGTTAAAATTAATGGCACCGCATATCTTGTTATGCGAAAAATTATCTTCAGGTTTACGCCAAACTTATTTTCATAATGGTCGACTCCGTATGAGTCGGCTTGTGCCCAATGTGCCAACAGCGGCAAATCAATTAGGTTATTTTTATCTGGTAGAAACAGAAAAAACGCGACTTTATTTGATTAGCCAACGCTTTATTACCCGTGAAACACCGCTAAATCTAGTGTTAGCCAGCCTAGATGGTTCTACGCAACATATCAGTCAGGGGATTAGCCAAGAGCAGGGCATTGAGTGTTCTGATATTAATTTAAGCCAAATTACCAAAAGCTTAAACCTACCCACAAAATTAATAGAGCAAATGCCAGAGTTACTGCATATGCATTTGTTGGCTAGTGGGCATGTGGTCGATAACCTTGCTCCTGAAGCGCTCACTAAAGAATATGACTTTAGTAAATTAAAACAGAAGATCAAATTAGCTGCTTTGCTGCTGGGTGTGTTGGGTCTGTTTGCCGCAGGTGGAATGTTGATGCAAGGTTTAAGCTATCAGTCAGCACTAAAAGAGGCGACGCAAGATACGGTATTACAGCAACGTCGTTATGACGAGGCTGCTAAGAATTTCCCAGTCACTACAATAGGCGCAGAAGACTTAAAAGCCGCCGTAGAGTTAGATAAAACCATTTCGACTTATCCAAAATCACCAAGGCGCATGATGCAAGTGGTCAGTACTGCGCTGGAGCAAGTGCCAGAAGTGCAGCTAGACCGATTGCACTGGGTGCTAACTAACGATATGAATAGTAAAGATGACGATAAACTCATTAGTTTGCCAGCTTCTAGTACGCCTACCAACCCGGCATTTACAGCTGATGCAACAAAACTATATGAACTGGCTTATGTGACTGCAGAAATCTCTGGTTTCACAGGAGATTACCGCAGCGCATTAAACAGCGTGCATAAATTTGTAGAAAAGCTCAATCTTGACCAAAACATAGCTGCAGTAGAAGTGTTACAAGAACCAGTGAATGTGAGTTCTTTTGTGAACTTGCAAGGCAGTACTACCGATGAGCAGACTGCACAAACACAACCCGCTTTATTCAAGTTAAAAGTGATACTCAAGGCGCCTGAAGTCGCTGTAAATGCAGGCGTGGCTGAGGCAAAGCAGCCATGAAACTAGATAAGCAAGATTGGCAAAGGCTACAAGTCAGCATTTCATTGCTAGTGGTGGTGGTGATTGCGGTTGTCGCGTTATTAGCACTGGCGCAAAAATTTACTAGCGAGCAAGAAAAATCCATGCAGCAACAGCAGAATTTGCTCAACTCTGCAAGACAACGTTATCAGTCATCGGGTGTAGAGAAACAAATAATGACCGAATATTTGCCGCAATATCAGGCGCTGATTAACAAGGGTTTGGTTGGTGAAGAACGCAGATTAGAGTGGGTGGACGAGCTACGCAAGCAACATCAGCTGAATAAATTGTTTAGTATTAAATATGGCATAGGCTTACAAGAGCCGTATAAACCAAGCTTTGCGAGTAATCTTGGTGGGTTTGTGTTGAACCGATCGGTCATGACGCTAGACCTTGATATGCTGCATGAGGAAGATATACTGCAGTTAACCGAAGCATTAAGTAAAAAAAATGAAGAGGTTTTTATGCTACGCGATTGTGAAATTACCCGATTAAATGCAGGCGGCGCGCTAAGTAACCAACTCATAGCCAACCTGCACGCAAAGTGTGAGTTAGATTGGCTCACGTTGCGTGAACCAGCACCCACTCAAACGACGACGCCCTAATGCGTATTAATCAACCATCATACAAACTATTCACAAGCTTATTAGCAAGCCTGTGTATTACTTTGTTCTCGCTACAGTCACACGCTGAAACTTCAATTGAAGGCAATCACCAATTAGGTAGACTATTTAGCAAACCCAATGAGCGCAGTAACCTTAATGTGATTAGGCAAAATCAAAAACTAAAAGTTACGCCCGCAGCAGATGCTCAGCAATCAGCGGTGATAACAGAAGCTACTCCAGTTGAACTACCAGACCCCATTACCCTACAAGGCTATGTTAAACGTAATGATGGCGCAGCCAATACGCTATGGATTAACGGCCAGGCCGTGCAAGAAAATAGCAGTATAGACAATGTGAAAATTGGTAAACTTAATCAAAAAGGGTTCTCAAAAAAAGGCGCAAGTACTGAAGGCGTTGATGTAAAAATACCCGCGAATGGTAAACAAATCCGCCTAAAAGCAGGGCAAATGTACGAGCCAGAAAATAATAAAATTTATGAAATGCAAGTTGTTGAGAAGGCGAAGAGATTGAATTTAAAACAAAGCGGCACGATAGACGACGCTGATACTTCTAGCCGAAGCACATCAGGTAACAATGCAGAATAGTGCTTAATTGCTATGGCACATCAATCCAATTCATTATCAAAGTTGCACAGACTTCGTTTAAACCAATTTTGGACTAAGCAAAAAGGCGCAGCACTGATTCTTATTGCGTTTATTCTTGGGCTAGGTGCGGCAGCCTACGTGCTAAAAACATACAACGCAGATACGGCAAAGGCCAGGCAAGATGAGAAAACCTATAAGGCTCTAAATGATGCTAAGACCGCATTAATTGCTTGGGCCGTAAACTACAAAAATTCTCCAGGCCAAATGCCATGGCCAGATAGAAATGGTGATGGCAATTATGACGGCAGCAGTGATTGTGTAGCTACTACTTTTCAATATCCCTATCTTCTTGGACAGCTTCCAAGTCAGCCCACAACAAGCCCTTGTTTAGATCCAAATAATGGTTTAAATATATATACTGGATTTAGTACATATCCAGGACTGAATCAAGTATTTACCGACGCGCAGGGCAATCGGTTTTGGTATGCTGTGTCAAGAAATATGGTTTATGACTATGAGCATTCGGAGAACCCAATTATCAATCCTGGAGTGGCCGACCCTCCACATGCGATTACGCCATACATGCGACAAAGTGGAACCCAATCATATCCTTGGCTGACAGTTTTGGATAGGAATGGAAATTTAGTTTCCGATAGAGTTGCCGCCGTGATTATTGCACCTGGTAGTCCTCTGTCAAATCAAGATCGTTCATCCCCAGCGCCAAATGCTAGTGAGTTTTTAGATGGTTTTATGATTGGCGCCGCTAATAAAAAAAACAATGACTCTTCTTTGGTGAATGAGGATTTTATCATGGGCGAAGATAGTAGAAATGTTCCAGCTAGTGATACTACTTTTGTTAAACCTTATTATTTCAACGATAAGCTTGTTTACATTACGATTGATGAGCTAATGTATGCATTAGAAAAGCGTGTCTTAGAAGAAACAAAAAGTACACTGAATAAGTACTATGTAGCAAATGGCTATTATCCGTTTGCGTCAGGATTGGGATTAACAGCAAATCAAAATCAATGTGTGCAAGGTAATTTAAGAGGATTGCTGCCAGTTAATACTCCTGCTGCACCCACTTGTAACTGTATCGCATCAAGTAGAAGCTGTAGTTGCAATTTCAGTATATCTAGTTCAATTTCATTTACAAGAACTACAGGGACTTTCGTGGCAACGGGTGGTGGTGTAAATGCTCCGACTGGTGCATGTACAGTTAACCCTTTAACTACAAACACGTGTACATGTAATGGTTTAGGTGGTTGTCTGAGAGCCTCTGGCGCCGTACAATTTAGCTGTAATGCTTGCGGTTTCTGTACTGCAACAGTCGCAGGTACAAATAAATTTATAACAACAGGTGCGTTTAATAGCCCTTTAGGATCTTGTAGCACTTCATCAAGTACTCAGGTGAGTTGCTCAAACAGTGCAGACGGATCGTTTTCTTTGGCTTCTTGTAATATCAATGAAACGATAAAATCACTGCCGTCTACGGGTGGTTTACTGCCTTTATGGTTTACTGCAAATCAATGGGAAAAATATATTGTGTATGCAGTTTCAAATGATTGTACCTCAACGGGAACTTGCGTATCGACAACATCGCCACCTAAGTTAACTGTAGGGCTTAATCAAAAGGTGAATGCAGTTGTAGCTGGCTCAATTGTCAATCCAAATAGTTCATGCAGTATAACTAGCTATTTAAGTGATGTTGAAAATACAAATGTAACGGTTAGTAATGGATCGCAAGACTTTATCTATCAGAAAACAAATCTTAGAACCCAAGCAAATACAGATCAAGTTTTGGTCGTTACCCCATGAGTAATTATAGAATGCAGTCAAATTATATAGCTGAGCAAAAAGGCTTTTCATTATTGGAAATGGCTGTCGTACTCATTATCCTAGGCTTTGTACTGGGGGCAATACTTGCACCTATTCAAGCGCAGCGCCAGCAATTAGCACAATCACAAACTGAAAACACTTTAGAAACTGCTAAAAAAGCACTATTAGGCTTTGCTCAGTCTAAAGGGCGATTACCCTGCCCAGCGACGGCTAATGGCCTTGAAGATCCACTAGGAGGAGCCACCGCATGTACCAAGCAACTTGGGTATTTGCCCGCAGCAACATTGGGCATTCAGCCCACAGACTCCAATGGATTTGCAATTGATGCATGGAATAATCCAATTATGTATGCAGTTGCACAAAGCAGCGCAACCACTCCTGTAAATCCAGCAACGCCTGACTTTACAATTAACTCTTCAACAGATGGAATGAATGTTGTTGGCATTGCAAATTTAATGCCAGAGTTGCGAGTATGCAAGAGCGCAACAGGTATCACGGCCTCAGCCTGTTCTGGAGGCGTTGAAAGCAATTACTTAATTAATAATTCAGTTGTTGTTATTTACTCTCTCGGCCCTACAGGTTCACAAGTTTCGGGTGGCGCGGACGAGAACACGAATCCAAAGATACCAACCTCGCCAAAGTCTGTATTCGTTAGTCATGAGCCTAGTGCAACTACTGGGAATGAGTTTGACCATATGATGGTTTGGATTTCTCCCTACGTCCTCTATAACGCCATGATTGAAGCAGGTCAGTTACATTAATACTTATGAACGATAATCAACTTTTACGTTACAGCCGTCACATCCTTCTTTCTCAAATCAATTATGAAGGTCAAGATAAACTTGTTAATAGCCATGCGCTGATCGTCGGTGCGGGTGGTTTGGGTTCTCCTGTGGCTTTGTATTTAGCTGCGAGTGGCGTTGGCACATTGACCATTTGTGATTTTGATGTGGTGGATTTGACTAATTTGCAGCGTCAGATTATTCATACCACGCCAAGCGTAGGCATTAACAAAGCTGTTTCTGCGCAGCAATCTATTTATGAGATTAACCCTGAAGTCATGGTAAAAACCATACAGCAAAAATCTACTGAAGATGATTTTGCGGCATTGGTGGCGCAAGCGGATGTGGTGATTGATTGTAGTGATAATTTTGCCACACGCTATACTTTAAACAGACTTTGCGTGAAGTTGAAGAAGCCGCTTGTTTCAGGCGCTGCGCTTGGTTTTGAGGGGCAAATCACAGTTTACGATATGCGTTCAGTGAGCAGCCCATGCTATCACTGTTTATTCCCTGATAATGGCGAAGATACCGATTTGCGCTGTGCGACTAATGGTGTGTTTGCGCCGTTAGTGGGCATGATAGGCACCACGCAAGCTGCTGAGGCTTTAAAGCTTTTGATGGGCATTGGTGAGAGTTTGCAAGGGCGCTTATTGCTACTTGATGCACTTGCCATGGAATGGCGAACAATCAAGCTGAGTAAAGACCCCGCTTGTATTGTCTGCGGCGCTTAATTCCCTCCCACTTTAAGGGGGAGGGTTAGGGTGGGGGTAGATAAGTCCACCAAAAAACATCACAACAGTTAGCTCATACTAAATTCACACTGTTTATTCATGCAAAGACTGCCGCAACACACCAAAGATTTTTCTCGTCAACTCCGTGCCGAGATGACTGATGCTGAAAAGCATTTATGGCAACGCCTCAGAATGAAGCAGTTGGGCGTAAAGTTTAGACGTCAACATCCAGCAGGTAGATATATTTTAGATTTTGCGTGCGTTGACGCAGCATTAGCAATTGAAATTGATGGCGGTCAACATAATGAAATGCAAATTGAAGATCACTTACGCAGTGAGTGGCTTAAAGATCATGGCTGGAAAGTATTGAGATTTTGGAATAATGAGGTGTTGCAAAATATAGAGGGGGTTTTGCAAGTGATTTTGCAATCGATAAACGAGAGTGATTCTGGAAACGTGTTACCCCCACCCTAACCCTCCCCCTTAAAGTGGGAGGGAATTGAAAATGGCAAAGTGCCGCATTTAACAACGCTGCTAAAATCTCCTCAAAAGGGAGGGAACTTAGAGGCTATTTACCGCCTACCAAGCTTTTAACGGCACTGACTAAATCACCTGGCATGACGACAATTTTGCTGTTTCCAGAAGTCGACATTTTTTCTAAAGCGTGAATATAACGGTCACCTAGCAAGAACATGGCTGAAGCATTGTTTTCTTTAATGGCTTCTGTAATGAATTTGATTGATTCCGCTGAGGCTTTTGCAGCCACCATTTGCGCTTCGGCATCTTTACGCGCAGCTTCTAAGCGCGCTTCGGCGTTTAATATCAGCGATTGTTTTGCGCCTTCTGCTTCTGTTACCACGGCAACACGTTCACGTTCTGCGGCAGCTTGTCTTTCCATCGCGTCTTGCATATTGGGTGAAGGTTTAATGTCTTGAATCTCGACTGATTTTACAGTTAAGCCCCAATCTTGCGCTTCATCGGCAATGGCTTCTTTTAGCTCTGCTTTAATACGGTCACGTGAAGTGAGTGCTTGGTTTAAATCCATGCCACCAATGATTGAACGCAAGCTTGTTTGCACCATATTACGCATGGCTTCTCTAAAATTCTCAATGCCGTACACCGCGCGCTCAACATCAGACACACGAATAAAAGCAATGGCATTTGCCAATATTACAGCGTTGTCGCGAGTAATCACTTCTTGCTCAGGTACATCTAAAATAATGTCTTTGGTCGTAACTTTATAGCTTACTTTAGTGAACACAGGGTTAATTACATGTAAGCCTGGGCTGAGCACGCCTGCAAATTTACCAAGGCGTTCTACAACCCATTCTTCACCTTGAGGAACAATGCGTACGCCCTTAATAATGGCGACAATTACTAAAAATATCAGTACAAAACTAAACGTGGTCATAGTGTTTTCCTAACACGGGGTTTTAAGATTAATCTATTTAAGATAAATTAAGATGAAGTGAAGTTACTTTTTTGAAATTTTTAATGCATTTCCAACAACGGCCACTACGCTTGCATCACTGCCAGACTCAATCGTTTCGTCGGCAATGGCTGTCCATTCGCGGCTGCCCATTAAGCCTTGCGCGAAGCGAATTTTACCATTTTGCTTGAGGCTGGCTGTTTCTATCACAGTGCCTACCCGTCCGATTTCCTCACCTTGTGATTGACCAACGCGGCTATTGGTAGAGGTTTTTTTGTAATTAATACGCCATATGGCTAGTGAGCTTAAAGATAAAACTGCAAAAGCGGCATATTGTATAGCCTCGGATGTATTGGGAAAAAACCACATGATGAGCGCGACACACAAGGCCGCAACGCCAAACCACAGCACATAAAAAGTGCCGGTTGCCATTTCAACTGCAAGTAGTATGATTCCTATCGCAGCCCACATCCACATTGGGTCCATGATGATTTTCCTTGGTGATTTTACATTAAATAGTAAATGATTCTTAACCTAGTATTTTGCTGCATTATCGATAAAAATTGATGCTGTTTTTATAATAATGCCGCTTAAAAATAGCCTATATCAATAACGCTAATAAATAGTACACTAACATAAATTAGATGGAAATTACTCAATGAGACCCGCACAAAAATTGATCATCCCGAAAGATAGAAACGAGCGCTTACATTATATTAAGCGAATATTTTCGGATGCTAAAGGTGCCGACTTACAGGCTGATTGGGCTGGTGGTCGTTTTAGCGCGTTGAACAAACTCAATAGTATTGATGCAGTGGCTTACGACAGAAACCGTAATTTTTTAAACGGTGCGGTGACGCATTTGTCACCGTATTTACGGCACGGCTGCGTCACCTTGAATGAAGCTTACGAGTTCATCAAAAGGCGCTTTGATACAAGCGCAGACAAACTTGTGTATGAACTTGCGTGGCGCGATTACTGGCGGCAAGTGTGGTTTAGCGAAGGCAATGCAATCTATAGCGACATGGAGCCTGCTAAAGTAGCTATTGGTCATGCGCCCCTGAGTGATGATATTCGCCAAGGTAAAACGGGTTTGCCATGTATGGATGGCTTTATCAATGATGATTTATTGGCTACGGGATATGTGCATAATCATCCTCGCATGTGGCTTGCTAGTTACATTGTGCATCACAGAAAAGTAGACTGGCGGGCTGCAGCTGATTGGTTTGAAGAGCATTTGATTGACGGCGATATTGCGAGCAACCATCTTTCATGGCAATGGGTTGCTTCAACCTTTAGCTCTAAGCCTTATTTTTTTAATAAAGAAAATCTCAGTCGTTACACTGGCGGAAAATATTGCGCCAACTGTCATGTGCAATGCCCATTTGACGGCAGTTATGAAGCTTTGAACGATAAATTGTTTAATCAAACATTAGTGCCTATTGCAAAAAAATACGTACTGCCGCCTTTACCCAGAAACACAGTTTCTCACTACCCAACCAAGGCAATATTTGTGCATGATGAAATGTTGTCATCCGCACATGCTTTGCTGCAAAAACCTTTTCCTAAGATTTTTGTGTTCGACCCACACTTACATGGCACATGGTCGCTCAATCGATTGCAGTTTGTGGCTGACTGCCTAAGTGAGATGGAGGTCGTAGAGGTTTGGGTGGGCGATACTTATGAAGTTTTGATGCAAAAAGGTATTGGTCAGCTGATTACGCAAGATACGCCCTATCTTAAAGTAAAAGAGCTATTATCCCCATTCGTGCCAGACTGGCAGCCAGTGGCTAAGTTCGTCAATGTTGAAATCAGTGAAAAGCGCTTAAAACGTTTTTCTCGTTATTGGGAAAAAGTAGGGCCTTTGGTGTTAAGCGGTACAGCAAGCGATAAGCAATCATAACAATAAAGTCATATTCATAAAAATAAGGGGAGCTTGATGATATTTTGGGTAATTGTAGCGGTGGTAGCTGTGTATTTTGTGATGACGTATAACAGCTTGGTCAGCATTAAAAGTAATGTAGAAAAAGCTTGGGCGAATATTGATGTGTTGCTTAAACAGCGTAATGACGAGCTGCCGAAGCTAATTGATACATGCAAGGCTTACATGACGCACGAAGCGCAAACGCTAGAGAGAGTTATTCAAGCGCGGATGGGTATCGATGCCGCACGTCAAATGCACGATGTGGCAGGGTTAAGTAAAGCTGAGTCAGCCCTGAGTAGCAGTTTGGGTGGATTGTTCGCGGTAGCAGAAAATTATCCCGATTTAAAAGCTGATCAAACATTTATTAACTTGCAGCAGCGTATTACTGGCCTAGAAAATCAAATAGCTGATAGGCGCGAGTTTTATAATGACTCTGTGAATAATAATAACGTCAGAATTAAGCAGTTTCCAGATGTCATTGTGGCGAGTTTGCTTGGTTTTGAACGAGCAGAAATGTTGAAATTTTCACATGCGGAATTGGAGGATGTGGATGTAAGTGCGCGCTTTAAAAGCTAGTTAGTTTTTTATGTTTAGAAAATTAAATGGCGCAAGCGTCAACTTTGTGACATTGGCCGTGATAGGGGGCATATTATTTGCTGCCTACAAATTGCATGTTAGGCAAGTTGATAGCCAAACATGGTTTGTGTTGTTATCAATTGCGCTCATTTTTAGCCTATTTGCTGCCATTTTTAATTATTGGCGCTTACTTAAAATTACAGAGGCGCCAATATCCACAATCGCTGCAGCAGCGCAAGGTTACATTGAGTTGCATGGCGTTGCAACAACGCTAAAACCTTTCAAAACACCTTATCATGGCATTCCTTGCGTATGGTATCGAGCCTCGGTATACGCTAATCGCGTTGAGAACCCCTATTCAAAAAAAGTGGTTGATAATAGGCTTTTGGAGTATTCGGAAAGCGATACATTATTTCAATTAAAAGATGAATCTGGCACTTGTATGGTCAATCCCAATGGGGCTGAAATTATTTTCTTTGAAAAACGTACATTTGTTAAAAATGAACATCGTTATGTAGAGGAATTTTTACCTGCGGGTAAGCGCTTGTATGTGCTTGGTCAGCTAGATACGAGGCATGATCAAGTTGATAGCGAAGTCATTAACAAAGAAGTACGCAATATTCTGGCAGATCTAAAAACACGTCCGCAACAGATGTTAAACCGTTACGACCATAACCGAAATGGCGAAATTGACATGGATGAATGGGAGCTAGCGCGCAAAGATGCTATCCAACAAGCGCATGCCAAGTACGCTATGAAAGCGCACACAGGTATTTTTACTTTAGCTCAACCTACAGATAAACATTTTTTTTTAATCTCGGCTCAAGCACCGCATGAGTTAACGGCAAGTTACAGAATGTGGGCAATTGTACATTTGCTGATGTTTACGATATTACTTTTAGCTTTTATCAAACTGGCATGACCTTTAGGTTGTTTTAGCTGCAATTACTCCCCTGACTGTTCCCCACCACGCGGTTGGTATGGCGGGGAGTAAATTAGCCCTTGCCTATGTTAAAATGTCGGCTATGAATACTCCAACCCCCAACCAAGAGCTAGCAAAATCCTTTGACCCTAAAACCATAGAAAGCAAATGGTATGAATTTTGGGAGAGCAAAGGTTATTACGCTGCTGGTTTTAACAAACCAACAGAGTCTAATCCTGAAGTTAAAGATAACTTCTGTATCTTATTGCCTCCACCAAACGTCACTGGCACTTTGCACATGGGGCACGGTTTTAATCAAACCCTGATGGATGCGCTAACCCGTTATCACCGTATGAAGGGCGATAATACGCTTTGGCAACCAGGTACTGACCATGCAGGTATCGCCACGCAAATAGTGGTCGAGCGCCAACTTGATGCACAAGGTGTATCGCGCCATGATTTAGGCCGCGAAAAATTCCTCGAAAAAGTGTGGGAGTGGAAAGAATACTCAGGCGGCACAATTACTAAGCAAATGCGTAGGCTTGGCACTTCGCCAGATTGGTCACGTGAGCGCTTCACCATGGATGAAGGTTTGAATAAAACCGTCACTGAAACCTTTGTGCGCTTGTATAACGAAGGACTGATTTATCGCGGCAAACGCTTGGTGAATTGGGATGTGAAATTAGGTACAGCCGTTTCAGATTTAGAAGTAGTGCAAGAAGAAGAAGACGGCTTTATGTGGCACATCAACTATCCGCTTGCAGATGGTTCAGGCAACTTAACCGTTGCTACAACGCGCCCTGAAACGATGTTGGGCGATGTAGCCGTAATGGTGCATCCAGAAGATGAACGCTATGCGCACTTAATTGGACAAAATGTAAAACTACCACTATGCGACCGTGAAATACCGATTATTGCAGATGATTATGTAGATAAAGAGTTTGGCACTGGCGTAGTTAAAGTGACGCCAGCACATGACTTTAATGACTATGCGGTGGGTCAGCGCCATCAATTGCCGATGGTAGAGATTTTGTCATTAGCTGGCTTGGTGAACGAAAATGCACCAGAAAAATATCGCGAATTAACGACTATTGCTGCACGTAAATTAGTGGTGGCTGATTTAGAAGAAAATGGCTATTTAGTTAAAACCGATAAACATAAACTCAAGGTGCCAAGAGGCGACCGAACTGGCGTGATTATTGAGCCTATGCTTACAGACCAATGGTTTGTCGCCATGAGCAAGCCAACAGAAGATGGTAAAAGCATTACACAAAAAGCATTAGATGTTGTAGCGAGTGGCGAAATCAAGTTTTACCCTGAAAACTGGGTGAATACTTACAATCAATGGCTCAACAACATTCAAGATTGGTGTATTTCGCGCCAATTATGGTGGGGTCATCAAATCCCTGCTTGGTACTCCGATGATGGTAAAGTTTATGTGGCAACGGATGAAGCCTCAGCAAAAACTTTAGCCGCCAAAGACGGCTACACAGGCAATTTAGTCCGAGATAACGATGTGCTCGATACTTGGTATTCAGCTGCTTTATGGCCGTTCTCTACGCTTGATTGGACAGGCGACGAAGCCATTGATGCACAAAACCAAGCTTTGCAACAATACTTGCCTTCTAGTGTGTTGGTCACAGGTTTCGACATTATTTTCTTCTGGGTGGCGCGTATGGTCATCATGACCAAGCACATCACTGGCAAAATTCCGTTTAAGCATGTGTATGTGCACGGCTTGATTCGTGATGCAGAAGGCCAAAAAATGTCTAAATCTAAGGGCAACGTGCTTGATCCGATTGATTTGATTGATGGTATTGGTTTAGATGATTTAATCAAAAAACGCACAACGGGTTTAATGAACCCGAAAGATGCTGAAAAAATCGAGAAGCGCACACGTAAAGAATTCCCAGAAGGCATTGCTGCTTATGGTACCGATGCATTGCGCTTTACCTTTGCCGCGCTTGCCAGCCCCGGTCGTGATATTAAGTTCGATTTACAACGTTGTGATGGTTATCGCAACTTCTGCAATAAATTGTGGAATGCCACACGATTTGTGTTGATGAACACTGAAGGTCAAGATAACGGCTTTGATGCGGCAAGTTGTGGAGAGGGCGGGCGTAAGTTTAGCCAAGCAGACCGTTGGATTGTGAGCATTTTGCAACGTACAGAAGCTGAGGTAGAAAAAGCGTTTGAAGATTATCGTTTTGATTTAGCCGCAAAAGCCATTTATGAATTTGTATGGGATGAGTATTGCGACTGGTATTTAGAGCTAGCGAAAGTGCAAATTCAACATGGTGATGATGCTGAAAAGCGTGCAACACGCCGTACTTTGTTGCGTGTGCTAGAAACAATTTTACGCTTAGCGCACCCTATTATGCCATTTATCACGGAAGAAATTTGGCAAACCATTGCGCCTATGACAGGGGTGAAAGATAAGTCGCACGGCGCTAGTATTATGCTAGAAACTTATCCAAAGGCGCAGCTAGATAAGCTAGATGATGTTTCAGAAGATTGGGTTGCACAGCTTAAGCAAATGGTAGATGCATGTCGCAGTTTACGCGGTGAAATGAACATTTCACCAGCTGCGCGCGTGCCACTGATTGCCACAGGTGATGCTGAAAAACTGGCTTTGTATGCACCGTATTTAAAGGCATTAGCAAAGTTAGAAGAGGTGGCGATTGTGGCTGATTTACCAGAGGCCGACGCTCCTGTGATGTTGGTAAACGACTTTAAACTGATGTTGAAAGTAGAGATTGACGTTGCTGTTGAAAAAGAGCGCTTAGGTAAAGAGATTGCAAGGCTAGAAGGTGAAATCACTAAAGCCAATGGCAAGTTGAATAACGAGAGCTTTGTAGCGCGCGCACCAGCTAACGTGGTTGAGCAAGAAAAGGCGCGAGTAGCTGAGTTTGGTGCTAATTTAGAAAAGCTGCAAAGTCAGTTGGCTAAGTTGGGTTAGATACTAACCTTAAATAGCAAGTAACTAAGAGATGTAATTAAAAAGGCGCTGAAAAGCGCCTTTTTAATTAACAGCTAGTCACTACGCTTTTTGATATAAAAAGTGAAAGTAGTATCTTCTTGGTCAAGCTGCAACAGCTCGTGGCCAGTTTGAACACAGAATGCATTAAAGTCTTTCACTGAACCAGGGTCCGTTGAAATGACTTTTAATACTTGTGATGGCTCAACTTCGCTTAGGCCTTTTTTGCAGCGCAAAATGGGTAATGGGCAGTTCAAGCCTGTGGCATCCACTTCTTTATTGAATTCCATTATTTCTTTTTCCCTTCATCTAATGAGGCAAATTGGTAGCCTGCTTTGGCCCATGCCAAAACACCACCCGCTAGGTTGTATACATTTTTGCTACCTTTGCTAGAGGCAAAAGCTGCGGCATGCGCAGAGCGAATGCCACTGTGGCAATAAAAAACGATGTTTTCTGATTTTGGCAGAGATTCATACTTTAGCGGCAACATTGCTAAAGGAATATGTATTGCGCCTTCAATTACGCCACGTGCAACTTCATCATCATTACGCACGTCAACGAGTACCATCGGTTCTGTTGCCATCGTATTGAATAAGTCGTTCGCTTGAATTTCACTAAATGTGCTCATTAACCTACACCTAAATTAACCAAAGCAAATAATAGCAATTTTGACGGGTGACCGCACTAACTATGTGGCGCAGGTCCTGTATCTGCAATTGATATATCTTGGTTATTATAATTATAGCTATAATTATAATGGTACAGAGGTATCCAATTTATCTTTAAATTCGGATGACTCTAGCTTTAATTGGTGATCCATAATTAAAGCGCCGTTATGTTCTATTAGTTGATTTTTATCGTCAGTAAATTCAGCAATTGCACTAGGATTTTGAATCACTTTAGGCGTAATAATAATCACAGTTTCGGTATTATTGACTGACTCAGTTGTAGTTGAAAATAATCGCCCAATGCCAGGAATATCGCCCAAAATTGGCACGCCTGTTTTATCTTTACGGCTTATCTTCTTAATTAGCCCACCAATAAATATCGCCTGCCCGTCTTCACTGAGTAGTTCAGTGGTCACCTCAGTACTTTTCTTAGAAGGAATACCTGCGCTAAGTGAGGCTGAGCTGACTTCAGGGTGAACTTTTAATAATACACGTCCTTGTTGATCTACTGATGGTGTAACTCTAAGTATGACGCCAGATTCCAGAAATTGAATACTTTCTGTAGTTACTTGGTTAATCGTGGTCGTCACTTTAAAGCCAGTGCTGTCACCAATAGAAACACGCGCTTCTTGATTCTCCATGGCTAGTAATTTTGGCGTAGATAGCGTTTTTACACGATTTTTAGTCGCCTGCGCTTCTAAGAATAACTCTAGATTTTTGCCAGCTAATCCGAAGAAAAAACCAGCTTGCCTAGGGCCACCAGTGGCGGTTCCAGAAGCTAAGCCATTGGTACCAACCGTGGTGGCGCCAAATACTCTATTCCAATCTACGCCGTAAATTTCGCCATCATCCAGCGTAACTTCCAGTACTTTGGCCTCAATTAAAATCTGTTTGGGTTGCGCATCAAGTTCTTGCAAAAGCTTATTGGCACGCTCTAAAAACTCTGGCGTATCTTCAATGACGATCATGCGTCTATCTATCAGAGGTGTCACTTTTCCATAGCGTGAAAGATATTTGGTCAGAATGTCGGCCACTTGTTTAGGATCGGAATATTGCACTTTAAAAGTTTTCAATTGTGTGAGGCCGCCCGAGTGGTCTTGCCCAGCATCTTTATGGTCTAAAATAACGTAATCACCGTTACGAAACTCCACAGCATAACCAGCAGACTCTGCCACGCGGTAAATCGCCTCTTTAACCGAGATGTTGTAAAGATTAACAGACACGGTGCCTGTCACACCTTTACCCAAAATGATGTTCACTTTGTCTTTGCGTGAAAGAATATCAAAAACTTCTTGTATAGACGATTCGCGAAAATTTAGCGTGACCAACTCGCCGATTTGCTCTTGCTTTCTGGTATCTGCTGACGCTGCGTGCGTCAACAAGCTCCCACAGATTAAGCTGAAAATTAAGGCGGTATAAACCGTGAATTTAAAATTTTTCATTGTGTGTTACCTTGATCTTTATTTTGTCTTAATAGCGGCTTATCTGTTTCTAATATTGTCTCTGCGCCTGTTGCTGATTCAGTTTTAGTTCTAACTGCACCCATCTTTATTTCTAGCACAATACGTTTTTTACCTTTTTTAAATATCGCTTCATGATCTTTTACCTGTATTAATCGGTAGCCATCTTTTACTTCACCCAGCTTCATAATCACACCATCAATCGTGATAAGTGAATTCTTGCCAGCCAGCATCACTGCCGTTAGTATTGGGCTCCAGGGCGTTTCTTCTTCAATTTTTGCGCCAGATTCTGTATTGGCAACAGTAGTTGCTGTGAGTAGTGGTCGTGAAAATGGATCATGTTTTAATGCCTCATCTGCAAATGCAGTCGGCATAACGCCCAAAACCATCACCAGCATGCCTAAACTCAAGCGTTTATTGATCATTTTGCGACCTCATTCAGACTTAGCGGGCGATACAGTGCAATATTCATTGAAAGTGTTACTTCCTTGCCTTCGTTCGCTGTTTTCATCTCAAATTCGGTCACGGTTGCGCTATTGCCCAAAGTTTTAGCAAAATCCAGCATCCATGTGCATAGCTGTAAATAGCTACCTTTGGCGCTCACCTCAAACGAAACTTCTTCAAAAACAGACACCTGTTTTCTCTCTTTAGGTTTAAGGCTGGCAAGGCTGATGCCGTGTAGTCGTGCTGAATGATCAAGTGCTTCCATTAGTGATGCGGCCATTTTGTCGTCCGAAGCTGGGCTACGTAGTTCGCTACTAAGTTTTTCTGAAAGCCGTTTAAGATCAGCTGTAATTTGCCCAAGCTCATTAGATTGGTTAGGCGTTTGCTGTAATGACGCCATTAACGACTCTCTAGTAGATAATATTTGTTGATATTCGGCATACGGTTTGCGTAATAGCAATATCCAGCCTTCAAAAGCCAACAACAATACAAAAAAGAGCATTAAGCCAAACACCATGCGTGGGTTTAATTTGTTAAGCGCTTGCACGATATTTTTCATCATGGCGCCACCTGCATTTTTGTCTCAGCTTGCTCGCGCATTTGCAAATTGAGATTGAAATCAATCACCTGCATAGTCGTATAGCTTCTAGTGCCAGTGTCTATCAAGCGTAAGTCAGCCACATTTGGCTCGGCGCCTAATTTACGCATAAATTCTGCCAGCATAGAATGATTCATGGCATGACCAATGATTTCTGCGCTATGCTCAATTTCTAATGATTGTGGCGTTGCAGCATCACTAGGCACCACAATAATGCCCGCATTGGCTGCACCAGGAACGTTAGCCAATGTACCCGTGCTACTCAGGCGCATAAAGCGCAGGTTGTCAAACCAAACACCTTCACTGTAAGCGTTATCAATGGCGTGTAAGAAAATTGTTACTCGGTCGTTACCGCGCAATTCATGTAATGCGGCAAGTTGCTGCTCAGTCACTTGTTTCTGTTGGCGATATTCTTCGGTTTTGCTTTTTGTTTGCTGCGAGATTTGTTCTTGCTGCTCAAGGCGCACCACTTTTACGTTTTCTCGCCATGTGAGGTAAGTCATGAGCGCTTTTGCTAAGCCTATGCTGAGTATCACTAGCACACACGCAGCAATAAAATGCTGCACCATACGCTGCATGCCTAGATTTCGGCGGTAATCTTCAGGGATTAAATCCATATTAGCCATGTTCAGGCACCCCTCTTAAGGCTAAACCTGTGGTGAGTGCAATGCCTGGCATAGTGCCTAAAATATGATTGTTTAGTCGATATTTTTCTGCGGCAAATACTTCTACGGGATCTAAAATATCTACCGATACATTTAATTGCTCACGTAAAAAATTCAAGATGCCAGGGTAGCGTGCCACGCGACCAGTTAAGTAGATTTGGTCTACTGTTTTTCCGCGTGCTTTTGAAGTCATATACACTAACGTTTTATTAATTTCTTGCAAAAGTAGGGCGATTTCTGGCCTGATGACTTCTGCCACCATTTGATTGATTTCATCTGGTTTATCTTTGGCTAAATCTGCATTTGGAATCGTTTCGTATAGCAAACGTATCATCAATTCTTCAGGCATATCCAGTACTTGTTTCAACCGTGCAAACATACGATTTTCAGAGAATTCTACAGGGCGATCTAACATCAAACGGCGTCCCCATATGATGCTTAAAAAGCTGGAATCTGCCCCAAAATTGATCAGCAATACATTGGGTAGCGCTGGGAATTCTGGCGCATGAATAGCGCCAGCATGGCTCACAAGCCTCGCTAACGCAGCGGGGCCAATATCTAATGAATCCACGTCAAGCCCAGCATTGGTTAATAAATCTAAATAAGCCAGTACTTTATCGCGCGGCGCCAGCGCAACCAGCGCATCTCGCTGAGCGATGTTTGGTTCTTCTTCGCGCAGCGTCATAAAATCAACCACTAAATTATCCAGTTCAGCTTTGTAGCGCTCGCGTAACTCTGCCACTACTGCTTCTGAATCTGCTTGGCCATCTGTGCGTTTATAAGTAATGGTGATAATTTTAATTTGGTCTATTGGTAAGCAAGAAACCACGCGATTGCCCTTAAATGGCTGCGAGGCATATGCCTGTTTTAATAATGCTTTGAGTATCTTTGGATTGGTTTGTAGCGCTTCACGGGAGCACGGGTAGGGAATAGAAGCAATGGCGCGAATATGCACTTTGCCATTTAATTTTTCTATTTGCGCTAGATTTAGTCTATCAAGCCCCATGTCTAGACCAATGCAAAATTTATTCGCTAGGCTGCCATTTAACAAAGGCAACACTTTCTGCAACTTGCTTAAGACAGGCGTAATTAAATTTTTGTAATCAGTGGTCATCACGTTCTCTATAGGTTCTATTTAATTATAAGTGCCAGCTGGGGTTTAATAAGTCACGATAAGCTGTGGATTTTTAGTACTATTCTCACGGCTGTTGATGCTGAATTGGTCTGAGACTTCGGTATAAATTACTATGCCGTTATTCATACGCACACCATCTACCCATTCTTGTACTAACGGTTTTAGTTCAAAGTTAATCCAGCCACTCGTAAAGTTAGCGGCTAGTGGCGATGCAGCTGTTGACTCATCTGAAGCTGTAGCAACGGCTGTGGGAGTGCCCGTATCGAATTTATAATGATTTGTATAAACCACAGAAACCGCATCATCGCCGCCTAAACTATAGATGTAGCCATTCACAGCGGCTGCACCTGCATACTCAAGTGCCATTGGGTAATTCAGCTGCGTGATGTAGTTATTGTTAATGGTGTCGTACACCCTGACAGTGCTGGTATTAAAGCCTGATTGCTTACCTGCGATAAGATATATTTTGTTACAAACAACAGCGGAGGCCATAGTGTCAGTAGCGATTGGCAACACTGCTTTATTTGTCCACGTATTGGTGCTTGGGTCATACATTTCGTTATTGCTTAAACTGAGGAAACCCGCCCAGCCGCCAATAGCATAAATTTTTCCGTTAATAGCCTGAACGGTAAGGTAAGCTCTGGCGGTCGTCATAGTGGTTTTAGTTGCCCAAGTATTGGTGGCAGGGTCATATTCTTCATTAGTTTTTAAGGCCGTATTGGTTTTATTACCGCCTATGGCATAAATTTTGTTGTTAACGGCCGCGGCTGAAAAAAACATGCGACCTGTAGGCATGTTGGCTTTAGTCGCCCAAGTATTGTTGGATGGATCGTAAACTTCATTCACGCTAAGGGCTGTTATGCCATTAGCTGTTCCGCCCATTACGTATATTTTTCCATTGACTACAGCAATTGCTGCATCTGAACGATTTGTCGGCATAGAAGCTTTAGTTGCCCAAGTATTGGTCGCTGGGTCATATTCTTCTACGGTATTGAAATAGCCACCCACTGGGTTGTAGCCGCCTATGGTGTAGATTTTATTATTGACGGTTGCCACCATATGGTTTGTTCTAGCGGTGGGCATGTTGCTCATAGTGGTCCATGATTGTGCCGTGTATGGTGGATGAAGGTTCGAAGCCCAGTTCGTACAGCCCGTGCGGTAATACCAGCTAGTACCTGCGCTTGGTGTGAGTGGACAAATAAGTTTAGCCGTATTGTTGCCAGCACCTTCTACCCATGACTCGTTGATGGCATTCACCCAAATAGATTTAGTATTGGTAGTTGCACTGCCAACAGCACTGACATACATGCGTAATTTCGCACTTTGTATGCTGACGCCAGCGGGAATGCTACTGGTATCAAACTGGGTAAGAATACGGTTTTCAAGCGATGGGCTGTTATACACTTTGAGCGTGGTAGCTTTACCGTTGTTGAATTGCAATAATATATTGGTGTCGTTAAAGCTGTCAGCGATTGGGCTTAACGTCACTGTGCCATGAGGCGTATCAACTGGGCCAGTAGTGCCGCAAGGCAATAAGTAGCTGAAGGTGATTTTAGGGCGCTTAGTCGCATCTGAATCATCACTACTGGTAAATTTGAAAGTGCCTACTTCACCTGTTGATTTTACGAGTGCACCATAGTTGGGATATTTCCCACTAAGCCATGCAATTGTTAGGTCTGTCGCATTAAAATCGACCCAAGCGCTTCCAGTACTGATTTGTGTATCTAATTTAACTGGATGATAGTCGCCACCAGGGGTTGTCCATAACGTGCTGCCATTTGTGGTGTTCCAAGTGGCGCCATCCAGCGGGCTATTCGCGCCAGTACCCTCTACCCAGTCGCGGGTCATTCGATAAAGCTCAACAGCACCTAAAAGCCCTCCGCTGGCATAGATTGAAAATTTTGCAGAAATTGGGCGACTACCTATAGGGAAAGTCGAAAAATCAAATTTATATAACAAACTCTGCTGACTTTTTTTAATGGCTAATGCACTGGTCAATCCATAATTACTCTCTGCCGCGGAATCAATATAGGTATCCATTCCCACGGTTGCATTGGGTTGCATGGTGTAAGTGACCGCTGGAGATTGATACACGTAGATATTGTTGCGGGTAAGCGTCACTGAAGTGCCGTTATAAGTACCTTTGGAAATTAAGCTTGTAGTATTGCCTCCAGCTGAAGTTGCATATGCTGAATAGCTAGTGCCGCCAAAATTGCTGTTAGTCACTGGTGTACCCACAACAGGAAACCCACCCCCACAGCTAATACTCTGCACTTTGGCGTTGGCGGCTTGCAAGCCAGCCTCCGCGGCGTACCTAGCACGGTCTGTATTCATTTGATTCACTACCATATCGGTGTTCATGCCGTTATCACGGTTAATCAAAAAGGCAATCGCGGCGATTAAACTCATGGCGAGCACGACGGGTAATAAAGTAAAACCTGCTAATCTGGCAGACGTTTTAATCGTGTGCTGCCTCATAGCGAACCGCCGCCCAGCCGCATGCTGGTTGATAAGCTCACAGTATTCTTATTCGCGTCACTTAAAGTGAGGCTGATTGCTGCAACTGACTTATCAACCGCGCCCATGCTGGCTGGAAGAGTAGCAGAGAATGTAGTCACGTTATTGGCAATCACAGTAGTGCCTGTGCAAGAGTTGTCGGTAGTGACTGTTTCAATCAGTTGATTAGAGGCGTTTCGGCAGTACATAACACAAGTTGCACCAGTACAAGCTGACGGTGCAAACCAGTCGCCAGTGGTGTTTGCTGTTGGCGTGGTGAGTACTTTTGGTGCGAGGCTGCGCGCTTTATCTGCCATGCGCTCTAGCGCAAAGCGGCCTTGATAGGCTAGTTCATTGGTGCCACGTCCTGCGGTTTGTACATCTAAGCCGAGTTTTACAAGGTTGTTGAGCGCTAGCATGATAATCGCGCTAATCGCCATGGCTATTACCAGCTCAATCAGCGTCATGCCGCATTGGTGTTGTCGCGGGTTCATCATTACCACCACTGACCAACCAAAGTGTTTAATGCATTGGCGCTGCCTTCAGCCTCGTAATAAACGCTCACAAAAAGCACGCCAGTATCAGTGGCGCTTAAGGCATTGCTTGTATTGTCGTAACGGTAAATAGTCACCGCGCGGCGATTACTAACACCACTCGCATCAGAAAGGCTAGTGCTGATAGAGGTGCTTGTATTGCCACCAGTGGCGCTGGTCACCGCATAAAGTGTACTGTATGGTTTGCTTAATACTTCTTCCATTTTGTTACGCAGATTAAGTTGCCTAGCCGCGATATTGCTAGCACTGCCAGAAATTGCATTATTGAGTGCTTGCATGGCAGGTACGAGTAATACGGCAATCAGTACAATCGACAATAAAACTTCCACGTACGAAAAACCAGTTTGTTGGCGATTGCTTGTTTTGCATGAAGTGACTATCAAGTTCATAGCAAACTCATGGCAAAGTCACCAAACCAGTGGTTTGGTTAATGCTCACAAATGTGCTTTGTGAGCCTAACCTGAGAAGCACGCCACTATTGGCTTGTAGCGCACCTTCATTGCCGCCTATGCCATCAAAGCCTTGCATTTGAGCGACGTTGGGCGCGATGAGTAATTGCGTTCGTGCTGAACCACCTGCCCTGAACTGCGGTGTGAGTGTGACGCCTTGCGAAAAGGCGCTATTAGTCACGTTCAAGTCAGTGGCGCGTTTAGTCAGTGGGTCGATGATAGCGCTGGTCAAATTGCCGTTGCTGGTTGAGTAATAAAGCCTCAAACGTCCAGACGTAGTTCTGCCATCTATCAGCACATAGCCATTGGTGCGCCTAGCCTCACTTAGCGCAAAACGCAGTGTATTGGCGGTTTCTTCCGCTGCTACATTCAGCTTTTGTGGGTCGTTAGAACCCAGCAAGGGGAGCGTCACGGTAGCGACGACCCCCAAGATGGTAACCACAATCATCATTTCAAGCAGGCTAAAACCGCTTTGGGCGATTTTATTCATACTAAGCTAAATTTTAATTTAGGCTTAGTGTGAAGCGTAAGTGTTGACTTGACCGCTATCGAGAGCATTGCTGTTCATAACGATTTGGCCAGTCTTATTATCGTAAGCCCAGCCACCTGTTGCAGCGGAAGGAGCAAGCGCAACACCAGTTAACTGAATAGCAATGTCAGCAGCTAGCGAACCTTTGTTGTTAATTGGTTCAGCAGGGAAGCCTTTACGCAAATATGGGCCAAGTATGGTTTGAGTCGCAGCACCAGTACATGTGGCACCAGTCTTATCGCTATACAAAGTCAACTGACTAATCACTGCTTGCGAAGTATCAATTGCGCCCGTGCCAGCTGAACCAGCAGAGCAGGTTGCACCTGTAGCCGCCACTTGACCTGGATACTTACCACCATGTTGTGCTTTATAAAGCTCGATGGCTGAACGTAAAGCATTGAGGTTAGAATCCAGCGCAGCTTCTTGTGCATCAACGGTGGAGCTTGAAAATTGTGGAATCACAATCGCCGCTAAAATCGCCAAAATAATCACAACGATTAGCAATTCAACGAGGGTGAAGCCTTTTTGAATCAGCTTCATTGGTTTTTTGATAGTTAAGTACATCTTAAATCCTTTCTAGGGTGGTCATCATAATAACGGTAGTATTTGGCGTATCTTTAATAGTGTTTATGTGGCATTTGCGGGCAGAGCATCAAGGTTCATATATAGATGATTTTCATAGAATTTCCTTAATGAACGGCGCGTGATAGTTTAAATATCGGCAAAATAAGCGAGATCACAATCAAGCCCACCACTACGCCCATTAGCACCAACATAATGGGTTCGATTGATTTTGAGAGTATGGTGATGCGTTTGGTAAGTTCGCGTTCGTAAAAGTCCGCCACGCGTGACATGACTAAGCCTAAGTTGCCCGTTTGCTCCCCCGTGGCTACCATTTGGCGCACCATAGGCGGCACAAAAGGCGTGTTGGTAAAGCCAATGGCAATGCCGCGCCCTTCGTTAACGTGGTTCCGCACCTCATCCAAAAACTTAACAAATACTAGATTTTTAACTACGCCTTGGCTGGCTTTGAGCGCCACGGTAATTGGCACGCCGTTTGATAGCGACAGCCCAAGTACACTAAGCGTTTGGCTTAGGTAAATTTGCCGATAAATGTCTTTAATAAGTGGCGCATTCATTTTAAATTGATCGAACACCAGTTTGCCAGCTGGGCTTTTCATCCAAGTCATGGTTGCCCAGCCTGCGGCAACTAAGCCGACGATAATCAGAATCCAGTAATGGCGCACAAAGCCAGAGAGCGCCATGAGAAAAATGGTGGTAATGGGGAGCTGGTCGTGAATTGACGCAAATAAAACTTCGAATTTTGGAAAAATCACTACTAAAACAAACACCACTACCGCAATTGAAAACGCAATTAAAAAGGCTGGGTAAGAAAGTGCAGAGACGATATTGCTGCGTAACTGGCTATTTTTCTCATCCATTCTCAGTAATTGCGAAAGCACCTGTGGCAAAAAGCCGCCTTGCTCAGCCGCAAATACCAAGCTAGTGTAAGTGGTAGAGAACATTTCAGGATGTTGTTCTAAAGCCACAGAAAAGCTTTTACCTTCGCTGATAGTGTCTACCAACGATCCAATAATGTCTGCTAGTAACACTTCTTCAGTTTGTTGTTGCATGGCTTTGAGCGCTTCTAGCAGGCTCACACCTGTCTCCAGTAGCAGCGATAAGCGCTCAGTAAACACCATGCGTTGGTCTAGACTAATGGTCGGCGCACCAAAGCGTATTTCTACGTTCCAATTGCGTTTAGCTGGCTTGCTGGCTTGCGCTTGATTATTGCTAGCTACGGGTGTTGGGTTGATATTGATTGCCATAGATTTTCTAGCCCGCGTGTATGACGCGCGCGACCTCCTCTATGGTGGTGCGGCCTTCTAAAGCCCGCTGTATGCCATCGTCAAACAAGGTTTTGTAACCTTCCGCTACTGTAAAGGCTTGCAGTTCGGCTTTGCTTGGGTTTTTGGCCATCAGTTGCTGTAAGCCATCAGTCGATTCAATAATTTCATGAATGCCCAAACGCCCGCGATAGCCAGAATCGTAACAAGCAGGGCAGCCTTTACCTTTGGTTAACCTTGCGCCATCAGGCCAGTGGTATTTGTGTGCAAGTTCGGGTGGCGGTAAATAGGTGGTTTTGCAAGCAGGGCACACGCCGCGCACCAAGCGCTGCGCCACAACGCCTGCCAAAGCTGATGACAATAAATAAGGCTCTACGCCCATATCTGTCATCCGTGATAGTGCGCCAACGGCATCATTGGTGTGTAATGTTGAAAGCACCAAATGCCCTGTTAGCGCGGCTTGCACGGCGATTTCTGCGGTTTCACGGTCACGAATTTCACCGACCATGATGATGTCTGGGTCTTGCCTTAATACGTGCTTGAGCATTTTGGCAAAGGGTAAGCCAATGGCCTCATTCACCTGATTTTGGTTAATGATGTCCAGCTGATACTCCACAGGGTCTTCAATGGTGACGATGTTTTTTTCTATGCTTTTTAACTGGTTGATTGAAGCATAAAGCGTGGTAGTTTTGCCGCTACCCGTTGGCCCTGTGACTAGAATCAAGCCATAACTGCGGCCCAGCAGTTTTTTCAGTGTGGCTAAGTTAGAGGTGTTCATACCGAGTTTTTCAACATCGAGAATGGAGTTGTTTTTATCCAGCACGCGCAATACTACTTTTTCGCCGTAAATACCTGACAAAGAGCTGAAACGTAAATCCACGCTACGGCCTTGTGTGGTCACTTGCATGCGGCCATCTTGCGGCAATCGGCGCTCGGCAATATCTAAATTTGCCATCACTTTTAAGCGCGAAACAATGGCCGGGTGTAGGTCGGCGCGGGTAGAAAGTACTTCATAGAGCACGCCATCAATACGAAAGCGCACGAATGAGCGGTTGCGACCGCTTTCAATATGAATATCACTGGCGCCATCGCGCACTGCACGTTGAATTAAGCCATTGACCAAGGTGATGACGGGGCTGCTGCCTGCCATTTCATCAATGTGTGTGTAATCAGATTGCGCTTGCTCCACTAGCTCAATATCCGTCGCCATGTTTTCGACGAGTTCAGTGCTCAAATCATTACCGCTGTAGGCATCAAGCTGATATTTTAAAATGTCTTCACGCTTAGCCAGCACCAAGCGTAATTTGAAGCCTGTAATGCCTTGAATTTCATCTAAAGCAGGAATCGCGTGCGGGTCAGTGGTCGCTAAAATCAGCGTGTCGTGCACCTTAAACATAGGTAGCACTTCTAGCCTACGGATGACATCGCGGCTAATTAAGTTGGTGGCTGAAATTTCATAAAGCCCAGTTCTAAGTGAAATATACGGTATGCGTAATTGCTGGCTAAGCGCTGTGAGTAAGTCATTTTCTGAAATAGAGCCGTTACTCACCAGTATTTTACCCATACGCTTATTGGTGGAAGCTTGCAGGTGCATAGCTTCTTCTAAGCGCGACTCAGTGACTACGCCCATCTCTAAAAGAATCTGCCCGAGTTTTAAGTTTGGACGAACGGTGAAATCTTCTCCAACAGAGTGCAGCTCACCAAAACTAGCAGTATTTAATGCTGTATGGTCGCCAAGGCCCGTGACCACGAGTATGTCTTTTACCAATGTAGTTGGATTGGTGTATTTAAGGTAACCACCGTTATGGGTAAGCTTGGTATTGGCTTCTAGCATGATTTCTAGCGCACGACCACCGAGTAAAGATACTCTTTCTAAATCCAGCACCACATAAACCTTGTGTGCGAGCAAGCAATTTAAAATAGCATCTTCAAGCGCTTTGCAGGCAGCTTCATCCGCCAGCGAACCTGCTGGTGACAGATAGTTCATGATGCCTATCATGCTATTTGCAATGGGTTCAGCCATTAAGCGTCTACTTTTTCTCGTCTAATATTAAATAGCTTCAGCCATTCTGGTTCTGTTGAGACTACTTTTTTGAATATTTCTACAATCGCTGGGTCTAGCTGTGCGCCAGACACACGCGCTATTTCTGACATGGCAACCTCATGGCTTCGCCCTGCGCGGTAAGCACGTGAACTGGTGATGGAATCGTAAGTGTCGGCCACCGCGATAATGCGTCCGTGCAAAGGAATGCGTTCACCTTTAAGGCCATGTGGGTAACCTTTACCGTCGTACATTTCTTGATGATGTCGAGCACCAAGCACGGCTTTATCTAAGTGCTTAATGTGGCGCAGAATTTCGTAACTGCGTTCTGGATGCACCATAATAAAGGTATATTCGTCTTTGGTAAGCTTGCTAGGTTTACACAATACCGCATCTGGAATGCCAATTTTTCCAACATCGTGCAACAAAGAGCCCCAATGTAAATCTTCTAACTCCTCAGTGGGTAAACTCATGGCTTTGCCAATTTCCATGGATAAATAGTGTACGCGTTCACTGTGTCCGCGAGTGTAGGGATCTTTGGCTTCTACGGCTTCAATGAGCGTCATTGCCAGTTGTTCGTTAAACTCCTTCATACTTTCTAGCAATTGATAGGTATTACTAAGGCTAGACAATTGATTGGCGAGTACTTCACCTAGTTTGCGGTCGCTATTGGTAAAGTCGGGTTTATCTTGGTGATTAAGTAATACCACTAAAGCATCAACCTTGCCTTCAGTATGCACTGGGCAGGCCGTCACTTTATAAGGCATGTCGGTAAAAATGTAAGCGCGTCTTGGGTCGTTGGCGTCGTTTAACACGATTGTATCGCCCGAAGCTTGAACAAAGCGATAAAGGTCGCCACGCATTTCTACTAGCACTAAGTCTAAGTTGTGAATCTCTTTGCTTAGCGAAGTTGCATATTGGCAAACATTTTTAGAAGGCTGTACAAATGCGATGACATCTACATTAAGATGCTCAGTAGCTGATTGCAACAAACTTTGAAATACCTTGGTGTTTTCGCCGGTATGCGTTTGCACATGTTGGTCTACTGCATAAACCAAATGTAACTCTTCATAACGTGCGCCAAGCTCCTCAGTCATCATTTCAAGATCGGCTTTATGCTTAAATTCGTCAGCAATACCCGCAGCAAGGTCATCAATCGTTTCGGCTAGATGGTCGACAGTGATAGGTGCGCTATTTTCTCTAAAATAATCAACTGACCCCTGTTGAAAAAAGTGGACACTTTTTATCGTATAAAATGACGAAAA
>NZ_JAQSDC010000015.1 GCF_029945705.1 Methylotenera sp.
ATCAGCGGTCACGTTGGACCGTTTTTACTGGTCACGATGGGCCATAATACCCAGTTTGCTCATGCATGCCATATTTACCTGACTTAAAGCAATCAATTAGCAACTGCTTAAACGCAGCTGAGAAATTAGATTGCTCAGCACTTTTGCCAATAACAATAGCAGAAAGAGGCTGCTTTCTAGTATCGTCAGGGTGATAAATAACAACAGATTTAGTGTTATCGATATCAGACACATCTACTAACTCAAACAATGCCTCTGCCAAGGATTGCTCTAGCACCACCACATCACGCTCACTTGTGAGCGTGATAAGCTTGTTTAGCACTGAATGCAAATTGACAGTATTCAAAATTAGCGGTTAATTCGATTAGATTTTCCTTACAGTATATCTAAACTGAAGTCTTGAGTGGTTTTTGAGTTTGAATACTATAATAAAAATTACTATGTAATTAAATTGTGATGAGTAGAAGTACCGTTTAATTCTGCACTTTAATCTGAATTGCTAGCCAAAATCACCTTAGTCATTACAACTTAAACCACATGGGAATATATATCGTGATAGCAACAGTATGGCTGATAATTAATCTAGAAATATTGGGGTGGCTGATGGGGCTCGAACCCACGACAACAGGAATCACAATCCTGGACTCTACCAACTGAGCTACAGCTGGCATAGAGACTAAAGCCATAAACCTTAATACTCAAGCTGATTGTCCTACTCAAAAGGACAAAAAAGGACAAACTCTTATACTTTCATTATATCCTTAAACTACAAAATACTCACTTGATTAAATTTTGAAAAGTTTTGAATTTTGAGATAAAGACAGCGCTGTGTATTTATTAACATCAATATCCTTAGGTAATTTATCCCTAAGAACTGGCAATATGTACTGGCAATTCGTAGCATTGACCACCTCGTTCAACAAACTAGTAATTTGATTGTCATGGACATTCTCTATTTGGTCACTAAGGATGAAGTGTAAGCATTCAATTCCAAGTGCATCAGCAAATTGCACATAGGCCAAATCAAAAGCTGCAATTTGACCCTTTTTCTTACCCGTACCTAAATTTCCTGATATAGAGCTAATTACTAACTCGTAACCCTTATCATTTTTTGCTGTACTAAGTACAAATGCTTCTCCATATAGCTTGGTTGAAATTGAGGAGAAGTATTCATTAAAAATAGCTATTCTTTGCTGAATCAAATTATCTAAGCTTTCAATTCCATAATTGATTAAATCTAGCTCGCCTTCAATTGTCTTTGATTTTGTTAACGTAGAATGCCATAACCTCAATTGCTCATCCAAAGCCCCTTTTCTTTCATGAGCCTCATTTAGCTGCTTAACTATTACCTGCAAATCGTCCACTATGTTTGAATTTCTAATTACCTGAACAGCTTCAGTTTCTAATACGAGTAGTTGCTTGATAGTATTTTCTTCTAACCTAATTTCGTCATTCAAGTCTGGAAGTTCTGTAGTAATATATTTAAACTTCTCCAATACCATTGAGTTATGAAAAGCTAGAGTGTCTTCAAAAGACTTTTGGATGCTTGGAATTAAAGTTTTAGCTTCGGCATAGATATCTTTCAATTGCTCGATATCGACGTCTGAAAACTCTGCCTCAAGTTCATCTTTACTTTCAACAATTAGGTCTCTCCTTAATTCCAATCTACTTAGAGAAGTGGACTTTCTGCTGATTTCAATTTTAATTTTATTTAGGTCAGCTAATGCCTCCTCATATCTCGGATTTACATTAAATGCACTCTTTTTGTGTTCAAGTTCATTAATTTGCCTATCTATAACTAGCAATGATTGCTCAACTAGCGAGGGACTGCTATCTCTAGCAAGCCTTTTCTGAAGGTCAGACTCGATTTTCTTTTCATGTAACAACGTTTGTTTTCTGTTCGCGTCGCCTACATTTATACCAAGCCAAAATAAATATAGTGCCTCGTATTCGTCCTGTGTAGTAGTTGAATGAAGCACTTTCACAGTATTTTGAAGCCTATTCTTTTCATCACGGATGTTCTTTGCAATCATTTGTTTGAAAGACGGCTTCAGAGAATCTGTTTTAAAAATTAGTTTTTTTAGTTCATTCCGAAAATTGTTAATGTTGGAGTAGAACTCGCCATTAATTTCCTGAAGCTTTTCCGAGTGGGCGAGGAAATTTCTTCTTATAAGTATTTCAGAAGATGTTGGGTTATCGAGCGACTCTTTTAGGCAAAGAGTAATTACGACGTTTTTATTTTTAAGGAATGACTCAATTGTCGAGTTAGACTTATCTCTAAACTCTGGGTCTTTATAAATATTTACGCCATTACCGCCCAAGCAATAGTCAATTAATCGAAGAACAGTTGTTTTGCCAACATTGTTACCTGACTCCTGTGTGGTTTTAGTAGCGCTTTCATCAACTATTAAGTTGATTCCCTTTTTAAAAGGAATCTCCCGTATCAAGTTACCATTGGCCTCAATTTTTAGATACTTCAAAAACACTTGATTATTTTGCCTTCATTAAACTTAATCGAGCCAAGTAAAAATAGCCAATCAAGAGTTAATAACAACAAGTTGATAGTCATTTTGGCATTCTGATTCACTCGGTGATAAAGAGAAAATAAGTCCAGCTCTTCGTTCAATGAATTTTCCAGCAACTTAAGCACTATCGCACCTGTAAAATATAAATTTCTTTCTGGGTGTATATTTTTACTAACAATCATTTTGGAGGTTCTTCCAAAATCTTACACTTCATAAACGCATCAGTCATTATTACCGATATTCCAAAAGACAAGTCTTCGCTAATTGACCTCCCGTGCTTTTCAGCTAGTTCATGCAATTGAACCTCTACTCCTTCAAAAATATCATCTGCATGAATCCTTACAGCAGTCATTTCATCATCATAGCCTGAAAGGTATTTTCCTTTTTCACGTAGATAAATCTGTTTTATATTTCTCAACAACTTTTCTTTTGTAAATGAACCCTGTAACTCTAACTCTGCATAAAGGGGGTTAATCTTTCTGAAATATACTTTGTACTCTTCAAGCATCGGCCTCATACGCTTTACTTGATTATGTTCAATTTTATGTCTTATATCAAACGCCTCAGTATCCCCCTTTTCATCAACTTCCTCAAAATCACTAGTTGCTATCACATTGATTGCTTTTATAAGCAAAGAGGTATTATTTGAAAGTTGATATGTCTTAGTACTTTCGTGATTTTTTTTCCATTCCTTAAGTAACTCTACAGGATATTGATGTTCGTTTTCTTTATTGTCTACAATCGGATGGCACACGCCACAAAGCAATAGCAAGTTATTAAAATGCCTTCTTTCATCATCAGTCATTAAGGAGTTATACCGAGGTCCATTTGGGCTTGCCGCCTCAATATGACAAATTTCAGTTGTTACAGTTGTATGGTCTTTTGAAATAAGCGGATTATCGCAAGTTGGTGCAGCACATTGATTTCCTGATAACGCGAATAGCTTCTTCTTTGTTGGTTCAGAGTAGTTGCGAGCTTTAGTCATCGTGTTTTAATCAATTTTTTCTAATTAAACTAATTTAAAAAAATAGACTTAAACAAAATATTTATTAGAGTAGTCTATTTGACCATGATAATCTAATTATGGTAAATTGAACACTGTTACATAGTTCAAAAAGGTTAAAAGTGTCACAAGGCGGTAAAAGACCTAACTCAGGCCCTAAGAAGCCAATGAGTCCATACGGGGAGAAGACCTCTGTAATCAGAGTGCCTAGCAGCATCAAGTCTGATGTACTGGTGTATCTCGAAGCATTCAAGAATAAAGTAGCTAAGCCACTAGAGCCTATGCCTCCAGTACTGCAAGCTTCACTTAATCCGATAGCGCTAGCTAGACCTGTCTACAGTGCTACAGTATCAGCAGGTCAGTCTAGGTTTCCTTCACCAGCGCAGGACTACGAGCAGAAGTTCCTAGACCTTAATGAGCGCTACATCAACAACCCACCAGCTACCTTCTTCTTTGAGGTAAAAGGTAACTCAATGGAGGGAGTAGGCATCTTTGAAGGTGATACAGTGATAGTAGACCGAGCTGTTAAACCTAAGTCCTCTAGCATCATTATCGCTGCTGTAGATGGTGAGTGGATGGTCAAGCGACTATATAAACGTGGGGATGTGATAAAGCTGCTTTCTGAGCATCCAGACCATGCGCCAATCACGTTTTCTGAGGGGCAGGAGCTAGTGATATTCGGTATCGTAACCTATGTCATTCACCAACCAAAATAACCGTGTATACGCGCTCTGTGACGCTAATTCGTTTTATGCGTCCTGCGAGAAAGTCTTTAGGCCAGACCTAAGAGACACGCCTGTTGTAGTCCTCTCGAACAACGATGGATGCGTGATAGCTCAGAGCAAAGAAGCTAAGGCCATGCTAGACCTCTATATGTGTAAGCCTTGGTTTGAGGTTGAAGAGCAAGCACGTAAGCTAGGTGTAATGGTCTAATAAAATGCGACACAAGTTAAGAGATTATAATTACTTAA
>NZ_JAQSDC010000016.1 GCF_029945705.1 Methylotenera sp.
GCATCACTATCTAACATGGTGCGATTAAATCGTATTTTTAGAGGTGCCCTATAGTCAAAAAGTAAATTTAAGCGTAATTAAATTTAAGAAAACCAAATGATCTCACTCCCAAATATGTTGAAGAAGTTAATTTCACCGTTTAGCCAAGCTTCTAGCCAAACACGCGGTATTTTTCTTGTCGTTGCTTTCGTGATGCTCACCGGTAATTTAGCCCTATTTGGCAGAATCGTAGAAAATTATCCGCTCACAATAAGTAATCTGCCATTCATATTGTCGCTGACTTTATTTTTCACAATAGTCACCGCGCTTTTCTTTTTGCTGATTTGCCACGGTAAAGCGACACGTTGGATTTTGGCTATTTACCTGATAATAGTTTCTCAATCCGCTTATTACATGGATACGTTTGGCGTAGTGGTCGATGTCAGTATGTTAGACAATATTATGCAAACCAATGTGCAAGAGTTTGCAGGCTTATTGACGGTGAGCCTAGTTGTTAAAACAATATTGCTGGGCATTATTCCGGCTTGGTTAGTGATTAAGTATTTTCCAAAATCAGTGAGAGGCTTTGCTGAGATTCTGCCTAGATTGCGCGTATTAGGTATATTACTGTTATTGCTTATAGTGGTTGTGGCACCGTTTTCAGGCGGCTATGCATCTTTTATCAGGCAGCATAAAGCCACACGTTTTTATGCAAATCCCATCTATTCCACATATTCGATTGTTAAGTATGTGAATCAACAAATTAATGTTGCTAAAGATGTGCCGTTAAAACACATTGCGCTAGATGCCAAAAAACTGGCCTCTAACGGAAAACCTGAATTAATGGTCATGGTGGTAGGCGAAACAGCGCGTGCAGACCGCTTTTCACTCAATGGTTATCGCAAAGAAACTAACCCTTTGCTTGTTCAGCAAGGTGTGGTGAGTTTAAGCAATGTCAGTTCTTGTGGCACTTCAACCAGCGTCTCTGTGCCATGCATGTTCTCTGCGCTAGGTAGAAAAGCCTACGATAAAGAAACGGCTTTGAATCAGCAAAATGCCTTAGATGTGTTGGCGGCGCATGGCGTAGAAGTTTTATGGCGCGATAACAACTCTGATTCTAAAGGCGTAGCGAATCGACTAACGGTTGAAGATTTTAGAACGCCCAAATTAAATCCTATGTGTGAAGGTGAGTGCCGCGATATAGGAATGCTGACTGGCTTAGAGCAGTATATTGAAGCGCGAAAAGGCAAAGATATTTTAATCGTGTTTCACCAAATGGGTAATCATGGACCTGAATATTACAAAAGATACCCAAAAGAATTTGAGAAATTTAAACCTGTTTGTACGACGGGTGAATTAAAAGACTGTTCGCAAGAAGAAATTGACAACAGTTACGATAATGCCATTTTGTATACAGATTACTTCTTGTCCAAAGTGATTGATTTTCTGAAAAAATATGATGATGAGCGTGCTACTGCCATGTTGTATGTGAGCGATCACGGCGAGTCGCTAGGTGAGCATGGCATTTACTTGCACTCTGCACCTTATATGGTGGCGCCTAAAGAACAGACACACGTACCTGGGATTGTTTGGATGGGTAAGAATTTTGATTACAAAAAAGAGCAACTTTTGCCACATAAAGATGATGCATTAAGCCAAGATGATTTGTTTTGTACTTTGTTAGTAACATTTAAGTTGGATACACAAATGTGCGAAGTCAAAAAAGGCATGTTGATGCAAAATTCCACGCTAACGAAGTAGTGCGTATAAGCAAATGATGAGTTTCTATAGTGCGCAAAACTTTTTTATAGGTACTAGGCGTTGCTAAGCATTAATCATCAAGCTTTAAACGATTATTATCAGGACAAGATTGTATGAAAGAATCCAACAATATCGCAAAAGCAATGGCTGAAAAAAACTGGAATGAACTCTCAAGAGCGCAGCGCGAAGAAATCACCAAGATGCTTGAGCACATGGATGATGTGCGTGATGTTAATCAAGAGTATGTAGATCATCGTACCGTTGGTCAGCTAGCCGCAGATGGTGTAGCCAGAGTCGCTGGTTCATGGTCGTTTATCATATTTTTCTTGTCAGCCTTGTTGTTGTGGGCGTTCTTGAATACTGAAATTCTCGGCCCTAGGCATGAAGCTTTTGACCCATACCCCTATGTTTTCCTAAATCTTGTGCTTTCAATGTTGGCGGCGGTTCAGGCACCTATTATTATGATGTCACAAAACCGCCAAAGTGCACGCGATAGATTAGATGCTGAAATTGATCATGAGGTAAACGTGAGAGCAGAGGTGGCAATTCAAAACGTAGATGCGCGTATTTCAGAGTTAACTCAAAAATTAGAAGAAGCCACTAAACTGATGGCTACAAAAATCTAGTGCTCAATTAATGGAAGCGAGATAAAAATGGAACGTTGGGTAGTTTACGCAATTATTTCAATGCTCTTTGCGGGCTTCACTTCTGTTGTTGCCAAGCAAGGTTTGGTGGGTATTTCTGCGGAACTGGGCTTAACTGTACGTACTATTTTTGTATGTATTTTTGTGTTGCTATTTGCGATATTAGCGGTTGACCCTGCGGAAATAAAATCACTACAAAAAGTGAACTACACGTGGCTTGCATTTTCTGCAATCACCACTGCGGGCTCGTGGATTTTCTACTACAAGGCGCTAAAAGTGGGTGATGTGGCTACTGTCGCTTTGATAGACAAAGGTAGCGTAGTCATCGCTATTTTACTAGCTTGGTGGTTGCTTAAAGAAGCTATTACTTTGCGTCTTATACTTGGTGCACTGCTAATTGTTGCTGGCTTGTTTGTTATCGCCAAAAAATAACAAAACCTTAAACTTTTACAGTTAAAAGTTCCTCTACGCCTTTAAACCTCCAAACTAGCAAATAGAAGTTGACAACATTTACTTAACGGTGTTAATTTAACGGCGTTAAGTAAATTATTTTATTATGCCGCCAAAACCAAAAACAGAAGCCGAACGTCAGCAATTGCGCACATTGATTATTGATGCAGCACGTGAGTTATTTGTTGCGCGCGGCGTTGAAGCTGTCACTATGCGCGAAATCGCTAAGCGCATCGACTATTCTGCCACTAGCATTTATTTGCACTTTGCGGATAAAGAGGCCGTGCTACGAGCAATCCTGGATGTGGATATGTTAGCGCTAGCTAAGCGTTTAAATACCATATTACAAATTTCAGATGCTGTTGAGCGCATGCAAGCACTGGGATTCGCTTATGCTGAGTTCGCTTTATCTTTCCCCAATCACTATCGACTGATGTTTATGGCAGAGCGAACGCCTTGCGACCCAGAAAAGTCTAGCTTGCAGAAAAATAATGCCGAGCAAGATTCGTATTTTCTGCTAAAAACAGTCGTCAATGATGTGTATTTAGCTGGTCGTTTTAGAGCAGAATTACAGGATGTAGATTTGATTGCACAGACCATCTGGGCAGGCATACACGGCGTTTGTTCATTAGAAATTAATATGGCGCGTGATAAGTGGGTAAACTGGGCAGAAATTTCAGCACGTTTACAATTGATGCAAACGGTGCTGATACGCGGGCTTTTAAGAGAACCAACATGAAAAAATTAATCCTTCTCAGCATTGGCTTATTGCTTGTGGCTTGCCAAAAACCAGCTGAGCCACCGCCGCCACCAAGGCCTGCACTTGTTGTGATTGCAGGTGAATCCGCAGCGAATAATGCGATGGTATTAGTCGGTGAGGTAAAGTCAAGATACGAGTCTAATCAAAGTTTTAGAATTGGCGGAAAAATTATTGAGCGTAAAGTAGAAGTTGGCAGCCAAGTAAAAAAAGGGCAATTGTTAGCGCGTTTAGATGCAACTGATACAAATTTGAGTGCGCAAGCAGCATCAGCCGATGTGCGCGCAGCGGAAGCTAGTTATGGTTTGGCGCAAGCTGAGGTTGAGCGTCAACGTACCTTATTCAACAAAAAATTTATTTCAGCTTCAGCCTTAGATATGCGTGAAGCTGAGCTAAAAACCTCGGCAGCGCGTTTGCAGCAGGTCAAGGCACAAGCTGCGGTATCGGGCAATCAATCGCGTTACACCGCTTTGATTGCTGATAGAGATGGCGTAGTGACTCAGATTCATGCTGAACCAGGCCAAGTGGTAGAAGTGGGCGCGATGATTGCGCAAATCGTCGATACCAAGCAAATCGAAGTGCTAGTGGCGGTACCTGAATCTAAGATGGCTCATTTAAAAGTGGGTGATAAAGTCGCTATTAAACTATGGGCTGACCGAGCAAAAACCTATCTCGGACATGTGCGTGAAGTGTCACCGGCAGCCGATTCTGCAACACGTGCATTTGATGTACGCGTCACCATCAGTGATGCGGATGAAGCCGTAAAGCTGGGAATGACAGCAGGGGTTAGATTCGCGCAAGATGAAGTCAACGAAATTATTATTCCCTCAACCGCACTCACACAAATCAACGGAAAAAATACGGTATGGGTGATTGATAAAAATAATATAGCAAACCCGCGCGAAGTGGCAACGGGTCAATTTAGCGAAGCAGGCGTAGTGATTAAAAGTGGTTTGCAAGCTAACGAAATGGTGGCGATTGCGGGTGTACACACGTTGATTCAAAACCAAAAGGTTAAGCCGCAGCTGGCTGAGACTAAGTAATTTATGAGTAACCAAGACTCTCAACCCAACGCGCAGCCAGCGGCTTCATCACGCTTTAATCTTTCAGAATGGGCGCTTAAGCATCAAACCTTGGTGCTTTACATGATGCTGATGCTCACCATTTCAGGTTTGCTTGCTTATACTAAATTAGGTCAGTCAGAAGATCCACCGTTTACTTTTAAAGTCATGCTAGTTCACACTACTTGGCCTGGCGCCAGTGCTGTAGAAGTAGAGCAGCAAATTACCGATAAGCTTGAAAAGAAAATTCAAGAAGTACCACATTTAGGCTACTCAAGTAGTTTCTCCCGACCAGGCGAGTCGATGATTTTTGTGGTGATTAAAGACGATACCGTATCAAAAGATATTCCTGAAATTTGGTATCAAGTGCGTAAGAAAATAAGTGATATTCGTAACACGTTGCCGCAAAGTATAGAAAGCTTAACTTTTAACGATGAGTTTAGTGATGTGTATGGCAGCATGTATGCACTCACAGGCGATGGTTTTGATAACTTTGCACTCAAAAAACAGGCTGAAATTATTCGTGCTGAGCTTTTAAATACAGCTGATGTAGCCAAGGTAGATTTTTTTGGTGAGCGTAAACAACGCATTTTTATTGAATTATCGAATGCTAAGCTTTCTACTTTGGGTGTTAGCACCACAACGCTGATTGGTATTTTACAAACTCAAAATGCCGTGGTGAAAGGTGGAACATTTGATTCCCCTAAAGAGCGCATTCGTGTTGAGGTTTCTGGTCGCTACAACACGCTAGAAGAATTGCGTGAAATTAGGTTGCGAGCAAACAATCAAGATTTTAGGTTGGGTGACGTTGCACGGATTTATCGTGGCTATGAAAACCCGCCGACAAGTACGGTACGCTATAACGGTAGAGAAGCGCTATTGTTAGGTGTGAGCATGCGCCAAGGTGGCGATGTGATTGCACTCGGGCATGAGTTAGATAAGCGAATTATTCGAATTCAGCAAAACTTACCAGTAGGTTTGAGCTTTGAAACTGTAACATCACAACCAAAAATTGTTGCAAATTCTGTCAATGACTTTGTAGAATCTTTAATAGAAGCTTTGTTGATAGTACTTGGCGTAAGCCTGCTTTCGCTGGGCTGGCGTACTGGCATTGTAGTAGCGATTTCGATTCCTGTTGTCTTAGCTGCTACATTTCTGGTGATGAACTCATTTGATATTGGGCTGCATAAAATATCCCTAGGCGCATTGATTTTAGCGCTAGGCTTGCTAGTGGATGATGCGATTATCTCTGTGGAAATGATGGCTTCCAAAATGGAGCAAGGTTGGGATAGAGTTCGCGCGGCATCGTTTGCTTACACTTCAACTGCAATGCCTATGCTGACTGGCACATTGGTGACCGTTGCAGGATTTTTGCCGATAGCAACTGCTACCTCTTCTACAGGTGAATATACCCGTTCAATTTTTCAAGTTTCCGCAATTGCATTGATACTTTCATGGTTTGCTGCGGTGATATTTGTGCCTTATTTGGGCTATCATTTGCTACCTGACTATACACATGCTCCTAAACCTTCAAGATTTAAATTATGGCTTAGAAGCAAGCTGGGCTTGACTGAAGCGATCGATGATAACCACTATCACGATATTTATAACACCAAATTTTATCGTGCTTTCCGTCAGTTACTCACTACATGCGTGCGCTATCGTAAAACCGTTATTGTCATTACGCTGCTCATGTTTGCTTTGTCGATTGCAGGTTTTAGTAAAGTGCAGCAACAGTTCTTTCCTGATTCTACCCGCTTAGAAATCACCGTGGATTTACGTCTGACCGAGGGTGCATCGTATCAAGCAACCAATGATGAAGTTAAAAAGCTGGAAAGCTGGTTACGGCAATGGGATAAAAATAGGCAGAGCAAACATCAGGCAGGCCTGGATAACTTTGTGGCTTATATTGGCATCGGCAGCCCACGGTATTACTTGCCTTTAGATATTCAATTGGCGCACAGAGGTTTTGCCCAGTTTGTTATTTTGACCAAAAATTTAGAGGAACGCGAAGCTTTACGAACTGATTTATTAAAGCTTTTTGAAACAGACTTCCCATCGTTAAGAGCCTCGGTATTGCGCTTGGAAAACGGCCCACCAGTTGGATTTCCAGTACAATTTCGGGTAAACGGAAATGACTTACCTAAAATACGAGAAATCTCGCACAAAATCGCAGACATTATGCGCAAAAACCCT
Source organism: Methylotenera sp. (assembly GCF_029945705.1). Taxonomy (GTDB): domain Bacteria; phylum Pseudomonadota; class Gammaproteobacteria; order Burkholderiales; family Methylophilaceae; genus Methylotenera. The sequence continues at coordinate 6,849 of NZ_JAQSDC010000016.1, forward strand.
AATTTAGCGAATGTGCAGCTAGGTTGGGAAGAGCCAAGCAAGGTCATGAAAGTATCTATCGACCAATCAAAAGCGCGTTTGCTAGGGGTGAGCTCGGTTGATATTGCTAATATGTTGAACGGCGCAATGAGTGAGCTCTACGTTACTGAGTTTAGAGAAGGCAATGAGCGTATCGATTTGGTTGCGCGCGGCGATGAAATTGAACGCACAAGGTTGTCGCGTTTGCCAAATCTGATGATTAATACACAAAATGGCACCAGTGTTCCCTTGTCACAAATTGCTACGATTACTTCAGAGTTTGAAGAGGGTGCGATGTGGCGACGCAATCGTGTGCCATCCATCACTGTGCGAGCACATTTGCGGGGTCACATGCAAGCCCCTGTAGTCTCGGCGCAAATTGAAGAGAAGCTGGGTGAAATTAAAGCCAGTTTGCCGTTAGGGATTACATTAGAAACTGGTGGCGCAGTGGAAGAGGCAGGTAAAGGTGCCGCATCCGTAGCAAAAGGGTTCCCGTTATTCTTAGTCGTAGTATTGACCTTGCTGATTTTGCAATTACAAAGTTTCTCACGGGTGTTTTTAGTCTTACTCACCGCACCTTTGGGCTTGATTGGCGTTACCATTGCATTGCTGGCATTTGATAAGCCCTTTGGTTTTGTAGCCATGCTAGGTACCATTGCCTTATCAGGCATGATTATGCGTAACTCTTTGATTTTGGTAGATCAAATCGACCAAGATAAAGCCTCTGGTATGCCAGAATGGCAAGCGATTATCGAATCGACCATACGTCGCTTCAGGCCAATAGTTCTCACTGCGGCAGCGGCTATTTTGGCCATGATACCGCTTACACAAAGTGTCTTCTTTGGCCCAATGGCGGTGGCGATTATGGGCGGTTTAGCCGTTGCAACTTTATTAACGGTATTGTTTTTGCCCGCACTATATGCCGCTTGGTTTCGGGTGAAAGTGCCACTAGAGGTCTAATAAGTGTTAAAAGCTAGTTTAATCAACCATTTGTACAGCACATGCATGCGTTATAATATTGGAAATTGATAGGGAAAATATTTGCCATGACACAAACAGAACAAATCACTAAAAATCAGTCAACAGACTTAGCGCGCTTCAACATGATAGAGCAGCAAATTCGCACATGGGAAGTGTTAGACCCCGTTGTGCTGGATTTGCTAGGCGAAGTGCATCGTGAAGACTTTATTGAAGCCTCGCAGTTAGGCCTAGCCTTTGCCGATGTAGAGTTGCCGATTGGCCATGGTCAGACCATGCTTTCGCCTAAAATTGAAGGCCGTATCTTACAAGCGCTTAACATTAAAAGAACCGATAAAGTATTACTGGTTGGCACTGGCAGCGGGTATTTAACTGCGTTGGTTGCCAAACTTGCGAAACATGTAGATGCCTTAGAAATAATCCCTGAGCTCTCTAAACAAGCGGAAGTGCGCTTACACAAGCAAAATATTCATAACGTGTCATTGTCTGTGTTAGATGCTTTCAGTGGATACACTACGGATAAGACTTACGATGTCATCGTATTTGCTGGTTCTTTGCAATTACACCCAAGCGCGGCTGAACAAATGTTGAATATTGGTGGTCGTATGTTTGCTGTGGTTGGTGAAATGCCCATTATGCAAGCCACGCTTACACAACGCTTGAATGAAGGTAGCTGTCGTAAAGAAACACTTTTTGAAACTTGTTTGCCTCAATTAGTGAATGCACCCCAATCTGTTAAATTTGAGTTTTAAAGAGAATATTGCATGAACAAGTTAGCACGGACGCGCCATCTAAATCGGTTACACCGTGCAATTTTTCTAGCTTGTATTACTTTATCCGTTTCTGAATCTGTTTTTGCTGCGAAGATGCTAGCAACGAAAGACATGATTTTAGTCGCTGAGTCAGCACCAGTAACGCAGCAAGTGGCCATCAGCACAATTAACACGCCGTATAATACTATCTCGTTACTAGATTTATATCACCAAGCCGTATCGCACGACCCTACTTTAGCTTCAGCTTTAAGTGCTAATCAAGCGGCACAAGAAATTATCGAGCAAGGTAAGGCGCTGTATCGCCCTACTGTTAACTTTAATGCAGAGGCAAATGCAGTAAAAACAGATATTCGTTATTTAAACTCTAATGCAGTGCCTGGACAGTCTAATTTTGAAACCTATAAAGCTGGTATAGAGGCCAGTCAGCCAATTTATCGTAAACAAAATCTAGTGCAAATTGAGCAAACGCAGACGCAAGTGAGCCAAGCGGATAAGCAATTGCATTTGAGTCAACAAGATCTTATTTTGCGTACGACTCAACGCTATTTTGATGTGTTAATCGCGCAAGATAAAATTGATTTAATAGGTGCACAAAAAACTGCAATATTAAGCCAGCTTGAGCAAGCAAAAGCTAATTTTGAAGTGGGTACAGCGACGATTACCGATGTCAACGAGGCGCAAGCACGTTATGACTTAATTACTGCACAAGAGATTGCTGCTGTGAACGAGTATCAAATCGCGCAACGCAATGTGCAAGCCATTACAGGTGAAATGCCGCCGAAACTGGCTACGGTAAGAGCTGATATTCAGCCTAATGCTTTAGCGCAGGGGATGGATAAATGGTTGGAAGTTGCCGAACAAAATAATCTTAATATACAAATTCAGCAAGATGCACTTAAATTTTCAGACCAAGAAATTGATCGTTCAAAAGCTGGACATTTACCTACTTTAGATGCCGTTGCCAGCGTCTCAGAGTCTTATGTTACTGGAAGTGCTTCTATTTATGGCGCAGGGAACGACCTTAAAACAGGGACGATAGGTTTGCAGTTACAAATCCCTTTGTATCAAGGCGGAGCAACCAGCTCAAAAGTTCGTCAGGCAGTGCTGAATAAGCAAAAAGCTCAAGATGATGTAGAAATCGCACGCAGGCAAGCTGCGCTAGAAACGCAGAGTGCTTATCTCAATTTAAGCACTACCATTGCGCAAATTAAGGCTTTAGAGCAAGCATTAATCAGTAGCCAAAGCCAAGTCGATTCTACTAAGTTGGGTTACGAAGTGGGAGTACGTACCAGTGTGGATGTGCTGAATGCAGAGCAACAACTATTCAGTGCGAAGCGTGACTTGCTGCAAGCGCGTTATAACTATTTGGTGAATATTATTCGTCTGAAAGCTGCTTCTGGCGTGCTTGCTGAGGCGGACTTGGTAGATATTAATCAACAATTAGTCCTAAGCCACTAGTACACAACAATGCGCACTAATTTAACAAACTTATTCATTTAAGAAACTGATGACAAAAATGCCTTTGAAGTTAAGCGCGGGTTTAAGCCAGCTGGTGATTGTCGATACGCAAACGCGGCTCGTCTCTGCCATGCCGCAAGATGAACTGCAATCCACTATTAAAAATAGTGGCATATTGGTGCAAGCTGCAAAGCTTTTAGCCGTTTCAACCATCATTACCGAGCAGTATCCTAATGGCCTAGGGCATACATTACCTGAGTTACTAGCGATGCTACCAAACGTAAAGCCAGTAGAAAAGCTTACTTTCTCATGCATGGCAGAACCAACATTCAGCCGTCAACTCACGCGAGATCACTCGCAAATAGTGCTTGCTGGCATGGAAGCACATATTTGTGTATTGCAGACTGCTTTAGATTTGGTAGCGCTAGCCACTTCTGGCGAAAATAAATATGCTAAACAAGTATTTGTGGCAGAAGACGCGGTTATTTCACGCAACCCAGCCAATAAAGCCAATGCGCTGGCAAGGATGCGCGAAGCTGGCTGCATTATTAGCAATACCGAGTCTATCGTATTTGAGTGGCAAGGCATTGCGGAAGGTGACGCGTTCAAGGCTATTAGCAAACTTATTCGTTAAAGCCGCCCGATGAATAAGAAGTTATTATTAGTGTTGATGTGTTTGCTAGCCTTTGGTGCTTACAAGCATTTTCAACATCGCCCCGTTGTGCATGGTGTGGGCGAAATAGCTCCTGATGCCCCCATTCAAACTAGCACGGGTACTGCAGATATTCAGTTTAATGGTTTCACGCTGACCCCGCTGGCTGACTACTCAATTAAAGCAAGAGTGCTCTCGACTGAAGATTACTCTATGGGCACAGAGGCCGAGTTATCACCCACTGATTTAGCATTAGGTTGGGGGCCAATGTCAGATGAAGCGGTGCTAAGTAAAATTAAGATTACGCAAGGCAACCGCTTTTTTTATTGGCATGTCGATGAGTTTCCCATCCCGCAACGCGAAATTGAAATTCATGCCGCCAACACACATATTATTCCAGCAAACGATAGTATCAAGCGACAACTCAGCAAAATTCGCCCAGGGCAAATTGTCAGCATAAAGGGTGAGTTAGTCGAAGCAAAACGCGCTGATGGTTGGCATTGGCGCAGTTCTCTTACTAGAGAAGACACTGGCGCGGGCGCTTGTGAAGTGGTTTATGTCACGGAGCTTAGCGTTAGCTAATCGCTTAAAGATAGGCAGCAATAATCGCTAAAGTCTTCTGCGTGGCGCCTTGCGAACTCATGCATAAAGCTAGCCCTGCCTGACCCATTTCAATCTGCTGCTGGGGATTTTCTAGCAAAGTTTTAATGGCTTGCTGCATCTCTTGCGGATTTTTCACCCGCCAAGCGGCATGCTGCGCAATGGCACGCTCAGACACTTCTGTAAAATTAAAGGTATGCTCACCAATCAGCACGGGCTTTTCCATGCGCATCGCTTCTATTAAATTCTGCCCACCGAATGGCAACACGCTGCCACCCACCAAGCAAATATCTGCGCTGGCGTAATAGCTAAACAACTCTCCCATACTATCACCCAGAATAAATCGGGTCTCAGCATGAGCCGTTGTTTTGAGCGCTGAGCGTCTTTGGTAAGTTAAGTGGCGCTGCTCCAGCAAGGCTTCAACTTCATTAAAGCGTTGTGGGTGGCGTGGCACGATAATGGTCAGTAAGTGCGGAATTTGTAGCGCCGTTACCGCATCCAAAATAATGTTCTCTTCACCTTCACGCGTACTTGCAGCTAAAAATACTGGACGATTTCGACCAAATAAATCGCGCAACTGCTGCCCTCGCACAGCGGCATCTTCTGGTGGGTGTACTTCAAACTTTAAATTACCGACAACACTTATATTATTTGCGCCAAGTTGCGTTAAGCGCTCGGCATCTTGCTCAGTTTGTGCGGCAATGGCAGATAAGCTTTGTAAACCTTCATGAACAAGGCCACTTAGTTTGCGGTAACCGCGCGCAGACTTTTCTGAAAGTCGTGCATTAATCAGTAATAGAGGAATATTTTGCATCTTAGCGCCAGCAATCAAATTAAACCAAAGCTCGGTCTCCATTAGCATGCCAAGCGTGGGTTTAAAGTGCGTTAAAAAGCCTTTCACGGCAAATGGCAAGTCATAAGGCAAATAAACACGCATCACTTTATCGCCAAATAATTGCTCGCTTGTTGCACGGCCAGTTGGTGTGGTGTGCGTCAGTAATAATTGATGATTCGGATATTGGTTTAGCAAGGCATTAATCAGCGGTGCCGCGGCACGTGTTTCACCTACAGAAACGCAATGCAGCCATATCACAGGTTTTTTCACTTCTAGTGTGTAAAAACCAACGCGCTCAAGCCAATGTTGACGGTACTCAGCTTGCTTGATGCCGCGCCAAAGTAATTTAAGTGGCACAAAAGGCAACACCAAATAAAGCAGCAGCGAATAGAAAAAACGATTCATGGCGTATTTTCTCACAAAATTGGCCTTGTTGTTTTCGCCTAAATTTTTGACTGCATAAACCCGTCACTTATGCGAGAAATTTATTTTTACAAATTTTTAACATTTATTTTCATGGTTAGTGATTGCTCACCCTATCTCAATGCAAATACAGGCCTCATTTGTAAAAATTGCTCACCAAAATGGTGCCAAAAGCTAAGTAAAATTACTATTGACGTCCACAAAATAAAGGCATAAATTGCTGCTCTAGGCACAACATGTTGTGTTTAAGCCGTGTATTTTTCACAAGAATACCAAAAGAATAATAGTTTTTAATTGAAAATCACAGACTTAGCGTAATAATCTAAAGGGGACTACTAATAATTTAAATTTCTAAGCCAAACAAGGCGTGAGTAAAAAATAATGACGCGGTATATGTGGATATATAAGGAGTTATTTTTTATGAGCAACGCAGTGTGGCAACGAAAGTTAAGTTATTAGATGTCCCCTTAAAATAGCGCATAAGTCTACCGTTAAGGAGAGGCATCCATGCTAAAAGCAGTCGAATCAGCAACCGAGTCAACACCAGATTTTGAAAAAGAAATTCCAATTCAAGCGGTATCGCTAGATATTTGGGATAAAAAGTACCGTCTAAAAACTAAAGCTGGTGAACATGTTGATGCTGATATCGACGCTTCTTACGCACGTGTTGCACGTGCCTTGGCGGATGTAGAAACAACAGATGAGAAACGTGCCGAGTGGCATGAGAAGTTTCTATGGGCATTGCGTCGTGGTGCAATTCCAGCAGGCCGTATTACTTCAAACGCAGGTGCTTTAGAACACAAACCAGCGACTTCAACCATTAACTGTACAGTGTCTGGCGTGATTTCAGACAGCATGGATGACATTTTAGGCAAAGTGCACGAAGCAGGCTTAACGCTAAAAGCAGGTTGCGGTATCGGTTACGAGTTCTCAACATTGCGTCCAAAGGGCGCGTTTGTGGCTGGCGCTGGCGCTTACACAAGCGGCCCGCTGTCTTTCATGGATATCTACGACAAAATGTGTTTCACTGTGTCTAGCGCGGGCGGCCGTCGTGGTGCGCAAATGGCAACCTTTGATATTTCACACCCAGATGTGACGGACTTCATTAAAGCCAAACGTGAAAACGGTCGCTTACGCCAATTTAACTTGTCATGCCTAATTACTAAAGAATTCATGGAAGCGGTAAAAGCTGACAGCGAATGGAAATTGGCTTTCCCAGTGACAGAAAAAGAAGCGATTATCGATGGCTTAAATACTAATGATTTAGCCCAAGTGGTTTGGCGCGAATGGCCAATTAAAGGTAAATACCTCACTAAATTAGATGGCGTAGACGCTGGTAAAGTGGCTTGCCGCGTGTATAAAACCATCAAAGCACGACGTTTGTGGGATGTGATTATGTCCAGCACATACGATTTTGCTGAGCCAGGTTTTATCTTGATTGATCGCGTTAACGAAATGAACAACAACTGGTTCTGCGAAAATATCCGCACAACTAACCCATGCGGTGAACAACCATTACCACCTTATGGCGCTTGCTTGTTGGGCTCTGTGAACTTAACACGCTTTGTGAAAAAACCATTCACTGATGAAGCTTATTTTGACTGGAAAGAATACCGCGAAGTGGTGGCAATTTTCACACGTATGCTAGATAACGTGGTTGAAATCAACGGCTTGCCATTGCAAGAACAACGCGATGAGATTATGCGTAAACGTCGTCACGGTATGGGCTACTTAGGTTTAGGCTCGAGCCTCACGATGATGAAACTTAAATACGGTGAGGAAGAGTCACTTAAATTCACCGATGAAGTGACGCGTGTGATGGCCGAAGAAGGCTGGAACGCAGGTGTACAATTGGCTGAAGAAAAAGGCCCAGCGCCGATTATGGATGAGAAATTCGAAGTCACCGCTGACATGTTAGCAAAACGCCCAGAAATGGCGGCAGACGGCATTAAAGTAGGCCAAAAAATCGCAGGTAAAGTGTTGCTCGGTAAATACAGCCGCTACATGCAACAATTTCCAGAAGGTTTGCGTAACCAAATCGCCGCTAAAGGCGTACGTTTTACGCACCATAGCTCAATTGCGCCAACGGGTACTATCTCACTTTCATTGGCAAACAATGCAAGTAACGGTATCGAGCCATCATTCGCGCACCACTATGCCCGTAACGTGATTCGTGAAGGCAAAAAATCTAAAGAGAAAGTCGATGTATTCTCTTATGAATTGTTGGCTTACCGTGAGTTGATTAACCCAAATGCCATGCCGTTTAGCGACAAACCAGAAGAGAAATTGCCAGATTACTTCTTGGATTCTTCAACCATCATGGCAAAAGCGCACGTAGATATTCAAGCCGCATCACAAAAATGGATTGATAGCTCAATTTCAAAAACCATCAATGTGCCTACAGATTATGACTTTGAAGATTTCAAAAATATCTATCTCTATGCTTACGATAAAGGCTTAAAAGGCTGCACAACGTTTAGATTCAACCCTGAAGCCTTCCAAGGCGTGCTAGTGACTGAAAAAGACTTAGAAAGCACCACTTACAAATTCACGCTAGATGATGGCGCTGAAATTGAAGTAAAAGGCAACGAAGAGATTGAATACGATGGTGAAATTCACTCAGCGGCTAATCTATACGACGCCCTAAAAGAAGGCTATTACGGCAAGTTTTAATGTGTAGGAGGCACGCCCTCGTGCCGATTAAGAAATTCAAATAATGAGTGAAATCGCGACGAGGGCGTCGCTCCTACCAAAAAAGGAGAAAACAAAATGGCAGTTAAAATTGAAAAGAAAATCGTTGGCTACGCGCTAGTGAATGAAGAAGATAAAGCCAAAGCCGCGGCAGATGCGCAAGCGCAAAAAGAAGCGGCAAGTAAAGTTGTTCAACTAGGTGAGCCACTGAGCCGCCCAGACAAACTAGTCGGCAATACCTACAAAATCAAAACACCAGTGACTGAGCATGCGCTCTATATCACCATTAACGATGTCATCATGAACGAAGACACGCCACAAGAGCACCGTCGTCCGTTCGAGATTTTCATCAACTCCAAAAACATGGAGCACTTTCAATGGATTGTTGCGCTAACCCGCGTCATGTCTGCCGTGTTCCGTAAGGGTGGTGACGTCACATTCTTGGTAGAAGAACTTAAAAGCGTGTTTGAACCAAGCGGCGGCTACTTTAAAAAAGGTGGAAAATTTGTACCTAGTTTAGTAGCAGAAATCGGCGAAGTGGTTGAGCAACACCTGCAAGAAATCGGCATGTTGAAAAAGCCAGGTTTAGATGAACATCAACAAAAATTGGTTTCTGAGAAAAAAGCAGAATACTTTGAGAAGCACGCACAATCAGGTGAAGAAATGAGCGCAGAAGGCTTTCCAAAAGGTGCGCAGCTTTGTCATAAATGTAATACCAAAGCATCTATTGTGATGGATGGGTGTTTGACTTGTTTGAATTGCGGTGAAAGTAAGTGCGGGTAGTATGATTGCCGATTTTACAGGATACTGGGTAGGAGCAATTGCAGGTACTAATCAAGGTGGATTTACACTGGAAATTAAGCAATTAGATGGTAAAGTTGAAGGCATCGCTGCAGTTAGTGAGCCAACGCTAGGGCAGTATAAATATAGTGTTGTTGGAACTGTTTCTGATAACTTATATATGCAATTAACACCAATCTGGCAATCAGGCGGAATACAGTTAGGCAACGCTGTTGTTATTGCTTCTTTTTTGGATGATGGTTCTTTATCTGGACGCTGGCGGTCTGATATTGGTACTGAAGGTGTAGTTTCCGCCGTTAAGCATAATAATGATGCGGCAATAAAAACTTTGCCTAAAAGTAATTCTGTTTTTCTAGTTCATGGGCACGATGAAGGTTTAAAGCAGGCTGTTGCAAGATATTTAGAGAAAATTGGCGTAGAACCAGTTATTCTTCATGAGCAAATCAATAGTGGTATGACAATAATCGAAAATTTGAAGACTTTGCAAAGCGAGCTGGTTTTGCAGTTGTGCTTATGACACCAGACGACTATGGATTTTCAAAGGATAATGAGGCTGCAAAAAAAGCACGCCCAAGACAAAATGTAGTACTTGAGCTAGGTTATTTTGTTGCTAAGCTGGGTAGAAGTAGAACTTTAGTGTTAACCAAAGGTGACTTGGAACTACCCTCAGACTTTTCGGGCGTAGTCTATGAGTCTGTTGACAATGGTGAAGGTTGGAAAATGAGGCTCGCTCAAGAACTGAAGTCGGCAGGCTTTAAAGTTGATTTGAATAAAGCTCTAAATTAACCAATCCAAGTAGGCTGAGCAAAATTCACTCACTATTTTCCAATCAAAAGTTAAAAGACAATTAGCGAATGAAAATCGAAATTATTCACAACTTAACCGACACTTTCGAAGGCCATGCCCAGCAAACTGAAAGTGGTGTGGAGTTTTGGTTGGCGCGTGACCTTCAGCATCTGTTAGGGTATGCAGAATGGCGTAATTTTAACACGGTCATTTCTAAAGCAAAAACGGCGTGTGAGGTTTCTAATTACAGCATCTCTGACCATTTTGTTGATGTCAACAAAATGGTTGATATTGGTTCGGGTACCCAACGTGAAATAGATGACATCATGCTTAGTCGCTATGCATGTTATTTAATAGCACAAAATGGTGACTCTCAGAAACAAGAAATTGCTTTTGCGCAAACGTATTTCGCTATACAAACACGGCGGGCTGAGTTAATAGAGCAACGGTTACTAGAGGCTGAACGGCTATCAGCTCGGAAAAAGCTCACTGCTACAGAAAAAGAGTTATCTAGTTTAATTTATGAAAAAACTGGAAATGACCAAGACTTCGGCATCATTCGTAGTAAAGGTGATCAGGCCTTGTTTGGTAAAAACACCCAAGCAATGAAAGCGCAATGGAAGGTTCCTGATGGAAGACCTCTTGCTGACTTTGCACCAACTATTATTTTGAAAGCTAAAGACTTTGCAACTGAAATTACTATTTTCAATGTAAAAGCGAATGACTTAACGAGGGAGTCGGCTATTTCCAGTGAGCATGTGACAAATAATGAAGCGGTACGCAAAACTTTGCTTGATCGTGGCATCCGTCCTGAGTCATTGCCTGCTGTGGAGGATATTAAAAAAGTTGAAAGAAGACTGATGACGGAAGAGAAAAAGGCTATTAAGAATCCCGAGTCTTTAGAGTAAGTTTAGTCAAGTAAAATGGGTAACTCGGGGCATCCAGAACCCGCTAAGCGCTGAAGCACTTAGTCGGTTGCCAAAGCCCTACTAAACTTGTTTTCTGCGCTACTCAGCCTGATGACGTGCAATCGTTAATTGTGTAAAGTCATTGGTATTACTTACTTACCTTATTAATCACTACCGCAATATTCACCTGATCGCCATTTTTGATACCATCGGGTGGATTTTCCACCACGCGGTCAGTCGCCTCTAAGCCAAAGCTCACTACAATGGTTTTACCGAGGTCGCGCGCGATGGTGATGGGTTTAACATTCACTTTATTATCTATGCCAACCGTCGCAACGCGTAAACCTGCTTGGTCAAAAATAAGTGCACTGGCAGGTACGCTAAGATCTGCTTTGTTACTAGGCAAAGTCAGACTGACATTAGCGTAGCCGCCTGGTAATAACTCACCCGTTGGATTAGGAACAGCCAGTTGCATTAAGGTAGTACCAGAAGCCGAGTTAATTGCACCAGAAGTTGATTCTACTGTGGCTGTGTAGGTTTTATTTGGATTTTCAGGCACAGTAATTTGGGCTTTTGTACCCTGTTTTATGGTCGCTACATAGTTTTGCGGTACGTTAACGTATAGGCGTAGTTTGCGCGTATCTGAAATTTCAAACAGAGGTAAATCTGAACCGCTGCCAGCGTTAATTAATGCGCCAGTATCGGTATTTCGTGCTGTCACAGAGCCAGCAAAAGGTGCGACGATACGGGTAAAACTTTTTAACGCTACAATGCGGTTAACATTGGCTTCTGCTGCTTTTACCATGGCTTGTTTGCTACGGTAATCGCCTGTTTTTTCATCGACTTCTTGTTTAGAAATCGATTGCGTTGATAGCAAATCTTGCCAGCGTTTAGCCGTAGTTTCAGCTAAGCCAACATTGGCTTGAGCGCTACTTAAATCGGCTCTTGCTTGCAATAGTTGTTGGTCTAAATCTGGCGTTTCTATTTCACCCAATAACTGTCCTGCTTTTACAGCCGTGCCAATGTCTACATTCCAGCTCTTTAAATAGCCACTCACGCGTGCATATATGGGCGCACGCGCATACGCTTCAAAACGGCCAGGTAAATCTAGGCTAGGGCTATCACCCGCGCCAGTAGGCAGCCCAACGCTCACTGTTGGCACTGCTTGTTTGTCAGTCCATTCTTTTAAGTTACTATTATTATTGGCGCGGGTGGTGACACCTGCGACGACAACGACAATAGCAATAGTCGCCAAAACAATAATGCCGATGCGTAACTTATGGTGCGATAGACCAGACTCTTTATTGCCAGCGGCTTGATTATTAGACTGCATGAAACTCTCCATCATCAGGTACAGATTTTTTGTTGTAACCTTTATGTACGATGCTAAATACGACAGGTACGAAAACAAGCGTTGCGATAGTTGCAAAAATTAAGCCGCCAATCACTGCACGCCCTAATGGGGCGTTTTGCTCACCGCCATCACCTAAACCTAAGGCCATTGGCGCCATGCCGATAATCATTGCCAGTGCTGTCATTAATACTGGGCGTAATCGCACAAAGCCTGCGTCAATCGCTGCCAAAGTAGCATCGCCAAGCTGCTCTAGTCGTTCTCGCGCAAAGCTAATCACCAGTACGCTGTTAGCCGTTGCCACGCCCATACACATAATGGCTCCTGTTAAAGCGGGTACGGATAATGGCGTAAACGTTGCAAACAGCATCCATACAATACCTGCTAATGCCGCAGGCAGTGCGGTGATAATCACAAATGGATCGCTCCAAGATTGGAAATTAACGACGATGAGCAGGTAGATCAGCACAATGGCGCCAAGCAACCCATACAATAAGCCAGAAAATGCACTATCCATTGTTTTTACTTGCCCTAATAACGCCACTGTTGCGCCTTTAGGTACTTGGTCTGCTGTGTCGGCAATAATCTGCCGAATATCTTTTGCAACCGCGCCTAAATCACGGTCTTGCGTGGCTGCGTTAATCTGCACCATTGCCTGAATATCATATTGACTCACTACTGCATTACCTGAGCCTCGCTTAAATGTGGCTAGTGCGCCTAACGTTTGTGGCGCGCCACCTACGTTACTGATTGGCAAGTTAGACAAAGCATTTAAACTATCCAGCCGATATTGTGGTGTTTGCATCACAATAGGGTAAGAAACGCCATTGGCTGGGTTCAGCCAAAAGGTAGGTGCTACCTGCGAACTACCTGCCAAGTTTACTACCAAGCTATTGGTGATGTCTCTGGTGCTAATACCCACCTCTTGCGCCCGTGTACGGTCTATATTGATGTCAAATACTGGGCTAGCGCGCGATTGCTGAATACGTGCATCAACCACACCCGGTACTAATCTAATCTTAGCCAGTAATTTATTGGCGTAATCGAAATTATCATTAAGTTTTCCACCACGAATTTGTAAGTCAATCGGCGCTGGTGAGCCAAAATTTAATATTTGACTGACAATGTCAGCAGGTGGAAACGAAAAAGTAGTACCAGGAAATTGTTTAGGCAGCACTTCACGTAGTTTACGTACGTAATCGGCAGTAGGTGCATGCCCTTCTTTTAGCGCAATTTGAATGTCACCATCTTGCGCACCAATTAGGCCAGTATTGTTGTAAGTCATGTTAATACTACTGATGGGTATGCCGATGTTATCTACCAGTGTGAGAATTTCGTTAGGCGGAACAACTTTCTTTATTGCGTCTTGTATGGCAGCAAATCGGGCAGCCGTATCTTCTACGCGCGTGCCTACAGGTACACGTGCATGCATGAGTATTTGCCCGCTATCTACCGCAGGGAAAAAGTTACGACCAAGGAAGGGAATAAGCAAAAATGACAACATGATCACTGCTAGAAAGCTAATGACAAAGAGTCGTCGATGCGCAATGGCCATTTCCAACACACCTTTATAACCTGTTTGAAAGCGTGTAAAACCTGCCTCAAAGCCACGCTGAAAACGTACTAAAGGGTTTTTTGTTGGTGATGTTACAGTGCCATGCTCATTAGTATGTGGCGCATGTTTTTTAAGCAGATAATTTGCCATGGTTGGCACTAAAGTACGTGACAATATAAATGAGCTTATCATTGCGAACATCACGGCTTCCGCCATCGGCACAAACAAAAAGCGTGAGACACCTTCTAAAAAGAACATCGGTACAAACACAATACAAATACACAATAGCGACACAAAGGCTGGCGTTACAATTTGCGCCGCGCCGTCTAAGATGGACTCTTCAACCTCTTTACCTTGCTCCAAATGCCAATTGATATTTTCAATCGTCACGGTAGCGTCATCCACCAATATACCAACAGCGAGCGCTAAGCCACCTAATGTCATGATGTTAAGTGTTTCTCCAATCGCTGAAAGACCCATAATGGCGCCTAAAATAGAAAGCGGAATAGAGGTAGCGATAATCACCGTAGAGCGCCAACTGCCCAAAAATAGCAATATCATCAAACTTGTTAGTAAAGCGGCTAATACGCCTTCATAAGCAACGCCGCTAATAGCCGCGCGCACAAATAAAGATTGATCATTGATTGGTGTTGCAATTAAGTTATCAGGTAGGCTAGGTTTGATTTCTGCGAGCTTAGCTTTAATGCCAGAAACAATATCCAGTGTAGAAATTGACCCGTTTTTTAGAATAGACATTAATACAGAGCGACCACCATCTACATGGACGATATTTGTCTGTGGCGGATTACCATCGCGAACTTGTGCAACATCGCGAATATAAACCGTTGCCCCATTCACCACTTTAACTGGCAAGTTACCTAACTCTTCAATGCTAGAAGCAGAATTATTAAGCCGCATGGTGTATTCAAAACTGCCGATTTTTTGTGTGCCAACAGGCAATATCAGGTTATGCGCCGCCAAGGCGTTAGCAACATCTTGTGCGGAAAGTCCACGTGCCTGAATAGCATCAGGATTTAAGTCTATTTGTACTTGTCGACTTTTACCACCAAATGGAAATGGCACGCCAGCGCCAGGCACAGTCACCAAACGTGTACGTATTGCATTCAAACCTAAATCGGCTAGATTTTGCTCAGATAAACCTTTGCCAGATAAGGCAATTTGCAGAATTGGCACCGTGGAGGCGCTGTAATTCAAAATCAGCGGTGGGGTCGTACCTGCGGGCATTTGACGCGTAACCACTTGTGAAACAGCCGTTACCTGCGCATTTGCTGTGGCAATATTAACGCCTGGTTGGAAAAATATTTTTACGATACCAAAGCCAGTGTAAGAGTTGGCTTCAATATGTTCAATGTCATTCACGGTAGTGGTCAGCACGCGCTGATACAGGGTAGTAATTCGCCCTGCCATATCGTCTGCTGGCAAGCCAGAGTATTGCCAAGCCACAGCAATCACTGGAATGCGAATCTCTGGGAAAATATCTACAGGACTACGCAGCGCAGCTAAGGTGCCTGCGATAAGCATCAATAACGCCATGACCACGAAAGTATAAGGCCTCTTTAAAGCAATACTGACTACATTGAACATATCAACCTTAAATTTTTGGCTTTAAACTTTCAGTAAGCCTGAGTGTGTTTGTTTGAATAAAGCAAACCTAAAATTCAATAATTCTTAAAACAATATTTTGAATTAAGTGAAGAGTAAGCTTGCTATTTAGCTTCAAGATTTTATTCGAGCCTATCAAGTATTTAAAAATGATAGCCTAACAAGATCTTGTATTAATTAAATTTAATTACTTAACAATGACTATTGAGTATTAACAGAGTTGCATCAATCAATTAATACTCAATCTAAACGGTCTTTTTAATATCTGGCAATAACATAGTCACTATGCCTAATAAAGGCATAAAAGCACATAATTGATAGACATGTTGAACGCTAGTCGCATCAGCCAAACTACCTAGCAATGCTGCGCCAATACCTGCAATGCCAAATGCTAATCCAAAAAATAAGCCAGATATTGCACCTACTCTACCTGGTAGCAACTCTTGTGCGAACACCAAAATGGCAGAAAATGCAGACGACAATACAAGGCCAATGATGACGGATAGTACGCACGTCCAAAATAAATCTACATACGGCAACAACATGGTAAATGGGGCCACACCTAATATTGACCACCAAATTACTTTTTTCCTGCCTACTTTGTCACCAATCGGTCCGCCTAAAATAGTACCTACCGCCACAGAAAATAAGAATGCAAATAAATAAAACTGAGCGTCATGCATTGATAAATGAAATTTCTCAATCAAATAAAAAGCATAATAATTTGTAAAGCTAGCCATGTAGATGAATTTAGAAAACATCAATATACCAAGCACTAGCAAAGAAATAATGATTTTATTCTTTGAGAATTCACTGACCTTATTTGTATGCGCTTTGTGCGATGTACTATTCAAGTGTTGGCTATACCAATGACTGACCGTACTCAAAATAGCGGCACCTGTAAGGGCTGCAAATGCAAACCACACAACACTCCCCACACCATGCGGAAAAATGATAAGTGCCGCCAATAATGGCCCTACTGAACTGCCCATATTGCCGCCAACTTGGAACAATGACTGCGACAATCCCGGGCGATTACCTGCAGCCAATCTAGTTACTCTAGAAGACTCTGGGTGAAAGATAGAAGAACCCATACCAATCAGTACGGCAGCCACCAGCACCGCCTCAAACTGGGTCGCTGTGCCTAATACAATGAGGCCAGACATGGTTAACATCATACTCACAGGCAATGAATAAGGTTTTGGACTACGGTCTGTATATAAACCAATCACTGGTTGCAAGAGTGACGCTGTGACCTGATAGCATAGTGAAATTAAGCCAATTTGAGAAAAACTCAAATGAAGATTCAGTTTCAATATTGGGTAAATGGCCAACAAAATTGACTGCATCATGTCGTTCAGAAAGTGTGAAAAACTAATCGCTGCAATAATGCCAAATTCCGTCGATTTACTATCTTGCAATTTACTGTCTTGCATAGGTATGTGTTGAGCTTGCGTTGTCATACTGTCAAATCTTGTAGTGTAAATTAATAGAGAATAAATTATAAAATGTCGCATACAATTATGTATTGACAATAACCATCGCGAAAACGACAAGGTATGCAGCAAAATAATATCAAGCCTGACATTTACCAGTTACTGCCACATAAAGTGACGGCCAAGTCTGTTGATTATGCTGCAAGCTCTACACCTAGGCATAGCCACCCAAGAGCGCAACTTATTTACGCGGCTAGTGGCGTGATGCGCATCGAAACAGATGAGGGTTGCTGGGTCGTTCCTCCGCTAAGAGGTGTTTGGATTCCACCTGAAATGATGCATACCGTGCATATGTTGGGCAGCGTTGAAATGAGAACGCTCTATATTCGACCTGATATTGCCGCTAACTTTCAGTCTAATTGTTGTTTGATTGAAGTGTCGGCATTACTCCGCCAGTTAATCTTATCTTTAACACAAGAGGCCGTTGATTACGAAGAAGAGGGGCGTGCTGGGTTAATTGCGCAATTAGCACTGATGGAGATTAAATATTTAAAAACGCCCGCATTGCATTTACCTTTACCTAGCAATGTGAAGTTAATGCAAATCTGTCAGCAAATGATTGAACAACCCAGTGACCAAACGACGATTGAAATATGGGCTGATCAACTAGCTATGAGCTCAAGAACATTAGCGCGTAAATTTGAGAAAGAAACAGGACTTAGTTTTAGGCAGTGGCGACAACAAGCCAAGCTTATTGAGGCACTTGAAAGATTAGCGGCAAATCAACCTATCAGTCAGGTGGCACAAGAGTTAGGGTACTTAAGTTCTAGCGCATTTACGGCGATGTTTAAGCGTGTGCTAGGCGTAGAGCCTAGTCGGTATTTTGAATCGTAAGCTTGATGGGGCTTGCAGCTTATAGCGCGATGCAAATGAATACTTAGGTATGGAGTGAGTGCCAACTAACTCCATACCAAGTAAACATCGGAGTGGCAATCTAAACGTCGCCACCTAATGCATCCACCACTGAAGGAATGAGCTTTTTCAACTCACCTGTCATGATGGCAAAATCAGTATCGAAGCTATCATCCTCGCTGTTTACGTCAGCTTGGTCTTTAATCAAATCTAAGGGCACAATGCGTTTCAGTTGTAGATTCTCATGCATGACGAATGAAATCTTGTCATTCCAGGTCATCGCCATTTTAGTGACTTCTTTGCCAGCTTTTAAGTGTTTGCTAATTTCATCGAGCTCTAGCGCGTGTTTGACATAACGCACGGTGGATCCACTCTCACCTTTCTCACGTAATTCGCAGTCTTGATCAACCGTAAATGATGCTGGGGCCTCCTTAGCGCCTAACCATGTGGTCATGGCGACTGACGGTGATAACTTGGTTTTAATGAGAGAAACTGAAAAACCTTCTAGTGTTTTAACCAGCTGTGTGACCATTTCATCCGCTTTGGCTAAATTAGCCGCATCAATGACCATCCAACCATCTACGGGATCTATCCAGGCATAAACTTTACTGCGAATGGCAAAGGCGCGAGGTAGCAATTCATCCACCATGGCCTCCTTAATTTCTTTCATTTCTTTGCGGCCAGGTTTGTAGCCTTGCTGCTCTTCAATTTCTGCAGCACGTAGTTTAGTAAATTGATTGATTACAGTTGCTGGAAGTAATTTCTTCTCGATACCAAGACTAACGAGAAGTTGAGAACCAAGTTGATGCACAAGCGGTTCACCCTCCACTTTGGGAGAGACCCAACCTACTCTTTGCATATCCAAACCACTGCAAGATTGCAATGCGCGCTTAGCAAGCTTTTCTGCAAGGGATGCTGGCGTTTCTTCCCATTTAGTGAGACGGTATAGCGTGAGATTCTTGAACCACATAGATTGAAATGCCTTGAATGGAAAGCGCGGCATTTTACCTTAAAACATTTGGTACTACAGCAAAATGTAGTTGGTGAAGATTAATCAGCTGCTCAAAGCTTCTGCTACGTTATTCTTATAAATATGTTAAACAAGCAACCGATGTTGCTAAGCAAGCGGCAGTAGTCGCTACGATAATGTTGAGTTGCCCATGGCTTATCTGCTAACCCAGATGAAGAATTGAAAATGCTTTACGATAACGCGTTTGCAAAAGTCGACACTACAATAAGTAGCATTGTTAATGCCTCAGCATCCTAGAAAAGCTCTCAGATAATGTCAATAAAACTAGTCATTATCTGAGTATGGTCTTAAAAAATGGATGTCAATCGACTAGTCTTCTACTAAGCTTTTATATCTAGACAACCAATGCGCATAAGGCGGCGGTAGTACCCAGGCTGGATCCTTTTTATCTAAAGCCTTTGCCGCATGATATGGCCAATTTGGATTCTCTAGGTGAGCTCGACCTATCATCGCTAAATCCAACTGTTCGTTACGTATCGCCTGATCGGCAATTTTTGGTGCACCAAATCCCCACGCAGATGACACAGGTATTTGAACCTCGTTGCGTACTCTCTGCGCTATAGGCGCCATAAATGCAGGCCCCCATGGAATATTCGTATCTGGTATGGTGAATCCAACGCTGACACTTAGCATGTCCAGCCCAAGCTGGCGCCATTCTTTAACCAATTGAATGGATTCGCTCATGGTTTCTTCATCTTTACCATCGAATTCCAGCACACCGAATCGCGCTGTTAATGGTAGGTTCTCTGGCCAAACATTCCTAACTGCCGCAATCGTCTCAAGTGTGAATCGTGATCTATTCTGATAGCTACCACCATATTCATCCGTGCGCAGATTAGAGTGAGGCGAAGTAAAGCTCTGAGCCAAATATCCATGCGCAAAATGCATCTCTAGCCATTCAAATCCAGCCTGCTTGGCACGGAGCGCAGCGGCAACAAAATCTCCTTGCACTCTTTTGATGTCATCAATGGTCATTTCGCTCGGCACACGAGGGAGGTCACCGCCAAATGCGATGGCTGATGGCGCTATTGGTTGCCATGCCCGTGAGTCGCCAGCGGCGATATGGTCGTCGCCTTCCCATGGCACGTTAGCACTTGCCTTACGTCCAGCATGCGCTATTTGGATGCCAGGTATAGCTCCGGCCGCTTTTATTGCCGCTGCGATTTCACGCAGTTGTTCTACTTGAGCATCGTTCCATATTCCCAAGCAGTTTGGGGTGATACGCCCCTCTGGTGATACCGCGGTTGCCTCCACAATGACCAGACCGCTTCCACCACGGGCTAGACTTGCATAATGCACTTTGTGCCAATCATTCACCAGGCCATCTTCAGCCATGTATTGACACATAGGTGGAATCGCAATGCGATTTTTTAACGTTACATCTTTTAATTGAAAGGAAGAAAATAAATCTGCCATGGTGATCCTCTTGATTGATAATTAGGTAATGGCTAGAAAATTAAGCCAAATTATTATTCCAATGTTCGAATATAATCGAACATTGGAATAATATCAAGAGATGTGATAAATTTTGTGTATGAGACAGATTAAACACCCCACCATCGAGCAAGTAGAGTTGATTGATATTCTATATGCGCTAGCAGACCCTACCCGCATGGAAATTGTTGTTCGCCTCGCCAAGGCAGGCAGAAAATTGACCTGTGGGGAGCTTGACCTGAATCGACCAAAATCAAGTATGTCACATCACTTCAAAATATTACGTAGCGCGGGTCTTGTTGAAACGGTGGTTGACGGCACTGAGCACATGAACGCACTAAGGCTCGAAGAGATTGAGCAAAAGTATCCAGGGGTTCTTGAGTCTGTACTTAAAGCAACACAGCCATAGTTGTTAGCTTAAATCATTAACAATAGCTTTCGTAGCTTCTGATTTCTTATCGACAAAAACAATCTGAAGCGTGGTCATTTACAATTCCTACTGCCTGCATCCAAGCATAGACAATGGTTGGGCCGACGAATTTAAATTCTCGACGCTTCAACTCTTTCGATATTGCTTCAGAAAGAGGCGTCATGACAGGAGTGCTTGAACCACTGCCATTGAGCACTTTTTCTTCAGTAAAAGACCAACAGAAGTCACTAAAATTTTCATTACGCGCCATCATTTCACAATAAATCTTGGCACCTGCAATAGTTGCTTCAATTTTGGCGCGTGCGCGAATGATTCCCTCATTATTCATGAGTCGATTGATGTCGTCTTCATTGAAATTTGCTACTTTCACAGGATCAAACTCTGCAAAAGCCTGACGGAATGCCTCGCGTTTACGCAGCACGGTAATCCAAGACAAACCCGCCTGAAAGCCTTCTAACATCAGCATTTCCCAAAGCATACGAGAGTCTCTTTGCGGGACTCCCCACTCACTATCGTGATATGCCTGCATAAGCTCACTACCTTCAGCCCAAGCACAACGTTTTTGGTGCTTAGTATCAGCAGAGTTTGGATGTTGGTTCACTTTTTAACCTGCTAAAATTGATAATAATGCGGCATAGTTTTCCTTCGGAATTTCACACCAGCCATTTATAGCAAGTCATTAATTTAGCTATAAATCATGGAATTGGTTGCTAAAACTATTACTTATGTCGCTATGGAATTGATATAAAATTGCAGTAAACTGAGATCATAACAGGCAAAAAGTTGTTTGGCAGTGACTACGGGCTTTATTGATGAATCTACAAATAAAAGATGACACTAACATTGCCCAAGGTCTAACCTGGCGTTATGTCTTTGCTTTGACTTTAATCGCTGCGCTATCAACCTCTGCATGGTTTAGTCTTGAGCTGATTATCGCTAAGCAAAAAAGTACTGCTGCAATAGTCAATATAAGCGGACGACAGCGCATGTTAAGCCAGCGTACGGCGCTGCTTTCGAATTTACTAGTTCATGCACAAACAAATCAACGTCCAAAAATTCAGCGTAAGTTAAAGGAGAGTATTGAGCTGATGGCCCAATCTCACTATGCGTTGATACATGGTGACAAACTGTTAGGCCTACCCGCTAGTATGTCTACAACTGTCAATGCAATGTACTTCAAAGGTGAGAATCCACTGAATACTCAAGTTGAAAATTATATTAAAAGCGTTGATGAGTTACTTGCAGCCGACAGTGATAATTTGACGGCTGACAACCCTACTGTACTGCTCATCACGAACACAGCATTGACTAGATTAAGTTCATCCCTAGACAAGATGGTGCATCAGTATCAACTCGAAGGCGAGGCATCCATAGTCAGCTTGGAGAAAATAGAAACGCTGTTATGGACGCTGACTTTAATATTACTAGCACTTGAAGCGGCGCTGATTTTCTATCCATTTACAAAGTTTACAAAACTAGCCGTTGAAAAGCTGCATCAAATAACGCGTGAATTAAAATTTCATGAAGAGTATCTTGAAACCATTATTGAGCAACGAACAGTAGAGCTTAGCATTGCTGCTACTGCATTCGAATCCCATGAAGGTATATTAGTGACGGATGCTAATAATGTCATTCTTCGTGCAAATCAAGCATTTCTAAAAATCTCTGGCTATAGTGAAGAAGAAGTCATCGGTCAGTCACCAAGATTGTTTCGTTCTGGAAAGCATGAAGTTACTTTCTTCGATGCTTTGTGGAAAAGTATAAACGATACAGGCATGTGGGAAGGCGAAATATGGAACAAGCGCAAAAATGGTGAAGCGTATCCAGTACATGTAACGATTACGGCAGTTAAAGCAAACAATGGCACAGTCACTAACTACGTATCGACCCTTACTGACATTACTGTGAGTAAAGCCGCCAGTGATGAAATTCAGAGACTTGCATTTTATGACCCACTAACTCAGCTACCTAACCGTCGGCTATTAGTTGATCGACTTAATCAGGCGCTAGCTAACAGTGCACGTAGTGGTCAGAGAGGCGCGTTACTGTTTCTTGATCTTGATCATTTCAAAACATTGAACGACACGCTAGGTCATGATATTGGTGATTTATTATTACAACAAGTGGCAACGAGACTGATGACTTGCGTGCGAGAAGGTGACACGGTAGCTCGCATAGGGGGTGATGAATTTGTCGTGTTTATAGAGAACTTGAGTGATCAACCATTTGACGCTGCTGCTCAAGCTGAGCTGGTAGGCGAAAAAATATTGAGTGAAATTAATCTACCGTATCTGCTTTCTTCACACCGATATTTCAATTCCTCCAGCATCGGAATCACGCTATTTAATGGCGGTGAATTAGAGCTTGAAGAGCTACTCAAGCAAGCTGATATTGCTATGTATCAAGCTAAAAAAGCGGGTAGAAATACATTGCGTTTCTTCGATCCCAATATGCAAGAGGTGATCAATGCACGTGTCGAATTAGAGCGGGATTTACGTCAAGCCATTGAGAATAAGGAGTTTCAACTCTATTATCAATTACAAGTTGATGGTGATGGTCGTTCATTGGGCGCAGAAGCCTTGATTCGTTGGAATCAACCTAAACGAGGCTTAGTGTTACCATTTAACTTCATACCACTTGCAGAAGAAACTGGATTTATTCTACCCATTGGGCAATGGGTATTAGATGCAGCCTGCACCCAGCTCAAAGCTTGGGAACAGAGCCCATTTACAGATAATCTTACTTTGTCGATTAACGTCAGTGCTAAGCAGTTCAATCAGGCAGATTTTGTATCACAGGTACAAACTACAGTTCAAAATCATGCAATCAATCCAAACTTATTGAAACTTGAGCTTACTGAAAGTATGTTGTTAGATAATGTTGAACACATCATTATCACAATGGTCGCAT
The DNA here is from genome assembly GCF_029945705.1 of Methylotenera sp. Classification (GTDB taxonomy): domain Bacteria; phylum Pseudomonadota; class Gammaproteobacteria; order Burkholderiales; family Methylophilaceae; genus Methylotenera. Next base: position 30,453 of record NZ_JAQSDC010000016.1, read on the forward strand.
TGCAGGCCATTGGAATACGTTTTGAGTTGGATGATTTTGGAGCTGGTTACTCATCTCTTCAATACTTAAAGAAACTGCCATTACAACAGTTAAAGATTGATCAATCTTTCATACAAGACCTCACTGAGGATAGCAGTGACCAAGCGATTGTTCGAACCATTATCGCGATGGCACGCGGACTCAATATAGATGTCATTGCGGAAGGTGTGGAAACAGATCATCAATTAGCATACCTAAGAAATTATGGGTGCAATCACTTTCAAGGTAATCTGTTTGGCATCCCAACGCCAATTAATGAGTTTGAGGCTTTCACTAAGAATAGCAGGCAGTTTCCAAGAAATCACTTCTTAAAGAGTTTAGCTGGTAGTTAGTAAACTTAGCGAGCTTCCACGTTGGCTGCCACAGTAGATGCAATATGTTGTGGCTTAAACGATGTATTCTAATTTAACTAATTATTACATTCATAATGCATGACATTCGCTAAATTTTCAGTATAATTCGCTTCCTAGAAAACGCCGGATTAGCTCAGTTGGTAGAGCAGCGCACTTGTAATGCGAAGGTCGTCAGTTCGATTCCGACATCCGGCACCAGTTTTATATCAAGAATTTCTCTATTGTAAGCAGCCAAGTCTAAATAAAGCTCACTTAAAAATTCATATAGCGCAACGGCATCCGCATAGTGCTTTCCATCTCCTTCAGTTTAAATGCTACGGTACTCTAATTAGTTTTAAATCGCTTTGACGTACTCGCTACATTGGTAAGTTTTTGAGTCATAGGTTAGCCATAGAGTTTGCTAGGCCATTAAGACTAATATGCTGCCTGCCATCATGACTGAGCAGGCGAGTAGCTTTCTGGTGATATGTTTTTCGTTAAAGACTTTGTAGCCAGCAAACACTTGCAAAACCATGCCTAACTGAAACAGTGCAAGTGCGTATGCCACCATCATGTTAGCGAGCAGAAGCAATGTAAAGTACTGCATGACAAACACCATCGCTCCGATGGCGATAATTGTGGGTAAGTGCTTATTGGATGCTTGTAGGTTACTTTTCATGCCACCAGTTAAAAATAGTTGATTGCTTAACAGCACGAGTAAAAACCCCATGAGTGACCAGAACACCATGGTGGCTAGTGCGCCGCCGAGAATCACCGATTTTTTAAGAAAAATAGTGCCGATGGCGAATAAGAGAATAGAAAGAAATCTTGCTTGAACGCCTTTGTCTTTTAACAGGCTTAAGATACGGTTAGTTTGCAAGTCGCCCGTGGATGGCGTTAAAAAATAGCTGCCAGCAATAATCACCAAAACGCCGATAAAACCTTGCAGGCTCGGTATTTCATTTAGAAAGACGATCGCTAACAGCATGGAAGCAACGACTTTGTAAGCGTTAAGTGGACCAAAGACGGAAAGCTCGGTTTTAGAGAGTGACATGACTAAAAACATCCACCCACCGACATCAAATAATGATGCGAGAAAAGCATCAAGCCAAAAAGCATGACTTAATTGACTGATTTCAACCACTCCTAATAGCGGCGCGGCGAGTAAACTTAATACAAAGTAAGTCGTGGCGACGATAAAGAACGGATGCAGGCCTTGATGCGATAGCTTTTTTTGATAAATGTTAGCGCCTAATGAAAATATTAAGCGCCCAAAAATGTAAATGAATTCCACTGTAATGAATGTGTCTAGCGCTTTATATGAGGTTAAATTTTAACCTTAAATTGAGAAGAGACTTAGTTTTGATTGCTGTTTAAGTGCATTGATTGAAATGCTTGGTTCGTGGAGGGCTAATCATAATCTTCATTAATTAAACTCGCGGCCTTGACGGGGGCGACCGTTCTCAGTATAGTGCCGGCCTTCGGCGTGTAGCGTAGCCTGGTAGCGCGCCTGCTTTGGGAGCAGGATGTCGGGAGTTCGAATCTCTCCACGCCGACCAGATTTAAATAGATTTATCTAATTGGTGGCAAACCCCAATTAACAAAAAAGGAGCTTCGGCTCCTTTTTTGTTTGTATCGCTATACCCTAGATAAACACGAAAGTTATGCACTAAAATAAATTGACGGGCTAGTGAATTAGGGCTAAATTTCACTGCGTAATTTTATTAAACAACTCCCTTCTTAACAAAGTTCAAGTCAATAATCATGATTGCCAATCTTACAGATATTCACGCCGTTTCTGAGGCTATTCGCGATGCCGTGGCACCAGTGTTCTTACTCACGGGTATAGGCTCTATTCTCGGTGTGTTGATTGGTCGTTTGGGGCGATCTATTGACCGTGCACGATTGTTAAATGATATGCCGCGAGAGAAGCGTGGTAAGTTTAGTCATGAGTTTAAGATTTTAGTTAAACGCACCAAATGGCTTAGGCGCGCCATTGGCTTGGCGACCCTAGCGGCTTTATGTGTATGCGTTTCTATTGCAACTTTGTTTATATCAGTCGAGACGGGTTTTAAAATGCCGCATATCGTATTGCTGGCGTTTATCACATCTATGTTTTCAGTGATTTTGGCCTTGCTATGCTTTTTACGCGAAATTGTACTCGCTTCGCGTGAGGTGATTGTGCCATTTAATCACGATTAAACGGCTGGCAAATAAACCTGCCGCCTAATTTATATGCCCGCCTGAGCTTCTGCTACTTTTTCCTCTTTAGGTTCCTCATGTAGTGCAAATATACTGGTTGATTTAGCACCAGCATTTTTGCCTTTGAGTTTGAAGCGCAAGCGTAATTCGGTGAGAGAGTCTGCATTTCTTAACGCATCTTCTTCGGAAATGACACCGTCTTCACACAGCTGGAATAAGGCTTGGTCGAATGTTTGCATGCCTTGCTCAGTTGATTTAGCCATAATTTCTTTCACCATGCCTGTTTCACCTTTTAAAATCAGGTCTGAAATCAAGGGTGAATTCAGCAGAATTTCAACTGCTGCGCTACGTCCGCCGCCGACTTTTGAGACTAAACGCTGTGAAACAAATGCACGTAGATTCAACGATAAATCCATATGCAGTTGCGCATGACGCTCTTCAGGGAAAAAGTTGATAATGCGATCCAGCGCTTGATTTGCACTATTGGCATGCAAGGTTGCCATGCAAAGGTGCCCAGTTTCCGCAAAGGCCAGCGCGAATTCCATGGTTTCTCTATCACGAATCTCACCAATTAAAATAACGTCAGGTGCTTGGCGCAAAGTGTTTTTAAGTGCATTGAACCAGCCATTGGTGTCACGCCCCACTTCGCGGTGTGTGACTAAGCAGTTTTTACTTTGATGTACATACTCCACAGGGTCTTCTACCGTAATGATATGACCAAAGCTATGTTCATTGCGATAGTCGATTAAAGCCGCCAGTGTTGTGGATTTGCCAGAGCCTGTTCCGCCAACTAAAACCACCAAGCCACGCTTAGTCATCATCACTTCTTTGAGCACTTTAGGTAAGCCTAAGTCTTCAAAGTTAGGTATTTTTGTGGTGATAGTGCGCAGCACCATGCCTACTTTTTCTTGCTGTAAAAACACATTCACCCGAAAACGCCCAATTTCTTTAGGCCAGATTGCAAAGTTACATTCTTTTTCTACGGCAAACTCGGCTTTTTGCTTATCACTCATAATGGCATCAGCAAACGCTTTGGTGAGTTCACCAGTGAGTTTCTGTTGCGTGACGGGCGTCATTTTGCCGTCTATTTTCATTGCGGGTGGAAAATCTGCAGAAATGAATAAATCTGACGCCTTTTTGTCTAACATGGCACGTAAAAGATTGTGCATATAGGCCAGCGCTTGTTCGTTTGTCATGTTTTCTATTGCCGAAAATAGGGTTATGAAGATTGGTTAATAGTTATTATTGCATGGAATGTGTGACATTCATGCGTTACTGCTGATGAAATATAGCCTTCACAGCCAGCACGTATATTGGCTTGCATGGCCTCTATTTTCGCCTGTATGATGCACTAGCCACTTTAATCTTTAACCTGAGTAGAAACCAGCCATGTTCACCATACCCTCCACGTGGAATATTATTATTTCTACCATCGTATTCGTGATTGCGGCATGGTATCTCCATCGCTTATTAGATGAACATGGCATGCCCAAAGGCGTCACGCGTGGATTATTGGTGTTTGTGTTGGCTTATGTGGTTTCTTGGGCATCTGGCGAGCTGGTAGATTTGTCGCGCGAGAAGGTGTATGGTCCTGAGCCCGTTTCAGAAACGCAAAAAAATCTAAATGAGGCGCTAGATCTATTAAAGGCGAGTGGCATCACTTCACCTTAGTTTATAAGCTAAACCCTAGGTTGCCAGCTAAATTTCAAGTGAAGTTTCAAACCAAAATTGTGAATTACGCTAGAAATTGCAAATTATTTAAGTTTTATTCAATCATGCTTGGAAAAATCTCTAAATTTCATGTAATATGCGGTCCTCGTTAGGCAGGCAGGGTGCTTAGCTCAGTTGGTAGAGCGTCGCCCTTACAAGGCGAATGTCGGCGGTTCGACCCCGTCAGCACCCACCAAAATCCTGCAAGTGTGACTATCGTTACTCATTTTTTGTAAAAATGAGTAGGCGAGTTTAAATGCGTTTTTGTTAAATTAATTAAAACGCATCGTTTTTGGAGTGGTAGTTCAGTTGGTTAGAATACCTGCCTGTCACGCAGGGGGTCGCGGGTTCGAGTCCCGTCCGCTCCGCCAATATGTAAAAAGCCTTATAAGTCAATAGCTTATAGGGCTTTTTCTTTTTAGTCTGGTAGCATAATTGGTAGCAAATTATGTTAAAAATACCAGTCTATGCCAGAAATGGTGTCTATTACTTCCATAGTCGTATCAATCAACATCAAGTTAAAAGGTCTTTAAACACAAAAGACCCCAACATTGCTATGATTAGAGCCTTAGACCTCTTAAAAATGATTGATATGACCATTGACCTCAAAAAAATCAAAAAGTATGTAATGGTCTAATAAAATGCGACACAAGTTAAGAGATTATAATTACTTAAC
>NZ_JAQSDC010000017.1 GCF_029945705.1 Methylotenera sp.
AATCAGCGGTCACGTTGGACCGTTTTTACTGGTCACGATGGGCCATAATACCCAACTGATATTAATATGGCATTAAAGTTTGCGCGCGAACGCTTTAGCCAACTTAAACAAAATACAAACCATCAGCAAGATACTGACCGCATTATCAAAAACCATGCTTCCAGAAAAAATAGTAGTCAAAAGCGCACAACTAAAGCGAAAAAAATACTCACTACTGAAAAAACTGCGAACAACACAACAGCACTTCAAAAATCACTTTTTTAAATCTAACTAACCATCCTACTTAATGGTTTTTAGCATGATTTCATATTTTGCTTAAAATAGCATTAACCGCGTTTAAACTATCACCTGCATGTAATTTAACTTTTAATAAGCCAAACCAATAAGGCTTTGTGCTTTTATAAATGTGCTATTTTGTAGTATTTGCGCCGCTTTGTATTAAATAGCGTGTGGAAATACTTTAATAGCGGACTGCAAAATAAACAGTAATTAATAGTTGCTTATGGAATTTTAATGACATGACTGAATTAAAAACATCTTTAAAAAAAATATGGGCCAAATTAGCGGCAATCTATGGCAGCAGCATTATTCTGTTTATGTTTTTGATGCTGGGTTTTATAGCGATCATTTGCCTTGCAGTATTTTTATTTTTTAATTCTGCGGCACCCACTAGCTTAACTATTACAGCGGGTGATGAAGGTAGTGTTTATCAAAAAAATGCACTGAAATATAAAGCGATTTTGGCTAAACAAGGTGTAAAGCTTAATATACTGGCATCCAATGGTTCTATTGATAATCTCAGTAAGTTGGCTGACAAGCGCATAAACGTTGATATTGGTTTTGTGCAAAGTGGCGTGGTCGGTAGTATTAAGACAGATAAACTAATGTCGCTTGGTAGTATTGCCTATCAACCCATGATGATTTTTTATCGTGGTGAAAATAAAAACTTGATTGCAGATTTTGCTGGTGAACGATTGAATATAGGTGAGCTCGGTAGTGGTACCCATTCTTTGGCATTGAATATGCTGAAAGAAAATGGAATTTTACCGGGTGGTAGTACGAAGTTAATTGAGAAACCAAGTCTAAATCCAGTGGATGATTTATTGCAGGATAAGATTGATGCAATTTTTGTGATGGGGGATTCTGTATCAACACAATTGATTAAAAACTTGGTCAAAACGCCAGGCATTAATATCTTTAATTTTGATCAAGCGGATGGCTATACAAGGCGTATTAAATATTTACATAAGTTGGTTTTACCTAAGGGCTCAATTGATTTAGGAAAAAATATTCCTGTAAATGATTTAAATCTGGTTGCACCTACGGTTGAATTAATCGCCCGCGATACCTTACATCCAGCATTGTCTGATCTGTTATTGGATGCTGCAAACGAAGTACATGGTTCGGCAACTTTATTTGTGAAAAGTGGAGAGTTTCCAAATCTAACTACTCAGGAATACCGAGTCAGCCCAGATGCAACCCGCTATTACAAATCTGGTAAAAGTTTTCTGTATCGCGATTTTCCATTTTGGATGGCCAGTTTTATTAATAGAATGCTGGTGGTTTTGGTCCCATTATTGTTGATATTGATACCTGTCATAAAATTAGCACCAAGTATCTATCGCTGGAAAATTCAACTATCAATCTATCCTTTTTATCGAGCCTTACTTGAGCTCGAGAAAGATGCGTTTGGTACAACCAATGATGTAGATAAGCGCCAAGAAATAATGAATAATCTAGATCAGCTAGAAGAAAAGTTAAGTAATATAAAAATACCAGCCGCCTTTGCAGATATGTTTTATGGACTGCGTGGGCATATTAATTTTGTACGTACAAGGCTGTTGGCGGAACAAATTTCAGATGCAACTGAATAATACAAATAAAAGGATTTAATGCGCTGTCCTATATAACTATCACATATGTTGTTTAACCCATTGTTTTATTTTTAATAATTGTGCTTGTGGTGTTGGTTTGTTAAAACACCACAAGCACTCCTTTAAAAAACAAAACGAAATTAGCCTTTGTCACACCGTTAAATTTACGCATGTGACGCTTAGCTTGATTCCAAAAATTCTCTATACCATTGATGTGGTTTTTTTGTCTGCAAACAGTTTCGAGTAGTTAATTCGATAGTGCTCGAAATCAGAAACATCCAACACATTATAACCACGCCAGCTATCAGAATAAACAATACTTTCTGCTCTTTCTCATGCCGTCATTGTAAAATTTTATGTGTTATCTAGGACAGCCCCTAAATTATTTAAGCATTAGTTAACACCAATCAGGATTTGGAATTTCAGCAAAGACTTTGCGTAAACCCTCGCCCCAATGTTGGCGTACCGAGAGAAAGTAAGGGTCGTCTTTAGCTACGCGGTGATTGTAATCAATGCTAAGTTTATTATTTCTATACACCAACACGTCAACTGGTAGATCAACAGACACATTGCTGCGGATAGTCGAATCAAATGAGATGAGTACACATTTAAGCGCGTCTTCTAGGCCACATTTGTAGTTAATCACACGGTCTAAAATCGGCTTGCCGTACTTGGTTTCACCAATTTGAAAGTAAGGCGTTTCTTGGCTGGCTTCAATGAAGTTGCCCGCAGAGTAAATCTGGAACAGCCGCGTTGGTTCACCCGCAATTTGCCCAGCAAACAGAACGGAGATATTGAAGTCGGTATTGTGGTGACGCAAATGTTCAGCATCTTCTTTGTGTACAGTACGTATAGCCATACCAACCAAGCGTGCAGCATCGAACATATCTGAGGCATTGAGTAAGTGATGTGTTTCGTTGTTGGCGATGTCTTTATGCAAGTGCTGTAATACCGCTTGAGTTACCGCTAAATTACCTGCAGTGAGCATCACCATCGTGCGCTCACCTGGCACTTCAAAAGTAGTCATTTTAGGAAAAGTAGCGACTTGGTCAACACCCGCATTAGTACGGGTATCAGACGCCATGACTAATCCAGATTCCAATAGTATTCCAACACAATAAGTCATAAATGCAGCTTGATAAATAAAGCATTAATCATAACTTTTTAATGATTAAACAAGCAACTTGTTTGCGCTGTAAATCGCGCTAAATCAGGCTCCATTTAGGTGATGTTATGTAATTCTTTGTTAAAACGCATCTCTAGTGATGCAACTTAACCGCTAAGCTGAATTTAAGCTTAAAATGTGCTTAGGTTTTTGAGAGTACACATGGCAACTTCAAATCAATATTTGCAAGCTTCAAAAGCTAATACTTGGCTAGGGAATACGGCTGGCTATTCGGCGGGCGCAAGCATGCTAGATGAAATGCTCGATCAATCTGGCAAGGTTCGTCCGCATTGGGCATATTATATTCAAGCTTTACAAAAATTAGGGCAGGGTGAAGTTAGTTTAAGGCAGAATGAAATTCACAAGTTACTCCGCGAAAACGGCGTCACTTACAATGTGTATGGCGACCCTGACGGCAGCAGTCGGCCTTGGCAGCTAGATTCTGTTCCCTTGCTGCTTGCTAATGAAGAGTGGCGAGATATTGAACTTGGTCTGCTAGAGCGTGCAGAACTGCTAAATCTGATTCTGACGGATATTTACGGGCCACGCGAGCTGATTCGGCAAGGCTTGTTACCAATAGAGATGTTGTTTAACCACAGTGGCTTTTTACGCGCTTGTGACAAAGTTAAAATACCTGGTAAACATCAATTAGTGCTGTACGCGGCAGATTTAGCACGCGGCCCTGATAATCGCATGTGGGTCATTGGCGACCGTACCCAAGCGCCTTCAGGTGCTGGATATGCCTTAGAAAACAGGCTGGCGATGTCGCGCGTGTTTCCCAATATTTTTCGTGACACACAAGTACAACGATTAGATGGCTTTTTTCAATCGTTGCGCCATGGCATGCAAGAAATCGCACCGCAAAATGCTGATGCGCCTAGAGTGGTTGTGCTGACGCCAGGGCCGTTTAATGAAACCTTTTTTGAGCATGCTTATTTAGCTTCACATCTAGGCTATCCATTGGTTCAGGGCGATGACCTGACCGTGCGCGATGGCTTTGTTTGGTTGAAATCACTCAACGGCTTGCAGCGCGTGGATGTCATTATGCGTCGTATGGACGATGTGTTTTGTGATCCACTTGAGTTACGTGATGATTCGCGCTTAGGTATTCCGGGTTTGCTAGAAGTGGCGCGCAGAGGCAATGTGACGATTGCTAATCCTTTAGGTAGTGGTGTATTAGAAAGCCCAGGTTTATTGCCATTTCTGCCAAGAATTGCGGAATACTTTTTGGGTAAGAAGCTACGTTTACCCAGTGCTGCTACATGGTGGTGCGGTCAGCCCAAGGAGTTAGATTATGTGCTGAACAATCTGCATAAATTAGTGATTAAGCATATCTGTCGCGGTGCCATGACTTCGGTTTTTGGCAGCCAGTTGAGTCGGCAACAAATCACTTATTGGCGCGATCGCATTCGTGCCAACCCAGCATTTTTTGTGGGGCAAGAACATGAAGTGTTTTCTACCGCGCCCTCATTGGTGGATGGCCATTTAGAACCGCGTCAGTCATTGATGCGCTGCTTTATGGTCGCCCAAGAAAGCGGTTATAACCTGATGCCTGGCAGCCTTACACGCAGCGCGACGCAAACTGGTGATGTGCTAGTTTCAAGTCAGTTGGGCGCCATGAGTAAAGACACTTGGATAGTTGGCGGCACTAGCACGCAACAAACTAACGTAACAGCAAACAGACATAGCGAACTTGTTGGTAGCAGTTACTCCAGCACACTTTCTAGTCGCGTTGCCGAAAACCTGTTTTGGGTAGGTCGTTATGCTGAGCGCACAGAAGGTAGCATTCGCCTGCTTCGCACTACGGTTAAAAAACTTTATATCAACCCAGATAATAGTAATGTGCATTTTCAACATAGTTTGCATACTATTTTGCGCAGCCTCACCAACATTACCAATACTTACCCTGGCTTTTTAGGCGATTCAGAGAGTGATAATGCAACTGCACTATTGCAAACGCCAGATGGCGAACTGCTGTCATTGATGTTAGATGAAGAAAAAATTGGCAGTATTGCCAATAATCAGCGTAGCTTGGTGCAAGCGGGTTATACCGTACGTAATTTGTGGTCATCAGATACGTGGCGGGTGATGGACGAGATAAAGTCGCACTTAGAACAATCGCAGCAACTCACTGAATCTACGCTGTGGAATATTCAAGAACACATGGATCGACTAATCACCGCGCTATCCGCGTTCAGTGGCTTGATTATGGAAAGCATGACGCGTGGCAATGGCTGGCTGTTTCTAGATATAGGCCGTCGTTTAGAGCGCGCTTTGTTGCTTATTTCACTATTACGAAGTTGCTTCTCTACCGCGCAAGCTTCAGGCACAGAACAACTATTGATGGAGTCTTTGCTGGAAACCAGCGATAACCTGATTTGCTACCGTGAGCATTATCGCAACAGCATAGAGCTACCTTCATTTATTGAATTGCTGATGTTAGATAAAAATAATCCACGTTCTTTAGCCTATCAATTTAACCGCATTCAAGAACACGTGAGCAAAATGCCGCGTAAGCAAAGCAATGCACAGCTAAGTGTAGAAGAGCGCCTGATATTAGAAGCTTGTAGCTTATTAGATTTAACCAATTTAAACGACTTGATTAAAACCACAAAAGGGCACGTGCGTGAGAATTTAGATCAAACACTCAGCCGCTTGTATTATTTAATCGCTACATTATCCGACAGCATAACTGCGACCTACTTCAAACACGGGCAGTTGCAACACTCACTCAATGAAGTCAGACCAGTTTAGCGAAATTCAGCATGCACTATAAAATCACTCATATCACCAAGTACGATTACACAGATAAAGTTTCACTGTCATACAGCGAAGCGCGCCTGATGCCAAGAAACTGCAAGAATCAACAAGTGATTTCATCCACACTAGATATAGAACCCTATGCGGCTGATTTCCGTATTCGCGAAGACTTCTTTGGTAATCATGTAGCGTATTTTTCTATGCAGCAAGCGCACCATGCTTTCACCATTACAGCTGTAAGCGAAGTACAACTGCAAGAAAACCCAGCTCAGCTAGATTTCTATCAAGGCTATACTTGGGAAGCGGTACGTGATTTATTGGCTCAGCAAACGCACTCTACAAAACAAACAGCAGATACGCTCGATGCCCGCCAATATACTTTAGACTCGCCTTTGGTTGCCGTCACCACGGAGCTGGCAGAATATGCGACCTTATCTTTCACGCCAAGTAGATCAATCACCGGTGCAGTGAATGATTTAATGCAACGTATTTATAAAGACTTTACTTTTGACCCAGACTTTACCACCCTCGCCACGCCACTTGCCACCGTGCTAGAACACAGAAGAGGCGTTTGTCAGGATTTTGCGCACCTTGCAATCGGCTGTTTACGTTCAGTAGGTTTAGCGGCACGATACGTCAGTGGTTACATAGAAACCCTACCACCCGCAGGTGAAGCCAAGCTGATTGGTGCCGATGCCTCGCATGCTTGGTTCTCAGTCTATGTGCCAGAACAAGGCTGGATAGATTTTGACCCCACCAACAACCAAATGCCCAATACTCAACACATCACATTAGGCTGGGGACGGGACTACGCAGATATTACCCCACTAAAAGGCGTGATATTTGGCGGTCAGCAGCATGAGTTAGATGTGTCGGTGCATGTAGAGTGTTTGATGGAATGAATGATTCTGATAAGAGTAGTTTTTGGAGTGTAGCTCCTGTTTCGAATGCCAGCTTAGGTACCATGCAGGCGATTTTAGAAACAATTAACCAGTTAAGACTAAATGCAAATTTTTTCTTGCTATATCGTTAGTAATTTTTGGTTCCAGAATCTTAGTTACAAAAAGTACTTGGCAATATGTGATTAAAGTTGCACCTAGTATAGTTATTGGGAATTTAATGAACCACACAAGATGCACTGCCCTTATTAGCGGGATATGCCACATATAAATCCAGATACTATTTTGAGCAATAAACAACACTAACCTATTCAATCTAAGCTCAACAGTATAGGCGTAGAGCCGTTCTGAAAAAATCCATAGGCTAGCTCCAACAAAAAGAGCATAAGAAAAATAATAGCTGGTTGGAGGATATTTAAATTCTTGAGTCTGTTTAAAACCACCTGTTTTAAAAATGAGATAAAGTGAGTACGTAGCAAACACAATTAAGAAAATGCCAGCAAGAAATGCTATTGCTTTTGTTTTTAATAAAGGCATACGCAACCCTAGTGCAAAGACGCAACCATAGCCCACAAGTAAAAAAATACTTTGTAGAGTAAAAGATTCGGTGGTATTTATTTGACGAACGCTATAGTTGAAAGCAAAGAACTCGTATATTAAATATATTCCGAATAATCCACTTAAATAGATAGGGCTTGAAGTCTGCTTTTTATTCAACCAATATAAAACAGGCGCTATAAGTGCTACTAGTAAGAAAACTCTTATCACCCAAACATAGCCAATACCGCTGAGTAACGTATATGAGTTAAATATGACCTCGTAAGGTTCTTTATTGATGTGTAATAAATTGATTTGGGTAACTGAAAAATATATGGTGAGGAAAATCCAAACTGGCAAGACCAGCCGTTTAAAGCGCTTCCATACGTAAGCGAGATAATTCTCACCTTTGTAAGATATACCAAATACTGCGCCTGAGAGAAGTACCATTAATGGAACATCAAAGTTTCGAAGCTGGAAAATAATTGGTCCAGGTGATGAGTGCGCTAGGATAATCATTGAAAGACCAATAAATCGTAGTAAATCCAGTTTTTCAAATCTCATATTTTGAAGTCCATTAAGTATGTCGGGACTATAACTACATATTGTTATAGTTGAAAGACAGAAGCTAAAATAAGCCTAAAATGACTGCTTAACCCGTATTACGCAACCCCGCCGCAATGCCGTTAATCGTTAAATGAATCGCACGTTTCACTAGCACGTCAGTTTCACCGCTTCTATGGCGTTTAATCAGCGCTACTTGTAGGTGGTTGAGTGGGTCTAGGTAGGGGAGTCGGTTTTTAATTGAGTTGGCTAATGTGGGGTTGTTGGTAAGGCGCTCGGTGTTTTGTAAAATTAAATTGAGTGCTTGGTTAGTGAGTGCATGCTCTTGTTGTATGCGTTCAAATACCGTGGTTCTGAGTGTTTCATCTTGCACTAGTTCAGAATAGCAGCCTGCGATGACGAGGTCTGTTTTCGCAAGTATCATGTCCATATTGGAGATGAGCGTTTTGAATAGTGGCCAAGCATCTAGCATGTCTCTTAACACATGGATGCGTTGCTGTTTGTCCGTTTCATCTTTGCTAGCGCTTAAATATTCATTGATAGCGCTGCCAAAGCCGTACCAACCTGAAAGCAATAATCGACATTGCCCCCATGAGAAGCCCCATGGAATGGCGCGTAAGTCTTCAATACGTTGGGTGGCTTTGCGCGAGGCAGGGCGGCTGCCTAGATTTAAGTCGGCAATTTCTGAAATGGGCGTTGAGCTGAAAAAGTACTCTGCAAATCTTGGCGTTTCATAGACTAAATCTCGGTAAGCTTGCATTGCGCTGGCTGAGAGTTTATCCATCAACATTTCATAACCTCTGCGTTGTGTTTGTGGCAACTGATCTTGCGGAAATAGCGAGGCATCGATGGTCGCGGCGACAAAGGCTTCTAAATTGCGCCTTGCCACTTTAGGGTCAGAGAATTTATTGGCGATAATTTCACCTTGTTCCGTCAAGCGTATTTGGCCTGCTACCGTGCCTAGCGGTTGTGCCATGATGGCCTGATAGGTTGGGCCACCGCCACGGCCAACTGCGCCGCCACGGCCATGGAATAAACGCAATCTTACGTCTGCCTGACTGAATAGCTCAACTAAATAAACTTCGGCTTTGTATAGCTCCCAATTTGAGGTTAAAAAGCCGCCGTCTTTGTTGCTATCAGAATAACCAAGCATGATTTCTTGCTCATTGCCTTGATGGCGAATCAAATGGCGTATGCCTAGCAAGCTTAACCATTCGCTCATGATTTTTGGCGCGTTGCGCAAATCTTCAATGGTTTCAAACAGCGGCACGATATTGAGTTCCATCTCTACGCTGGATGAACCCCATGCACCTCGCAACAAGCCAGCTTCTTTTTGTAGCAAAGCCACTTCAAGCAGGTCAGACATGGTTTCAGTATGCGAGATAATGTAGTGGCGCACCGTGCGGCTGCCAAATTTTGCACGGACTTCTCGCGCTTTTCTAATCACATTCATTTCTGTTTGTAGCAAGTCTGAATATTGTTGAAAAGGCGAGTACAACAAACGTGGCTGCCTGAGTTCTTCTAGTAGGATATTTATTTTTTCTGCCTCACTGAGCGCGGCATAGTCAAAACTATAGCCAGCATTCACAAACAGTTCTTTTAACACTGCTTCATGCACGTCTGAGCTTTGTCTTAAATCGATGGTGGCTAAATGAAAACCAAAGGTTTCAACTGCTTTAATCAGCTTGCCCAGCCTTGGGTAAACCAGTAATTCACCGTGATTTTTAATCAATGAATTGGCAATAATGTTCAGGTCAGCTAGCAACTCATCTGCACTAGTGTACGGTTTTAAGTTCTCGGCTACGTTAGTTTCAATATGCAGGCTGGCTTCGCTACCGATTAAATTTTGAAAGCTGAGTGACAAGCGCCCCATGACGGCCATGATGGCAAGCCGATACGGTTCATCTTGTCGGTGCGGAGATTGATCTTGCGAGGTGCTAGCTAAATCTAGCAACTCTTGTGAAACTTTCACTAAGCGCGTAGTGGGTGTGAGCTCTTTGCGCAAGCTGCTGATTTCGCGTAAATAATGCTCAAATGCCACAGTGGATTGTTGTATGGTTGCGGTGTCTAAAGTGGCTGCGTTCACATTGGGGTTACCATCGCGGTCGCCACCAATCCAACTGCCCATCTGCAAAAAGCTTGGTAGCTGATAGCGTTCTGTGCCGGTTTTGTTAAACAAGTCGCCAATATCTTGCTCTAAATCTTGCAATAGCTCAGGTATCGCATCGAGTAAGCTCAAGCGGTAGTATGAAAGCGCATTATCAATTTCATTGTCGACCGTGAGTTTGTCAAAACGCAACATTCTGGTTTGCCATAAAGCTGTGACGGCGGCGTAGAGCATACGAGAGTTTTTCTCGGTTTCTTGGCGCGACATCAACTGCGCTTTATTGGCGAGTAGTGATGAAATGACTTGTTCAGTATCTAGCAGGCTTTTTCTTTGCACCTCAGTTGGGTGTGCGGTTAACACTGGCGAAATTAACGCCGATTTAAAAAAATCATCAATTTGTTTTAATGTTAACTTTTCATCTTTAAAAGAGCGCATAGAGTTTGCCACGCCGCCTGGTGCTTCTATACTTTCTTCCATTCGATATTGATAGTTGCTGTAAAGGTCTTCAGCAATATTGACCAAATGTTTAAAGTAGCTAAACGCTCTTGCCACTGAAATGGTTTGGCTGTTAGTCAGTTCTTTTAGTAAGCCATCTAATTTCTGTGTAAATTCTTGGTCGCCTTCGCGATGAAATTTCACGGCGGATTGACGAATTGCCTCTATGGTTTCGAAAGTTTTTTCACCCTCGTTATCTTTAATCACTTCGCCCAGAATGCGTCCAAGGTAACGGATATTTTCTTTAAGTGCTGTTTCAGCAGGTGTCATAGGTGCATTCATTTTTCAATTCCTTAAACCAAACATCTTTGAATGGCTACATTATTTATAAAATTACCAACACTCTTCAACCACAGCATTAAACATAAACCTACTACTCTCGTCATTCCCGCGAAGGTGGGAATCCATGTTAGGTTTTAAAAAAGTCAAAATTGATTCCCGCCTTCGCGGGAATGACGGAGTGAAGATTTAATTCCAGTTAATTCGCATGCCACCTTAAATCTAGCGTGAATGGATACTCGCGATTGTTTAACTCGGTTGGCGGCTCCATCAGCTTCACAGCTTTATTGGCAGACTTCTTCGGCGATTTAATATTACCGGGCGTGTGCTCAAGTACGGTAAAGCGACTCACGCGGCGGCCTTCCGCTTCATAAGCATTGACTGGCAAGGTGTCATAGTTACGGCCACCAGGGTGCGTAACATGGTAAGTGCAACCGCCAACAGAGCGACCATTCCATGTGTCAATCACATCAAATACTAATGGAGCTTGTACGCCTATACTTGGGTGCAGCGCAGAAGGCGGATTCCACGCACGGTAACGTACCCCTGCGACCATTTCACCTTGCGTGCCAGTGTCACGCAGCGGCAAGCGGCGGCCGTTGCAGGTAATCACATAGCGTTCCCCAGTGATGCCTGTGAGCTTGACTTGCAGGCGTTCAACCGAAGAATCGACATATCTAGCCGTACCGCCGCTAGTGATTTCCTCACCTAATACATGCCAAGGCTCAATCGCGGTTCTGAGTTCTAGCTGTAAGTCTTGAATTTCTAATGTGCCACAACGTGGAAAGCGGAATTCAATAAACGGTGCAAACCAATCTTTAGAAAACGCATAGCCAGCGGCTTGTAAATCTTGCGCGACATCTTCAATATCGCGTTCAATAAAGTGCGGTAGCATAAAGCGGTCATGTAACTGTGTGCCCCAACGTACCAGTGGTTTTTTGTAGGGCTCTTTCCAAAATCTGGCCACTAAAGCACGCAACAACAATATTTGCACCAAGCTCATGTGCGCATGTGGCGGCATTTCAAACGCACGGAGTTCTAATAAGCCAAGTCGACCAGTATCTGAACCTGGCGCATAGAGCTTATCAATACAGAATTCACTGCGATGCGTATTGCCCGTCATATCCACAAGCAAATTGCGTAATAAGCGATCTACCAACCACGGGGCGGGTACTTCGCCATCTGGCATTTGTTGAAAGGCGATTTCTAGCTCATACAAGCTATCGTTACGCGCTTCATCAACGCGCGGCGCTTGGCTAGTGGGGCCAATAAACAGACCTGAAAACAGGTATGACAATGACGGGTGGTGCTGCCAATAAGTTATTAAACTGCGTAGCAAGTCAGGGCGACGCAAGATTGGGCTATCCGCTGGCGTAATGCCACCCAGCGTGACGTGATTACCGCCGCCCGTGCCCGTATGGCGGCCATCCAGCATGAATTTTTCAGAGCCTAGTCTGGTTAAACGTGCTTGTTCATACAATATCGTGGTGTTGTTAACCAAAGCATCCCAACTGGCGGCAGGATGAATGTTAACCTCAATCACACCAGGGTCTGGCGTGACAGGTAAGCGAGTTAAACGTAAGTCATGTGGCGGTTGATAGCCTTCAATCACCACAGGCATGTTTAAGGTGCTGGCTGTTGCTTCAATGGAGGCAATGATGTCTAAATAATGCTCTAGCGTATTGGTTGGCGGTAAAAAGACATGCAAACGTCCGCCTCTGGTTTCCACGCACAAGGCCGTATGCGGGGTAAATTCTGGGTCTGCTGGTGCAGCATCTTCATCAGCTTCAACATCAACACCGTCATCCGCCAATCCCATTTCGTGACTATGCGCGTTCTCTTTGGTAAATTTGCTGTAACGGCGGCTCACTTCAGAATCAATATCCGCTAGTGGTTCTACCGCTTCATAAAGGCTACGCTCATGTTCATGGTCGCGGTCTTCAAAAGCTATCCAAGGCAATGAGCTTAATGGCAGGCGCAATCCCATAGCGGAATCGCCCGGCGCTAGAAACATTTCTCCACGTCTAAATTCCCAAGCGCTGCTGCTCCATGCGTTGCGCTGGTGACTCCAATGCAGTGGAAGTAGATAGCCCACTGGCGCGCCTAAATCGCCCGCCAGCACTTTTGTCAGACGCTTACGTTCTAAATCATCTTTGAGATCTGATTTGAGTGGGTTTAGATTATTGGGTACTAAGCCTTCAGCTAATAGGTAGTAAAGCGGGTCTTCATAACCTGCACAAATATGGCTGCCTTTTAGACCAAGTCGTTTTGCAAGGTCGCGAATGAAGGTATCAGCATGTTCGCGATTTAAACCATAGTCTTTGTTTTCATCAGCTAATAGCTCGGGGTTGCGCCAAACGGGTTTGCCATCTTTGCGCCAAAAACAAGCGAGTTGCCAGCGAGGTAGCGCTTCGCCCGGGTACCATTTTCCTTGACCAAAATACAGCAAACCGCCTGGTGCAAAGCTATCACGTAAACGTCTGACTAACTGACCAGCTAATTGACGTTTTTCTATACCATCGGCATCAATATTCCATTCTGGCGCATCCATATTATCGATAGAGATAAAAGTCGGTTCGCCACCCATGGTGAGGCGCACATCGCCTGTTTCTAACTCAACATCTATCTTTTGACCTAGCGCATTAATCTCTACCCACTGCTGTTCGCTGTATGGTTTAGTGACGCGCGGATCTTCGTGAATGCGGGTAACATTGTTGCTAAAGCTAAATTCGATATTGGCGTGACCAGTATAGCCACCAGTCACAGGAGCCGCGCTGACATAATCAGCCGTGCAAGCGAGTGGAATATGACCTTCACCAGCCAATAAGCCAGATGTCGCATCTAAGCCTATCCAACCTGCGCCTGGAATATACACTTCAGCCCATGCATGCAAGTCGGTAAAGTCAACTTCGGTACCAGAAGGGCCATCCAAAGATTTCACATCCGCAGTGAGCTGTACCAAATAGCCAGAAACGAATCGAGCGGCTAAGCCCATGTGGCGCATGGCTTGCACTAGCAACCAAGCAGAATCACGACAAGAACCTAATCTTTTGTCTAAGGTCTCTTCGCAAGTTTGTACGCCTACTTCCATGCGAATTGAGTAATTAACGGTTTGATTAACACGCTGATTTAAGTACACCAGAAAATCTACAATCGCTTTTTTACCGACATCAATTTCCGCTAGCCAAGCTTTGAACAACGACCCTTGTTCGCGCACTTCTAAGTAGGGCGCAAGTTCTTTGAGTAACTGTTCTGGATAAGCAAACGGATAATTCTCTGCGTATTCTTCCAAGAAGAAATCGAAAGGATTAATCACCGTCATTTCTGCAATCAGATCGACTTCGATTGAAAGTTCGGTAGATTTTTCTGGAAACACCACGCGTGCTAGGTAATTGCCAAACGGATCTTGCTGCCAACTGATGAAGTGATTCTCAGGTAATATTTTAAGTGAGTAAGCACTCACAGGCGTGCGCGAGTGCGCTGCTGGCCGAAGACGGAAAACATGCGGTGCAAGTTGCACGGGATTATCATAGTGATAGGCCGTTTTATGGTGGAGCGCGACTCGAATAGTCATTAATGTGTCACCTTCTGTTGAGTCGTCATTATTTTGATTTAGCTAGCACTTTCAGCTTGTAGTAAGCGTAAATTTTCTTCCACACCAGCCGCTTCAGTGAGTTCAGCCACGTTCTGCTTGGTAAAAAACCCATCAAAATCGCCAAAGCGTTGTACATATTCAATGATGAGCGATGAATGTTCTGAGGCGCTGGAGAAAATTTGTTTTAGGCCTTCTTCGCGTGAGCCAATCACATCGAGTAAGAAGTCTTTGCCTTTTTCTCTGATGGCAGCGACCACGTAATCAATATTGATTTGACCATTGGTTTCGCCGTCTGCCACGCCTAGTGCAATGTGGTGCAAACGCGGACCATAATTGCGTACAAAGTTTTCAGTAGGTGACGGTAAGCCGACTAAGTGATTAACGAAGTAAGGATGATTAGCCGCCGTGAAAACCTTTGCAGGGCTTTTTTGCTCATTATTATAGTGCGCGCTTTTAGTCACATTGGTTGAAGAGTTTTGGCTGGCAATATCGTATGAGCCCCAGTAGTAATAGCTGGAAAGCGTGAGATACTCAAGTATTGCCACCTCACGGTTTTGGCTGTAAATACGCGTTGCCAGATGGTCAATTGGCAGAATCAGTTTATCTAAACCGAGCTTAGCTTGTGTTTCTTTGGCTTCCAGATAACCGCGATTCACGTCTTCATGAATCACACTTACCCCAAGCGCATAAATGCGAATATCCCCGACTGGTCGCTCCCAATATCCTACAATATTGTGCGTGTAGGGCGAAGGTTTAACGATAGACATATTGCCTGGTAGTTCTAACTTGCGAATTTGATCTTGATTGAAAAAACGAATCTCGCGGGCTTTTTGTAGCTCAACCACTTCATGCTGATTAGTCACACGAAAGATTTCGCCCATATAGCGCGAGTTTGGCTTATGCGCGCCTATCGGGTAAACGTCATTAAGACTGCGGAAAATGCCGTGGATATTAGGGTCGCGCACTTCTCGCACAATCACATCTGGCGAATTCATATCAATACGCAGCACATGCGTCCAATGCGACTCGGATTCTAGCGTGACTAAATAGTGGTAGGGCGTCATCAACGCTAACTCACTGATATAAGCCACTGAACAACCTGGCTCAACGGTAATCATCATGGCGTCAATTTCATGCACCATGTCAGTTAAGCCAATTCGATCTCTATCTTCCAATAGCTTAGGTAGAAATTCTTCAAACCA
The DNA here is from genome assembly GCF_029945705.1 of Methylotenera sp. GTDB lineage: Bacteria > Pseudomonadota > Gammaproteobacteria > Burkholderiales > Methylophilaceae > Methylotenera. The sequence goes on from NZ_JAQSDC010000017.1 coordinate 15,478, forward strand.
AGGTGAGTTGACCTTGTCGCCATGACGCTGGTGTTGCAATGAGTTCATTAGGACATCCGAAATGTAAGTATTGGTGTGTTCTTGTTTTAGCTAAAGTGAAATACTTATTGTTGCGCAATGGCATGCACTTTGGAATTGATCGACATTTTTTCATGTACAACATCTGGCATGACACGCGAGATAGGGCATGCATCACGGTAATCTAATCCGGTTGCTAGTCTCACGTGTATGCCATTTGATCGCGCGTTATTGGCCACATCAAAACTTTGCCAACCGTCTTTGATTAGCCATGCGTCCGCCCAACTATGGTAATCAAGTTGCTTACTTTCATGGTTATAGCAATAACCATGTACAAGCCTTGCTGGTATTTTAAAGGCTCGACAGCAGCTAATAAATAAATGCGCCATGCCCTGACTTAAGCCCTTACCTTGGGCTAAGGTGGTGATGGCGGACTGCTGGTATTCTGTAGTGTCTTTATCGCAAACAATCTTTTGTGAAACACCATGCATGAGTGCCGTTAGCATCGTTAGCGTATGGGGTTCACCTTTCGTTAAAAACTGATCTGAAAACTGAATGACTTGATCATTAGCCTCTGTCAGCTTGGTATTTCTGAGGTAGATGGGTAGCGCTAAATTTTCATATTTTGTCGTTAGTGTTTCATTGGCGTCATTAGTCGTCGTGGTACTATCTAGATCAGTTTCAACTTCCCCCGTAACACTGATGATAATTTCTTGATGCGGGACATCCATCACCAATGTATGCGTCGTGTTGCCAAAGGTATCAATCTGCGGAGATGACAACCCACTCACTTTAAGTTGCCAATTACTAACGCGTTGCCCAAACCCACTTTCTGGCGTGAGTCGCAACTGCTGTATTGTGTATCCGACAGGCTTATTGAATGCAAAGCGGGTTTGGTGTTCAATATTAAATTTCATAGCCAATCTCCCATTTAGTTTAATGACTTTTAATGCTGATCTTTTATCCTTGAGTTTGAGTCATAGGTAATTCAAGTTCTGGGCTATTTAGGTACGCACGTTGAATTTCAAGCCCTAGGCGATTGTTTTGTCTGAGGAATGCTTCTAAAAATTCATGTAAGCCTTCTTTGTAGATATCTTCAATCAGGCCATATTTCAAAGTGGAGTGAATTTCACCAGCTAGGCGCTTACATTCACGTCCAGCATTACCGCTTAAATGTTCAAGAATAGTGGTTAGTTCATCCATACAAGCATGAAGCGAACGCGGCATGTCTTTGCGTAATACTAGAAGTTCTGCCACCCGCAAGGGCACGACAGCATCGCGATACACTTTTAGATAGGCTAAATAGGCGCTGGCTGAACGTAATAATGCACTCCACTCGTAGTAATCTACAGCTCCGCCAACATCAGACGCTGACGGTAATAGAAGGTGATATTTCACATCTAACAAACGCGCCATGTCATCTGCACGCTCAATAAACCCGCCTAATCTGGTGAACCAAAAGCCATCATCACGCAACATGGTGCCGTAAGTCACGCCACGGAACAGATGTGAACGAGATTTCACCCAGTCGCAAAACTCTGTTAAGCCACTATCGAGAATGACTAATTTGTCGAGCTGTAGAAATTCTAACCATAGGCTATTGATGTTTTCCCACATCTCCAGCGACATGGCCACTCTTACTGCGTGTGCATTTTCACGTGCTGCGCGCAAACAGCTATAAATGCTCGAAGGATTGCGCTCATCCATTGAAATGTAGTAAATAACGTTGCTGGCAGTGACTTCATCATAGGCTTTGTTGAAGTCATCGACGGTATCTGAAATATGCAGCAATGGCACCCAAAGCGCAGCTTCGCTTTGGGCAGCGTTTTGAACGAGTGACATGCGATAAGTCACATCCAGCATGCGCGCCATGTTTTCAGCACGCTCAATATAACGTGCCATCCAGTATAAGTGATCAGCGGTGCGACTTAGCATTGCAGCACCCATGTATCTTTAGTGCCGCCACCTTGAGAGGAGTTCACGACTAAAGATCCTTCATTCATGGCTACGCGACACAATGCCCCTGGTACGACTGAAGTCGTTTTACCTGATAATACATAAGGACGAAGGTCAACATGCCTAGGCGCTACGCCTTGTTCGACCAATGTTGGACAGGTAGAAAGCGCAAGTGTTGGTTGGGCAATGTAGTTATCTGGGTCGGCTATGATGCGTAATCTAAACTCTTCAATCTGTGCTTTGCTTGAAGTTGGGCCTACGAGCATGCCGTAACCACCTGATCCTTGCACTTCTTTAACCACTAATTCAGCAAGATTATCCAACACATATTTTCTGTCATCTGCTTTGCTGAGTTTATAGGTGGGAACATTGGACAAAATTGGCTCCTCACCTAAATAAAATTTAATCATATCAGGCACGAAGGTATAAGTAGCTTTGTCATCCGCAACACCTGTGCCAATGGCGTTAGCCAGTGTTACACCACCATTACGATAGACTGAAACTAAGCCAGGTACACCTAACATAGAGTCTTGTCTGAATGCCAAGGGGTCAATAAAGTCATCGTCAATACGTCGATAAATGACATCAATCTTTTTAGGCCCTTCAGTGGTGCGCATAAATACGGCATTGTCTTTTACAAACATGTCTCGACCTTCAACCAGCTCAATACCCATCTGCTGTGCAAGAAAAGCATGTTCAAAATATGCGCTGTTGTATGCACCTGGTGTCATCAGTACAACGGTAGGGTCACCTGTTGTGCCACTGGGCGCGGCGGCGCGCAGATTTTCTAACAATACTTGCGGATAATGATCGACTGGTGCAATAGGATATTGCCTGAAAAGCTCAGGGAATAACCGCATCATCATGCGGCGGTCTTCCAGCATGTACGAAACACCAGAAGGCGTTCGTAAGTTATCTTCTAACACATAAAAAGTATCCGCTTCGGTACGTACAATATCAATACCTGCAATATGGGCATAAACACCGCCCGGCACGTCTACACCTTGCATCTCTGGTCGATACATTTCGTTAGTCAGTATACTTTCTGGCATGATGCCAGCTTTGATAATGTCCTGTCCGTGATAGATGTCATTCAAAAACATATTGAGTGCACGCACACGTTGGCAAGCGCCATCTGAGAGCTTTCCCCATTCACTTGCGGCCAAAATTCTAGGAATCACATCAAATGGAATCAGGCGTTCAGCGCCTTCCTCTTCGCCATAGACTGCGAAAGTGATACCGACTCGTCGAAACAGTAATTCTGCATCGCGAGATTTTTGTGCAAGTTGAGAAAAGTCTTTGCCAGCTAACCAGTCAGCATAAGGCGCGTAAACTTGTCTCACGCCTTTTTTTGAATCTATAGATTCATCAAATGCAGTGAGCAGTTTATTTTTATAATCAATAGAAGCCATAGTAATAGTATACTTGCAAGGCGCGTGCCAACTCATACAAAATTAATCAATATCTATATTTAATGCGCCTTGCAGGCTTGTTTTATCTTGAATTGATATTACTAGTAGCACCAATTTTTTAGTCTACTTTAATTGATGCGCTTTTTTGGTGCATAGCTAACTTAGCAAAGCGTTTAGTTAGTGCGTAAAGTTAATAGGAATTTTCTTGAAAGTAAGCCCCACAGCCTACTTCAGGCTTAAGCTAGTTTAAGCAAAACAACGAATAGTGAATGAATAGCTATTGGTATAGTTATTGCTGTATCTTCAGGACAGTGTTGCTGCAAATAGGTAGCTTTCGTCAAGATGCTTTTGTCCAAATACTGTAAATCATAAAAGGAAAACAACTGTGTGGCTTCGTACTCGATGTGATATTACTTTTGACGTGGCTATTGCAACCCCGTTTATTCTGATGCTTAGGCCCCGTAGCGGCTTAAATCAATGGGTCGCGCGAGAGTCATATACGCTAAACCCTAGCGTGCCCGTTGTTGAGTACACTGATAATTACGGCAATCTTTGCCAGCGGCTAATTGCACCGCCGGGCGAATTTTCTATCCGAACATCCGCCGACATTATGACCGCAGACAACATCGATGTTTGTGCAGGCGCACCTTTTGATGAAGTACAAAATTTGCCAGATGACGTGCTTACCTACCTGTTACCAACGCGCTATTGTGAGTCAGATCGCTTTATCGACCTAGGTCAAGAGCTCGTAGCTGGCGTGATGCCTGGCTATGATCAAGTCGCGACCATCGTGGCTTGGATACGTGACAATATTAAGTTTAATTCAGACTCCATTCACTTTCAGCTATCTGCGGTAGAGGTTAATCAGCAGCGCGAGGGTGTGTGTCGCGAGTTGGCGCATTTGGGCATCGCGCTGTGTCGAGGTTTGTGCATTCCTGCGCGCATGGTTGTTGGCTACCTACATGGACTAAAGCCTATGGATTTTCATGCTTGGTTTGAAGCTTACGTAGGCGGGCGCTGGTATACCTTTGACCCAACACAGCCCTATCCTATAGGCGGTCGTGTCACCGTTGCTTATGGGCGCGACGCTGCCGATGTGGCGATATTCAACCAATTTGGCCCAGCGTTATATCCGCAAGCCATGTCGGTGAGTGTTGAAATGTTAGATGCGGCACCAAACTAAGCGTTATTTAATTCCAAAGCTATGCAAAGATTACGTATTAAACACCTGACTGATTATACGTTTCCAGCGCAGGTAACGTTGAATCAGCATAAGCTTTTACTGCGCCCAAGAGAAGGGCATGACGTACGCATTGAGTCCTCAAAGTTAGAAATCACGCCTGCTTACAATATTAAATGGCAGCGTGATGTGTTTGATAACTCGCTGGCGATTGTCAATTTTTTAGAGCGTTCGAATAGGCTCACTATCGCTAGTGAGGTCGTAATTCAGCATTACGAGCAAGCGCCTTTCGACTTTATGTTAGAAAGCTATGCGGCTCAATATCCATTTACTTACGCATTAGACGAACAAGCAGATTTGGCTATTTTCCAGCAGGCCAGCTTTTATAACGACCAAAATGTTGTTAATGCATGGTTGCAACAACAAAACTTATTTGGCATGCAAACTTTTAGTTTGTTAATGCATTTAAATCAGAATATTAGCCAAAATTTTCGTTATCAAATGCGCGAAGAAGCGGGTGTGCAGTCGCCTTCGCAAACGCTGTCGCAGCGTAGTGGATCTTGTCGAGATTATGCAACGCTGTTCATTGAAGCTTGTCGTTGCTTAGGCTTAGCGAGCCGCTTTGTCAGTGGTTATTTACATGCGCCAGCTACCGAAGCTGGAAATGCGACAACCCACGCATGGGCTGAAGTCTATTTGCCCGGCACTGGTTGGAAAGGATTTGACCCGACTTCAGGAGAACTCACAGGTAATCACCATATTGCTGTAGCCGTTGCGCGCAATCCAGAGTCAGTACCACCAATTTCTGGCAGTTTTACTGGACTAGGCTTGATGGCAACTACGATGTTAGTCAATGTGCAGGTTAATTTGTTACCCTAGTAAGCCAAGCTCAGCACTTAGCTGACATTGTCAGTTGTTCGCTATTTAAAATTCAACCATTTCAAATTCTGCTTTAGAAACGCCGCACTCAGGACATGCCCAGTCAGCAGGTACATCTTCCCAGCGAGTGCCAGGTGCAATCCCATCTTCAGGCCAGCCTTTTTCTTCTTCATATACCAAACCACATACTACGCATTGCCACATTTTCATACTTTTTCCTAAATTGTTACTAGCTATTATTAGTCGCAAACCAAAGTGCAATACTTACATAGATTGGCAATAAAAAAAAGCCCGCATGGCGCGGGCTTAAAGGGTGAATGAGATAATCTATATCATCTGTGGTTTTATGATGATTTAATTAAACTAAATCAAAGCGGTCGTTATTCATTACTTTATTCCAAGCACTCACGAAATCTACCACAAATGTGTGCTGTGCATCGCTACTCGCATAAACCTCTGCAATAGCGCGCAATTGTGAATTTGAGCCAAACACCAAATCGACTACTGTGCCTGTCCATTTCACTTGGTGAGTGGTTCTGTCACGGCCTTCTAACACGCTAGGCGATACTGCTGATTTTTGCCATTTGGTTTGCATATCTAGCAAGTTCACAAAAAAGTCATTGCTTAGCGTTTCTGGTGTATTGGTAAATACACCATGGTTGCTCTGCGCGTAATTTGCACCCAACACACGTAAGCCGCCAATGAGTACGGTCATTTCAGGTGCAGAAAGTCTTAATAATTGCGCTTTATCTAACAACATTTCGGCCGCGCCATGTCCATATTTTTGGTAGTTACGAAAGCCATCTGCAACGGGCTCTAATACTGCAAATGACTCCACATCGGTTTGCGCTTGAGTTGCATCGCTGCGCCCTGGCATAAATGGTACGTTAATCGCGGTGCCAGCTTTGTTAGCCGCTGCTTCAATCCCCGCAGCGCCGCCAAGCACAATTAAATCTGCTAGTGAAATAGCCTTGCCACCTTGTTGCGTCGCATTAAAAGCTTGTTGCACTGCGCTTAACTTTTGTAACACTTTGGCTAATGCAGCAGGTTGGTTTACTTCCCAATCTTTTTGCGGTGCTAGTGCAATACGTGCCCCGTTTGCCCCGCCGCGTTTATCTGAACCACGGAAAGTAGAGGCAGAAGCCCATGCTGTGCTGACAAGTTCTGAAATGGATAAGCCAGAAGCTAATACATTTGCTTTTAAATCTGTAATATCTTTTTCATCCACCAAAACATGATTCACTTTTGGTATTGGGTCTTGCCAAATTAATTCTTCACTTGGCACTAACTTACCTAGGTAGCGCGATGCTGGGCCCATATCACGATGCGTTAGCTTGTACCAAGCCCTCGCAAAAGCATCTGCAAATTTAGCGGGATTAGCCATATAATCGCGTGAGATTTTCTCGTAAACAGGGTCCATGCGCATCGCCATATCAGCAGTTGTCATCATTGGTGCATGGCGTTTGCTTGGGTTATGTGCGTCGGGTACTGTGTTTTTAGCAGCGGCATCTTTTGGCGTCCATTGGTGCGCGCCAGCTGGGCTTTTTGTCAACTCCCACTCGTAACCAAACAAGTTTTCAAAGTAGTTGTTATCCCATTGAATTGGGTTCGTCGTCCAAGCGCCTTCGATACCGCTAGTAATGGTATGTTCGCCTTTACCCGTGCCAAAACTATTGATCCAACCAAACCCTTGGTCTTCAAGGTTAGCACCTTCTGGTTCACGACCAACATGCGCAGTATCGCCCGCGCCGTGTGATTTACCAAAAGTATGGCCGCCAGCAGCTAACGCTACCGTTTCCTCATCATTCATTGCCATACGTGCAAATGTATCGCGAATATCACGTGCTGAAGCTAGTGGGTCAGGATTGCCATCAGGACCTTCAGGGTTCACATAAATAAGCCCCATTTGTACTGCGCCCAATGGATTATCTAGTTCTCTATCGCCTTTGTAGCGCTCGTTGCCCATCCAAACATTTTCTGGACCCCAATAAATATCTTCTTCTGGTTCCCAAATATCTGGGCGGCCACCAGCAAAACCAAAGGTTTTTAAACCCATGGAATCTAGCGCTACGGTGCCTGCCAATATCATTAAGTCCGCCCAAGATAATTTGTTGCCATATTTTTGTTTAATTGGCCAAAGTAAGCGGCGTGCTTTATCTAAATTGCCATTATCTGGCCAGCTATTGAGCGGTGCAAAACGTTGCGAGCCCGAGCCTGCGCCACCGCGGCCGTCATGAATACGATAAGTACCTGCGCTGTGCCAAGCCATACGAATAAAGAAGGGGCCATAATGGCCGTAATCTGCTGGCCACCAATCTTGTGAGTCTGTCATTAATGTGTGTAAATCTTGCACTACTGCATCTAAATCAAGCGTTTTGAACGCTTGTGCGTAATCAAAATTTGCGCCTAACGGATTAGATTTTGCTGAATGTTGATGTAAAACACCTAAGTTTAGTTGCTCTGGCCACCAGCCTTTGTTACTAGCGTTTTTAGCAACAGTCATTTTTTGTGTACCACCCGAAAAAGGGCATTTTGCTTCCGTTGTCATTTTTTTCTCCTTAGATATTTGTTAATAATTTGCTGCATAGTCAGCCAGTAGCGCTATGGCCAGTGGACTAATGTTTTCTAATAGTTGTTTAATCATTGTATTCTCCTAGTTGCCTTGCATATGGAGTATTTTATGAGCTTAAGCTATATTTGCATAATTGTATGTTTTGATGAGGTTGATAAATATAATTTATCAATGTATGATAGAAAAAATTGATGGCATTGAGCATAAAATGAGTCTAACAGAATTAAAGTTTATTGTAGCTGTGGCACAAGAGCGCAACTTTAGGCGTGCTGCGGAGAGGTGTTTTGTTTCACAGCCTGCACTAAGTCTAGCGATTAAAAAGCTTGAAGAAGAGCTCAATGTGATTATTTTTGAGCGGAGTAGAAGCGAAATCACTATGACTGAAATTGGCGAAAAAATAGTGGAGCAGGCTTCAAAAGTATTGGAAGAGGCCGCCTATATCAGGCAGCTAGCAGACCTAGGTAAAAATCAGCTGAAAGGCACGCTAAAACTAGGCATGATACATTCAGTAGGTCCTTATTTATTACCAGAGATTATTCCCATATTACGTAATAGCGCGCCAGAGATGCCGTTGGAAGTGGAAGAGAACTTAACCGCAAATTTAGAAGTGCAACTGCGTAATGGCGTCATTGATGCGGCCATTATTGCGTTGCCATTTAATATACCTGGCTTGCAATACCGCGCTTTGTATGACGAAGAGTTTGATGTGGTTGTACCCAGCGACCATCATTGGGCAAAACGTAAAAATATTAAGCCCGAGGAGTTGTCTGAAGAAAAAGTACTATTACTGAATAGTGGCCATTGTTTTAGCAATCAAGTCACACAGGCGTGCCCAGAACTCTCACGTAAGGGCGAAGTGCTGCAGGGCAATTCATTAGAAACTATACGTAATATGGTGGCATCAAACCTAGGTATTACAGTATTGCCTTGTTCTGCTACAGCGGAGCGCTACAATAATCCGTTAATTAAAGTGATTCCGTTTGTCAGCCCAGCACCTACAAGGCGTATAGCCATTGCGTGGCGTAAGAGTTTTATGAGATTGGAAGCAGTAGAAAAAATAGCAGAGGCGATTAAAGCGATTGATTCAAATTACATGTTGTTGATTAAGTAAATTATAAATCGCATTATCCAGGCGCATGCGTCTAAAAGTTAGGCTGCTGAAAAATAAAAAGGCGCACAAGGCGCCTTTTTCAGTAGTAAAGAACAATTATTTGTTCATTACGTACATTGTAACTTCGAAACCGAAACGCATTTCAGTAGCTGCTGGTGTTGTCCACATAATAATTCTCCTGTAAATTAATTAATTAAGTCATACAAAATCTATGACTTACATAATACAGAGCAGTTGCATTTACTAGCTATGTAAAGCCACTAAATTAGACTAATGATTTTCATTAGTTCAGCGTTGTTACGATTAATATTAATAACTCACTGAAATTCGATAGCCAGCTACAGGTTCATCCTGGGCGGTCAGCGCTAGTTTTACTTTGATTTCAGCACCCGCTGGCAAGCCGCTTACAACATCTGTATGCTCTAGTAGATATTCTGCTGGTGTGAATATGCGCCTTAATTTAGGTTTATCCTCAATATCGGTCAATGTCAGTTCTATATTCGGGTAAGTTTGGATAAATCCAGCTTGATTAATTAAGGTGCTAGAAAAGTGGATTAAACCTTCGTGCTCAGCATCTTCTTGCATATCGGAGTCATCAATGATGATAAATTCAATTTTCTTCGGCAGGCTGATACTGCAAGAAAATTTTTCACAAACTTGAGTAAGCAAGGGTTTTAGTTTTGGATAGTAAATAGTAATATCGCTGCGCCAAAAATAGATGCTTTGAGCAACTGCGGCGATTAACAGAAGAATAGCAAATATGCTTATTAGCCACTTGTATAAACGACCTTTACGTTCAGCTTTTTGGTCAATGGTTTCAAAGTAATTGGCTTGACTGTGCTTAAGTAAGGCTTTGTTGACAATCTCACTAGCCTCGTCGCTTACTTGCGGATTTTCGTGATCCTCAATGTGACTAACTTGAGCTTCGTTCTCATCATTGACGCTAGCAAAGTCGTTAGCTAAATCGGTGTCATCTGACGCATTAACTTCAGTCTCGTTAACATCAACCAGCTCTTTTGTCGCATCAAAAACATGTAGGCAATGCCCACAACGCACTTTGCCATTATGTTGGTTCAGTTGCTCATCAGTAACAACAAATTGCGTTTGGCAGTTGGGGCAGTTAGTGACGTTGGTCATTTTTCACTCTATTTTTTGGTGCCTGTGAGCAACACCCAAGAATCCATCGTTTGTGGGGCTTGCATGTTAAACCACTCCGCGTAAATAGCACTCACGTCAGAGGCTTGCTCTTTTAAAATACCCGAAAGTGCAATCTTGCCACCAGTTTTGCAGGATTTTGCCAGCGCAGGCGCTAGTACACTTAAAGCGCTTGAGAGTATATTTGCAACCACTATATCAAATTCACGTGATTGATATTTACTTGCATGATAAAAGTTAGCGGCGACATTATTCTGCTCAGCGTTGTATACGCTAGATTGAATTGCTTGAGGGTCAATATCTGTGCCGATAACTTCAGATGCACCAAGTTTTTTGGCAGCAATCGCTAAAATACCTGAGCCACAGCCATAATCCAAAACGGAATCTTGTTGAGATACTGTTTCAGTTAACCACTGCAAGCACAGATGGGTAGTAGGGTGGCTGCCCGTGCCAAAAGCTAAGCCTGGATCTAACACGATGTTAATCGCCTCTGAGTTAGGCGCGCTATGCCATGTCGGCACAATCCATAAATTATCTGTAATTCTAATCGGCTCAAACTGAGATTGCGTCGCGCGCACCCAATCTTGCTCTTGAATGATTTCGGTAGAATATTGTAGATTGCTTAATTTGGTTTCTCGTTCCAAATCAGCAATCACTTTTGTAACATCAACACCTTCATCAAACAACGCGCTGACAAGATTTTGTTGCCAAATACCTGGTGGTGGGTCTCCTGGCTCGCCGAATATAGGCTGCTCATCTAATGTGTCGGCGTTGGCATCTTCAATAATGGCAGAAAGCGCACCTTGCGCCATTAGCGTATCGCTAATTAAATCAGCCGTATTGTCTTGTGCTTCAATTTTTAAAGATACCCACGCCATGCAAAACCCACTTACTGATGATTATTTGTTATAAATGCCAAGCTTTTGCTCAAGGTAATGAATGCTTGTACCACCTAGATGAAAAGCTGCGTCCGCCATGAGGTCTGCGTGCAATGCTACGTTGGTACTAATGCCGCCTATCATCATTTCTGATAGGGCAATACGCATACGCGCAATCGCTTGGTCACGCGTGTCACCATAAGTAATCAACTTACCTATCATAGAGTCATAATTTGGTGGCACAGTGTAGCCCGCGTAAGCGTGTGTATCAATACGTACACCAGGACCACCTGGCATATGGAACGTAGTAATCTTGCCTGGAGAGGGCACAAAAGTGTATGGATCTTCCGCATTCAGACGGCACTCAATCGCGTGTCCCTTAAGTACTACATCTTTTTGGCGAAATTTTAGCTTTTCACCAGCCGCTACAAAAATCTGTTGTTGAACTAAGTCAATGCCAGTAATCATTTCGGTCACGGTATGCTCAACCTGTAAGCGGGTATTCATCTCAATGAAGTAGAACTCATTATTTTCATACAAGAATTCAAAAGTACCCGCACCACGATATTTAATTTTGCGGCAGGCTTCGGCACAACGCTCGCCAATTTTGTCGCGTAAACGCGGGTTAAGTAATGGCGCAGGCGCTTCTTCAAGAATTTTTTGGTGGCGGCGTTGCATCGAACAATCACGCTCACCTAAGAACACCGCATTGCCATGTTGGTCAGCGAGTACTTGAATTTCAATATGGCGTGGCTTTTCTAGGTATTTCTCCATGTATACCACAGGGTTACCAAAGGCTGCTTGTGCTTCGGCTTTTGTCATATTCACCGAGGCTATCAGTGCAGCTTCCGTATGCACCACACGCATACCGCGTCCACCGCCACCGCCAGAGGCTTTAATAATGACTGGGTAACCAACTTTTTTAGCGATTTTAATAATTTCAGCTGGATCATCTGGCAATGCGCCGTCAGAGCCTGGCACACAAGGTACGCCCGCTTTTTTCATGGCATCTTTAGCCGATACTTTATCGCCCATTAAACGAATAGTTTCAGCGCGAGGGCCGATAAACACGAAACCACTTTGCTCTACACGTTCCGCAAAGTCAGCATTTTCTGATAAAAAACCGTAACCTGGATGAATTGCTTGCGCGTCAGTCACTTCAGCCGCACTAATCACTGCTGGAATGTTTAAGTAACTTTGACCAGACGGTGCAGGGCCAATACATACAGATTCATCTGCTAATTTTACATATTTAGCTTCTCGGTCTGCCTCAGAGTGAACGGCAACTGTTCTGATACCAAGTTCGCGACATGCACGCTGAACACGAAGGGCGATTTCGCCTCGGTTAGCGATTAAGATTTTGTCAAACATAGCCATGTTGTTAAATACCTTTTAAATTTTTATTAGCCAATAATAAATAGTGGCTCGCCGTACTCAACAGCCAAGCCGTTTTCGACTAAGATTTTCTTAACAACGCCAGCTTTATCTGATTCAATTTCATTCAGTAGTTTCATCGCTTCAATAATACAAAGCGTGTCACCTACAGCCACTGTATCACCTACTTCTACAAATGGTTTTGCATCTGGTGAAGATGAGCGGTAGAACGAGCCTACCATCGGTGATTTAACCGCATGACCTTCTTCAACTATTGGCACTTCAGCAGCTACGGCTTGTGGCGCTTGTCCTTGCGGTGCTGCAGCGTACTGCGCAGGCGCATAGTTGGCGTAGTGTTGTTGTTGTGCTGGTGCGCTAGATGTAAAGTTGCGGCTAATACGTACCGTTTCACCTTCTTCTGTTAGTTCAAGTTCAGCGATGCCTGACTCTTCAACAAGATCAATTAGTTTTTTAAGTTTGCGTAAGTCCATAGTAACCTCTAAAAATCTAGGAAAATTTTAGTTAATAACAAGAATAAATTTAAGAATGATTGATGCGGCGAATTGCATAATCAAGCGCGAGTGTATAGCCATGTGCACCTAAGCCGCTAATGACACCAACTGCAATATCCGTAAAATAGGAGTGATGGCGAAATGCTTCACGTGCATATACATTAGATAAATGCACTTCAATAAAAGGCACTTTCACAGCAGAAAGCGCGTCGCGCATTGCCACTGATGTATGTGTAAATGCGGCAGGGTTAATAATCACAAAGTCTACTTTGGTCGTCGCAATGGATTGAATTTTAGTAACAAGATCACCTTCAGTATTGCTTTGAAAAGTCTCTAAAGCTAAACCAGCTTGTGTTGCAATGTCCGTTAACGTTTGATTAATCGAGCTTAGTGTGTCGCTGCCATAATGCTCAGGTTCACGCAAACCCAATAAATTAAGGTTTGGACCGTGCAATACTAATATAGATTTAGCCGACATGTTCAACCAATTTTTTGAACGGTTTATATTGTAAATTAGTGTAACTCATTGTTGCAAGTTTGCCGAAGTTAGCAGGTTTTGTCCAGCAACTTTAGTGAGTTTAAACGAAATTAGCTTGCATTCACAATTTAAGTGGTTGATATTACTAGCTTAAGCTTAGCTGTAAAATATGGGGTGTTATGGTGCTAATAAAGGACGTATTGCAGATTCTAAAAGGGTTTTATTGATGCGTCCAAAGTAGGTATCAGCGACTTCGCCACGCTGATTAATAATAACGGTATAGGGTAATACGCCTTTATCATTACCTAAATCATTGCCAAGCACCATGCCTTCATTCTCCGCAGCGAATAAAGGATAGCTTACAGGCGTTGCTACTGAAAATTCTTTCACAAGTGCTAATTCATCTACAGCCACACCAAGCACCACTACATTCTTATTTTTATATTCTGTATATAATTCAGAGAGTTCTGGCATTTCTTCGCGGCAAGGCGGACACCAAGTTGCCCAAAAGTTAAGTACGATGATTTTCCCTTTATACTGGCTTAAATCTTGTTTTATGCCATTTGGATTAGATAGCTTACTTGCAAATAGCGGTTGTGTAGAAAACTTGCTGTAGTCAGTCGCAGCGTTTTTAAATGCAGTATTGGGACTTAAAAAATAGTAGTAAATCGCAAAGCCAAGCAGTAGCATGGCAGCTAAATAGCCAATATTAGAGAGTATTTTTTTTAGCATAATTTGATGATTGGCCTGATTAAAACGCTACTTTTATTAATTCCGTTTTTATTAACACTGTGCAGTTGTTTCTTGCTGATTTTGTGGTGCGATAATGCAGCTATCGCGTTTAGCTAAGGTAGTGCTAAAACGCTCAGCATCTTGAAAGCCAACGGTTTTTAGTGTGGTCATTTCTTTGCCATTACCATTAAAAAATGCAATACCAGGCGGGCCAAACAAGCCAAAGCGTTTGAGTAGCGCTTTATCTTCATCGGTATTTGCAGTGACATCTACTTGCAATAGCAACGTGTTGCTAAGTTGTTGCTGAACTTTTGGATCGCTAAACGTCAATTGCTCAAGCTCTTTACAAGCCACGCACCAGTCTGCGTAAAAATCTAACATGACAGGTTGATTAGTTGTAGCTAGCTTTTGTTCTAATTCAGCAATGCTAGCAACGCGGGTAAAGTTTAAAAGTGAAGGATTTTTTGATTGGCTAGCGCTACTAATAGTAAAGTTGCTGAGTGGTTTTAAGGGTGATTTTGCACCAGAAAGCGCACCAATTAGTAAGGCTACACCAAATATCAATATAATAACGGCAACGCCTTTCCATAGCTTGGCAAAGTTGGTTGCATGCGTTGGTAAGCTGTCTAGCGCGCTGTGATAAACCGCGGTCACAATTAACAATATTGCCCATAGCCCTAATTGAATACTCACGGGAATCACTGGTGAAATAAGCCAAATTGCCATGCCTAACATCAATACGCCAAAGAAGTTACGCACCGCGTTCATCCAGTTACCTGTTTTTGGCAATAAGCTGCCTGCAGATGCCCCAATTAGCAATAACGGCACACCCATGCCGATGGCGAGTGCGAACAAGCCAACACCACCTAAAAATACATTATGGGTTTGACCAATGTAAATCAGTGCGCCTGCTAGTGGCGCCGCTACACACGGGCTAACAATCAATGCAGAAAGTGCACCCATGACGAATACACCAAAAAAGTGTCCACCTTTGAGTTTATTGCTGGTGTTTAGCATTTTGTCTTCAAAGTTTTGCGGAAGTTTTAGCTCATAAAAGCCAAACATTGAGAAAGCTAATAACACGAATATCAAGGCGCTTGCGCCAAGCACCCAAGCATTTTGTAGCGATTGGCTGAGTAGGTCGCCAGATAAGCCTGCTGCAATTCCTGCTAGGGTGTAGCTTAATGCCATGCCCAAAACATAAGCCACAGATAAGCCGAATGCATGCAATTTTGACGGTTTAATTTGCTGACTTTGACTGCCTACAATAATGCTCGATAAGATTGGAATCATCGGCAACACGCAAGGTGTAAGTGAAAGGAGTAAACCTGCGGCAAAAAAACCTGCAATGACTAACCATAAATTGCCAGATTTTAGTATTTTTGTCGTGTTATCCGTTTCGTTATCGTTTGCAAGATTAGTTACTGCGGCTTTTTCTGATGTGCTTACAATATTTTTAACATCAGCTAAATCTACGGTAAATGTTTTGGTCATCGGTGCGTAGCATAAGCCTTTTTCACTGCAGCCTTGGTAAGTAGCGCTAATCTTAATGGCATTATTTTTAATGTTGGCTAAATTAATTTTTGTACTAAAGTCATGATGATAGACTTCCATTTTGCCAAAATTTTTATCATTTTTAATCTCAGCCATAGGAAATTCAATGCCAGTAATCTCGGCTGGAGTTCCTGGTGCCAGTACAAATTTGATGCGCTCTTTGTAAAGATAATAGCCAGGTACTACAGTAAAATTGGCTTGAATGCTTTGGGCATCTTTGGCGGTTAAGTCCAATTGGAAAGCGGCTTCAGGCGATAAAAAAGTCTCTTCGCTATTAGTTTCAATCAGTGAGTTTGTAAATGAACTGAACTTGTTTTCAGCCGCATAGGTGTTGGGTAAAACGCCAACGATGGCAATCAGGCAGAAAGCCAAATGCTTAAGAAATGCAGAGTGTTTAAGAAATAAAGGTTTCACTATTATATTCACTAATGTTTTTTAAAATGATGGAGCTTTAAAGACGCATGGCTACCTTTTTAGCAATTAAAATTAAACTATCTTGTATTTTAATTGCTCAGACTCCATTACATAGAGAGTGAATGAGCATCATACGTTCAATATTACTTGTAATCCACTAAGGATCATATATCAATGCGTTTAATACTTACACTGGCTTTACTTGCCTTTCCTATCGCGGAAATCTGGATTTTAATTAATCTATTTCAGCAATATGGTTGGTGGGTATTATTATACTTAGTCGCTATGGTATTGCTTGGCTTACAACTTATTCGTGATGAAAAGCTATTATTTACAGGTCGAATGATGCAAAGCCTTAGCCAGGGCGGTAACCCAATGAAAGCGATGTTTGGCAGTGCGCGTAATATTATTGCTGGCATATTACTGATCATTCCAGGTGTACTTACAGATATAGTGGCCGTAGTGCTATTGTTGATACCTGTGGATAAAAACGCGATAAAATCGTCTACATTTAAGCAACAAGCTGCTAATGATGATGTCATAGAAGGTGAATTTCACCGAGAAGAATAATGGGCACCTCTATTCATTAAACTTTCGTCGTAATGCTGCGTTGCTCACAAAAAATTATTCCTTATATATTAACTATATACAGCGTCATAATTTGTTTGTCGCGCCTTGTCTTACTTAGAAACTTAAATGAATAGAGATACCCAATAAAGAGTAAAAGAGAGCCTAAATTATGAGTTATCAAATCACTATAAAATCTAGTCAACACATATACACAGCAAAAGCATCAGAAACTGTTCTGGAATCAGCCATAGGCGCAGGTGTGAATATTCCATATGGTTGTCGTAACGGCACTTGCGGTAGCTGTAAAGGCGATATTATTTCAGGTGAAGTGGATTATGGCGATTACGCATCGAGCGCACTGACTGATGCAGAAAAGACCATGGGTAAGGCGTTATTTTGCTGCGCACACCCGCTATCAGACTTAACCATAGAATGTCGTGAAATTCATGCTGACGTGATTCAACCGCGTATTTTGCCAGCACGCGTGGAGCGTAAAGAGCAACTTTCACATGATGTGATGGCTTTGTTTTTAAAACTTCCCAGCACTGAGCATCTCAAATTTATGGCTGGTCAATACATCGAATTTTTACTTAAAGACGGTAAGCGACGGGCATTTTCACTAGCTAATGCACCGCATATCAACAATATATTAGAGTTGCATTTACGGTTGATTCCAGGTGGCCAGTTTACCGAATACGTATTTAACGAAATGCCAGACAAAGCTATTTTGCGTATTGAAGCGCCATTCGGTAGCTTTTTCTTAAGGGAAGATTCTGACAAACCTATCATCATGGTCGCTGGCGGCACAGGTTTTGCGCCGATTAAAGGCATTATCGAGCACATGCTGCACAATAATATCAATCGCCCAGTAACTTTATATTGGGGTGCGCATAGTTTGAAAGATCTTTATATGCCATCGTTACCAGCATCATGGGCGGTTGAGCATCCGCACATTAAATTTATTCCAGTATTGTCTGAGCCTGCTGCAGAGGACAATTGGCATGGCCGCACTGGCTATGTGCATCAAGCAGTTTTAGAAGATTTCGCTCAAACAGGTTTAGCTGACTATGAGGTCTATTGTTGTGGTGCACCAGGCATGGTGGAGGTCGCCCACGCCAGTTTTGTAGAAGCTGGTTTGCCAGAAGATGAATTTTTCTCTGATGCATTTAATTATGCAAAACCAACGCCTAAAGTGTAACTTCTGCATGGTTTAGCTTTCCAACGATAGTTTAGGTGAATTTTCTCGAAACCTGACTCTAGTGAGGTGCTGATATGAGTGATTTATCTGCTCTAAAAGGGTTTTTGTTTGATTTGGACGGTGTGCTTTATACAGGTTCAAATGTGATAGAAGGCGCCGTAGAAGCAATCGAAAAACTGCGCGCCAGCCATATATGCCGCTTTGTCACCAACACTAGTACTTTATTCCTTAGGTCACTTCAGCAAAAAATTAATACCTTAGGCTTTGCAATCCCTGCAAATGAAATTATCAGCGCACCGCAAGCTACTTTACTCTATTTACAAGGTCAACAAAATCCAGTTTGTCGTTTGTTGTTAGCTGAGGATGTAAAACAGGATTTCGAGGTGCTTAATCAATCTGAGACTGCTGCAAATTACATCGTCATTGGTGATATTGGTGGTACGTGGTCTTACTCGCTCTTAAATCAAGTGTTTAATGACTTGATGCAAGGCGCAAAACTCATAGCAATTCACAAAAATAAATTTTGGCAGACTGAGCATGGTTTACAGATGGATATTGGAGGGTTTGTTGATGCGCTGGAATACGCTAGCGGCGTGAAAGCCATGATTATAGGTAAGCCTTCGGCCGATTTCTTTCAAATTGCCTTAGATGATATGGGACTTAAAGCTTTTGAAGTAGCCATGATAGGCGATGATATTGACGTGGATGTTGCTGGAAGCCAACAAATTGGCTTAACAGGGATGTTGGTGAAAACGGGTAAGTATCGCCAAAGCTATGCTGAAGCTTCTCACGTTAAACCAGATTTACTCATAGACTCAATCGCAGATTTACCAAAATTACTTGGGTTATGACAGTCTAAATAGCAAACTGCTATGCCATTCATTGGCCTAACAACATCACAAATCTAAACCGAATATTTAATTACATGCTTAAGGTTGCGTTAAGAATATAAATTTATGATTTGCTCCATACCTCAATAAAAGGAGCAAATCATGGAAACCATCACCTACCAAAGAAAAAAGGTCTATGACCCAGTTCTGCGACTGATTCACCTCTGGAATGGCTTAGCCATTCTATTCCTTATGACCACTATCTGGCTTTCTGACCTTTTTGAAAAAGGCGTTGGCGAGAAAACCTTGTGGCAACTTCATATTTACATTGGCTATGCGCTTGTAGTTGGGATTGTTGCTCGACTAGCTTGGGGTGTTGTGGGTCCGCGTCACGCTCGCTTTTCTGATATGTGGCATCCAATTGTTTGGTGGGATGCAGTACGCAATTTTAATCTGCAAGCCAAGCCGCGTTTTGGCCACAATGCTTTAGCTAGCGGGGCTTATCTGTTGGTCTATTTGTTGTTAATAACCATGGCAATTACGGGACTTTCCCTTGCAGCTATCGAGCATAGCATGGGACCTTTCAGCACTTGGATGGGAGACATGCCTTGGTTGAAAGAAATTGTAGAAGAACCACACGAGATTATTTATTACTTTTTGATGGGTTTTGTAGTGGTGCATATCGCGGCTTTAATTTGGCATGAGTACAAAGATAAAACACCACTAGCGCAAGCGATGGTAACTGGCTATCAGTATGAAGTTGAAGACAGTCAACACCATGCTCAAAACGTACATAAAAATCAAGGAGATCATCATGCTTAATGCATTTGTTAAACAATCATTTCTTGTATTTGGGCTGCTATTTAGCATCCATGTATTTGCTGCAACGCCGCAAGAGTTACTTAAGGGCACCTCTAAAAATACGATTTAATCGCACCATGTTAGATAGTGATGCAATT
>NZ_JAQSDC010000018.1 GCF_029945705.1 Methylotenera sp.
AATCAGCGGTCACGTTGGACCGTTTTTACTGGTCACGATGGGCCATAATACCCAGATGGCTAAGCAGTGGTTGAAAGAACGTGAAGCCGCTAGCGCGGAAAAACGCCAAGTCAAAAACTTGAGTTTGGCAAAAATTGAAGCTTTGGCAGGTGAAGCCCCTAGTTGCGCGACCGCGCAATCGGGCGCCCGAGGGCTTCAGGGCGAACAGTCGTTATTTGCCACCGTCGCTGGTCTTCATGAAAAAACCTACGCTTGGACGCGCCTGCAAATTAATCCGAAATTTAGACATATTGCAGATGCTGCAAACGACGTGTTACATTCGGAGGTGAAATAATTCAGAAAACGGGCTGAAAACCCCCTAAAGCTAAGCTGGATAAGGCTTAGAGAGCCTGTGGATAACTTTTCTTGTTTTTAGAAATTTCTACAACTCAAATTTTAACTGTAATACCAATGTTTAAATGTTCTAAGAATGGCGCCGTATATTGCTTTGCTATACATTATACGAAGCTAAAATATTACTACTGTAGAGTAGTGTCTATCAAATTATCAACCAACCTATTTCTATAGTTGTCTTAAATTTCGTACGAATATAAGCAAATGACCGTGCCATCGTAACAGCAACATGAATCGTCTGATATTTAAGCTGCATAAGATAGCACCTTGATGCGATAATATTTCATGGTTTCAATTCTTAATCCCAATTCTATTTTGCTCGCCTCAAATGATAGTGATGTTTCTCTATGGATTGAATCTTTAGAGAAGCGTTTCTCGCTTACTGATATTGAGTTGATTCGTCATGCTTGCGAGTTGGTTGCACCGCTCTATGCTGGCAATACTGAAGTGACAGGCACTCCGCTATTCAAACATGCACTGGGTGCGGCGACTATCCTTATCGACATGAACATGGATGTGGAAACCATTGCGGCTACGATATTGCATGCCTTACCAGAGCGACTTGTTGATTGGCGTGCGACGTTGGAAGCTCGTTTTGGCACAAATATTGTTAGCTTGGTCGAAGGTATTTCACGCATGGAGCAAATCCAAGCATTCAGTGAGATTGAAGGCCTAAAGGATTCAGACATAAAAAATGGCGACCACGCGCAACAAGTAGAAAGTTTGCGAAAGATGTTATTGGCTATGGTACAAGACATCCGCGTGGTGTTAATCAAGCTGGCCGAGCGTACGCAAACATTACGTTGCTTGTCTGGTGCTAGTCCTAGCCAGCAAAAACGAATTGCACAGGAAAGTAAGGGAATCTTTGCGCCGCTAGCTAACCGCCTTGGCGTGTGGCAGATTAAGTGGGAGTTGGAAGACCTTTCTCTGCGCTATCTAGAGCCTCAGCTCTACAAAGACGTTGCAAAAATGTTGGACGAGCGCCGAGTGGATCGGGAACAATACATTGTTGACGTTGTAAATCAACTAAAAGATGAGTTGAACCATGCAGAAATCAAGGGCGACGTCACTGGGCGCCCTAAACATATTTATAGCATCATCAAAAAAATGAAGAGTAAGCGTCTTGATTTTAGTGAGCTCTATGATGTGCGCGCTGTGCGGATTTTGGTCGATGACATCAAGGATTGCTACACGGCGCTAGGCCTGATTCATAATCTATGGCAACCAATTCCCGGTGAATTTGACGATTATATTGCCCGCCCTAAAAGCAACAATTACCGTTCGCTGCATACTGCCGTCAGTGGGCCACGCGGCCTAGCGCTGGAGGTTCAGATTCGTACTGTTGAGATGCATCAACACTCTGAACTAGGTGTCGCCGCTCACTGGCGCTATAAGGAAGGTGGTAAATCTGATGCGAAATTCGACGAGAAAGTTGCGTGGCTGCGTCAGATACTGGCATGGAAGGATGAAGTTGCCGACAATGGCGATTTGCTTGAGCAGTTCAAAAGTGAGCTATTCCAAGATAAGGTTTATGTGCTAACACCACAAGGTAAGGTGATTGACTTACCAATGGGCGCGACCCCTATTGATTTTGCCTATACATTGCATACTGATTTGGGACATCGCACACGAGGCGCAAAGGTGGATGGAAGTATCGTGCCACTGAATACCAAGCTGCAAAATGGTCAGCGCGTGGAAATTCTGACGTCAAAAATTGGCTCACCAAGCCGTGATTGGCTTAATGCTAACCTGGGTTTTCTGCAAAGTCCGGGTGCACGCGCTAAGGTTAGGCACTGGTTCAAATATCAACATTTCGAGGAAAATGTAACTCAAGGTCGAGCGAAGCTAGATCGCGAGTTGCATCGTGCTGGTGTTGGTGCAATCAATCAGGAAAAAATAGCACAGAAACTGCAATTTCAAAAACTTGAAGATTTTCTGGCTGCTATTGGGCGCGGAGATATTAGTGAGCATCAAATTGCCCTCACTATTCAAGATGAAGTAGCCCCAAAACAAGATCAAGTTGCCAAACCACTCGCACCTAGACGCCCTTCCACAATAAAACCTCAGACTGAGGTGGTGATTGAAGGCATAGGCAACCTGCAAACCAGCACAGCTAAATGCTGCAAACCTATGCCGCAAGATGCAATTGTTGGCTACCTTACGCGCGACCATGGCGTGACGATTCACCGTAAGGCTTGCACTTTCATCGCTCGATTACCAGAAGAGCGACGCGATCGCGTTCTTAACACTCAGTGGGGTGATTATCAAAGTGTCCGCGCAGATGTGGATATTGAAGTGGAGGCACATGACCGCCAAGGTCTGTTGCGAGACATTAGTGACCTATTTGTCCGCGAAAAGGTGAATGCCACCAAAGCTAATACTATGAGTAGGAATAACCTAGCTTTAATGCAATTTTCAATCGAGATTTCTGACTTGGAACAACTCAGCCGCCTATTGGCTTTGATACAAAAAGTGCCAAATGTTATCGAAGCGCGGCGGCGATAATTGATGAGTGAAGTTTATATATATTAACTTTGCTTAAATAATTTGCTACTGCAGCATCGCCGCCCTCCTCTATATTATTTGCAGTTATATAAACTCGATCTTGATTACTTAATAGTACGAATCTTACTGGAGGCTAAGGCCGCTGCAGCCGTTCTTGTTTCTACGCCCAACTTAACAAATACATGCTCCAAGTGTTTATTGACGGTGCGTGGGCTAGAGCCAAGTATGTCACCAATATCGCGACTGGTTTTACCTTTAGTGGCCCAGTACAACACTTCTGATTCGCGTATGGTTAATTTAAATACCGTCATTAACGCCTCTATCTGTGCGGCATCAGATTCTTCTCTAAGCAATATTACCCACTGTTCACTGTCATTGAGTTCTGCTGGTATAAAGTTCAAACGGCCCCTTGCTAAAACAATCATCAATGGCGGTATGTCTGTTTGAGCATGATGAGCAAGTGATACCTTTTCAATCCAAGATAATACTTGCGGTGGCGTTTTTGATTGAAATTGCGCGTAATGCTCAGGGAAATACCGCTGCATCCACTCTCTTGCTAACGGCGTTTGCCATACAATTTTCCCGTTACTGGGCGTAATGGCAATGGCTGCCTGACCAAATGCATCTAAGGCACCACGCGCCTGATGCATTAAGCGTGAAGTTTGCATGTGAGCATCAATTCTTGCCAGCACTTCTATGGCACGTATGGGCTTAGTAATGTAATCGGTTCCACCTGCCTGAAATGCGGCAACCACATGCTCTGACTCAGTTAATCCGGTCATAAAAACAATAGGAATGTGGCGCGTATTAATATCTGCTTTTAGCCTCCGACATACTTCAAAACCATCCATGCCTGGCATAATCGCATCTAGCAAGATAATGCCAGGTTGAGCTTCTACTGCCGCCACAAGTGCAGCTTCGCCATTATTTGCAACTAATACTGTAAATCCTGACTCATCCAATGCATCATGTAACACTGCCAAGTTATCGGGCACATCATCGACAATAAGCACTATGGGCGCATCATCTCTGCTTGGTTTAAGGTTACTCATTGGTATTAATCTCTTCCACAAACTTCTTCATGGCCGCCAACTGGAATTGCTGCGCAAATTTTCTCATAGCGATAGCAAATACTTTATATTCCACATCTAAGCTTTCTATTTCATCTATTTTTTTAGAAATACCGCGTACATATCCAATTTTCATTAGCGCTAATAACTCGTCTAAATGTATTTTGGGTGGCGCAACTAATATAGGTGCTAAGTTGGCCTCTTCGGTAGGCAACTGCGGACTTTCTGACGCGGTAAGCCATTCTAAATTTAGCTGCTTGCCTAGCCAATCTAACAACTCAGATAATACTACAGGCTTTAATATAAAATCTTCTGCACCTATGCCTGCAGTATTTTCCAAGCCTTTATCGAAAGCATTAGCCGATACAATACCAATCGGCACATCAGATTGCCGTACCTTACGTATGACATAACTCGCTTCCCAGCCATCCATCATCGGCATTGCAAGATCCATTAAAATCAAGTCAGGATTGAATGTTGTATGTTGCTCAAGACACTCTAAGCCATTAGCGGCTTCAGCCATTTCGAACCCAAGCGGCTGAAGCAGCGTGACTAACATCTCTCTATCAATATACTCATTATCTACCACCAATATTTTTTTTCTTTCACCAATATAGCCAATACGCTGAGCGGCTAATACGGCTTCTATTTCTTGAGTTTGGTGTATTTGTGGTAAAAATAATTTAATTTTAAATAAGGTACCCTTCCCTACCAGGCTGTTCACACTAATCTCACCACCCATTAATTGCGTTAACAACTTACTAATAGTCAGACCTAAACCAGTACCGCCTATCCTATCGTTGGCAGCCGCGCTTCCTCTTGCAAATGGTTCAAATACAGTATCAATTTCTTCAGTTTGTATGCCCGGGCCAGTATCTTCAATCTCAATTTGCACCAGCTCACGTGCATATTGCACCCGAAAAACCACGCCTCCATGCTGGGTAAACTTGACGGCGTTACCCAAAATATTAATGAGTATTTGGCTTAAGCGCTTTTGGTCAGCACGCACCATTTTCGGCAGCTCACTTGTCACTTCATAGGCAAAGTTAATGCCTTTATTACGCGCTTGCAGCTCAAACATGCTCACAATTTGTTTAATAAACTCTGGAAATCTTAATGGCTTAGTATCAAAAGTGAGTTTACCGCCTTCAATACGTGCAATATCGAGTGTACCTTCAATCAGTGATAGCAAATGTTCGCCGCTACGTCGTATCACACGTATTGCTTGCAAACGACTATCTGGAATAGACGTGTCGTTATCTAGCAGTTGTGCGTAGCCTAAAATACTATTGAGTGGTGTACGTAACTCGTGACTAATGCCTGTAATGTAGCGGCTTTTAGCTTGGTTAGCTTGGTCCGCCACTTGACGCGCAAGTTGAAGCTCAGCATCGGTTTTCTGATGCAGCTCTATTTCACGCTGCAATAAACCAGTTTGGCGATTAGATTCCTCTTGCGCTACACGTCGGCTTTGACCAGTCAATACCAACCACCAAGCAATAATCGCGCTTGCAAACACAAGTGCAGAAAATATCTTCAGATAGCCAGAACGTAATTGCGGCAATAAGCTGGCCGCGGTTTGCGCCAGCACTTGGCTCTCATGGTAATAAATCAGCCATAATAATGTACCTAAAAAAGTTAAGGTGACACTCATCAGGAGTAAATAGGCACTTAAACCCGAGTTTAAATAAATCCATAAAGTCTTAGGCAGTAGCTTTTTTAGAGTAGTTTCCCATTGAACGGAAAACTTAGCGTCTGGTTTACAGGCATCGTTACAGCGAGCGTCCAAGCAACAACACAGCGAACAAATAAAGCCTTGATAAGCTGGGCAATGCGCCATATCTGGCGTTTCGTACTCGCGCTCACAAACGGTGCATTTAGCGACACGAGTTGTTGGACTGAATTTAATTGCCTGGCGGGCAATATAGTATTTACCTTTAGTGAACCAAGCAATAATAGGCGAAGCGATCAATGCAGTAAATAATGCGATAAAAGCCGAAAATGCCTGCGGAACAGCACCTAAAACGCCAGAAAATGCAGTGATAGAAAGCATGGAAGCCAATAACATGGCACCCACGCCTACTGGGTTAATGTCGTATAAATAAGCGCGTCTAAACTCTATTCCTTTAGGGCTTAAACCTAGGGGCTTATTGATGACTAAATCAGCTACGACAGCAGCAATCCATGCAATAGCAATGTTGGAATATAAAGCCAGCACCTGCTCCAAAGCTTTAAATACATCAAGCTCCATTAAAATAATGGCGATACTGGCATTAAAAATCACCCAAACCACTCGCCCTGGGTGGCTGTGTGTTAACCGGGCAAAAAAGTTAGACCATGCCAACGAACCTGCATAAGCATTCGTCATATTGATTTTTACTTGAGAAATCACAACAAATAACGCCGTTACGCCCAACGCTAGTTCTTTTGAGCTAAATAAGTATTGATAGCCCACTAAATACATTTGCGTGGGATTGGTCGCCTGCAAAAATGACATATCACTTTGAATCACCAGATACGCCAATAAAACGCCAGCTGACATTTTTATCATGCCTAAAAATATCCAACCAGGGCCAGCAGTAAGTACACCTAAGTTCCATCGCCAACGATTTTCAGGTGTTTTTTCAGGCATAAAGCGAAGAAAGTCGACTTGCTCGCCAATTTGGGGAATTAAGGCCACACCAACCGCAGTTGCAGCACCAAAAAGAAGCAGGTTGAACTCACCCCGCTCGCCAGACGCACCTGCAAAGAGCATCATGCGTGAGATTACTTCTGGGTCTTGATACAAGATTGCAATAAAAGGCATACACATGAGTATCAGCCAAATTGGCTGGGTAAACATCTGAATTAGATTGATTAATGTAACGCCATGAATTACAAAAGGAATGACGACCAGCGCACTCACTAAGTAACCGAGATAGAGAGGTAAGTGAAAATACAGCTCTAGCGCATAAGCCATAATGGCGGCTTCTAATGCAAATAAAATAAATGTGAAAGAGGCGTAAATAAAGGATGAAATAGTGGAACCAATATAGCCAAAACTAGCACCACGGGTGAGCAAATCCATGTCTAGACCGTATTTAGCTGCATAAAAACTAATCGGTAGCGCGGTCAAAAATATAATAACGCCCACAGCTAAAATCGCCCATAGTGCATTTACCGCACCGTAATTCACCGCAATTGTGCCGCCGACAGCCTCTAAAACTAGAAAAGAGATAGCACTTAATGCGGTATTTGAAACACGGAAAATTGACCACTTACGAAATGATCTGGGGGTAAAGCGAAGCGCAAAATCCTCTATAGATTCATTCGCTACCCAAGTGTTGTAATCGCGGCGTATTTTAATGATGCGCTGCGTTGGCTTGGCGTTTTCTGGTAGCGCCAATGGCAAATTATTTGGGTTCAATTCAACATCCGATTGCATCAATATTCATTAAGTATATTGTTGTAAGCAACAAACGTACCTTGAAAGGGTAAAGCTTAGCTGTTTAAAATACAGGTATTAAAAACTTAGCTGCTTAAATTAAGTGGTTCTTATGGCATTGACCATAAAGTTGCATGATTCAGATCAATATTCGACTAGCTCAATAATAAGTAACTTCCTACAAACAGTAATAAGCAAGCAAATAAGCTATTAAACCAATAAGTTATCTTGGCATGCTGCGAAGCCATTAAAAGGCCTAGGCTATGTAGTATAGCTGTTGCGGCTAGCATTCCACCTAATGCAGCTAAGCTTGATTGTGATTGAAGCTCTACGCCGTGCGCCAAGCCGTGTAATAAAGCAAATACTGCAGTAAGACTAAGCTGCATAACCTTGTTTATAGGTAAACTCATCATCAACAGCACACCCATCGCCATCACACTGGCAGCAATAGCAGTTTCTACACCAGCTAAATTTAAACCTGACAAACCCAGCAAAGCGCCAACTGCCATGGTAACGATAAAAGTGAGCGGTAGCTGCCAACGTGCTTTGCCGCCTAATTTAGCTGCCCATACACCTATTGCCAACATCACAAGTAAATGATCCCAACCTGTGAATGGGTGTATAAAACCTGCATATGCACTGTCTAAGCCATGCCCTGGATGGGCGCTAGCGATGCAAGAAAACAGTGAAAATAAAGCTGCAATTGTGATTTGTTTTTTCATGTCATTGCTCCTAAAGCATCAAGCCTTGTTTTTCAATAAATTTAACGATTTCTTCCAAACCTTGCCCAACTTTTAAGTTAGTAAAAATAAATGGGCGCTCACCACGCATGCGCTTTGCATCCCTATCCATCACTTCCAAAGAAGCCCCCACCATTGGGGCTAGGTCAATTTTATTAATAATGAGTAGGTCTGATTTGGTAATACCTGGGCCACCTTTGCGTGGGATTTTCTCACCAGCTGCAACATCAATTACGTAGATAGTTAAATCTGAAAGTTCTGGGCTAAATGTTGCAGCAAGGTTATCGCCACCACTTTCAATAAAAACAATATCTAAATTCTCAAAGCGTTCGCACAATTGCGATACGGCTTCAAGATTCATGGAAGCATCTTCACGAATCGCGGTATGTGGACAACCACCAGTTTCTACGCCAATAATTCTATCTGGTGTTAACGCTTCATTACGCGTTAGAAATTCAGCATCTTCTTTCGTGTAAATGTCATTGGTGACCACTGCGATGTTATAAACATCACGTAAACGCTGGCACAGTGCCAAGGTTAAAGCCGTTTTACCAGAGCCAACTGGCCCGCCGATACCGACACGTAAAGGTTCTGATTGGCTGTTAGGTTTTATATTTGTAGAGTTCATGATCTGAATAATCGACTATATTGGGTTTCATGGCGACACCCAGCAATGCTGAGGCCGGGAACAAAATTACTAATGGCGAAATCCTCTAAACACATTGCTTGCGCAACACAATCTGGTAGAGACTCACCTATTTCCAGCAGAATTCTTTGCCCCGCCACTTGTCCAAGCGGTACAGTTTTCATGGCAGCACTTACTTGGTTTTCTACCCAAGACCAAGCATAGGCATGTAACAAATCTTGTGCGGAAATATGCCAGTGATAGGCAATCCCTGCATATATAGTAGGAAAAGCTGGTGTTTCGAGCGCATTTAACTTAGCTAGAAACTCTGTTGGTAATGATCCGACATCATTTAATAAGCGGCGCAGAGAATAGCCCATTTGACGGCTCTCTGCTAGCGCCTCTGCAGTATCTCGGCCAGCCTGAAATTGTGCATCCCAGTCGCTAATAGCGACCATATCATCAGCCTGCCAAGCTTGATACATACGATATAAAATGGGTAACTCATAACGTTGCTGATAAATATCCAGCACATCGACTATCCAGGTTTTAGCGCTTGCTTGATGATATACATCGCCGCATTCAATCGCCCATTCCAAGCCTTGAGAATAACTATAAGCACCAACAGGCAGCATGGGGCTAGCAAGTTGCAGCAATCGACTTAACGCGATATTGGATTGATTAAGCATTTGGTTTCAACCGTTTAGATGGTAAACGCTGATAGTTGTCATCATCTCCCGCATGTCTGTGGCCGCCGCCGTATGCACCTGCTTCCGGCTCGAATGGCGCATTCTGATCTGTGGTAGTCATGCCTAAGCCTACTAACATTTCATTTAATACGTGATCTTGTTCTAGCCGTAACCAGCCATCGCCCACTTGCAATGGCACATGTCGATTGCCTAAATGATAAGCGGCGCACATTAATGCTTGCGATGTTTTTGCTGTCACATCGGTAACAGCTTGGGGGGCAGCAACTATTTCTACAACATAGCCATCTTCTGTTTCAAGCAAGTCACCACCGCGCATAATGGTCCCACGATCAAGCAATAATGCGGCTTCGCGACCTGATGATAAAGTCACGCGTAGGCGACTTCTTTGGCGCAAATCAAAAGGTAGTACCAATTGATCATCAATCTTGCTTTGCTGAACGTGACTAAGACGTTTGTTAATATTGAGCATCAATCAACCTAGAATAAGAAGTAGCGTTGTGCCATAGGCAATATGCTAGCAGGCTCGCAGGCCAATAAAATACCATCTGCACGGACAATATAGGTTTCAGGGTCTACATCAATTTTTGGCATATATCCATTATGTATCATGTCGGGTTTTCTGACTGTTCGGGTGCCTCGAACTGGCACTAGGGTTTTATTTAAATTAAGTGCAGCCAAAGCTGGGTTATGCAAAGCTGCTTGTGATACAAAAGTAACAGAGGTTTTTAGTCCACCACCGTATGCGCCAAACATATGGCGATAATGCACTGGTTGTGGTGTAGGAATAGATGCATTCGGGTCACCCATCGCGGCAGCTGCTATCATGCCGCCTTTTAGAATGGTGGAAGGCTTCACACCGAAAAACGCTGGACGCCACAAGACTAAATCAGCTAACTTTCCAACCTCTATTGACCCCACAGTGTCCGCAATACCATGTGTGAGAGCAGGATTAATCGTATATTTGGCAATATAGCGCTTCACGCGGAAATTATCATTATCAGCAGAATCTTCAGCTAAGGCGCCTCGCTGCACTTTCATTTTATGTGCGGTTTGCCAAGTTCGGATAATCACTTCACCCACACGCCCCATGGCTTGAGAGTCAGATGACATCATGGAAAATGCACCTAAATCATGCAAAATATCTTCTGCGGCAATGGTTTCGCGACGAATGCGACTTTCAGCAAAAGCAATGTCTTCCGCAATTGCTGGATCTAAATGATGGCACACCATGAGCATATCCAAATGCTCATCAATCGTGTTTACTGTAAATGGCCGTGTAGGATTTGTGGATGATGGCAATACATTTGCATAACCAGCCGCTTTAATAATATCTGGCGCATGCCCACCGCCAGCACCTTCAGTGTGAAAGGTATGGATGGTGCGGTCTTTAAATGCCGCAATGGTCGTTTCCACAAAGCCAGACTCATTCAAAGTGTCAGAGTGAATCGCTACTTGAATGTCCATTTCCTCAGCCACGTTTAAGCAATTATCAATGGCGGCAGGTGTGGTGCCCCAGTCTTCATGCAGCTTTAAACCAATCGCACCCGCTTCAACTTGTTCACGTAAAGGCTCAGGTAAACTGACATTGCCTTTACCTAGAAAACCTAAGTTCATTGGGAATGCATCAGCCGATTGCAACATACGATGTATGTGCCACGGACCAGGTGTACAAGTGGTCGCAAAAGTGCCTGTAGCTGGGCCTGTGCCCCCACCTAGCATAGTCGTTACGCCAGACATCAGCGCTTCTTCAATCTGTTGCGGGCAGATAAAGTGAATATGGGTATCTACCCCGCCTGCTGTCACAATCATGCCTTCGCCAGCGATAATCTCGGTACCAGCACCAATCGCAATTGTTACAGCTGGTTGAATGTCAGGATTGCCAGCTTTTCCAATTGCAGATATTCGCCCATTTTTGATGCCTATATCAGCCTTAACAATGCCCCAATGATCAATAATTAGCGCATTAGTAATGACAGTGTCTGCGACGTATTTAGCGCAAAGCTGACCTTGACCCATGCCATCGCGAATGACTTTTCCACCGCCGAATTTAACTTCTTCACCGTATAGCGTGTAATCTTTCTCTACTTCTATCCAAAGCTCAGTATCGGCCAAACGCACCCTGTCGCCCAACGTTGGGCCAAACATCTCAGCGTAGGCCTGCTTGTCGATTTTCACGCTCATTTGAGTGCTCCCATGACTTGACCTGCGAAGCCGTATACTTTCCTATCACCAGCCAGCGCCACTAACTCTACCGTGCGCGTTTGACCTGGCTCAAAACGGACAGCTGTTCCTGATGCAATATTTAACCTAAATCCATAAGCCGCTTGCCTATCAAAACTTAAAGCTTCGTTAGTTTCAAAAAAGTGATAATGCGAACCAATTTGTATTGGGCGGTCACCCTTATTTGATACATCTATTGTCACAGTAGCTCTGCCTACGTTAAGGCTAATATCACCCTTTGCTATTTTCATTTCACCTGGAATCATCTGAGCGACCTTTAAGGGATTGGGTGGTGAACAGTGACAAGTTTGGTGCCATCTGGGAATGTTGCCTCAATCTGAATATCAGGAATCATTTCTGCAATGCCTTCCATCACATCATCACGTGTCAGCAGGGTTGCACCATAGCTCATCAGCTCAGCGACAGTTCTACCATCACGCGCACCTTCCATAATGGCTGCTGAAATAAGCGCAATCGATTCTGGGTAATTGAGTTTTAAACCACGCGCCTTGCGGCGTTCTGCAAGTAGGCCAGCAGTGAAAATAAGAAGTTTATCTTTCTCTCTAGGGGTTAATTCCATACATTTAATTCCATGCAAAAATTCTCTTTTTAATCAACATTCGTTAATTGACGAGGGTAACAAGTAAAAATTTAGGTGTTCCAAATTCTAGGTCTTGTGACTTCTAGCCCCGCATACCAAGGGCGCAAAATTTGCCATAACAACTCAAAATATTGCCTTGCACATTGTGCAGATTGACCGATATATCTCGCTGAAAATATCTCTGGCATCGCAGTCACGCCATATCTGGCCTGCATATCCAAGGCCAATTTTGGCTGTATTTCTCTACATGCAGCTAACACCTCATCTGGTACTTTGCCTGCTGCAATCACAAAGCTTGCGGTGACTGCATTGCAATTTAAACCCACTATCGACTGCATAACTTTATGGTCTGGCTCTAAAAAACTAAGTTCATTCCATATCAACTTATTATTCCGTCGAATACTTAAGTGTTGATGCAAGCTACCCGTCTGCCAAACCTCTTTTTGCGCTTGGCGACCAAAACACAATATTTCCCAACCAGCATATTTAGCTTCAGCGTCTAAGCTCACTTCAGCGTTAAACTTTACCTGAGCGCCATCAAACAGAATGTTTTCTTGTGGAAACCATTCAAAACAGGTGCTCTTTCCCAAATTAAACTTTAAGTACTGGCAAGCTTGCTGGCCATTAGCTTTATACCATTTACCTGCACCTGGCGTAGTCAGTAAGGCATTCGCACCCTGATTAAGGCTCACATTAAGCGTGAGTGAATCTCCACCCGCTACGCCTCCAGGTGGATGCACCACAACCCCATGACACACTGCATCACCTTCTGGGTACAGAGATTTTTGCAACACCAATGGGCCTACATGCAAGTTTTTAGCTAAATAACTGCGTTCATGTCGTTTAGAAAAGTCTAAATTTAAGCATGCCTCCCAGCGCTTGAGCGCAGGCTGCGCTTGAGCTAGAGGGTAAGTGCTTTGTAATGTTGTTGCGTCATCCATCACTCCATGATGCCATAAAATTTTTGCATACTATATTTTAAGCTGACAAATAGATTTTAAACTGACAAATAACCTTTAATTTTAGCTGCGTCTACATTGTCGCGAGTATCTTCATGAATGAACTTACCTTTATCAATGACAATAATTCGATCTGCAATTTCCATAGTAAAACTCAACACTTGCTCTGAAACAATAATGGTAATTTCTCGCATTTTGCGAATCTCATTCAAGACTTTTGCAATATCCTTAATGATAGACGGTTGAATTCCCTCTGTTGGTTCATCTAATAACAACACTTTAGGGTTCGTCACTAAGGCACGAGCAATGGCGAGTTGCTGCTGTTGACCGCCGGATAAATTACCACCCTTGCGTTTACGCATGTCGTACAACACTGGAAAAAGCGCATAGATATCTTCTGGAATTTCACGCGTTTTAGATTTTTCCAAGCCTGTTTCTATATTTTCTTGCACGGTCATATTCGGAAAAATCATACGACCCTGTGGTACATAGGCTAAACCTTTCGCTACCCGCTTGTAGCTATCATCGCCTTCTAAACTCACGCCATCTACAACGGCTTTTGTCGTTTTACTTGGCAAAATACCCATCAGTGATTTAAATAGCGTGGTTTTACCCATGCCGTTACGACCCATGATGGCGAGCGTCTCATTTTTATTAGCAGTAAAGTTAAGACCATGAATCACTTGGCTTTGACCATAACTTACTTGCAGATTTTCAATTTCAAACATATCAAGTTTCCTTAATGGGCTGGGTTAATGGCATGAATTTAATGTAGTGGAACTTAATGTCCAAGATAAACTTCAATCACTTTTTCATCTTCTTGTACTTGATCCATAGAGCCTTCAGCCAAGATTTTTCCTTGGTGCAGTACAGTGACTTTATGGGCGATTTTCTTTACAAATTCCATATCATGTTCAATTACTAATACTGAACGGTTATGGCTAATTTTATTAAGCAACTCAGCTGTTTGATCGCGCTCTTTAGCACTCATACCAGCCACAGGTTCATCTAGCATTAATAGCTGAGGGTCTTGCATCAGCAACATGCCTATTTCCAGCCATTGCTTTTGACCATGACTCAATAATGCAGCTTCCATGTCTAAGAAATTAGTTAACATGATTTCTTCGGCGATTTTTAACACCTGCTCTTTCACTTCTGCCGTACGTTTAAAGAACAAGCTCCCCCAAACGCTACGACCTTTAGGGTAAGAAACTTCTAAATTTTGATACACCGAAAGATTTTCATAAATTGACGGTGTTTGAAATTTACGCCCTACGCCTTCGCGCACAATTTCATGTTCTGAAAGCTTGGTAAGTTCATGGTTCATAAACTTAATCGAGCCGTTTGTCGATTTAGTTTTGCCGCAGATTAAATCTAAAACAGTTGTTTTGCCTGCACCATTGGGGCCAATGACTACTCTTAGCTCATTTTTATCTATATACATGGTGAGGTTATCAACGGCTTTGAATCCATCAAACGATACTGTTAAATCTTCAATGGCTAGCACAAAGTCTGTATTACTCATGCTTTCGCTCCTTCAATGTTAGTCACACCAATATCATTTGCTATATTTTTACTTACATCCTTTTTTGTAGCATCAACAACTACTGTAGAGGCTGTCACACTAGACTTTTTTTTAAAGAAGTTAAGTTTATGGCTATATTTAGCCCAAACACCAGCTAAACCATCTGGGAAAAACATCACCACGGCGATAAACAACCCACCCATAATGAAAAGCCAGAGCTCCGGATAACTTTCTGAAAAGAATGTTTTACCAAAGTTAACAAACAATGTGCCATATACCGCACCGATTAAGGATGCACGGCCACCAACTGCACAGAAAATCACCATTTCGATGGAAGGCACAATACCTACAAAAGATGGCGACATAAAACCAACTTGTAAGGTGAACATTGCGCCGCCTACTGCTGAAATCATGGCTGCTAGGCAGAATATGAATATTTTGAAATTTGACACGTCATAGCCAGAAAAACGTACTCGCTCTTCTTTATCACGCATCGCTAGTAACAACATACCGAACTTACTGTTCAACACATATTTTGAAAGCAAAATTGCACCAAACAACAGAAAGCCATTGAGGTAGTACAAAATGTATTTCGCGCTATCGTTACGTGTATCCCATCCCCACACAGTTTTGAGGTCGGTAATACCATTTACACCACCAGTAAAGCCTTGTTGACCTACAATCAGAATACTTAATATAAGCGCAATGGCTTGCGTGATAATCGCGAAGTAAACCCCACCTACACGACGTTTAAACATTGCAAAGCCGATTAAGTAAGCAAATAAAGCGGGGATTGTTAATATGATTAATATGGTTAACGGCAAGCTCTTGAACGGCTCCCAGAACCAAGGTAAAGAAGTGATTTGGTTCCAGTCCATAAAATCTGGAATGCCAGGTGTAGTTTGTATTTTGGTGGTAATGGGGTCTGAGGCTTCAAGCTTCATAAACATCGCCATGCCATAGCCGCCTAAACCAAAGAAAATCCCCTGCCCTAAGCTTAAAATACCGCCATTACCCCATAACAATACCAAGCTCACAGCAACAAATGCGTAAGTGAGGTATTTACCAACCAAATTTAGCCTAAAAATATCTAACCCTAGTGGCATCACTACAAAGATAATCGCGGCGAGTACAGCTAAGCCAACCAGCCCTTCTTTGCCACCAACCAATTTACTTAAGGATGCGTTCATGCGGATTCTCCTGTTTGTTTACTTAAACTATCTATTTGCCAAATCATTTACTTACGAAGTTTTGAAGCAAACAAGCCTTCTGGTTTCATCATTAAGATTCCAACAATGACTAATAAGGTAGAAACCTTACCCATAGAGCTGGTCATAAAGAATTGCAATATAGACTGCGCTTGTGCGATACCAAAAGCCGATGCAATCGTACCCATCAAGCTAGCAGCACCACCAAACACCACCACCATAAAGCTATCAACAATATAAAGCGTACCTGTGGTTGGCCCAGTAGAGGCAATCGTGGTAAATGCAGCGCCTGCAATCCCAGCAATTCCGCAACCTAATGCAAACGTCACACGGTCTACTTTTTGAGTATTAATGCCAACAGCACCAGCCATCACACGGTTTTGCACAGTTGCACGTACTCTGAGACCCCAACGTGAACGGTACATAAACATGTAAACACCCGCGGTTACAACCAGTGCAAGCACCATGACAAAAACACCGTTAATCGGTATGTCAATATCAGGTGTTGGTTTAAATGAACCCAACATCCATTCAGGTAATTCGGCACTCACTTCTTTTGCGCCAAAGGTCGAGCGAAATGATTGCTGCATCACCAAACTCAAACCCCAAGTCGCTAACAGTGTGTCAAGGGGGCGCTTGTAGAGATGCCGAATCATAATAAATTCAATAAAATATCCAAGCGCAAAGGCTAGAATAAATGCCAAAATTATGGCGAAAACAAAGTAATAGTTAACAAAACCATACGTTGTTGCTACTTTAGAAAGCATCACTGTGGTGTATGCGCCTATGGTCATAAACTCACCATGTGCCATATTAATCACGCCCATTTGCCCAAAAATAATGGCTAGGCCAAGTGCCATCAGCAGCAATACAGTAAACATACTCAGGCCAGAAAAGCCCTGCATTACCATGATATTGCCTATATCTGCCATCGAATATCCAAACATACGGCCTCCTACTTAATCAACACTAAATAAAATAACTGCTTTTCAACCAAACTGCAGCAGCTTACTTAGTAAGCTGCTGCATCTTTAGTACTATCTAACTATTATTGATAACCTTTTGGAAATGGATCAGGTTTGATGTAGTCAGATGTGTAAACGATCTTAGCTTGACCATCTTTGCCCCATTGACCAATACGTAACTTAGTCGTTAAGTGATGATTTTTCTCAACAGTCACAGGGCCTTCTGGCGCATCTTTGAACACATAACCTGGCAATGCGGCTTGTACTTTATCTACATCAAAGCTACCTGCACGCTCAACGGCTGCTTTGTACAACCATGGGCCTAAGTAAGCAGCTTGCGTTACATCACCGATGACAGATTTGTCACCCCATTTTTTCTTAAATGCTGCAACAAATGATTTGTTTGTAGGGGTATCTAGTGATTGGAAGTACTTCATTGCTGAGTAGAAGCCAGCTAAGTTTTCACCGCCAATACCTAATACTTCATCTTCAGTCACAGAAATGGTCAACATAGTTTGTTTGGCAGAGTTAAGACCAGCCGCGTTCAATTGTTTGAACCAAGCTACGTTACTACCGCCAACCACCGCTGCATAAATGACATCAGGTTTTTTCAGTTTGATTTTGTTAATCACAGAACCAAATTGTGTATCACCTAAAGCAATGTACTCTTCACCTACTACTGAACCATGCAAATGCTGTTCAATATGTTTACGTGCAATTTTCATTGAAGTACGAGGCCAGATGTAGTCAGATCCAATGAGGTAGAAAGTTTTAGCTTTTTTCTCTTTAGCAATCCAATCTAGCCCAGCAAGAATTTGTTGTGTAGCCTCTTGGCCTGTGTAGAAAACGTTTTTAGATTGCTCTAAACCTTCGTAGAAAGTTGGGTAGAATAATAGGCCATTTTCTTTTTCAAACACTGGCAATGCTGCTTTGCGTGATGCCGATGTCCAGCAACCCATGACTGCAGCTACTTTATCTGAGGCTAGTAATTTTTTTGCTTTTTCTGCAAAAGTTGGCCAGTCTGACGCGCCATCTTCTTGAATCACTTCTACCTTACGGCCCAAAATACCGCCCATCGCGTTAATTTGTTCAATCGCCAATTTCTCAGCTTGAATTGAGCCTGTTTCACTAATGGCCATGGTGCCTGTAGCTGAATGTAAAATACCCACTTTAACGGTTGTGTCTGTTACTGCTAGACCCGTAGTCATCACTTTGGCTGTTGAGGTGTCAGCAGCAAAAGCAGTATTAGTTAGAATACCGGCCGAAAGAAGTGCAGCAGCTAAAGCGCCACCAACTCTCATAAAGTTACGCCTATTTAAATTACTCATCACTCTGTCTCCTAAATTTAAAAAATAAAAAAACCACAACTAAACTCATTTACTTCTTTTAACATTTACATCATTTTTTAGTGCTATTAATGCGACAACATCCAAGGTCTTGCTGTCTTTTTGGTTTGCATTTGCAACGCCGCTTTGCCTGTTTCTGGGTTTACCTTAGTGCTTGTTTTGCACGTGTGTGAACCAGCACAGCCACAGCTTGAACGTTTTGCTACTTTCGGGTCATGCGCAGATTTTTCATTTCTCTCATGTGCGACACGCTGCGTCCTATCCATTACCGCTAAGCGAGGTGCTGAAACAATGCGCGGGCTTTCGCAACCACAATCATCACAAAATGCAGGCTCACTAGATTCGCTCATTTTTCTAAGCGCAGTAAAAACGCCGCAGGTATCACATTCATATTCATAAACTGGCATGAAAATATTCCTTATTTGGTCTTTGGCTTAGCTGGTTTTAGCAGTATCAATGCCTTGTTTCACCATTACTTTTGGCCCATCCGCATTTGGCTTCATATCAAAATCAAATATCTCGGTTGGCAGCCATAAAGTAGCGCAAGCATTAGGAATATCGACAATTCCGCTGATATGACCTTCTATTGGCGCTGTACCTAAAATAGAGAGCGCTTGTGCGCCGGTGTAGCCAAATTTCTTCATATACTCAATGGCATTCAAACAAGCTTGGCGATAAGCCTCATTCACATCTAAGTAAAGCTGCTTGCCTTGCTCATTGACTGAAATACCTTCAAAAATGATGTAGTCTTTATAAGTTGGCGTGAGCACACTTGGTTCAAAAATCGGGTTTTTAATGCCGTATTTCTTCACACCTTCTTTAATTAGGCTAACTTTGATGTCTAGATAGCCTGCCATCTCAATGGCACCACAGAAAGTGATTTCGCCATCGCCTTGTGAGAAGTGAAGGTCACCCATAGAGAGGCCGCCATCTTTCACATATACAGGGAAATAAACCTTTGAACCTTTGGTTAGATTTTTAATATCGCAGTTGCCACCGTGTTCACGTGGCGGTACTGTACGTGCGCCTTCCATAGAGGCTTTTTTCGCAGCCTCACCAGTCAACTTACCCATGACTGCAGACGATGGATTGGGTGGCAATGCCAGCGCTGGAACACGGTCAGGTTCTGTGGCGATCAAATCACCCTCACGCTTATTCCATGTTTCTAATAACTCTTTTGAAGGCAAGCAGCCGATTAAACCTGGGTGCATAATGCCGGCGAATCTAACATTTGGTACGTGACGTGACGTCGTATAAATGCCATGAAAATCCCAGATAGATTTACGTGCTTCAGGGTACTGATCGACTAAGAAACCGCCGCCGTTTTCTTTAGCGAAAATACCGTTAAAACCCCATTGGCTATCTTCAAAAGTGCCAACATCTAAAATTTCAACCACCATTAAATCGCCTGGCTCAGCACCTTCTACGCCAATTGGGCCACTCAAATAATGTACTTGTGTTAAATCAACATCGCGTACGTCATTGGCACTGTCATTGTTGCCAATTTGGCCGCCAGTCCAGTCCATACATTCAACACGAAACTCGTCACCAGGCTTAACCATGGCAATCATAGGCAAATCAGGATGCCAACGATTGTGAATCTGACCTTCCTGCTCCCAAGGTTTTTTGTTTAAATCTAATTTAACTAATGTTTTCATTGGCATCCTCCAGCTTATATTTCAGATAAACTCACAAGTAAAAAACAACAAATCTGCATGATTACACTTCAATCAACACCAAACTTGCAGTGATGTAGCGTTTTGCAATGGTGTTAGATTAAGGGCTTGGGGGATGGAATGAAATACGTCAAATTGCGTAGGTAATTAGCACTTTTATAAGATGTTTTTGTGCTAATTTAATACCAATACTTTAATGCGGAATGATTCAACTCTATGATTAAAAAACAACTTCTAATGGGTACTGTTTTATTCACAATATCCATCAATGTAATGGCTGTGGAATGGGATTCCATCATTAAGAAAGCCGATTATGAAATTTTTGTCGACATTGACTCTTACAATGTTGCGAATGGCTTTCCCTACTTTTTAACCAAAACTATTTTTAAAAAAAATCAGTCACTGACTAGCGACAAAAAAGTAATTAGTTATCAATATGTAGTTAAAAATACTCAGTTCAATTGCCAGCAACCTTTGTTCAAGGTCACTTCAATTGACTTCTACAGCCCGAAAAATAAATTATTATCGTCAGAAAAATTAACGGCTGAATTTAAACCTATCATTTCAGGATCAGACGAATACTCAGTTGCTCAACTCGCATGCCAAGTCCATAAAATGTTAGGTGGTCAGTAAAGCCAATAATGGCTTATTAGCATTAATATTAAACAGATTTTGCAGTGCAATAGAAAAGGCGCGTTAACATAAAAGTTACCGCGCCTTAATTTTATCTTAGGAGATATATACCGGTTTAAAACTGAAACTGCATAGAAACATTAAATGCATTTACATTGCTTGCACCGTCTGTTTTTGTATCAGAATAGACTGCTGTAATTAATGCGTTATATGGCGCAATGACATAATTTGTACCAACCTCATATTTTTTCACATCAATGTTAGTATCTGGCTGAAATGTTTGATAGCGAGCGAATGGCATAAACTTGCCCCAACCAACAGCCTCATTGAACAAGTAAGCAGCACCTGCTGAATAGGCCTTACCTTGCTCGCTTAAGAATACGTCGTCAGTATCGTAGTCATAGTAAGCCGCTTCTAATGAGGCAGTACCAGGGCCTACATCTTTTTTCTCTAACAAGAAATCTACACTGTACGAGCTATAATCGCCTTTTTTACTATTTGCAGCCGTTGGTACTACAGGGGACACCGCACTAGTTGAAATTGCACCGTCTGATTTATATCTACCAGCAACACCTATGGCTAAAATATCTGCCGCACCAAAGTAGTTACCTGTTCCGTAGTAGCCTGGCTCTGCATCCCAAAAGTCAACTTGCAAGCGACCCGCATACATTAATTTATCATCAGCATTGGCTACTTTTGCCGCAGCGCTAGATTGTGATTGCGCACCTACACCACTAAATCTAAAAATATTTTGGCCTTCAAATGCACCAAATGAATAACCAATTTTGTTATCCATCGCGCTACCAACAATGGCTACACCTTCATCGCGGCCAATAATACCGCCATTCCAGCCATAGCGTGATGCAATATTAGACCAATACCCACCACCCATTGAGTAATACGGCCCTGCCATATTTGCGCGATCACTTGGTGACAAGAATCGACCTGCCCAAATAGCGATTTCTGGCGTCATTTGTAATTGCACGTTAGCGTCAATAATTTCCCAGCTTTCACCATTACTTTTTTCAGTGTTCAACATACCCTTGATATATTTGTTAAATGAACCTGATAAGTACAAACGTGCGCTATCTAAAGTAAAGTCGTTTGAACGACTTCCATTAGCCGCCGCATCTTCAACCGAGCTATAACCACCGCGCATGCCAAAACCAACGCTCACTGACTTATCCTCGCCAAATGAAATCGTTCCGCCAGCCTGTGCACTCATTGCTGGTAG
Source organism: Methylotenera sp. (assembly GCF_029945705.1). GTDB lineage: Bacteria > Pseudomonadota > Gammaproteobacteria > Burkholderiales > Methylophilaceae > Methylotenera. The sequence goes on from NZ_JAQSDC010000018.1 coordinate 21,832, forward strand.
CAATAGCGCAGCACTTACAGCAGTTGCTAATAGGCTTGTCTTAAGTTTAAATGTCATTACAACTCTCCATTAATAAAAATATTTTCAGTAGATACAAAAAATCTATCGCTTTAATCTGTAGTTTCGGTGGAATATTTCGGCATCACCTTTTAAAACATGTTGCTAGATTAACGAGACTCTAATCACAGTGAAATACGCAATATTGCGTAGGTAATAGCTAAGTGTTGGTTTGAAAAATGTGCTAACTTTGCTAACAATTCAGTATTGTTCAAATTGTTTACAGGTGAGGGTTTAGCAGAGATGATGCATAATTATGCAAGCAGATGGATTCAAATAAGCGCACTACTAACAGCGTTGCTACTAAGCGCTTGTGGTGAGCTTGCTTACAAACGTGGCGCTACAGCCAATGATTTAGCCTCTATGAAGAAAACCTGTGCGACAAAAGACTCTGCCAAAGAAGCTGTTGCAAAATGCATGTCTGATAATGGTTGGACTGTTCAAAATTTAGATGTCGCCGATCCTATAGCCTCAATGCAAAGTGAGGCTGACCCTGTGATAGAAGCTACTGAAGATAAAGATAATCGTCAAACAGCAAAACCACAGCTTGTCAGCAAACCCAATACCACTAATACAGAAAATTCCGTACCTCAAGAGAGTAAGCCTGCAGATCCTATGGATACCTTCAAAATCAGCTCATGGTGGAAGCTAGGCGGTAGCCCAGATAATCTAAAGAGCTCAATTCAAGAGTGCGTTAAATCAGTTGGGGAGGCGCATGAGCCGAATGTACAAAGTAAAAAAGTGACTAGGGGCTTATTGCTATGTATGCAAAAAAAAGACTGGCACGGCTTGCGTGATAAACAGTAAGTAAAAATGAATAAAGCCGAGCATTACCTCGGCTTTATTGATAAACATACAGGTTTTAATTTATATATTTATTTGATGTTATCTATTATTAAAAAATGCAATATTCATGACCTTGTCGTTTACAAAAGTAATTTCTGTTTCTTTGTAAGCATGTTTTGGATCATATTTTACTAAGTTTTTGTAATACCACATTTCTACGTTTACACGTTTAGAGTCTTTCTCATCAGCACCTACTTTACCTAAAAAACCTGAAGCACCAGCCGGTTTAACTGACAGTTCTTTTTTAAATGGTGCGCCTAACTTATCAGAAATCACCTTTTTAGTTTTACCGCTAAATGAATTGAGAAACTGATCTTCGGTATATGTTTTACCAGCAGAAGCTGCATTAACTTGACTTAAACTTACGGTAACTAATATTGCTGCGGTTAGTAATACTTTTACGGTTTTATTGATGGTGAATTGCATTGATTAAATCTCCTAAACGACTTTTAATTATCTCACTTATAGCATTTTTACGCACTAATAGAACGCTCGAGTTTAACGTACGTAAACAACTTTCGCTGACTCAAGCAGCAAATATTTTCAATCCATCGTAACCCACGAATACATTTTTCGGCAATTGCTCACTTAAAGCCGCGTATTCAAGCTCATGCGTCATATGAATCAAATAGGTTGAATCTGCCTCAATCAGACTAGCGTAGTGCAAGCTTTGTTCCAAATTAATGTGCGTATAGTGTGTTGTGTATCTCAAGCAGTCTAATAATAGAACTTTTAAGCCCTGCAATAAGATCATTGAAGCTTCTGGAATACTGGACACATCAGTTAGATAAGCGATATCACCAATTCTATAGCCATAAATATCACTGTTTCCATGCTTAAGTGGAATAGGAATAACGGTTTGTTCGAAAAGCTGAAATGGTGCGCTGATTGAGTGTGTTTTTAGTACAGGTAAATCCCAGAAATTACTAGGTTCACGCAAAGTGTAACCAAACTTATCGGCAATATGTTGCATAGCCTCTTGGCTACCATAGAGCGGAATTTGCTTACGCTGAATTTGACAAAACGCGCGTAAATCATCAATGCCGTGGAGATGGTCAGCATGCGTATGGGTGTATAACACGGCATCAATGCTTGTGAGCCCTTCCCTAAGCGCTTGTTGGCGTAGATCAGGCCCTGTATCTATTAAGATCGACTTACCATTTTCCAAATGAATAATGCTAGAGCAGCGTGTACGATTGTTACGCGGGTCAATCGAAGCACATGTGGCGCATTTGCAGCCTAGCATGGGCGTTCCAGCGCTCGACCCTACCCCTAACATTGTCAATTGCATAGAAAGTTAACCGTAGCTAGTTAGCTACAGCATGCCTAAATAAACGGAAGAAGTTATTGGTAGTTGCTTCTGAAACCTCTTCCAATGAAATACCGCGCAAACGAGCAATCTCTTCGGCCACATGTTTTACGTAACTCGGTTGATTGGTTTTGCCGCGATATGGCATGGGGGCTAAGTATGGGGAATCTGTTTCTACCAACATTTTGTCTAATGGAACTTGCATTGCAACTTCTTTAATCGTAAGTGCATTTTTGAAAGTCACAATACCAGAAAATGAAATGTAAAAGCCCAATTCAATGGCTTGCAGCGCCACATCTAGGTTTTCAGTAAAACAATGCATTACCCCGCCCACTTGCTGGGCGTTTTCTTCACGCATAATACGTAAAGTGTCTTCAGCTGAACTGCGGGTATGAATCACTAACGGCTTGCCGCAAGCAATAGCGGCACGAATATGCGTACGAAAACGTGTACGCTGCCACTCTAAATCCCCCGTTAATCTAAAGTAATCTAGACCAGTTTCGCCAATTGCAATAATTTTTGGATGATCCGCAAGCTTGAGAAGCTCATCCACACTAGGTTCGTCAATATCTTCGTAATCAGGATGCACGCCCACAGATGCATAAAAGTTATCGTTAGTTTCAGCTAAAGCGAGTACTTGTGGAAAGTCTGGCAGCGTGACGGATATACACAGTGCATGCCCTACTTTATTTTCTTGCATCGCTTGCTTGATAGCAGGCAAGTTTTCTAAAAGCTCAGGGAAATTGAGGTGGCAATGGGAATCAACAAGCATGTTTGGTTTTCGTAAATTACGTTATATATTGCATTGGTAAGTGTATTACATCGTATGTGTAGCACGAGAGGATTTTAATGCGCTGCCAAGTAGACCTTCAATTTTATTTTTAGCTTCAATACCGCCATCTCTATCGCTAAACTGCACACCAACGCCTTGTGGCCTGCCAGCTTGAGCGGCAGGCGTTACCCATACCACATGCCCTACAACTTTCAACTTCATCGGGTCATCAATCAAACTTAATAACATAAAAACTTCTTCACCGATTTTAAAGGGCTTATTGGTAGGAATAAATAAGCCGCCACCTTTAACATAGGGCATATAAGCCGCATACAGCGCTACTTTTTCCTTAATTGCGAGCGATAAAACCCCTGGTTTTGGAGCATTATTAGTATTTTCTGCTAGTTCTTCAGCCATTATTGATCTCTACAAATTTAAATACTAGTGATAAATGTCGTGTTCTGAGTGTAACTAAAAGCTTATTTGAATGTATAACTAAAAAATTCGAGTGTATTCAAGAAGCAAGCTTTCCATTTGCAATTCATGATTCAAAGGATGCAGTGCTAATTTACGCAGCGCTTCAATTTTCTTTTGTAATTGGAATAAGCTACTCAAGTTTACCTTGTCCGCTAACGCTTGCAAAGCTTTGGTATGCATTGCATGGTAGCGCACTTGGCGCGACAATCGCATTGCAACAATATCATAAATCCATTTTTGCAATGCAATGATGCCTGATTCCACTGAGCTGGCAATTAAGGTGGGGGCAGCAACATGTGGCTGCAATTTGCTACCAAGCGCTAATAGTCGCCATATTTCAGTTAATTGCGAGAATTGCAATTGTTCATTAAATACTTTAATTGGCGAGCCATCTAAGTAAGCGAGCTGCTCTTTAGCGTTTTGCACGCCTTGTTCGCTAAGCCAGGCTAGTGCTTGCGTATCAGTAGGCATAGGCATGTTTATTTTTTGACAACGGCTGATAATAGTGGGTAATAAGCGCTGCAATTGATGCGCCACGAGAATGAAAATAACGCCTTCTGCAGGCTCTTCAAGCATTTTAAGTAGCGCATTGGCTGAAGCTAAATTAAGTGCTTCAGCAGGATGAATAAGCACGATACGCGCGCCATCACTACGGTGGCTAGACATACTTAAAAAGTCGCTTAAATCACGAATCTGCGCAACAGAAATTTGTGTTTTCTTCTTGGTTTTCTTTGCAACAGCACCCTCTTCATCCGCCTCAGACTCTTGCTCTGGACTCAAAAGGCGAAAATCTGGGTGACTTTCTTCTTTAAACCAATTACAACTCGAGCAAGCACCGCAAGCATGCCCTAGATCATCTTGATGCGCACATAAAAGCGACTGGCTAAGCTCTCGGGCGAAATCATATTTACCGATACCAGCTCGGCCGTACAATAACAAGGCATGCGCTCTGCGCTTGTCATCTTGATTAACGAGCTGCCAAGCTTTAGTTTGCCAAGGATAAACTTTAAAATTTGAAGTCATTTATTCTATATAAATCATAACATTGAAATTACATCTTCAACTAATTGTTTAACTTCTTCCAACGGTCTATTAGCATCAATCACTCTAAATCTTGCTGGATTTTCTTTAGCACGCTGCAAATATGCATTTCTAATACGAGTAAAGAAATCTGCATTTTCACGTTCAAATTTATCTGGCTCGCGCGCATTGGCTAGCCTTTGTATGCTCACCTCAACGGGTACATCAAACAATAGCGTGACATCCGGCTGCAAATCGCCCTGCACCCATTTTTCTAAAAGTTGAATTTTATGCACATCAACACCCTTTGCACCACACTGATATGCATAGGTGGCATCAGTAAAACGGTCGGACAGCACGTAAGCACCTCGTGACAATGCTGGCGCTATCACGCTAGCAATATGCTCACGCCTTGCAGCAAACATTAATAAAGTTTCAGTTTCAGCATGCATGTTTTCATGCAGTAAAAGCTCACGTAATCTCTCACCTAAAGCAGTTCCGCCTGGCTCTCTAGTAGAAACTACCTCATGTCCACGAGCCTCTAGAGAAGCAATAATGCTAGCAATATGCGTGCTTTTCCCCGCGCCATCCATGCCCTCTAAAGTGATAAATTTAGGTTTAATTCGTTGATTGGTATTAGTCATAATTACCGTTATTTTTTTAATTGATATTTCACTACCGCTCGGTTATGTTCTTCCAAGCTATTTGAAAACGCATGACTGCCATCGCCTTTACCCACAAAATACAAGGCTTTAGTACTGGCTGGGTGCAAAGCCGCTTCAATAGAAGCCAAGCCAGGCATAGCAATCGGCGTAGGCGGCAAGCCGTTGCGTGTGTAGGTATTATAAGGCGTGTCCGCGATTAAATCTTTCTTGCGGATGTTACCTTTATATTGCGCACCCATGCCATAAATAACGGTAGGGTCAGTTTGCAGTCGCATGCCTATACGCATTCTATTGATAAACACCCCTGCAATCATTGGTCGCTCAGCCGCCTTGCCAGTTTCCTTTTCGACGATAGACGCCATAATCAATGCTTGATAACTATTTTTGTATGGCAATCCTGCAGCACGCTTATTCCAAGCATCATCGAGCTTACTTTTCATCGCATCATAACTGCGTTGCAGAATAACAGTATCCATTGTATTACGATCAAAATAGTAGGTATCTGGAAAAAACAAACCTTCTGCGACCGTGTATTCAGATCCAACTTTCTTTAATATTTCAGATTCAGAAAGCACGCTAATAGTTTGTTTTACTGTATCATTTTTTTCAAGCTTACTACGCATTTGCGAAAATGTACGCCCTTCAATAAATGTTACGCTACCTTGTGTTGCCTTGCCATGATTTAGCGAAAGCAATAATTGATAAGGCGTTACGTTTCTATTTAAAGTGTAGTCACCCGCTTGCAAGTAAGATTCTTTGTGTAATACTTTTGCAATAATGATGAATCGCCAAGGCTCCGTTAATACGCCCTGCTGCACTAACTGATTAGCAATACTTTTTAGGCCACTTTTAGGTTGAATAGTAATTTCTTGGCTATTGGGCTGTAGTTTTAGTGAAGTCACTGCATAATAAGCCAACCAGCCAGCCAACGCCACGGTGCCCAATAAGCTTAAAAACAACCACTTTTTTATTCGTTTAATCATGCCTTCAATGCATCTCTTATATTTTTAGCTAAATTTTGTACAGGAAATTTTTTGTGGCCAATTTTACTCACAGCCAACGCACCATATAAACTATTGCAGATAATAACTTCATCTGCCAGAGCCATTTTGGTAAACGGTAGCGACTTAATCTCGGCCTTTAAACCGAGCATACTAGCAAGCCAAATAATACGTTGCCTTGTGATACCTGCAACTCCACAGGCACTTAAGTCTGGAGTGATTAATACATCATCAAAACGTGCGAAAACATTGCTCATCGTGCATTCAATGACATTGCTTTGCTGGTCTAACATTAGGCCATCAAATAAATTCTCATCATTCCACTCCATGCGTGCTAAAACATTCTCCAGTCGATTGAGATGTTTGATGCCAGCAAGCTTATTCTGTTCAGGCAAACGTGTTTCACATTGATGTAAATCGACACCTTTTATGAAAATATCCGGCGTATATTTAGGCATTGCTGATTTAATAACAACGCGTGTTGGATTGGTAATCGCTGGCGGTGCATAACCACGAGCACCCTCACCTCTAGTGATGATGATTTTAGAGACTTCTGGTTGATTTTCAGTCACTGAAAACAACTGTTGAATGTCGCTCATCAAAAGCTCTGCACTTGGGCAAACAATACCAATCACTGCGCAATCTGCCACCAATTTCTGATAATGTAATGGCCAATGATCAGGCTGACCATTGCGCATTAACATTGTACGAAAAACGCCATCGCCATAAGCAAAACCACGATCTAATGGTGAAATTCTTTGGGTAAAGTCACCATTAATCATATAAGTATTTTTATGATTCATAAGCCGTAATTAAACCATAGCAACCGCCAATTACATAGTAGAAGCTAGCTCACCATGAGTCTGTGGGAATTAAAAAGCCTGCGAAATAAAGGTCGCAGGCTCATTATTGTTTCAAAAAGGAATCGAAACGGCTAAAAACTGTAGTTAGATCTTTTTAAACACCAAGCTACCGTTCGTACCACCAAAGCCAAAGTTATTCTTTAATGCATAAGTGATTTTCATGTCGCGTGCTGTATTTGCGCAATAGTCTAAGTCACACTCTGGATCTTGATTAAAGATATTGATAGTTGGCGGGGATACTTGGTTGTAGATAGACAGTACAGTAAATACTGATTCCAAACCTCCAGCACCGCCAAGCAAATGACCTGTCATTGATTTAGTTGAGTTAACAACTAGTTTTTTAGAGTGATCACCAAATGCCGCTTTAATCGCATTGGTTTCGTTAGAGTCGCCTAATGGTGTAGATGTGCCATGCGCATTGATAAATTGAACTTCACTAGGGTCAATACCAGCGTTATTCATGGCATTACGCATTGATCTACGTGGCCCATCCATGTTGGGAGCGGTCATATGATAAGCATCTGCACTCATGCCATAACCGCTTAGTTCAGCATAGATTCTAGCACCACGTGCTTTGGCATGCTCATACTCTTCAAGCACCAAAACACCAGCACCCTCACCAATAACAAAACCGTCACGGTCTTTATCCCAAGGTCGGCTAGCGGTTGCAGGGTCGTCATTACGTGTAGATAACGCCCGTGAAGCTGCAAAGCCACCAACACTTAAACGGGTAATAGCGGCTTCTGCACCGCCTGCAATCATTACATCTGCATCGCCATATTCAATCATGCGTGAAGCATCGCCAATGGAGTGCGTACCTGTTGTACAGGCCGTTACAATCGCTACATTAGGGCCTTTTAGGCCGAACATAATCGATAAATTACCTGAAATCATATTGATAATGGTGCCAGGAATAAAGAATGGTGAGATTTTGCGTGGGCCTGACTCTTGATAAAGAATGTCAGTATCTTCAATAAATTGCATACCGCCAATGCCAGAACCAATAGAAACGCCGATACGCTCAGCATTTTCTTCTGTGACTTCAAGACCTGAATCTTTAAACGCCTCAATTCCGGCGGCTAAGCCGAATTGAATGAATGTATCCATGCGCCTAGCGTCTTTTGCTGAAATAAAATCTTCAGCATTAAAGTTTTTTACTTCACCGGCAATGGTTGAAGAAAAGGCGCTAGCATCAAATTTGGTAATTTGTGTAATGCCAGATTTACCAGCAATAATATTATCCCAAGCAGTTTTAACACCAATACCGACCGGTGAAACTACACCAAGGCCAGTGACAACGACGCGACGTTTATTTGTAGCATTAGACATAAGAAAAGTCTCTTAGAAATGATTAACCCAGAAACCTTTTACAAAAAATTGTTAAATGATTTCTGGGTTTTGCAGCAATTGCAAGGAATTAGCCACTGGTACCAGTGGCTAACGCCTATATGAATTTATTTTAAGTTCGTATTGATGTAATCAATCGCTAGTTGAACTGTAGTGATTTTTTCTGCTTCTTCATCAGGAATTTCACAGTCAAATTCTTCTTCTAGTGCCATTACAAGCTCAACGGTATCGAGCGAATCTGCACCTAAATCATCTACAAATGATGATGCGTTTTTCACATCAGCTTCATTTGCACCAAGTTGCTCAGTAACAATTTTTTTAACACGTTGTTCGATGTCAGACATCTAAATACCCCTTTAATTAAAAAATAGCTATATATAGAATCTATATATAAAAATATAGTACAGCTAAGACGATATTCTACCAAAACTCAAGCAGAATATAAAAAAACTTTTACACCATTAACATGCCGCCATTTACATGAATTGTTTCACCCGTAATATAAGCTGCATTTGGTGAGGCAAGAAATGCTACGGTAGCGGCAATCTCTTTAACATTACCCAAGCGCCCTGCTGGAATGCGCGCAAGCATTTTAGCTGTCACTTCTTCAGGCAATTCAGCCGTCATGTCAGTATCAATAAAGCCTGGCGCGACACAATTCACAGTAATGCCTCGGCTGCCAACTTCTGCAGCTAATGACTTGGTAAAGCCTGTCATACCAGCTTTTGCCGCTGCGTAATTCGTTTGGCCAGCATTGCCCATATGACCTACTACAGATGAAATGCTGATAATACGTCCTGTACGTGCTTTCATCATTGGGCGCAGTACCGCTTGGCTCATGCGGAAAACTGACGTTAAATTCGTGCTGATGACATCATCCCAATCTTCATCCTTCATGCGCATCAACAGCGTATCACGAGTAATGCCCGCATTATTCACTAAAATGCTCACATCACCATATTTTTCACCGATAGTTTTTAATGTCGCTGCTACCTGTGCAGCATCATTGACATTTAACGCCATGCCTTCGCCTTTGATATTTGCGCTGGCAAAAGTATTGCTGATTGAAGTTGCTCCATTTTCTGAAGTTGCTGTTCCAATAACGATAGCACCTTGTTCGCCTAGCGCTTGCGCAATGGCAGCACCAATGCCACGGCTTGCACCAGTAACTAAAGCAATTTGTCCAGTTAACATGTTAACCCTTTGTTTAAATTATATTTTTCTGTAATCAAGCTATTGAATCAATCTATCTTAAAGTTGGCTTTGAAACTCATTTAAAGCCTCATTATTGGTCAGTGCTACGCATGGCAATTCAGCTACGATACGCTTGGTTAGGCCAGCTAAAACTTTACCTGGACCACACTCGGCAGCCTGTGTAATGCCTTGTGCATGAATAGCTTGCACTGTTTCGACCCAGCGCACTGGGCTATATAGTTGACGAACTAACGCATCTTTTATTTTTTCGGCATCTTGGTAGGCTGCAACATCTGCATTTTGTATGACTGAGATTTGTGGCGCATTGACCGTTACATTTTTCAAGTATTCTGTAAACTTTACTGCAGCTGGTTTCATCAGTGCACAATGAGACGGTACGCTTACAGGCAATGGTAAAGCACGTTTAGCGCCCTTCGCTTTTGCTAGCTCCATGCCACGCTCTACTGCTGCTTTATTGCCAGCAATGACCACTTGACCTGGCGAATTAAAGTTTACCGCTTCTAGCACTTCATTTTGCGCGGCGTCTGCACAGACTTCACGCACCATAGCGTCATCCAAACCGAGTATTGCCGCCATTGCACCAACACCCGCAGGCACTGCGCTTTGCATCACCTCTGCACGGTAACGCACTAAGGGAAGTGCATCAGCAAATGATAAAGCACCAGATGCAACCAAAGCCGTAAATTCACCAAGACTGTGACCAGCCAACACACTTGGGAGCTTATCAGCAGAGGCTTGCCACGCGCGCCATGTAGCAATCCCAGCAATCAGCATAATAGGCTGAGTATTAGTTGTTTCGTTAATGGCTTCATTAGGCTCGGTAGCCATGGTCCAGAAATTAAGACCTAGAATGTCAGAGGCTTCAGCAAACGTATCGCGAATAATGGCTGACTCGCCAAAACCATTCATCATACCAACGGATTGAGAGCCTTGACCAGGAAATAGAAATGCAAATTTATTCATAGATTTTTACTGCTAATTATGTGGTTACTAATTATTTTATATAGCGACAATTTAATACTTAATTAAGGCTGAACCCCAAGTAAAGCCGCCGCCAAAAGCTTCCATTAAAATGGTTTCGCCACGTTTAATACGTCCATCACGAACGGCCGTGTCTAGTGCTAACGGTATAGAGGCAGCCGATGTATTACCGTGTTTATCCACGGTGACCACTACATTATCCATGCTCATATCTAGTTTTTTGGCAGTCGCTTGTAAAATACGAATATTGGCTTGATGCGGTACCAACCAATCAATATCAGATTTTTGCATGCCATTCGCTTCTAGCGTTTCATCCACGATAGCATCTAACGTGTTGACTGCAACCTTAAACACGCCATTGCCTTCCATCACAACGGTATCGCGACCATTTGGATCTTCGCTGCGAGGCACATGCAACATTTTTTCATAACTTCCATCTGCGTGCAAATGTGTAGAAATAATACCCTGCTCATCACTGGCTTGCAAAATGACCGCACCAGCGCCATCGCCCCACAAAATGCAATTGCCACGATTAGTCCAGTCAACTATCCGTGAGAATGCTTCCGCACCAATCACTAAAGCGCATTTAGCAGCGCTAGATTTTATAAAGTTATCGGCTGTGGCAATTGCGTAAACAAAGCCACTGCAAACAGCTTGAATATCAAATGCAGGACAACCCGCAATGCCAAGTTTATTTTGCAATATCACCGCAGTACTAGGGAAAATCTTATCAGGCGTTGTCGTGGCGACAATAATCAAATCAATATCGCTAGCCTGAATACCAGCCGCTTCAATGGCATTTCTTGAAGCATGCAATGCTAAATCGCTGGTAAACTCATCATCTGCAACAATATGGCGCTCACGAATACCTGTGCGTGAAAAAATCCACTCGTCTGTAGTATCAACCATGCTTTCTAAATCAGCATTGGTGAGTATTTTTTTTGGGAGATAGCTCCCTGTTCCTGCAATTCTGGAATTCGTCATTCGTTGTCCGAGCTATTTGTATTAGCGAAAGCAATCTGTTGTGATTGTATATGCTCAATTTCTAATTGTTCAGTAATGCGCTTGAGAACGCCACTGCGAGATTCTTCAACGGCAGTATGAATGGCATTTAAAAATGCAAGGCTATCTGCTCCACCATGACTTTTCACCACAATACCACGTAAACCTAAAAAACTCGCGCCGTTATAATTGCGCGGATCCATACGGTTTTTAAAAGCTTTTAATACGGGCATTGCAACCAAGCCCATTAATTTAGTGAGCCAGTTACGTTTAAATTCTTGTGAAAGAAAACGCCCCATCATTTGCGCCAAGCCTTCAGCTGCTTTTAACGTAATATTACCAACAAAGCCATCACAAACAACCACATCAGTCGTACCTTTGAAAATGTCATTGCCTTCTACGTTGCCATAAAAGTTGAGGTGGCTTTTGCGCAACAGCTCACCCGTTTGCTTAACAACCTCATTGCCTTTAATATCTTCAGAGCCAATATTTAGCAAACCTACTGTGGGCTTTTCTTTATGCTCCACGCAAGAAACCAACATACTTCCCATGACAGCAAATTGCAGTAATTGTTCAGGTGTGCAATCAGCATTCGCACCTAAATCCAGTATATAAGTCTTGCCTTTTTGACTAGGGAATATACCTGCAATAGCTGGCCTATCAATACCTGGCAAGGTTTTTAACACGAAACGTGCCGTTGCCATCAAAGCGCCTGTATTGCCAGCACTCACACAAGCTGACGCTTCACCGCTTTTAACCAAATTAATGGCAACGCGCATGGAAGAGTCTTTTTTATTTTTTAGCGCACTCTGAGGCTGCTCATCCATAGCAACGACTTCGCTAGCATGATGAATGCGTAAGCGTGAACTTGTCGTTGCTTTACGTGCTTTCAACTCGGCTTCTATAGCATCACTTAAACCAACCAATACGATATTAAGCTGGTCATCATCTTGAAGCGCTTTAAGCGCTGCTGGAATTGTGACATGTGGGCCGTGATCACCACCCATTGCGTCAATTGCGACAGTTATATCCATAGCTTTACTCAGTTTTTAAGGGGCTAAATGCGCTTAGTATATTGAATTTAAAATTCATTTGCGCCACGCATACACCAACGCCGCACCAGTACTGGAGCGGCGTCAATGATATTAATGCACTATTTAACAAATTTATCTTTTAATTTAATCTAAAACGAGACTAAATAAAAATCAAATAGTGAAATTACTCGCCTTTTGATGGCATAACTTTACGACCACGGTAATAGCCGTTTGGGCTAATGTGATGACGTAAATGAGCTTCACCTGTTGTAGGCTCCACTGCTAAAGCTGGGTTGGTTAAAAAGTCGTGTGAACGGTGCATACCGCGTTTAGATGGTGACTTTTTGTTTTGCTGAACTGCCATAATAAAACTCCAATAAAATGATTAAAACATCATCTCAATTACATACAAACTGATGCGCGAATAATTACTTTGCATCGCTAATTTAAGATTACGTAAAACTTCAAGCCCGCTACTATAATATAAAACCTAGCTTTTGTCAGCTTTTAATATGTGTTTAGGGCACCTCTAAAAATACGATTTAATCGCACCATGTTAGATAGTGATGCAAT
>NZ_JAQSDC010000019.1 GCF_029945705.1 Methylotenera sp.
ATAAAACAATGGGTTAAGAAACATATGGGCTAGTTATCTAGGACAGCCCCTAAAATAAATATGATATTTAACATCCATCTGGGATCTAGTGTCAGTAACCCCATCCAACCTAACATTAGAACTCCAAGTCCAGGGTATGAGCTGCCACCATGTGAACACTGAAATGCAGGGAAAAATAGGCTTGATAAAAACGCTAATAATCCGACGAGTGTAAGTATTAGAGTTTTTCTATTTCTCATTAAGCTAACTCTTTGGAGGTACATACCCAGTGGCCATATCCGCACCTTCACCAAAAAAGTACTTTTCAGTTTGCTCGGTTAAATACTTACGTGCAGACGGGTCTGCCAAGCTTAGGCGGTTTTCATTCACTAACATGGTTTGTTGTTTTAGCCATGCTGCCCATGCTTCTTTACTCACGCTTAAATAAATGCGTTTGCCAAGTTCACCTGGGTAGGGAGGAAAGTCCATGCCATCTGCTTCTTTACCTAATTTGATACAATTGACTGTGCGTGCCATTTTCAATGCCTTATGTACTGAATAAAAGCACTATGATAACGCAAGGCTTTAAGTGCTGCGAGTAAGCATGCTAATATTGCGCGATTATTTAATGAAGAAAGTCTAGAAAACATGAAATCTAGTATGGAAAGTCCGTTTAAAGGCAAAACTGGTTTACGTCGTTTGATTAACGCATTTGGTTATTCAATAGAAGGTTTTAAAGCGGCGTTTAAGCATGAGGATGCGTTTCGGCAAGAGGTATTTTTAGCGATTGTATTAATTCCATTGGCATTTTATTTGGGTAAAACTTCCATTGAAAAGGCCTTGATGATTGCCAGTGTGATATTGGTCATGATTGTGGAGTTGTTGAATTCTGCGGTTGAAGCGGCGGTAGATCATACTTCGACAGAGCATCATGCGCTTGCAAAACGCGCTAAAGATATTGGCAGTGCAGCGGTGTTTTTTGCACTGTCGATAGTATTGGTGGTGTGGGGCTTGGTGCTATTGGGGTAGTTTGATTTAACGTATGTAAAGTAAAAAGGCCGCCATTGCGGCCTTTTTACCTTTTTAAAATGATTGAATCAGCATTTTGCTGATTGCAATTTGGCTCCTAAAATAACCACTATGCTTAGGTAAATTGTCTAAAGCTTCCTTTACGTGCCTGTTATAAAAGAGGTGCATTTGCGGAGAGGGCAACAGCACTTTAGATTCAAAATTACTGGTAGGAATAAAAGCCCATTTTAATGGCCCCAAGCCACCAAACTCCACTACTGGTTTCTTGCAGTTTAGGCAGAGTCCGCGATCAATGTTAGGTGGAGGACGATATTTCTTGAATGAAATATTATCAGCGTTTATCAGTCTAAGGTGTTTTGCGCGAACGATAGTCATATCAGCATATGGCTTGCCAGTAAATGCTTGGCAAATTGTGCAATGACAAATAAAGCGTGTTGTTGGAGTGACACTTAGTTCAAAGGCGCAAGTGCCACACTCGCATGCACCATGCAGTTTGGGTGTTGTGTAAGATGTCATACGTGTACCTTTAGTTTATTTTGCATGTTTTCACTGCTGTGGGCAGTTTGTGCATGGCAACATTTTCTACGCGTCTAGACGCAAATCTTTTCTAAGCCCAGCATCCAGTAAGAATGTAGGTGCAAATCTACGCAAAAATTTCAGTTGGCAGGCGAGACCACCAGCGGTGTACTTTAGTTTTGGGCTAGTGGCATTGGCTGCTTTTAATACAGTATCGGCCACCACACTAGGCTCGTCTCCACTTTCGACTAACGTTTTCACTCTGACATTTAATGCAGCACGAATTGTTCCATACTCATCAAGCTTCGCATCTGGCTCTAGTAAGTTCGAATCGAAGCCTGTCTTTGTATAGGCTGGTTGAATGGTTGATACGCGGATACCTCTGGTGCGTAGTTCATGGTCAAGGGATTCTGAATAACCCTCAACTGCATGCTTGGTTGCGGCATACAGTGCCATGTATGGCGCTGGCAAGAAACCAAGCACAGAACTGATGTTGAGAATGCGACCGCCACCTTGTTTGCGCATGTGTGGCACCACGGCACTAGTCATTCGTAATATGCCATAGAAATTGGTGTCGAAAATGCACTGGGCTTGCTCAATGGTGCTTTCCTCAGCGCTAGCGGGGGCGACACCAAAGCCAGCATTGTTAACGAGTAAATCAATTCGGCCTTCCTTGCGAATTAACTCAGCAACGGCACCTGCTACCGATTCATCGCTGGTCACATCTAGAGCTAACATCTCGAACAATTGCTTGCCCGCTTGAGCGCCTCGTCTGCTTGTGCCGTAAACTTTATAGCCAGCGTTTGCGAGCCGCTCTGCCGTAGCTTTGCCTATGCCTGATGAGGCGCCTGTCACTAATGCAATTTTATTTTTCATCTTATCTTTCCTTTTCATCCATATTGAGTGCTAATTTTTAAAGTAGACGCCTTTTATATTGTTACCATCATATAAAAGCCTAATTAAAAAGCAAAGTTAGGCTTTTAACCTATGATTTAATTAAGTTAATTTATTAAATTATGTTCATCATATAATAATAAAAAGCTAGATGCAAGTATTTATATGATAGTTGTAATATAATAGGGGTAATCAGTATTAACGATAGGAAAACTTATGCGCTACGACAATGAGCACAAACAGCGTACTCATCAAAAATTAATAGAAGAGGCCTCAATCGCAATTCGTGAGCATGGGCCAGAAAATATAAGCGTTGCAGCGCTCATGGCTAAAGTGGGCTTAACGCATGGCGGCTTCTATGCGCACTTTAAATCTAAAGATGACCTTGTGGCAGAAGCTATCACATTTATACTTGAGCAGCGCGTAGAAGCTTTTGAGAAAAGTTTGAATGGCGCAGATCTTTCTGCGGCACTTGAAAATTATATTGATTCATATTTGAGTCCTAAGCACCGTGATATGCGGGACAAAGGATGTGCAATAGTTGCGCTTAATGGCGATGTCGCACGCATGTCAAACGATACCAAAGCACGTTTTGAGTTAGGTATACAGCGCACAGTCAATATTCTATCTGACATTTTAATTAAGTTAAATAAGCCAGATCCAGAGGAGTTGGCTGCCTCAGTGCTGACTGAAATGGTCGGTGCGCTTGCCATTTCACGTACCATGTATAACTCAGAATTAGCAGTATGGTTATTAAATAATACGTGCTCTAATGTCAGAAAAAGACTTGGTCTATAAGACTATGCTTTCAGAAGTAAGGCTGAGTAAGTTTAATGCCAAACCTACTTTGTAACGAGCTGATAATTAGCAATGAAAAGCACAAAGAAAAGGCCCTAGGTTATTAATCTAGGGCCCTTTTAGTTACGTATTAATTATTACTATTTTTTGCCTGCTAGCTTGATATAAACCTTCACACATCACCTTCGCTGTATTGGTAGCTTTTTGTGCATTCTAAATGGAAAAGCTCGTATCAAAAGTTAAAAAATTACTATTCGATAGTTCTCCTAGTGAAACTTAAAAGAAGTTAATTTTTAACATCTGGAAGCAAGCGCTCATACTCTTTAGTTACAGATGCATAACACTCACATACTCGCTTCTCAAGTTTGGCGCGACTTAATACTGTAATACGCCCACGTGTATAAGTTATTAAGCCATCCTTTTGTAACTTACCCGCAACATCAGTCACACTTTCTCTACGTACGCCCAATAATCTTGCGATTAATTCTTGTGTTATTACAACTTGATTTACGTGCATTCTGTCGATACTCATCAATAACCAGCGACATAGCTGCTGATCTAGTGAGTGGTGTTGATTACATACCGCAGTTTGAGAGGTCTGAGCAATTAAAGCCTGTGTGTAAAGTAGTGCAATTTTCTGCAGTGGACCACCAAGAGCAAATTCTCGCTTTAAAATTGCCCTACTTAACCGAAAAGCATAACCTGCACATTGCACTTCAGTGCTACTGGGCATACTTTCACCGCCCATATAAATGGAAATGCCAATCATCCCTTCGTTACCAACAATCGCAATTTCACTTGAGGAACCGTCTTCTAGCCCATAAATTAGCGAAACAATTCCACTAATTGGAAAGTGAACGAACTTTACGTGATCGCCAGCTTCAGAGATCTTCCATCCAAGTGGCATCTCTACAAGCTCTAGATCGGGTAAAATCCTTTCGTAATCTAACTTGGGTAATGCAGCAAGAATGTTATTTTCTCTAGGGTCTTGCGTAGGTTTGATTAATTTTGTCATATGTAGATTCTAGTGATGCGCTTTCGAATGGACATATCGAGTTAGACCTATTTAAAGGTTTTATAGATGCACGTTCTAGCCAGTTAATATAAATGTCATATTATCCTTGATATTCACAAAGCGAGATAATAACTTTATAGAATTCTGGAGTAAATTACTCTCTTTACGAACTTTTGTTTATACAGGATTAATATAGAACGTTTAAAAGTTTTAATTTAAATCAATAGGCTTTAGCTTTTCTCATTTACCGATATACTCAACTCTAATTAAACTTATCCATTAAGAGTGCTCCATGCAACTTGCCAGTTTCATCCAAGCTAATATCGAACACATTCTCCAGGCATGGGAAGAGTTTGCGTCCAGCATTAACTCTGCTAATGATCTCAATAAGTCAGGACTACGCGATCACGCTAAAAAGATGTTAATGGATATTGTTACCGATTTAGGTACGCATCAGACGAAACGAGAGCAGTCGGACAAATCAAAAGGTATTGAATCAACCAACAACAAAAAGAAAGCCTCAGTAGACCATGGCATTGAGCGTTTGGAGGCTGGCTTCAGCATAGATGAAACTGTGTCTGAATTCAGGGCGTTACGAGCGAGTGTTATAGCGCTATGGGTTAAGTCAAACTGTGATTTCCAGCAAACTGATATCCAAGATATAACAAGATTTAATGAAGCCATTGATCAAGCAGTGACTGAGTCTATCATCAGTTATTCAAGACAAAAAGAATTACAAAGTCGTCTTTTCGGTACAGTCCTTTCGGCATCATCCGACCAAATTTTTATTTTCGACATTGAGCGTAAGTTTACTTACGCTAATAAAGCAGGGTTGGATGTTTACGAAACATCGCGTGAGATGATCATTGGTAAAACCTATCCTGATCTTAGATTTACCTTTGCTAAAGAGATACATCAATGGCTTAAGAAAGTTATTCACACAGAGAAAATAGTGAGCGGTGAAATTGTGCACCCTTCTAAGGCAGGTAATAAGAGGGTGTTTGAATATATTTTCTCCCCAGTGATGAACAAAAATGCTCAAGTAGAGGCTGTAGTTGGCATATCTCGCGACATTACGGAACGTAAAGCTTCAGAAGAGTTAAGTTGGCACAAGGCTAATTATGATGAGCTTACTGGTTTACCGAATCGCCGGCTATTTCAAGATCGACTAAAACAAGATATAAAGCATGCTGAAAGAACCGCTCTTCCTATCGTTTTGATGTTCATCGATTTAGATCATTTCAAGGAGGTCAATGATGAGCATGGGCACGACGCGGGAGATGACTTATTGCAACAGGTCTCAAAACGTATCAATGCATGTATTCGAAAAGCAGATACTGTTGCCCGTCTAGGTGGCGATGAGTTTACCGTTATCCTGACTGAAATTGATGGGGTCGAGCAGATAAAAAGTCTAAGTCAAAAAATTGTAAAGCAACTAGCCAAACCCTTTAAATTAAAAGATAAAACTGCAAAGATCTCTTGTAGCATAGGTGTGGCTTATTACCCCAAAGACGGCTCTAGTTCAGAACAACTAATAAAAAATGCTGACAAAGCTATGTACAAAGCTAAAGGCGCGGGACGTAATCAGGTAAGTTTTTTTCGCCAAAGTAAATAATATTAGAATACAAAATGCGCTACTAAAGCGGGTGAAGTCCATTGCTGGGTTAACAAGTAAAAACAAACTCTGACCAGATTTTTAAAGGACACATCAAGATGAAGTTTATTAAAGCATTATTGGTACTTTTTACAGACTCGTTTTTTTCATGGCTAGATCACCGTGGTGCCAGTAAAGGCGCTGCTCTTGCATTCTATGCACTATTCTCTCTTGCGCCAATATTAATCCTAACAATTGCGGTAGCTGGCTTCTTTTTTGGCGATGCCGCGGCACAAGGGCAAATTATTCATCAGATAGAAAACTTAGTTGGTCATAATGGCGCTGTAGCCATACAAGCAATATTAGCTGCTGCAAAAGATCCTGCAGGTGAACAGTTAACCACATTGGTAGCTATAGTACTTTTATTAATAGGCGCTACCAGTGTATTTACAGAGTTAAAGGCTAGCTTAGACGAGCTATGGGGCGTGCCAAAATCGAAGCTGTCAGCAATGAGTATATTGCTAAGAACACGCCTATTGTCATTCGGACTTGTATTAGTACTCACTTTTTTACTTCTAATTTCGCTGGTAGTCAGCACATTGTTGAGCGTGTTTGAACAATATGTAGGCAGCATATGGGGTGGTTCAGCACTATTATTTACAATATTGACATCATTTATTTCATTCTGCGTCATTGCGTGCCTGTTTGCTGTCATCTATAAAATACTGCCAGATAAGCGACTATCTTGGCAAGATGTTGCTATTGGCTCTATATTTACCGCTTGCTTGTTCACGCTTGGTAAATATCTCATTGGTCTCTATATTAGTAAGAGCGCGGTTGCCTCAAGTTTTGGTGCAGCAGGCTCAGTCATTGCTATATTAATTTGGGTATATTATTCAGCTCAAATTTTATTTTTGGGCGCTGAATTTACTCGACAATTTGCTTTACGTTTTGGAAGCTTAAAGCAATACAAACAACAACAGCTTGAACTTGATAGGGTAAATGCAAATCCGCTTAAATGCTCAGTAGACTCTAAAAATTAATGAGTGTGTTTTTTAAGAAGTAACGGTAGATAAGAGCTCAAGTCAGTCGCATACCTACAATCTCTTCAAAAATTTTACTCTATGAGTCTCAATTAAAGTTTTAAGTTGATGATCTACATTTTACTAATCAAATATGAACTGTACGCTTACGCACATACCTAGTGTGAAAGAGTTGTTATTCTGATACTCATCTTAATTTTAAAGAAAATTGAAAATATGAACATCATAATAAATTTAATTGTGTATTTAGTTGTTTTTGGACTTATTTGGTGGTTAGTCAGTTTATTGCCACTACCTGCGCCTATTGCTCAGATTGTTCGTGTGCTGTTTCTTGTTTTGCTGATTTTGATTATTCTGACGGCTGTGGGAATACTTCCAGGCCACTATCTACCACCAATACGTCTTTAATTAATCCTAATTTAAAACTTACTAAGTTATATGCCGTCCTGATATGGCTTATAACTTAGTAATTTAAACTAACAAAATTAGCATTTTCCAATCAAATGAATTCAGCTGGCTTTTAATTTGGATCTCAAAATAAGTTCATACTAAATCAATAGTAATCTTAACTTCCTAATATTGATTAAATTCAGAAATGCCGCCTTTTTCATTGAAATGTACAGTGATCGATTTTTTTTGCCTAAGCAGCGTTAAATGATAGGTATCCAAATTATACTTTTCCGCCACTTCAGCAACACTCAATTCGTTATTATCTAATCTTCTGATTCTGTTCTTAAAGCGCATACGATTAATTTCCGCCCAACCTATTAAGATCATACTAATAATCAAAATGACTGCAGAATACACACCCAACTTGTCTACAAGGCTTTTATAACCTTCTAACTCTATCATATTGGTATGGAATAACTTTACGCCTACCCACCATACGACTAGGGTAATCAGTGGCACCCACAAGTAAACGTAAAACATCCAAAAAGCAAATGTTACAGACTTCCAACCATAACGTTGCGTCATAGATTGTAATTCAGGTCTTTCTATAATCAATGAATTTTTCATAGTGTTCTTTCATTTTGATGAATGCCTCGATCTGGGCTAGTCCAAGTTGCACGTTTGTTTCGGTCTTTAAAAAATGCAGTTGGCAAACCCACCACAGTGGTTGCTACCGACAGCATCCAAAAGAGCATGGGGTACCAAATCATCCAATAATAATATCGGCGTATTTGCGGTTCATAACGGCTGTCGATGAACAAGCTAACAGCAAACTGTAATAAGCAAGTCACTGCAAGTATGGTGCCATTCCAGCCTGGTACTATAGAAGTAACTTGCAGGTAATTTGGCAAATCAATGAAGTTGCCAAGAATCCATAATATAAAAATGACGCACATTAAATATGCCCAAATGATACTGACTACTAGCTCGGTATAGATCGGCCACATGCGACGTTTTTTAACATCACTGAAAATATCTTTAAATTTGAACAGTACTTCTGCTCCGCCCTGCGCCCAGCGAACTCGCTGCTTCCACAGACCTTTTAAAGTTTCAGGCATCAATATCCAGCAAAGCGCATTAGGTTCGTATCTCACATCGTAATAATGGGTCTGCATCTTCCAGCTAATATCAATATCCTCTGTCACCATATTGGTGCTCCAATAGCCGACTTGGTGTAATGCAGATTTTCGAAATGCTGCTACAACGCCCGAAACAGTAAACACACGACCGTATACTCGTTGAGCACGCTTAATAAGCCCAATCACTGCAGAAAACTCTCCGACCTGCAGCTTACCTAGCATGGTAGATCGATTCCGAATTCTTGGATTCCCTGTCACTGCACCCACTCTAGATCCAGACACAAAATGACGCATCATCCACGTGATACAGTTGCGATCAAGGACTGCATCGCCATCAATGCACACTAAATATTCACTGGATGACATCATGGTGCCAACCGTTAGCGCCATGGCTTTGCCTTGATTACTAGAGAGCTGGATCGCTTTCACATTAGGTTGCTTTGCAGCAATATCATCAATAATTACACCAGTGTCATCTGTGCTGCCATCATTGATTAAAATTACGTCGTAATTAGGATAATTAAGGTCTAGTAGTGCGCCAATCGTCTCATACGCATTAGCGCCTTCATTAAAGCAAGGCACCAAAATACTGACGAAAGGATACTCGGTTAATACGGGAGGCGTGTCATATAAAGGCTCTTTACGTTCCTTGCTGATGTAGTAATACAGAGCACCTACCATCCATAAATACGCCATAAACAATGGATAATAAAATGCAAACCCGAATAACCATTCTGATAAATGTTGATACCACATATTAGATTTCACCCTTAAATAGCTTCATATTTTCTTATTTATCCGTGGGCAAATAGGGAAAGTCTCTTGCTGAGATGTATGGACGAATTACGTTTAAATCTGGTTGGTTATTTAAAAAGTCATCGGGGTAATAGCCAACATGCCGAGCACCAGAGTCACCTAATAATTGAAATTGTTGCTTTAGGGTGTCTGAAGATAAATATAGCTTCGTATTCCAGTTTTTAGCTTGAAGTTCAAAAACTGTTTTTTGCAAGCCAGTTTTACTCTCGCTTACTTTTGCGACTAAGGTTTTTAACCATGCTTTAGTGTCATTGGCATTTTCCATGAAGGGCATAGCCATTACAGCGGTGTAGTCGTAAGTAGCTAGAAAATTTTCATAATTTTGGCTTAACCAACGTTCGCTATCTGGATTTAACACTGCTGAGGCATATATGTTTCGTGCAGTTTTTATACCCGGTTGATACTTTTTAAGGGTATTGGCTAACTCAACTGTAAAGTCCGTTAACTGCTTACTTTTTAAGGTTATTAACTTTTTAGATTCTGCTGTGCTTTTCTTAATTTCTGCAATACCACCAGCCAATTTGAAATCTTTTTGATAAGCCACACGTGCGAATTTACTATCGTCTTCATCCTCAGATAACATGGCATCATCGTGGAATAAGATTCCTGAGAACTTGGTATAAGTCCCTAAATCACTGTAGATATCTTTGATGATTTGTCTGGCCTGAATGGAATACGGTGATAAACGTTTGTATGAATTTTTATCAGCTAATGGTTTAGCAGAAACTACTTGTAGAGAAGCTTGCAGTTTTTTATCTTTTAACTCAAATGCTAGCACTGGCATCCAGGCATAAACTTTCACGTTAGCCCTAGTCATCAGTTGCCAAGACACTCTACTGAATATGTCGGCACGCACTTCAATATGTCGATTTGGGAAATACAATGCCTCAGCTACACCATCTCCGTTTAAGTCTGAAAATGCTTGTAGATAAACCGTTGTTGGCGCTAATGACTTTATTCTATCGATTAATATGTCGATATTACGATTCATTTGCTCAGCGTTTTTATCATAGACATAATCCAAGTCAATATGCATCACGCGCTGAGCATCAATAGGTAAGGGATGCATTTCAATTTCCGACAATAGTTTCTCAGTCGGATTTGCACCAATTAAATATCGATCAATTTGCATTAAATTGCTAGTACTAGCATTTTCTTCATCCCTTAACGTTAGTGTCAGTGGCATGCCTGTATCAACGGCCAATTGAGTGGCTATCTCGTTGTATGCGCCATATGGCCATACCATTACTCGAGGTGGCTTTCCAGTAAGACTCCGTATGTACTCATTATTTTTGATGAAATCTTGCTTGATGCGATTGCGATAATCGACTTCAGCTTCATACTGTTTTGTTTCAGGGTCATACTGCAAAGTCACTGCTGCTGGCATTTTATTGCCTTGTGGATTAGCTAATATTCCTTGATGTAAATTGTAAGTGTGAGATGCGAACTCCACTAAACCAGAATTAGCCATTTCTCTGATTTGCTGGGTAGTCAAAAAGTGTGAACGTTGGATTTTCTCATCTCCATACTCCACCAACTTTCCATTTTCAACTTGCAACCAACTGCCAACAATGGCTGAAACTGCAGGAAACTGATATAACTTGAGCAATGGATAAACGCGTGTATAAAAGCTTTCATAACCATCATCAAAAGTTAACAAAATAGGCTTTTGAGGTAACGGTTTCTTACCAGATTGTGCATTTAACACATCATCAATGCTGATTGGATGATAGCCATGCGCCTGTAACCAAGCAAAATGACGTGACATATTTTTAGTTGATATTGTTGTATCCTCTTGATCAAGGTCGCCATCGACAACATCTTTAACATCATGGTAACTAAGCACTTCAAACGATTGCGAAGCGGGATTGATATTAGCCGCGTATGCTGACGAAGTTAACATCATGAGTAATACGAATATATATTTTTTCATCATTAATACAGTAAATTTAATCTAGCAAAAAATTGGGTTGCAGTTTCATTAACACCATCATATGGATGACGACTTCGTTCAATGCCATAGTCAATCTCAAAAGCATCATCCCATTTAAACTGCTGTTCATAACTAACAGTCCAAGTTGAATCTGTGCCAAAGTTTTTCTGCCAGTATTGTCCTGCGCCTATTTGTAGGCGATGGCCAAATGAACGCTCGTAACGTCGCCATAGCATCCATTCGTTGTCTAGAATAATTTTTGTATCAAGGTCGCTCGCTGGATTAAAATAACTAACATCAACTTGTTTGTTGTGTGAGGTATCAACGAGTAAATGAGTCGTTAATTTATTATGAGGTTTTGTAATGAGTCGACGATCAAACGCTATATTGATAATTTCGCGTTGATTACTATCATCCATATTCATGTAACCCGCGACGATAGAGGCACGAGTTAAATCGCTCCATCGATATATGCTGCTAATATTTATTAAGTCTCCACTCTTGCCTGTTCTTAGCCCACGAAGCGGCATTTGGCTAGAATTGATATCTACCAAAGAGGCTAAAGACCAGTAATCATTAACACGATATTCAGCCGTCAAAGTAGAGGTAATGCCGTTATTGTTTGGTATAGCCTCACTCACTGCACCAGTTAAACGCCAATCTCTATTGGTATACTCCAAACCAATGCCAGGAAAAAACGCATGGCCAACGCCTTCGGGGTAGTTGGCATACGCATACTGAGTACTCAAAAATGCGCGATAGTTGTAATCAATTGGGCTTGAATATAAAACAGCATTTAAACCTTTACTGCGGCTACCTAGGGTAGAACCTGACGATTGGCTGGTAAAAGCATCCATTGTGAGTTGTCGACTCTTATGTAGTTGCAAGCGTCTATTGAGCTCTTGCACTGTTGAGTTTTCAGGGTAGTCACGTACTAAAGACTGTGTTTCAGCCTCTGCAACTCGCCATTCGCGTAGATCTAGATGTGCGTTAGCAAGAAGGGTTTTAGGCAAAATCTCATCTGGGTATTCCTGAATAGTTTTTGA
The DNA here is from genome assembly GCF_029945705.1 of Methylotenera sp. Taxonomy (GTDB): domain Bacteria; phylum Pseudomonadota; class Gammaproteobacteria; order Burkholderiales; family Methylophilaceae; genus Methylotenera. The sequence goes on from NZ_JAQSDC010000019.1 coordinate 12,193, forward strand.
CATGCGCAGCTCAGTTTTTTCTGGCCATCCACGCCAGCGCTCAATTTCAGCCAAAGCTACATCAACATCATGATTCATTGGGCCGATATTATTGAGTGCTTGAAATTTAGCTTCAGCACCCGCCAAATCATCTCCATATGCAAGCAGATAGGCAGATTTGCTGTCCACTTCAAATTTTGCATCATTGGGTCTGATAACAGGATTTTTTGGTCTACTTCTATAATCAGGAACATCTTTTGATAAGCTGTTTAAAAGTTTGGATGCATCATCAAACCGCTCAAGCTCGATCAAGGTATAGAACTTAGAAAATTTGGTTTCTATATTGCTTGCATCTTTAGCGATTGATGCATCGTAAGCTTTAAGCGCTTCTTCTGGCATATGCTTGTATAGATAAGCATCCCCCACAGCACTCAAAACATAACTTGGTGCAGTAATATTAGCTTTCCCCAACTGTGAATATTGGTTAATAGCATCTTGCATACGGTAGCGATTACGAAGCGCCACTATGCGATCAAACGCCAAGTTTTGCTTGCTATCTGAATGTAAGTCAAGCGTATTCCAATCACATTGGCAGGCTTCATCTAGCTTTACCAACGCTTTATCGGTATCAGCAAAACGATTAGCAGGGTCTTTAACACTGTTTAGCCCCCATGCAATATAGAGTGCAGCAGCATCATTATTTATTTTGCCCACTTCATTTTTATCAACAGCATTTGGATACATCTCAACCAGCATCATTGCTTGCGTCGTTGCGCCAGCTTCTCTCGCGGCGATAATCAGCGACCTTGCTGCTTCTTTATCTTTATTATTCAGCGCTAAAATATGAGTGTTAGCGTCTATCACTACGACTGGTTGCTTAGTCTGCTGCCCAAAATAAGATAGGGCACGATAAACCTCAATATTATTCGGGTATGTTTGACGTAAAAGTGATAAATCTGAATTAGCGATATCGAATTCGTTCGCATCTATATGGTTAAGTACCATACCTAAAACTGGATCAAGATTACTTGGCTCACGTTGCTTCACTTGCCCGTACAACTTTAGCGCTTGAGCATAATTTCCAGAATCACGCGCGGCTCTCGCCAGCGCATTGATGCAATAAGTCGGAGCCACATTCAGGTCTATAGACTTTGCAAAATCTAATGCCTCCTGATTTTTGTTTGCCCAAGTAAGTACAACGATATAGTCAGCCTTTATACCAATATCATCGGGGAAGTCTTTAGTTAACTCTGCAAATGCCGCAAGCGCCTCATCAAAATGACCTTTTTTAGCTTTCGTGAGTGCTGTCTGGTGGCGTTCACTTGCACTAATATTCAAGTGATTAGTCTCAGCAGCAAATACGGGTATACAAAAACTGGTTAGTACAGACGTCAAAAGCATTGATACAAAAAATGATTTATTTAGACTCCAAACAAATTGATTCCATTTAAATAAATACAATTTTTCTATTACTCCAGATAACTAAAATCTCACAGGCTGAATAACTCAGTTGACTAAACCTACGAACATCAACAGCCCGCATTAATGTCTTATTAAGTAAGACTTAATTAACACACCAGCTATATGTTAAAAATGTTAAGTCTAGGTATAAACAGCTATCTGGAATCATCTATTACATAGTAAACTAAATGCTTAGCAGGTTTAGTTCGCTACCGAACATACTGGGACATGCCCTGTTTTTTTAGGCAAAGTTTCATCTTAATTAAAAGATATGAATATAATTAGGGTTAGTTAGTATTTTGCTGGGGGAGTTTAAATCTGAGGCAGTAATGCAAGTAAGAGGAGTTGGCTATAAGATTCAGAAATTTCTAAATAATTGCGTGCACATGCATAGAGGCTCAATCAATCTAGGTAAACATAGCGCTAATCATTAGTAAATACGGATCTAAGCGAGCTGTATTGAGTCGTGAGAACCTAAGATTAGGTGCTTAACTTGAGCGTAAAGAGGACGAGCTTAATCTTAAAATCTTACACGAAATAGTTTGCAAGTTACTCTCTGCAACATTCACATTGATAGGCTATTAGAGCGCACCCTAAACTTTTATAAACATTAGTTATTTATGCTGTATAGATTCGGCCTTAAATTCGGCTGTATATCTGATGCCCTTCATTATTAACTCTCCATTACAATTTTGACATTATGATATGTCTATCGAAACGGGTGACGTCCACACTTAATATTCCAGCAATTGAGCATGCTCTTAATTTATGTGCAATTGATAAATCAGGTCTAATCAAAACAAAAAAGCCCTAGAACAATGTCTAAGGCTTTAGGGTAAAGGTTACGTTTATATTCTCACCAAATAAATTAACTCTAGCTAGTAAAGTTAGCTGCTGCAAAATCCCAGTTGGCTAATGAAGCTAAGAACACTTCAACAAATTTAGCGCGCGCGTTGCGATAATCGATGTAATAAGCATGTTCCCAAACGTCGATAGTTAACAATGCTTTGTCGCCAGTGGTCAGTGGTGTACCCGCTGCGCCCATGTTAACGATGTCTACTGAGCCGTCTGCTTTTTTAACAAGCCATGTCCAACCTGAACCGAAGTTACCCACAGCTGAAGCTTGGAATGCTTTTTTGAAGTCATCAAAAGAACCCCATTTTGCATTGATAGCATCAGCCAAAGCACCTGTAGGAGCACCGCCGCCGTTTGGTTTCATGCTGCTCCAAAAGAAAGTGTGGTTCCAAATTTGTGCTGAGTTGTTGTAAACGCCGCCTGAAGATTTTTTGATGATTTCTTCTAAACTTGAATTTTCAAACTCTGTGCCTTTAATTAGGTTATTTAAGTTTGTTACATAAGTTTGGTGATGTTTGCCATAGTGGAACTCTAAAGTTTCTTCTGAAATATGTGGTGCTAAAGCTGTTTTTGCGTATGGTAGGGCTGGTAAAGTATGTTCCATGATGTGTTTCCTTTATCAATAAAAATTTGTGTACTTGGTATTTTGCCATACATTATGCTGGTATAGCAGACTAAATTAGTATGGTATTGCTACTTTTTTCTAGCTCTTGGGTGTGCTTTATCATATATGGAGGCTAAATGCTGAAAATCAAGATGCGTGTAGATCTGTGTGGTGCTGATGTTTGCATGACCTAACATTTCTTGCACAGCGCGTAAATCTTGGCTAGATTGAAGCACATGACTTGCAAAGCTGTGGCGTAGCATATGTGGATGCATACTGATATTGAGGCCTTGTTTGATAGACCATTCTTTTACGCGATATTGCACCGCTCGCGGTGTGATACGCTTACCTTGCTGCGTGACAAAAAGCGCATTGGGGTTGGATTCCGCAATTTTAATGAGTGCGCGGCTTTGTAGCCAAGTTTGAATGGCAGTAACGGCGTGGTTACCCATAGGTACAATGCGGGTTTTGTTGCCTTTACCTGTGACGGTAACGGTGCCTTCAGAAAAATCTAACATATTTATCTCTAAATTTACCAACTCAGCTAAACGTAAACCCGATGAATAGAATAACTCTAGAATGGCGTGATCTCGCCGTTCAAGCAGGCTATCACCTTTAATGTCTACAAACTTAACAGCTTGATCTGTTGAAAGCGCTACTGGCAAAGTTTTGGCTGATTTCGGCGCTCGTAAACCCATGACAGGATTTTGCAGATAACCTTTATGCTGCGTAAGGTAATGATAGAAGCCGCGCCAAGCAGAAAGTACGCGGGCAATAGTTTTGCTACTCAGTCCACGCCCATGCAGGCTGGCGATATAACGCCTGATTTGCGTATTGGTAATGGCATCTAAAGCGGTATTGTCAGCTAACGTTTCCAGTAACTGTAGGTCTCTGGAGTAGTTCTTTAGCGTGAGCGCACTTAGGCCGCGCTCGAAAGTTAAGTGTTTAAAGTAGTCGTCCAAGTGGTTCATTTAAGTGGATTATTGCCTATAGATGTACCTAAATATTATGCGTCACTTACAAATAGTTTGAGAACGAAGCGCTGACTAAATCACCTATTCGTTTTAAGTACATTAAACCCATATCGGCTTTAAAGCGTTTTTGGTCTTCTGAACCTAGTATTAATACACCAAATGCATGTTTTTTATCGCCGTTTTTGTAAAGCGGAATAAATGCAAAAGATTGAAGGTTCTCGCCAACTAAACGTTGAGCAGATTCAGGTTTAGTGCCGCAGTGCGGCGCCTCTAGTGCAACTACCCAGTCGCTAAAAGCATCGTTAACAGGCGTAAAAGCTACTTCTTGCGCATGCGATTCATCATTTGGTTTTAGCCAAATGTGCACTTGAGATTCTGTTACATCAAACACATGTTGCATGTTTTCAGCAATGAGCGGTTGTAGCTTGTTTAGGCCAATATTTTCAAGCAATTTAACACTGAAATTATGTACTTTATGACTGGTGACGTCATTTTGTTCGCCAAACTCAATCAATTGCGCAAGCATGACATCTTGCACGCGAATTTTGTCGCGCTGGGCTAGTTGTTGACGTTCCGCTAGTGAGATTGCACCGCTACCATGCGGGCTAGGCAAAAAGATTTCGGTCAGTAAGCTGGCATGCTCTTCAAAAAAGTTTTTATGTGCGCGCAAATAAGTTTTTACGTCGTCAGCTGAAATCGTATTTTGAATATCTTCTTGCATAATCGTCCTTGTGGTTATCGCTTGTAGTTATCGTAGGTGAGCGCGTTTTTATTAAATTATATTTCAATGCTGCCAGTGAATACTGTCACCGCAGGGCCTGTCATCATCACGGCTGAGTTGCCGCCTTGCCAAGTAATGTGCAGTTCACCGCCATGGGCAGATACTTTGACTGGAGATTGTAATCGCCCTAATTGGATGCCCGCAACCACTGCTGCGCAAGCACCCGTGCCGCAAGCAAGTGTTTCGCCGCTGCCGCGCTCAAACACTCTTAGTTTAATATGGTGCTCATCAATAATCTGCATGAAGCCCGCGTTTACGCGCTCAGGAAAGCGCGGATGTACTTCAATCTGGCTACCTAGGGCTACTACTGGTGTGGTCTCAACATCATCTACGATTTGCACTGCATGCGGATTGCCCATAGAAACGGCTGAAATAATGATTTGTTGATTCGCAACTTCTAGTGAATAGCTATTGGCAGCAGTGTCAGCAATGAAAGGCACTTCGCTTGGTGACAATCTAGGTGCGCCCATATTCACTGTGACTAAACCATTATTTTCCAACTTTGGCGTAATAATGCCGCTGGCAGTTTCCACGCTAATTTCATGTTTGCTACTTAGTTTTTGATCTACAACAAAGCGTACAAAACAGCGAGCGCCATTGCCGCATTGGGCAACTTCAGTACCGTCGGCGTTAAAAATACGGTATTTAAAATCGGCAACTTTAGAGGTTTGAACTAATAAGAGTTGATCAAATCCAATACCAAATTGGCGATGCGCTAAGGTTTGGATTTGGTCTGCTGTGAGCTGAAATGGCTGGTCAATTCCATTAATGACGATAAAGTCATTGCCAGCGCCTTGCATTTTTGTAAAGTGTAAATTCATCGTCGTATTATAAATTGATTGATGGAATAGGCTGTTATTAATTCTTCTTATTTTAATTATATTACTTAAATAGTTAGGTACAATAAGCGGTTAGTCTTTGACCTGTGATTCATGCTTCAGCCTTTAGTATGAATTTCATTTCATTTTTTTAAATTTTAGTTTCCAAGGCGCATATCAATGAATGAATATCTTTTTACTTCAGAATCTGTTTCTGAAGGTCACCCAGACAAACTCGCAGATCAAGTATCAGACAGTATTTTAGATGCTATTCTAACCCAAGACCCAACCGCCCGTGTAGCCGCTGAAACCCTAGCCAATACTGGTTTGATTGTATTAGCTGGTGAAATCACCACAACAGCGAATGTTGACTATATTAAAGTGGCGCGTGATGCAATTAAACGTATCGGTTACGACAATACCGAGTACGGTATTGACTATAAAGGTTGTGCCGTACTAGTGGCTTATGACAAACAATCACCAGACATTGCCCAAGGCGTGGATGGCGCCCATGATGACCCACTAGACCAAGGTGCGGGTGACCAGGGTTTGATGTTTGGTTATGCCGTTGATGAAACGCCACAGTTAATGCCACTGCCTATTTGGCTGAGCCATCGTTTAATGGAGCGTCAAGCACAGTTGCGTAAAGATGGTCGCTTGCCTTGGTTGCGTCCAGATGCAAAATCACAAGTAACCATTAAATACGTAGATGGTAAGCCAGACTCAATCGATACCGTTGTGGTTTCAACGCAGCATGCCCCTGAAATGACCTTAGAAGCCATTCGTGAAGCGGTAATTGAAGAAATCATCAAACCGATGTTGCCAAAAGAACTCATAAAAGGTGACATTAAATATTTAGTGAACCCTACAGGGCGCTTTGTTATTGGCGGTCCACAAGGTGATTGTGGTTTAACGGGTCGTAAAATCATTGTAGATACTTACGGTGGTGCTGCACCGCACGGCGGCGGTGCTTTCTCAGGTAAAGATCCATCAAAAGTTGACCGTAGCGCGGCTTATGCAGGTCGCTATGTGGCTAAAAACATTGTCGCTGCAGGCTTGGCATCGCGTTGCTTGGTTCAAGTTTCTTACGCGATTGGCGTTGCACAGCCAACCAGCGTCATGGTCGAAACTTACGGTACAGGCAAGGTCAGCAACGAAGTGCTGACCGCTTTGGTGCGAGAGCATTTTGATTTACGCCCAAAAGGTATCGTAAAAATGTTGGATTTGCTACGTCCAATTTACGCAAAAACAGCCGCTTATGGTCACTTTGGCCGAGATGAACCTGAGTTCACTTGGGAAGCGATTGATAAAGCTGCGGCATTAAAAGCGTCTATTTAGAACAATTGGATTAACTACGCCCTTGCTAAAATAATGCTAACTATTTGTTAGAGTATTGTTAGTGGTGGCGTATGTTAAAAGTTGTTTCTACAAAACAAGTTCGATTAGGTATGTTTATCCAAGAGCTGAAAGGTGCTTGGATAGACCATCCCTTCTGGAAAAAAGCTTTCAAATTAGAAGATCCTTCTGATTTGAAAAAGCTGCAAGCTAGTGTCATTAAAGAAGTTGTTATTGATACCTCTAAAGGCTTGGATGTTGAAGAGCTTAATGAGGTTGTAGCGTCAGTCACTTCTATGGTCGTAGATGTGACTGTTGAAGTCTTAGATATCCCCATCCCGTTGCCAAAGCCTAAACAAATCTCGGCTGCACAAGAGCAAACACAAGCAAAAAAAGTGATTAACGCTTCTAAAAAAGCTGTTGCATCTATGTTTCACGATGTACGGATGGGTAAAGCCGTCGATACTGAGGTCGCGATGCAATTAGTGGACGAGATTGCAGCGTCGGTAGATCGCAATTTGGGTGCATTGATTAGCCTAGTGCGACTAAAAAACAAAGATGAATATACGTACATGCACTCTATAGCAGTATGCGCATTGATGGTGGCACTGGCTAAAGAGCTCAATTTAACTGACGCTGAAACTAAGCAAGCAGGATTGGCTGGTTTACTACATGATTTGGGAAAAGCAGGGATTCCTATCGAGGTGCTCAATAAACCTGGCGCACTAACGGAAGAGGAATTTAGCTTAGTTAAGCTGCATCCAGAGCGAGGCCATGCCATGCTAATCCAAGCTAGTATTTTGGATGAAGTGACACTCGACGTCTGTTTGCATCACCACGAAAAAATGAATGGGTCAGGTTATCCGCACAAATTAAAATCAGAAGAAATCAGCATTTTTGCCAAAATGGGTGCGGTGTGTGACGTATATGATGCAATTACATCGAATCGTCCCTACAAAGAAGGTTGGGAACCAGGGGTTTCATTACAACGAATGGCGCAGTGGACTGAGCATTTTGATGATCGAGTATTTAAAGCCTTTGTAAAAAGTGTAGGTATTTATCCAATTGGCTCTATGGTAAAACTTAAATCTGGCCGTTTAGCAGTCGTTATTGACCAAAGCCCGAAGTCGTTATTGTTGCCTATTATTAAAGTGTTTTTCTCTACAAAATCAAAATCTCGAATAAAAATAGAATTGATTGATTTATCAAAACCACATGAACAAGACTCAATTGTGGGTCATGAAAATCCAAGTGCTTGGGGGATTAATGATATTCATGAAATATGGAGCCAATATGAGATTTGGTAACAAAATTATTTACTTAGGTGTTTTTATCTATTTGTAGACTTAAAAAATATCAAGTATAATTTAGAAATTCCGAGGAGCGCTGCGAGAGCTGAAGTTACTTATCATCCTCCCAGGCTCGGAAAATGTTTTAACGGCGCTCACCATTATTAACCGTGCCGGGCACGGGATACGGGTGAGAAAAGCGTTAGCATCTCTAGTTTATTCCCCATCCCCCCGGTCACACATTCAAGGAAATTAAAAATGAATATTGTGACTGCAGATATTAAAAATACAAGTAAAGACTATGTAATTGCCGATATTGGCTTAGCTGCTTTTGGCCGCAAAGAAATTGCGATTGCTGAAACAGAAATGCCAGGTTTGATGGCCATTCGCGAAGAGTTTGCTAAAGCGCAACCACTTAAAGGTGCGCGTATTACGGGTTCTTTGCACATGACCATTCAAACAGCCGTGCTGATTGAAACACTAAAAGACTTGGGTGCTGAACTACGTTGGGCATCATGCAACATTTACTCAACCCAAGACCACGCTGCTGCCGCAATTGCTGCTGGCGGCACGCCAGTATTCGCCATTAAAGGTGAAACCTTGACTGAGTACTGGGATTACACTCATCGCATTTTTGAGTGGACTGACGGTGGCTATACAAACATGATTTTAGATGACGGTGGCGATGCGACATTGTTGCTTCATCTTGGTACACGAGCAGAAAAAGACTTGTCAGTGATTGCAAATCCTACTTCAGAAGAAGAAGTTTGCTTGTTTGATGCAATTAAAACTAAGTTAAAAGTTGATCCAACTTGGTACTCAGTGCGTTTAGCCAAGATTATCGGCGTGACTGAAGAAACCACCACTGGCGTGCATCGTTTGTATCAAATGCATAAAGAAGGCAAATTAGCTTTTCCAGCGATTAACGTGAATGACTCAGTAACTAAATCAAAATTCGATAATCTCTACGGCTGCCGTGAATCATTGGTTGATGCGATTAAACGCGCAACTGACGTGATGATTGCAGGTAAAGTAGCTATCGTAGCGGGTTACGGCGATGTGGGTAAAGGCTCTGCACAAGCTCTACGCGCACTTTCAGCACAAGTTTGGGTCACTGAAATTGACCCAATCTGCGCATTGCAAGCGGCGATGGAAGGCTACCGCGTAGTGACCATGGATTACGCGTGTGAACACGGTGATATTTTTGTGACGGCAACTGGTAATTATCACGTGATTAGCCATGACCATATGGCTAAAATGAAAGACCAAGCGATTGTTTGTAATATTGGCCATTTTGATAACGAGATTGATGTTGCTTCTCTTGAGAAGTATGAGTGGGATGAAATCAAGCCACAAGTTGACCATGTGATTTTCCCTGATGGTAAAAAAATCATCTTGCTAGCAAAAGGTCGTTTGGTGAATTTAGGCTGCGGCACTGGTCATCCAAGCTACGTGATGAGTTCATCGTTTGCCAATCAAACTATTGCGCAAATTGAGTTATTTACGCAAACTGCTAATTACCCAGTAGGTGTATATACTTTGCCTAAGCATTTAGATGAAAAAGTTGCGGTATTACAATTGAGAAAACTGAATGCACAGTTGTCTGTATTAACTGATCAACAAGCAGCATATATTGGTGTGCAAAAACAAGGCCCTTACAAGCCAGACACATACCGCTACTAAGCAACATTAACGCTTATTAAGGAATTAGCCTGTGAAACTATTATTTGTATCGGTATTAAATGCATTGGCTTTGTTATTAGTCACACATTTTGTGCCAGATATTCACGTGGCTAATTTCACAACAGCGCTATTGGCAGCATTGCTGATTGGCTTAGTCAATATGTTGATTAAGCCAATTCTGGTTATATTAACGCTACCCATTACCATTCTTACACTCGGGCTTTTTATTCTGGTGATTAATGGCATATTATTTTATGGCGTTGGTCATTGGCTACAAGGATTTGAGGTTAAAACTTTAATGGCTGGCATTATCGGTGCGCTGGTATATAGCGTGCTCTCTTGGCTGTTCGCAGCCATTGTGATTGACAATAAAAAAGACTAATAACAAAGAGTAATACATGAAAAAAACTGCATTTAGTTTTGAGTTTTTCCCGCCCAAAACAAGCGACGGCATAGATAAGCTACGAGAAAATCGCGCAAAATTAGCGCAATATAATCCGGAGTTCTTTTCTGTTACCTTTGGGGCAGGAGGTTCTACACGCGATAGAACCATGGATACTGTGTTGGAAATTCAGCAAGAAGGTTTTCAGTCTGCACCGCATATTTCATGTGTTTCATCTAGTAAAGAAGAAATTCGTGATTTGCTAAAAACCTATCAAGAGCGTGGTATCAAGCGTTTGGTGGCATTGCGTGGTGACGTACCATCAGGTGAAGTAAGCGCAGGTGATTTTAAATATGCAGTAGAGTTGGTTGAATTTATTCGTGCCGAAACTGGCAATCAGTTCCATATTGAAGTGGCCGCTTACCCAGAGTTTCATCCAGAAGCGAGAACGCCTAAAGCGGACTTGCTAAACTTAAAACGTAAAGTAGATGCGGGTGCCAACTCAGCCATTACGCAGTATTTTTACAACGCGGACGCATACTTTAGATTTGTAGATCAATGCGAGGCTACTGGCATTGATGTGCCTATCGTGCCTGGTATTATGCCGATTTATAACATTACACAGTTAGCTAGATTCTCTAGCGTTTGCGGTGCTGATATTCCACGTTGGCTTAAAATGCGCCTAGAAGAGTATGGCGAAGATATAGATTCTTTACGCGCATTTGGCGTAGATGTCGTGAGTGAATTATGTGAGACATTGCAAGCTTGGGGAGTGCCAAGCCTGCATTTCTATACGCTGAATCGTTCTACAATGATTAGTAAAATCATAGAAAATATTAGCGAAAAATAGCGCTTTAATTCGCTAGTGAAAATGTTAAAAAATAAAAACCGACTTGCTAATGCAAAGTCGGTTTTTGTTTATTGAGCAAAGCATCTTCAATAAATAAATATTCTTTGGTTTTATCAGGGCCAGATTTACTTGCACCCCAAGTAGTCATTAGCACAATCCAACGCATTTCTTCTATGCTGATTAACGGCTGTGGCAAATTCATGGCTAGCTCAAGTATCAACTCGCGCTGTGCGGTATTGAGAATTTTAGCTTGAACCAAAAATAAGACAAAACCTAAGCTTTCCCCCGTTATTTTTTTAAGTTCATCGCTAGTAAATATCCGTGTGCTTACGTGATTAGGCGTTTCAAATATATCCGCTTGATCGGCCATCAGCTCTAGCTGATTGAACCAATCAAATGCGCCGTTAATATCTTGCTCATCAAAGCCTGCAGCACTTAACTCTCTTGAAAGCGTGCTCTCGTCAGGCCTAAAGTGTGTATCAATGTAATTCTCAAACATATAAACCAATACTTCAAACATGATGTTTATCCTTAAATTAGAGTTATTCTTAAATAAAGTGTGATGGTTTATGCATAAATCAAATTTCTAAATTTCCCTAAATTTAGATGAATCAGTTACACAATTTTTTGATATTTTCCGCCTGCTAGGCTAGCAACACTCCCTTCTAATTCCAATAGCATTAGCATGGATGAAACTTCGCTCACCGTCAAGCCACTTAAGTTGACTAAATTTTCTAATGTAATCGGCTCATAACCCATTAGAGTGAGCATTGTGTGATTAGTTTTAAGTTCGTCACTGACTTCGCCATTAATGTTTGAGTATTGATTGTTTAAGTCCAATTCTTCAACAATATCTTGTAGGCTATCGACCAATTTAGCGCCTTGCTTGATGAGCTGATGGCAGCCTTTGGACATGGGAGAATGAATCGAGCCGGGTATGGCAAATACTTCGCGACCTTGCTCCGCAGAGAGGCGCGCTGTAATTTGCGAACCACTTTGCAGATTCGCTTCAACTACCAAGCAGCCTAAACTTAAGCCGCTAATGATGCGATTACGTTTAGGAAAGTTTTGTGGTTTAGATGGCGTACTTAAAGCGAACTCAGAAATAATGAGTCCACGTTCGACGATTTGATGGGCTAAATCTCGATGTTTAGCTGGGTAAACAATATCTAAGCCAGTGCCAACTACGGCAATAGTTGAACCTTTGGCTTTTAAGGCGCCTCTGTGCGCCGCACCATCAATGCCAAGAGCCAAGCCACTTACGATACATAAGCCGTATTCAGACAAACCTTGCGCAAACGCCTCAGCATTTTTTTCACCTTGCACCGAGGCATTGCGGCTACCAACAATTGCAATGCTAGGTTGATTGAGTAGAGCTAGATTGCCTTTTGCGTACAAAAAAGCTGGAGGATCGCTAATCTCGAGCAGTGCTTGGGGATATTCTGTGTCAGCAAGCGTGACTAAATGATTGTTAGGTTGTGATAACCAGCGTAGCGAACCGGAAAGGGCATCATGATTAACACCTTTTGTGATTTCCGCTGCAATGGTATCTGACACAACCTCTTTTAGTTGGCTATAACTTGCGTCAAAAACATTGCTAGGGTTGCCGAAAGTTTTGAGTAGCTGGCAAAACGTTTGTGAGCCAATGCCATGAATGCTACTTAAGGCTATCCACAGTGATTTTTCTACAAGAGCATCGCTGTAGGCATCATCACTGCGGTTTTCTTGCATAAGCGCTTATATTAAGGTGTTGTTACAACATCAAGCGTGTTGATGGGTTGTGATGCTTGCATGATTAAAGCATATGACACATTTTCAAATACGCGGAATACCATTAATAAGCCAATGCGCTCATCAGGTAGTTTAACCATGCCAGGCTCAAGCCCAGAGGCTGATTTAGTATTCTTTGCACCTTTTTCTTTAACGTATTCAGGATCTTTAATCACGTTTCCATAGCGATTAATTGCCAGTACATGTCCAACCTCAATGCCATCTTTAGTTCCGCGGCTAATCGACACTATACTTTGTGGGCCTGCTTCAGCAAGGCCACCATAAACCTTAATGATGCGACCTGATATTGCAGACTCTGGTGCGTGCGGTACAAAGTTTGTGACGACTTCATCACCAGACGGCACCAATCGATCTTTAACAAAAATCTCTTCTTTAGCTTTGGTAATGTCTGCGCTTGCTGGTTCTCCATATTTGGTAATTTTAGTGTCGCCCAAATAGATAGCTTCTATACCTAATACTTTTTTAGTGACAGGGTCTACTAAGTTGTCGCCTGGGCGATAAACATACCAATTCAGGTTGCCACCTTCTTCGATTTTATTAATATAAACACGCGTACCAGGGCTAAGCACTACACGGTTATCTTGGCCTGCGATGATTCTAGGTGACTTATCCAGTTGATCCTTTTCAATCACCAGCGGCTGGCTTAAAAATGGTGCGATTGCCTTGAGCTGAATGGTGGAAATGGCTGTTTTATCTAATGGCTCCTCAACTGCACCTGGTTGTAGGGTGACTGTTTCGCGTAATAAACGCAATTGCGGGGTACCGCTGCTCATGTCCAAAACTATCAAGTCACCAGGATAAATCCAGTGTGGATTTTTAATTTGAGCGCGGTTTAGTTTCCAAATGCTAGGCCATTGCCATGGATCTTTTAGGAATTGAGCTGAAATCCCCCATAAAGTATCGCCTTTCACCACAACATGTCGGTCAGGATGGTCAGTTTTTAGTGTAACCACTTGTGCGTTAACATTGAAGCTTATGCAACAAAACATGAGCAGCGTTATAATATGGCGAAACATATATTGATGACCTCGGTCAAAAATGCATTATAAAATATGCGGATTAAATAACTACTTTAACCGCGAAATTACGTTAAATTTATCACGTAATTCATTAAACAATCAAGCTTTTATGGAAAAACAACCATATTTGTAGTAACAATTTAGCTTTTAAGGATACAACAAGGCTTTTATGGCAATTCTAGACATACTTAATTATCCGGATCCGCGCTTACATAAGGTGGCTAAACCAATTAAAGAGGTGGATGCGAGCATTCGTCGTTTAATCGATGATATGCGAGAGACCATGTACGACGCGCCTGGCATAGGCTTGGCGGCTACGCAGGTGGATCAGCACATTCAACTTTTAATTATTGATACTAGCGAAACTAAAGACCATTTGCAGGTGTTTATTAATCCAAAAATTACTAAAAAAAGTGGCGAGCAAGATTATGAAGAAGGTTGTTTGTCTGTGCCTGGCGTGTATGAAACGGTCACTCGAGCTGAAAAGATTACAGTTGAAGCTTTAGATTACAACGGAAAACCATTTACATTGAAAGCTGAAGGTTTATTAAGTATCTGCATTCAGCACGAAATGGATCACTTGCTGGGTAAAGTCTTTGTCGAGTACTTATCGCCACTCAAGCGTAGTCGCATAAAAAATAAAATGCTGAAACTCACGCGCCAGAAGTAGTGGTGCAGTAAGTCACTCAGTGTTCATTTAGGAAAATACTTTGAAAATTATATTTGCTGGTACGCCAGAATTCGCCGTCCCAGCTTTAGCCGCACTAATTGCAGCGGGACATCAAATCGTCGTGGTGCTCACACAGCCAGATCGCCCAGCTGGGCGTGGAATGAAGCTTAAAGCGAGTCCGGTTAAGGTGTTGGCTGAGCAACATGACCTGCATGTATTTCAACCAGAAACACTCAAAGACGCAGCCGTGCAAGCGCAAATAGAAGCGGTGCATGCGGATGTAATGATAGTTGCAGCTTACGGATTGATTATCCCAACGGTCGTTCTCAATATGCCGAAATTTGGCTGTTATAACATTCACGCTTCATTACTACCGCGCTGGCGCGGTGCGGCGCCTATTCACCGTTCTTTATTAGTTGGCGATTCAGAAACTGGCGTCACCATTATGGAGGTTGTACCAGCCTTAGATGCAGGGGCGATGGTTAGCCGTGGCATTGTGCCAATCACTGAGAACGATACTACACAAACTTTACATGATGCGTTAAGTAAAACGGGCGCTGATTTAATGGTGCAAGCAATGGCTGAATTAGAGATAAAAGGCACTCTGCCAGCCACACCTCAAGACGAAGCTTTAGTGACTTATGCACATAAATTAGAGAAATCAGAAGCGGCTATTGATTGGCAAAAAAGCGCGGTTGAAGTTTCGCGCCAAGTGCGTGCATTTAACCCTTTCCCCGTTGCGCAAGGCGTACTTAAAGGTGAGGTTTGTCGTATTTGGATGGCCACCGCAAAAGCGGGAAATGCTAAAGTAGGTGAGATCGTCAGCGTGCATGATGGTGTCACCGTTGGTTGTGGCGATGGTTTATTGCATATTACTGAGCTGCAAGCGCCAGGGGGTAAGCGACTTAGTGCGCAAGCTTTTGTGCAAGGGCATAATTTGCAAATTGGCGATTTTTTTAGTTAAGCGTTCACTTCTATTCTAAAACTTGAATTTCTATTATTTGCCTTCATCTATTAAGCATTGGTCTGCGTCATGAAAAGGAGAATGCAATGTTCGGAAATTGGTTAAAAACAGCCGTGTTAATGGCAGCCATCGTCGCGCTATTTGGTGCGGTTGGCGCAGCGCTTGGCGGCCAAGGCGGCATGATGATCGCGTTGCTGTTGGCGGCTGGTATGAATGTGTATGCCTATTGGTTTTCAGATAAAGCCGTGCTTAAAATGTACGGTGCGCAAGAAGTTAGCCCAGAAAATAACTTTGGCGACAATACGCAGTTTCGCAACTACTACAACATTGTCAAAGAGCTTGCCGAAAATGCGCAACTGCCTATACCAAAAGTGTATGTCATGAACGAAGCGCAACCGAATGCTTTTGCCACAGGTCGCAACCCAGAACATGCCGCCGTTGCCGCCACTACTGGCATCATGCAGGTGTTGAGCGAACGTGAGTTGCGTGGCGTCATGGCGCATGAACTTGCACACGTTAAGCATCGTGATACGCTAATTTCTACTATATCTGCGACGATTGCAGGTGCAGTTTCATCTATTGGTACATTTGGCATGCTGTTTGGTGGCGGTCGGAATGATGGTGGTGAGCGCAATGTGAGTCCTGTGGTAGCTATGCTGATGATGTTTTTAGCGCCAATGGCAGCTTCATTGATTCAAATGGCAATTTCGCGTTCACGCGAGTTTGAGGCGGATAGAGTAGGGGCGGAAATTAGTCGTGACCCGAAAGCCTTAGCGAGTGCATAGCAGAAAATTAGTGATTATGCACATCAAATTCACAATCCAACGGCGGAAGCGCATCCAGAAACGGGGCAGATGATGATTATTAATCCTTTGGCGGGGGTGTCGTTTGATAGTTTGTTTAGTACGCATCCTAAGACTGAGGAGCGGGTTGCGCGGTTGATGGCGATGGTGGTTTAGGCTAAAACTATGAATATAAAGCGCCTTATTGTGTTGTTTTTGGTGGTAGTTTTTTCTTTCGCTGCAGGCGGGTTATCTGCTAGTTTATATTACAAATATAAACTAGTAGCTTATGAAAAGCTAACCTCGGCGATAGCTCGATGGGATGATTCTGATACGACTCTAAAAGAGGCTGAGTTGCTAATTGCTTTGCAAAAACGATACCTAGCTACGGATAAAAGTGCTGGTGAAGCAACCTGTTTTCTAGTGAAATCAAAAATAAATCGAATGAGTAAAGATTTAATTGTAATTCAAGAAGGTTGGCACGACTCTTCGCGAGAAAATGATACTAATTTTGTATGGGTAAGTAAGTGGTTTAGTGGCACAGCAAAAAGCCGATTTGAGCTTTTAGTCAAATCAAGTCAAGAGTTGGGATGCTAATAATAAGTAGTACGTCAATAGCGAAGTGTATCGCGTAGTATGTAAGTGGTCGCTTTCGCGCGACTGGCGAGTTTCTTTCTTTTGCTTAGCCAAAAGAAAGAAACCAAAGAAAAGGCTACTCCCTACCGCTTGATTCCTAAGATTTATATTAATTTTGGACGACAAGCGGAAACTCGCTACGCTCAAACAGCCGCTTATCGAAATCCTCCAAAATGAATAAAAATCTTAGGCGCGGTAGCAGGAGATATTTAAAACCCACTTCGTTGAAGTTTCATTGATGAATAGCCCCGAGCGCACTGTTATCAAGTAAAATCAAGGCTTAATCAATTGGTTTTAACTTCAAGAAAGTTTTCTTTGTATATATCTCAACAAATCGCTGCAAATGCTGTGAATCAGGTGTTGTCTGGCCGTAATCTTACTTTGGCGTTGCCTGCTGCTTTGGCGGTGTTTCCTAGTGCTACGCCGCAGCAGCGCGGGGCAGCGCAGGATTTAAGTTATGGTACTTTGCGGTTTTATGGTGAGATTGATGCTTACTTGGTCCAGCTGCTAGAAAAGCCGTTAACGGATGACCGAATTAATGCTTTGCTACTTGTCGCAATTTATCAGTTATTGCACGATAAAGCAGACTCTTTTACCGTGGTCAACCAAGCGGTGCATGCAGTGAGCCAATTAAAACGTCCTGCGCCTAAGAGTTGGGCTAAGGGTTTGGTGAATGCGATTTTGCGTAATTTCTTACGTCAAAAAGACCAGCTTGCTGCAAAGCTTAAATCTAGCGATGTGGCCGTTTATTCTTATCCACAGTGGTGGGTTAATAAGCTAAAAACGCAGTATCCTACCCACTGGCAGTGCATGCTTGAAACAGGCAACCAACATCCGCCTATGACATTGCGTGTCAATACGCAAAAAATCAGCATGCAAGATTATTGTCAGTTACTAACTCGCCAAGACATTCAAGCTAAGCATATTGGTGCGCAGGCTCTGATTTTAACTAATCCTGTGCCAGTAGAAAAAATCCCAGGCTTTAGCGATGGTATTGTTTCTGTGCAAGATTTAGGCGCACAGCTAGCGGCATATCTGCTTGAAGCCAAAGCTGGCATGAACGTGCTAGATGCTTGTTGCGCGCCAGGTGGTAAAACAGGGCATATTTTGGAGTTAGCAGATGTGGCTTTAACAGCTTTAGATTCTGATGAAACACGTTTGCAACGTGTGCAAAGTAATTTGAGCCGCATGAAGTTACAAGCGAACCTTTTGGTTGGCGATGCATCAATGACTGATTGGTGGGATGACACGAAAACTGCGCCGCAACTTTTCGACAGGATATTGGCGGACGTGCCATGTAGCGCATCTGGTATCGTGCGACGCCATGTGGATATTAAATGGCTACGACGTGAAGCTGATATTGCTTCTTTTACCCGCCAGCAGGCTAAAATTCTGGCTAATTTATGGCAGATGTTGGCAAAGGGTGGTAAATTACTTTATGTAACGTGCTCTGTTTTTAATGAAGAAAATCAAGGACAAGTGGATAATTTCTTACAAAATAATGCTGATGCGACTCAACTATCATTTGAGCTACCAGAAAATTATGCGTCGGCAGAAATTACCCAAATCAATGGCCAACTTATCCCCACAAATGCACATGATGGCTTTTTCTATGCATTGCTGCAAAAAAATTAAACTATTCTTCTCATTCTGCTTGCTCATGCTGATTGCAACAACGGCATTGGCAGGCAGCAGCAGTATGAGTATCAGGAGTGCATCGCTAGTGGCACTTGATGATTCATACGCGCTGAATGCAGACGTTGACATGAAGTTTAGCGAGAAGATGGAAGAGGCCATTAGCAAAGGCTTTGAGCTTAATTTTTTGATTGAATTTCAGTTATCCAAACCTCGTAAATATTGGTTCGACGATGAGGTGGCGACAGTAACTCACCGTGTTACTTTAAGCTACCATGCGCTTTCTAGACAATTTTTAGTCATTCGTGGCGATCAGCAAAAAGCTTTTGTACGTTTAGATGAAGCCACTGATGACTTATCTGAAATCAGTGACTTAAAAGTATTTCAAAAGTCTGAAGTCGAAAAAGGCGAGCATTATAAAGCGGCTGTATTGATGCGGCTTGACCCCAAAAAATTACCAAAAGTATTACAGGGCGACACCATTGGCTCAGATGACTGGAAAATGAGTTCGCAGCGTTTTGAATGGGTACCTAACTTATTTAAATGATTAATTTTCGCCAATGAAATATGTCGTTTTTGTAAGCGCTGCTTTAGGCGTTTTTTTACTCTACTTGCTGTCAAACGCAAGTGCGAATACTGCTGCGTCTGGCGAGTACTATACTCTGTTGGTAACACTCAATGGGGTGTTAGCCACATTCCTGATAGTGTTGATTGGTTATCAGATTTGGCGGCTGTACAGACAAATTCGTAAAGGCGTTGTAGGTAGCCGTTTTACACTACGATTGCTAGCTAGCTTTGCGATGATGGCGATTATTCCAGGATTAATCGTCTATCTAGTTTCAGTGAACTTTTTAACAAGATCTATTGAATCTTGGTTTAACGTGAAGGTAGAAGCTGCGCTTGAAGGCGGGCTTAACTTAGGGCGTACGGCCTTAGATATTATGCTGGCCGATGTGAAAGAAAAAGGCGAGAGCATGGCGACGACGCTATCTTTTCAGCCTGTAAACACCCATTCAATATTAAATGATTTACGTGAAAAAAGCGGGATACAAGACCTGACTTTACTAACAGTGCAAGGCAGAATTTTAGAGGTATCAAGTAGTGATTCAGCTAGCTTTTTACCTGAGTTGCCGAATGTGGCACAGCTGAGGCAAGCACGTAAACATATAGTGGCAAGTATTGAGCCTATCGGTAATAAAGGCTTGTATTTACGCGTGCTAGCACCAGTCAATGGCCAAGATTTAACTGGTGAAACACGCATATTACAGCTGCTGCAACCTGTACCTAAGCCATTAGCAACGACGGCTGAGGCCGTACAAGATGTCTATCAAGACTATCAGCAGCTTTCGTATAGTCGTGCTTCATTAAGAGAGGTATTTGCCCTCACATTGACATTGGTGATGATGCTAGCGATGTTGGGTGCGGTTGCGGTAGCTTTCGTGTTAAGTCGTAAGCTATCTGCGCCTTTAACCGTGTTGGCCGAAGGTACTAAGGCGATTGCCAGCGGCGACTACAGCACGATGTTGCCTGCCCATGGTAAAGATGAGTTGGGCGTACTGGTTCAATCTTTTAATAGCATGACGCAACAGTTAGACGATGCGACCAAAGCTGCTGATAGCAACCGAGCCCGTGTAGAAGCAGCTCGTGGTTACTTAGAAACCATACTCGCGCATTTATCATCAGGTGTGATGGCATTGAATAAGCGCGGCGAATTGCGTACGTTTAATGAAGCTGCCATGAATATTCTGGGCGTACCGCTGGAAGGTTATGTGGGCTTACAGTTAGAGCAAATCAACCTTAAACATCCTCGATTAGAGAACTTTTTACTGACTGTGGCTAAGAATACCTTAGATGATGTTGAGCAAGCTGGTACACATAAAGAAGACGCTCAAACACAGGTAGAGTTGTTGGGGGCTAATGGCAAGCAGATACTGACCGTGCGTGGTACGCGTCTACCAGATGGGGGCTATGTTGCGGTGTTTGATGATGCAACCACTATGATACAAGCGCAACGAGACGCAGCTTGGGGTGAGGTGGCAAGGCGACTGGCACATGAAATTAAAAATCCACTGACGCCGATTCAATTGTCGGCAGAGCGCATGTCGCATAAATTACTTAGTAAACTCAATGATGCCGATGCGGAAATGTTAAGGCGCTCGACAGAAACCATTGTTAACCAAGTCGATGCGATGAAACGCATGGTGAATGAATTTAGTGATTACGCACGTTCGCCTGCACCACAATTGCAAAAATTAGATTTAAATAATCTCATTAAAGAAGTGGTCTCGCTTTATGATCAGTCGGGTAGCAAGATAAGTTTGGTGTTGGAAAAGCAGCGCTGTCTGATCAAAGGCGATAGTACGATGCTACGCCAAGTGATCCATAACTTGCTACAAAATGCTCAAGACGCACTGGTAGACAGGACGGATGCCACAATCGCAGTTCAAACTAAAATTGAAAGTGAAATGTTAACGCTAACTGTCACTGATAATGGGCTAGGTTTTCCTGAAGATATGTTATTACGTGTTTTTGAGCCTTATGTCACTACAAAATCACACGGTACTGGTTTAGGATTAGCTATTGTAAAAAAGATTATTGAAGAACATAAAGGCAGTATTAAAATTGAAAATGTGCCAAAAGCGATGCAAACTACAGGCGCAATTGTAGCAATCAAAATTCCGCTCTTAATAGACACACTTAGTAATACAGAATCATAAAGAAGACAGAAAATGGCATCAAAACATATATTAGTGGTTGACGACGAAATCGGTATACGCGAGCTTTTACGGGATATTTTGCAAGATGAAGGCTACCAAGTGCAGCTGGCGGAAAATGCCGCGGCAGCGCGTGCAGCCCGTCTGCATGAGCGCCCTGATATTGTGTTGCTAGATATATGGATGCCAGATTGTGATGGTATTACGTTGCTTAAAGAATGGGCGAATAGCAGCTTACTGACGATGCCGGTGGTCATGATGTCTGGTCATGGTACGATTGATACCGCGGTTGAAGCAACGCGCATCGGCGCTTTTGATTTCTTAGAAAAGCCAATTGCGCTGCAAAAGCTTTTGAAAACCGTAAGTGCAGCATTAAAACACAGTGAGCAGCTGCCTAAATCTGAAATGAATCTCACCAGTTTGGGTAAAAGCCCAATTGTGACGGCACTTAAAGATAGGCTAGATAAAATTGCTGTAGGCGTCAGCCTAACGCCAATTCTGTTGATTGGCCCTAAAGGATGTGGGGCGGAGCTTTGTGCGCGTTATTTACAAGATGCAGGTAGCCCTTGGTTGCAACTAACTGACTTCAACCAACTGGTCGATACGCCTTTGGACATACTTGAAGCGATTCGTGGTGGAGTGTTGTATATTCCTGAGATTGCTGACCTTAAAAAGGCTGAGCAAAAAGGCTTATTACTACTCATTGCAAAGTCAGAAAAATACCATGTGCGTGTAGTGTGTGGGACTAGTGAGAACTTGCCTAAGTTACAAGCTGAGTCTTTATTTGATCATAATTTATTTCAAGCCTTATCCGCTGTATCTTTGCGTGTACCAGCCTTGGATGAACATAGAGAAGACATCCCCGACTTAGTCGTTGCGATTGCTAATTTGCAGTTAGAGCTGGCTGGTTTGGAATACCGCGAGTTTGATATAGCAGCATTGAATGGCTTGCGTAACGCTAATTGGCCTGGCGATTTGGCGCAATTAGATGCCGCTATCAGAAATTTAATACACACGAGCTTAGGCGATAAAATCACTTTAGATGATGTAAAGCGTGTTTTACATCAGTTTGATGACCCTGAAGTACAAGTGAAAACTGCTGAAATCAAAAAGCATAAGCCAGTTCAAGTTGAAGAGACTAATACCGCTACCGCTGTTAACTTGTCATTCTTAAACCAGCCCTTACGTGAAGCACGAGATGACTTTGAGCGCATGTATTTTCAACATCACATGAAAGATGCATTGAATAACATGAGTAAATTAGCGGATATTGCAGGTTTAGAGCGTACACATTTGTATCGCAAGCTGAAGCAGCTAGGAATTAAGATTAAGTAACTCTAAACAGCTCGTCTTAAATACCTGTAATGGTCTAACAAACTGCCACACTTGCTAAGGTTTTTTGCTGATACTTTTGC
>NZ_JAQSDC010000020.1 GCF_029945705.1 Methylotenera sp.
CCGTTAAGTAATTATAATCTCTTAACTTGTGTCGCATTTTATTAGACCATTACAGTTTGCCAGCGGATTAAAGCTTCAGCGCCGCTAATAAGACCTGTTGCAAAATTGACCTTTGGTTGGTAATGCAGCAAAAACTCACCATTTTCTATCGCAAGCCGCAAGCGATACTCCATCGTCACGCGCTCGGTTAATGCTTCATTCAATTCTTGCGTATAAATTTGATAGTTGTTACGACCAGCCTTCTTGGCTTTATACATAGCCGAGTCAGCATTTTTAAGGAGTGTATTCGGTTCGATACCATCATCAGGATAAACACTAATGCCTATGCTAGAAGTGACAACATAATCTAGCTCATTAATGACACAAGGCGCGGCGATAGTGGTCAATACACGCTGCATACTGATTAAAACGTCATTCACACTCTCGATATTAGTCAGCAATATCACAAACTCATCGCCACCTAATCTCACCACAGTATCGACTTCACGAATACAACTAGAGAGTCGTTTAGACATAATCAATAGCAACTGATCGCCGACCTCATGCCCCATACTATCGTTGATGAGCTTGAACTGATCAAGATCGACAAAAGCCACGGCCATTTTATTGTTGTAACGGTCTGCAAAATTGATGGACTGTTGCAGTCTATCATTCAGCATATAGCGGTTAGGTAAACCCGTCAGGCTATCATGTTTGGCTTGGTGCTCAATTTTGTGATCGTAGTTTTTACGTGCTGTAATATCCTCAACTGTACCTTCGTAGTAGAGTAAATTTCCAGCTTTATCATGCACCATGCGTGCATTTTCAGAAATCCAGATAGTGCTATTATCTTTTTTATAAACTAGTGACTCGAAGTTATGCACGCTTTGATTGGCTAACATGGCTTGCACAAACTCTTCACGACGACCAGGCGTCACATAAAGCTGTTGCTGTATATTGTTAAGCACACTAATCAGTTCTTCTGGTGAGGTATAACCATATATCTTGGCTAATGCAGGGTTAACAATCAGATAGTTTCCATTAGGCGATGTCTGAAATATCCCTTCAATCGCATTCTCAAAAATAGAGCGATAACGAAACTCTGCATCATGCAGTGACTGTTCAGCAACTTTACGTTGTGTAATATTCTGGATAAAACCTTCTATCGCATGTACTTTACCTTTTGCATTATAAATTGGGTTACCTCGTTCACAGACCCAAATAATGTCAGTATTTGCATGACGTATACGATATTCAACCTCAAAGCGTTTGCCTAACTTAACAGCTTCGTCAATCGCTAGCCTAACTTGCTCTCTGTCATCTTTAAAGATTATCTCTTCATAAGAAACTATGTTGTTAAACATTAAATCATCAGGAAAGTAACCAGTTAAATCTTTACATCCATCACTCACATAAATCATGGTCCAGTGCTGATCATAAAGATTGCAATAAACCAAGCCCTCTAGATTGTCGACAAGCGTATCGAGCATGCGCTGACGATCATGCACAAAGGCATCAATAGAAATAAGGCATTTAGCTTTTGGTAACTGCGAGTTCATGTTTTTGGCTGCGTAATAGATCAGTGTCCATAAATACGCATTTACTAAGCATAATTTATGCCACATAGAAAACAGTTGATGACAAACCCTGCTTTCGCTAGCAATCGACAGATGAATGATCAGCTATCAGGGTATTAGCATTAATCATTTGGAAGAGTTTCTTGGTAACGTACATTTTTAGGTGCATCAATTACAGAACACGCACCAAAGTTAGCTATTCAAAATACATTTCAAGACCTGCCAATAGCTAAACCTATGAACAACTTGCTAAACACTCTTTTTATTATGGCTTGAATTTTGCTTAAATAACATTAAATATAAGCATAGCAACAGCGACAGCGACAGCGACAACAATAACTTTACAGGTATTCTCATGAATAAAATCACTACCATTCAGCTTGATAACTTTCTCCCTTATATGAGAGATGTCATCCGTTGTGAACAATCACTGCACGAGTTGAATCTGATGTGGCGCATGATTGAGTCATCGGCGAAAATGAACTGCCCAACCGAAGCTAAAAGCATTCTACCTACCATGGCAGCTACCCGAGCAGGCTTTAATAGGCTAGAAAATGAGCTTGTCTTAAGCTTGGTACAAGAGAAGGTAGCTACCGTATTAAATGAAATTGATACAAAGGCGCAATATGTCATCGATATTTTGGTTCGTAATCTTTATGAGCGCACAGCCGATGTAGGATTTTTAGCCACAGATAACGAGCTATGTGAATTTGTTGCAGGCTTATCAGGCAATGATGAAATTATTCGTGCACGCTTACTCGCCTATAGAAAGAAATACACCGTCTACGATGAAATTATTTTATTGGATGTAGATGGCAATGTTTTAGTGCATATTGATGAAGAAACACCTATTGAAGGCAGCTTAGACCCTCTCATTAAAGAAACATTAATTTCAGATCAATATGTCGAAACCTATCGCGCTACTGATTTACGCCCTAGCAAAAATAAAGCACTGATTTACTCTAAACGAATGCAACATCCTCATACTGGCGAGGTGATTGGCGTGTTGTGCTTATGCTTCGACTTTATAGAAGAAATGGCTAGTATTTTTAAATCACATGGCGACCCATCAGAGCGATCAGTGATGTTGCTACTTGATAGCGATAATTGCGTCATAGAGTCAAGCGATAAGGTATGGGTACCTGTTGGTGCGATAGTGCCAGTCAATGATGATACGCAATCAAACTTAAAAGTATTTAGTGGTCGCAAATATTTAGTAAGCACCTTTACGTCTGATGGCTATCAAGGCTATATGGGGCCAAAAGGTTGGCAAGGTCAAGTGATGACGCCCGTAGATATTGCTTTTACTGGCAAGGAAACTAATGCGCTAAAAACTATAGATCCAGTCGTAGCCGAAGGACTACTCTCACATGCACAATCATTCTGCCCGCCATTATTTGAAGTCATGAATGCGGCATCGACTATACGTCGTGTCGTATGGAATGGGCAGGTAATGACGGCAGGACAAAGTGGTGAGCTAATGAAATTAAAAACCGTCTTAGACCAAATTAGCGAAACTGGCACCCGTAGCAATGAGTTGTTCGCGCAATCGATCAATGATCTATATGAGACAGTGCTCGCCTCTAGGTTAAAAGACTCTGAGTTTGTATCCCATTTATTAGTAGATTTGCTTGATCGCAATTTATATGAGCGTTCGGATGACTGTCGTTGGTGGGCAGTGACGCCCGAATTAAGAGCAGCGTTAGCCTTACCAATCATCGATAGTAAAACTGTCACGCAAATTACCAATATTCTCGAATATATCAATTCTTTGTATACAGTTTATAGCCGAATATTTGTGTATGACAATACGGGTTGCATTGTCGCCAGTACAAAACCAATGGAGGATAGCAATTCAATCATTGGCACAAACATAGACGATATAACACTGTCGCAAGTAATGTCACTGCGTACAGAGCAACAATATTATGTATCATCTTTTGTCGCAGCCACGCTCTATAGCAACGCGCCAACATACATCTACCATGCGGCCATTATGGCGCCAAACAGCCACTCAGTAGTCGGTGGTATCGGTATTGTATTTGACTCATCACCTGAGTTTTCCGCCATGCTGCAAGGTGGAATTGCAGAAAAAGAATCTTTCACCGCTTTTTATATCAATAGGCAAGGTCAAATCATTTCAAGCACAGACCCCTCCCGCCCAATAGGCGCCATTCTGGAGATTGATGCAGATTTGCTCGCCTTACCTAATGGTAAAAGTACTTCTCGTATAGTAATTCATGACGGGCATTATTCAATACTTGGATGCAGTACCTCGAATGGTTATCGAGAATTCAAAGTCAGTGATGGCTACAAAGAGGATGTTATCGCTGTGGTTTATGATTTATTTGGTGAAGTTCGAAGCAGTTACAGCTCTGGGAACAACACAGCATCGATTATTGATGTATCTATGACTCAATCAACAGATCCTGAATTCGCGACGTTCTTTATTGATGGTGGACTATTTGCAATAGAAGCTGAATATGTACTGGAGGCGTTACCAGCCTCAGAAGTTTCTCGCGTTTCTATAGGCAGTGGTTCAGAGCGGGTCGGCGTGCTTGCCATTCAACATGAAAACGAAGGTAAAACCTTTGCGTGGGTATTTGATCTTGGATATTTACTCAGTGGAAAACTTACGGTAGTTAATAGCAACAGCCAAGTCATAGTGATTGAATACCAACAACATAAGATTGGCTTGCTGGTGGGCGCCTTACATTCTGTGGCACAGTTTAATGAAAGCCAAGTGACTACAACACCGCTAGCAGTTGATAGAGACGGCGTTTTAATCAAAAAAATCATCAAAGCGAATAATGGAAAACTTCTTATTCAAGCGATTAATATTAAATATTTGCTCAATATGCTCAGCAGCCCATTTGAACCAGTCGGTCAGAATAGAGAAGTTGCATGAAGCGAATGTAATAACATTTGAATAATATTGCTTAACTCCAATAACTGCAAAACAAGTGATGAGTTTTTGTTACAACAAAACTCTAAAAATAAAGTCGACACACTCAAAACTGGTACAGACTTTGCTTAGCAAATCCATTATCAGTTTTTAAGCTTATTTAAATGATCAACAATCAAAACTCCCAATTGGGCACTACTCAAAACTCAAAACAAAACTCTATTTATTTAGGTTTGCAAAGTGTATTAACTGAAAAAGAAGCAAATGAAGTCATTGAAAAGTGGTCCACTTATTTCAAAGCAACAGGTTCTATATTTAACGGGCTAAATAGCTTTGCAAAAGAAGTTTGTCAAAGCTATGGCATTGCAGATCAGCAACGAGATTTATTAAGAGCGTTACACCGCGCTTTACTGCAAGGGGATAGTGATTTAGCCAGCAATGAGGTGAAAGTCAGTTCGCGTAACAAGCTGCCGATTGAGTTAACAATTGAATCAGCAAATGAACTAAGCAGTGAAACAGATAATAGTGAATTCACAGCACTATTGACCAACCAAGTGATTAACTCTCCAGAGTTTCTAACATTTCAAAGTTTATTTCTTAAAATTCTAGATTTATTAGAGAAATCAGAAGATGGGTTAAGTCGTAAGCTAAACCCATTCTTAATAGAACTAATTCACAGCATGCCTTGGTCAGAAGGTCAGCAGAATCAAGTTCTATCGTTGATTAATACGGGTAAAACTATTCAGTTACGCAACTATAAGCCTGACCAATTAAAGTCATTTTTAAAACATTTGCGCTCTTGGGTGGAATCTGAGATTGGTAGCACTGAAGCTGCGCAGGTGATGAGCTCAGCGATTGAAGCCATGAAGAATCAGCCTGAAAACCTCAACTACAATGTTAAAAAGTTTCTATAAGACAATATTTAATAAGGCATATTTTTTGCTTATATTAAACTAGATAACAATATCTAAAACAGATTTTATAGTTCAAATTGTTAAGTTTGATCCATCAAATAATAGTAAATACTTAGGAATTAAAACTTATGTACTCCAAAAATAGCAGTCTATGGATATGGCTTTTTGCTGTAACAATGAACTTGATGGCACTGCCAGCATACTCAGAAACAACTAATGTTGAAATAAGTCCTAGCCCTGAACCTGCGGTCGTAAGCACAGCTTCACCGGCACCAACAGCCGATGCAACAGACCTCAACTCAGCAGCATCCGCAATCAATACGCAGCCATATGCACCAGAGCAGGCTGCTCAACCAGTTAGCTCCGTCATTGCTACTGTTCCTGTAGCCCCTATTGTTTATACAAAACCTTACTCGGTTGGTTTTGATAAAATTAATTCAGGCGACACGGCATGGATGTTATCTTCAACAGCACTAGTTTTGTTAATGACAATTCCAGGGCTAGTCTTGTTTTACGCAGGTATGGTGCGCAAGAGAAATGTGCTTTCTACCGCTTTGCAAAGCTTTGCAGTCTGCTGTTTGGTGAGTGTTATTTGGATACTTATTGGTTACACCATTGCATTTACACCTGGAGCAACTCCGTTTCTCGGCGGATTTGATCGTCTAATGTTATCTGGCCTTGGTTACATTAAAGCCACTAGCCAGCTGACAGTGAGCCACTTAGCCCCTACCATTCCTGAATCAGTATTTGTCATGTTTCAGATGACATTTGCGATTATTACACCGGCTTTAATTGTGGGTGCCTTTGCCGAACGCATGCGCTTTACAGCCATGTTGTTGTTTATGACCCTTTGGTCTATCTTTGTTTACGCACCTGTGGCGCACTGGGTCTGGGAGCCATCAGGTTTGTTTGCATCTATGGGTGTATTGGATTTTGCTGGTGGAACGGTTGTTCACATTAACGCAGGCGCAGCAGGTCTCGTTTGTGCTTATGTATTAGGCCCTAGAGTAGGTTATGGCAAAGTCCCTTTTATTCCATATAACCTAGTCTATACATTGGTTGGAGCATCACTGTTATGGGTTGGCTGGTTTGGTTTTAATGCAGGTTCAGCATTAGCCGCAGACGGCCGTGCAGGCATGGCGATGCTAGTAACACAAATAGCGGCAGCAATGGCAGCCTTAACTTGGATATTGATTGAATGGATAGTTAAATCAAGAATTACCATGCTCGGATTCGCCTCAGGGGCTGTCGCTGGTCTTGTTGCGATTACACCAGCTTCTGGATTTGTAAATGTTGGTGGAGCATTGGCGATTGGTATTGCTAGTGGTGCATTGTGCTACTTAGGTGCGACTAGCCTCAAGCGCCTATTAGGTGCCGATGATGCATTAGACGTGTTTGGTATTCACGGTGTGGGCGGCCTAGTGGGTGCAGTATTGACTGGCGTGTTTGCGGATAAGGCGATAAGTGGCCTAGATTCGAATGTCGCATTACAAGCCGTAGCTGCGTTTAGCACCTTGGCATATAGTGCAATAGCCACTCTTATTATTTTAAAACTTGTCAATCTAGTCGTTGATTTACGTGTTGACGCTGAAGATGAACATGATGGACTAGATCTCACTCAGCACGCAGAGAGGATAATGTAATGGCAGAGACCTTGCACAGCACTGAAAAAGTTTCAGTAGCCGCGCTTATTAGCGTGATACTGAGGCGTAAAATAAGTCGGACCATTGATATTAAATGGCTAGTTGAAAATGAAGCTTATGCCAAAAACATCATTGCGCTCTCTCGTGAACAAGGATTAACCGACCTCAATAAATATGTCGATCGTTTTGAAATCCTGATGTTTGGAAAGTTATCTACGCCGACAGCCGTAGAAAAATCAAGTGCCACTAAAAATGAATCGACAGCTTTCAAAAAAATATTAACGCCATCTTACGAAGAGGAAGAATCCGAAGACACTACTGAGGTAATGGATCCACATAAATATGTAGGTGGTATAAGATAGAATTTAACCTCGGTAAAATTTTAACTAGGTTAAATTTGGAAAAGTTAAATTTGGCAAGGTTAAAAAATTGATGTTAAACAGCCCATTTTGACCAAGTCACAAGAATATATTGGTGCAGGATTTATATATTGGTGCAATTGTAATGGATAATATATCCACTTTTTTGCTACCAACTTTCTACCCAAGTAGCATGAAGCTATTACGCGGAAACAACTAAGCCTTAATTAACTTAACTGCTATTCAGCTTATTTGATTGGGCTTAGTTTAAAACCTGCTTGTTTTAACCTAGCAATTAAACCGCCTTTACCTGCAAGGTGTGAGGCGCCTACAGCAACAAATACGCTCCTGTTATTAGCTTCTTCTGTGACGCGCTGAGCCATCACCACGTTACGCTCATCCAATAACTTAGCGCGCATTTTTTCCCACAAGGCGGGTGGTAGCATGCCACCTGTAATTTTTTCGTCTAGGGCAGCCACTTTGTTACTATCCCCTGCTAAATAAGCTGCCATTAATGATTCAAAGTCACGCTCTTTCTGCTCTGGACTGCGTTTTAACACGGCGCGTAACATCGTCAGTTGTTCATCGCGGCTAAAACTATCCATTACGCCAAAATGTTCTTTCGTATCCTCAATGCCAATCACTTCTTTGCCAAAATCTTCAGATTTAGTCATCAGTAGGTTGTCTTGCGCGAATGGCGTGAGAGGCTTGGGTGAATCGAACACCACTGCGAGTAGCCAAGGTTTCATATGAGTTGCGACATCACGGTGCATCACGTGAAATTCAGCTAGCGCATATACCTTATCAAGCTCAGCTTCACTCAACATGGTTTTTAAATCACCATCTGGCATTTTGAATACATTTGGATTATTTGGTGCGAGTGTTTCCATCATAAACGCATCGACAGACTGCAACGCATTATCAACGGCTGGCGAAAAATTAGTCACACGATTATCGTCTGTATGCATAGTGCCAAAAAGGTAACTAGTTTTACCTGCAGGCGACTCTACCTTCCAGAATAAACCCTTTTCGGCGTATGCATTAGTTGTAGCAAACGCAAAAAAACTAAATGTTAAAATGGCACTGAATAGTCGTTTGAATTGCAAAACTGGTTTACATTGCAAAATCATGGAGCCGCCTTAAAGTATTAGAAATGTTAGCAATGCAAACACACCTAATACTTTAGCTGAAGCTTTTTAGCTAGCAAAAGCGCTTAGGAATATTTGCGTTTAACTTCTGACACTCGTCTAGGTCGAACAGTTCGCTCAAGTTTTTCACCGCGTACAGTGGTAATTGGCTTGTTCGAAAGCGGCTGCCAAGCTGGTATCAAGTGCTGCTTGCCGTTGCCAATCAAATCCTCACGGCCCATTTTTATTAAGGCCTCACGCAGCATAGGCCAGTTATTAGGGTCATGGTAACGAATAAACGCTTTATGCAATTTACGCACATTACCCGCTTTGGGAATCGGCACATCGTCTGAATCTGCCGTGACTTTGCGCAATGGATTCTTGCCTGAATGGTACATTGCCGTAGCCATTGCCATAGGTGTAGGTGTAAAGGTTTGTACTTGATCTAGCTTAAAGTCGTACTTTTTAAGCCAAAGTGCTAAATTAAGCATATCCAATTCAGTAGTGCCCGGATGCGCCGCAATAAAATAAGGTATCAAATACTGCTTCTTACCAGCTTCAGCACTAAACTTTTCAAACATGGCTTTAAACTCGTCATACGCATCCATACCGGGCTTCATCATTTTACTGAGTACATTCTCTTCAGAATGTTCAGGAGCGATTTTTAAGTAGCCACCCACATGATGTTGCACTAACTCTTTGACGTATTCAGGCGACTTCACTGCAAGGTCATAACGCACACCACTGCCGATTAAAATCTTCTTAACGCCCTTAATGGCACGCGCCTTACGGTACAACTGAATCAAGGCCGTATGGTCTGTATTTAAGTTTTCACAAACGCCAGGATAAACACAGCTCAACTTACGGCAGTTTTTCTCAATGGTCTCTGATTTACAAGCAATACGATACATATTGGCTGTTGGGCCGCCAAGGTCTGAAATCACACCAGTAAAACCTTCAACTTTATCGCGGATTTCTTCAACCTCTTTCAAGATTGATGCTTCACTGCGGCTTTGAATGATGCGACCTTCATGTTCAGTAATACTGCAGAACGTACAACCACCAAAGCAGCCGCGCATAATATTTACACTAAAACGGATCATTTCCCATGCTGGAATTTTTGCATCGCCATAGGCTGGATGCGGTTTACGTGCATACGGCATATCGTAAACGTAGTCCATCTCTTTGGTGGTGAGCGGAATCGGCGGTGGATTTAACCACACTTCTCTATCACCATGTTTTTGCACCAAAGCACGCGCATTGCCAGGGTTAGCTTCCAAGTGCAGCACACGCGAAGCATGGGCATACAACACGGGATCTTGGGCGACTGCTTCATAATCTGGCAAACGTACCACTTGCTTAGCACGATCAGCTTTAGGCTTACGCACAATTTCAATCGCTTTTGTACCTTCAGGTAGCGCTGGTTTGGCATTGTTTTCATCGGTTGCACAACTTGCATCAGCTTTACCCATTTTCATTTCATATGGGTCAACATGCTTTTCAACAGTGCCTGGGCGGTCTAATTTCGTGCTTTCAATCTCACTCCAACCCTCTGGAATCTTTTTACGTAAAAAAGCCGTACCGCGAATGTCTTGAATATCCGCCACTTTTTCACCCTTAGCAATACGATGGCTTAACTCAATCAAAGCCCGCTCTGCATTGCCGTAAAGTAAAATATCTGCTTTTGAATCGATCAGTACACTGCGGCGAACTTTATCACTCCAGTAGTCGTAATGCGCAATACGGCGCAAACTGGCTTCAATACTGCCAATCACCAAAGGCACATCTGAATATGCCTCGCGACAACGTTGCGAGTAAACCAGTACTGCTCTATCAGGACGCTTGTTTGGCGCAGCATCTGGCGTATAAGCATCGTCACTACGAATTTTTCTATCCGCTGTGTAACGATTCACCATACTGTCCATATTGCCAGCAGTCACGCCGAAATATAGATTAGGCTTACCTAACGATTTAAATGCATTGGCATTTTGCCAATCTGGCTGGGCGATAATACCTACGCGAAAACCTTGCGCCTCTAACAAGCGACCAACCAAAGCAATACCAAAGCTCGGATGGTCAATATAAGCATCACCTGAAATCAAAATAATGTCGCAGCTATCCCAACCAAGTTCATCCATCTCAGCACGAGACATAGGTAAAATCGGCGCAGCACCAAACCGCTTCGCCCAGTAAGGGCGATAGCTATGAATGGGCTTTGCGAGCATTGTTGTATATTGTTCCAAGGTATTCACTACAATTTTTTAAGTTTGCGCATTTTACGCGCTAATCGTATGATTAAGAAGCTTTTTTTATAAAAACCTTACTAAAATTAACCCTATCTAAATTAGGTCTATACCAAACTGTTTCACTAATAAGGCGAATAATAAAAAAGTAACGATGGTAAATACTACACAGGTAATCAACGTCAGCACAAAACCCCATTTAGGCAGCAAGTAAGGGAAAAGCAAAAACATAGGCAAAGTTGGCAATACATACCAAAAAGTATAGTAGGCATGATTAGCAATTTTACTGCTTGGTTGATGCTCGACATACAGCCAAATCAGCGTAAGCACCGTCACCAAAGGCAGCGCAGCCATCAAACTGCCAAGCCTGTCACTGCGCTTAGCAAGCTCTGATGCTATGACCACTACGCCCGCTGTAATTAAATATTTAAAAATAATATATTGCATGATAACTCCTGATTAATGTCCCGCATGGCCTGTAGGTTTGCGTACCTGCACCTCTACCTCGGATTTCTCATCAGTAGCGGGTTGCCTTAGCGGTTCTGGTCCATCGCCAACAAACTCATACGCCATAGATCCTTTGGGAAACTGGTAATGCCCAGGGTCTTTGTAATCACCTTTTGCTAATCCTTCACGCACTTTTAAGACAGAAAACATACCGCCCATATTCACATCGCCAAACTGGCCTTTGCCAGTCATCATGGGCAAGGTATTTTCGGGTAATGGCATGGGCATCATCGCTGCCATTTCGCTCATTTCAGACATGCCAGTTTCACCCATTGCCATATAATCTGGCACTAAATTACTGATTTTATCGACTAAGTCATCCTGCTTAACGCCTAATAATGTTGGCACTTGATGCCCCATTGCATTCATGGTGTGATGACTTTTATGGCAATGAAAAGCCCAATCTCCTGGATTATTTGCGACGAACTCAATCGCGCGCATTTGCCCTACGGCAATGTCGGTAGTGACCTCTGGCCATCTTGCGGTAGGCGGCACCCAACCGCCATCGGTACCCGTCACTTGAAATTCATGGCCATGCAAATGAATGGGATGGTTGGTCATGGTGAGGTTACCTACACGAATACGCACTCGGTCATTCTTGCGCACGACAAGCGGATCTATGCCTGGGAATGCACGGCTATTCCATGTCCATAAATTAAAATCTAGCATGGTATTGATTTTTGGTGTGTAGCTTCCAGGGTCAATATCATAAGCATTCAATAGAAAAATAAAATCTCTATCTACTGGCATGAATTTAGGATTCTTAGGGTGCGTCACCCAGCTGCCCATAAGCCCCATCGCCATCTGCGTCATTTCATCAGCATGCGGATGGTACATAAAACTACCTGCACGCTTTGCTTCAAATTCATAAACATAAGTTTTCCCTGGCTCAATTGGGGCTTGGGTTAGCCCACTGACGCCATCCATACCATTTGGCACAGGCTGACCATGCCAATGCACACTGGTCACTTCGGGCAATCTATTGGTCACAAAAATACGCACCTTATCGCCCTCCACCACTTCAATGGTTGGGCCTGGGCTTTGGCCGTTATAACCCCACAAATGTGCCTTCATACCTGGCGCAATTTCACGTACAACTGGCTCTGCCACTAAATGAAACTCCTTAACACCATTTTTCATACGCCAAGGCAAACTCCAGCCGTTCAAGGTCACCACTGGATTGTAAGGACGACCAGTATTAGGTACTAAAGGCGCTTGTGTATTGGCTTGTTCTGCTGAAACGATTTCGGGTAATGCGGCCATCGCTACTTTGCTCACAGTAGACGCGGCGATGCCTGCACCTGCCAATCTGAAAAAGTCACGCCTGCTAAATTTAGAAAAATCCATGTTAATTTCCCTCCATCATATTTTCGTTACCAATCAGCGTCATTTGTAATGTGCTATCGGCAACCCAGAACTCACGTAAAGATTCGATATAGTTTTGCACGCTAGCAACTTGTGCACGAGCATCACCCAGCAGTTCGAATGGGCTGGTCAGCATGCCGTTATAGCGAAGTTGGTTTTCTTGCAGAATTTTTTTACGAAGCGGCACGATTTCATCACGGATATGCTTTGTTACATCGTAATTGGTACGATAAGTGTTGTAGGCCTCACGGATTTCAGACTGTGCATTGATTGCTACGTATGCCGCCCGATTGACCGATTGCATATAAATGGATTCAGCCCGTGCAACGCGTGCAGTGCCCCAGTCAAATATTGGTAACTCGAATGAAAGCTCTACCCCTTTTTTATAAGGATCGCCACGACGACCTTCTAACACTCTTGCGGGACCAATTTCCAGTACATTAATGAGGCGTGTCGTCTTGGTGAGCCCTAGTTGTTTAGCTAACGCTTCCGTTTCTAGTTTAATAGCCTGTAAATCCAGTCGCTGTTCAAAAGCTGATTTCTCAAATGGTTGCAAGTCAGTGAGCGACTCTGGTAAATCAGGGAGGCGCTCTTCTAAATTAAGCTGATCAACTGACACACCTAGCAGTCTTGATAGTGCTTCATACGCAGATACCTGCTTATTGCCTGCATTCGCATAATCTAATGCCGCATCTGCATAAAAACTCTGTTCCCGCGCTTGCTGCAGCTTGTTAAAGTTGCCTGCCTTTACCATCCTTCTTGCTAATTCAGCACTGGCTTCTGCAGATTCTTTTACTTGCTCGCTATAGCGGACTTGCTCTGTTGCTGCAACTGCATTGAAATAAGCAATACGAGTGTGATTTGCGATTTTAATCACTTCAAAAGCGGTTCTTTTCTGAATTTGCACAAATCGCTGACGTTCAATTGCTTGCATTCTTGGCATGGTTAACAGCGAAAAAATATTGAAAGTCAGTATTTGTTCAATTTTATAGTCACCATCATTACGTGTGTAAAGCATAGAAAACTTGGGATTAGGTAAACGGCCAGCTTGTACTAAATCTGATTCCGAAATACCCAAATTATAAAAATCTGCCTGTAACCCTTTATTGTTCAGTAGCGCTACTTGTACGGCTTGATCTGCGTTTAAACGTTTTGATAACAATTCGTTCACACGTTCAGTGACTTTGTTTTTTTCACCTTCTGTTTTTGGCCAAACAACCTCTTGTTTAATATGTTTTTGAGTAGTATCTTGCACAGCGCCAAAACCACCATCTTTAGAAAATGTGGCACAACCGCCAAGCGCAAAACTGACACTGATAAGGGCGATTAAAGTGCGAGATTTGAATGTTTGTGTATTAGTGCTCATGCGACTCTCCTTTTTCATCATCTGGATGTTCTGCGTGTACATCAGGCTCGGTCTTAAGAGTCGTGTGTGAAGGTGCGGTAGCATCTGCACTATGATGGTGACTATGACCAGCGCCTTCACTGATTGGCAGTGATAGCACGCCTATGCCATGCCGATAAACCACCTCCCCTCCCAGCCATCCTGTCACTGCGATTGCTTGGGACAGCAGCAAAAGTAAAAAAAGCATTGGAACTGATATGAGTTCATTAACACGATACTTCCATGCATCCCAGCTAGCGAGCAAGATTAAACCTAAAGCCGTGGGAATTGCCCAGAAACGGTGTAACAACATGGCTGTATGTCCTGCATCATCATGGTTGACCGAGTTAAATGCTAACCAGCCAAATAATACAGCCGTAGCAGCGCCGATAGCAGCGAGCCAAAGGGTAAAGTGTCCAGCGGCAGCCAGCTGTGTCGAGACTGGATGACTTCGCCTTGCGTAAGCAGCGATACTCAGCAGAAATGCTATAACAGTTAAGGCAATTGGGAAATGCACCACAATCGGATGAAAATTAGGGATTATCTGCAAGGATATGGCTTGTGTTGCTGGTGCAATCATTGAGGGCACTGACATCCCTGCATGTTCAGACCGTTGTGTAGATGCATGCCCGTGTGGTTGAGATTCATCTTGAGTGGCATCTTCTACCCTTGGTTGCATGTCATTCGGCTTTAACTCACTCATCTTTGAATGATCCATGGCTTTCATGTCTGACCCACCGTGATTGTGCACAGCCATTTCGTCATGGTTCATGTCAAGCATATCTTCTTTTTTCATGGACTGACTTGCTGACTTGCTATCAGGCATGGATTTCATGTTGTCATGATCCATTCCTGGCATTGCCGCCATTACATGGTCGTGTTTCATTTGGCTGTGATCCATGCCCTCCATTGCAGGCATTCCTTTGTCATCGGAAGCCATATTAGCCTTCTGTTCCGCAGTCATTTCATGTTGCATACCTGCCATGGAGTGTCCAGCATGGCCGTCATTTGAAGGCACGTTTATAGATTTCCAATCTGACAGGTTGTCGTCAGTTAGGGGTTTATAATCATCGAGAGATGATTGGTAGGTATTGGTCTCTTGAGATGCATCTGCGGCCCATAGAGGCGTAGATGTTCCTAAACCAAGAGAAAGAATAAACAACGATAAGTTGAATAGTTTCATCGAAATCTCATTTCAAAAATAAATGTGGTGAATCAGCAACAGGCAAAAGCCTGCTGCTGAACTGAGTCCATCTGTTTACTTAAGAAATGGGAGGTCTTTGTGGTCGGGCACTGATGTGCGAAAGATAGCTAGGTTCAAACAAGCTCACAGTTGTAACTTGAATCTGAGATTGCATCTCGTCTAATTGACTAGGAGGTAAAATTGTAAAACAGGCCATACAATGACTGCAATCTTTACAGCTTGCATGCGTGTGCTGCTTTTCATGGGATTGCTGTGTGTTGGGCACTTCGTGGCAATGCTCAACAGGCGCTTCTGCATGACTAGGGTTGACTTGTACAGGGGCCATCATGCCGCTTGCATAAACAGTTTCACTAATAAAAACTGTCAGCAATAGCAACACGAATAACCTTAAAAGCTGATGTGATGACAAAGACATAGGATTCATTTAATCATAAAGGCTAAACAAGGTAAACTAACATTTATCTTCCATGTAACTGACCAACAAATTCACATAAAGTTTATGAGTTACGCCTATTATCAACTGCCTAATGGACGAGTCGCTAGCATAGACGACGACTGTGAGTTTCCGCCTTTATTTATGGCGTTAAAAGAGCCAAACGGTTTAATTGCAATTGGTGGTGATTTATCGGCAGCGCGCCTGTTGACAGCCTATCAACAAGGCATATTTCCATGGTTTAGTGAAGGCGAACCTGTGATGTGGTGGAGCCCAAGCCCGCGCATGGTACTTTTTCCTGATGAATTAAAAGTATCGAACTCACTCAAAAAAACACTCAAAAAACAGGCTTTTGAAATACGTTTTAATACAAGCTTTCGTGCAGTCATGACAGCTTGTAGCAACACTCTTAGATTAGATGAAAACAACAATCCAGCAGGTACTTGGATTAGCTTTGAAATGATTGAAGCTTACTGTGAACTTAACCGCTTAGGCTATGCCATAAGTATGGAAAGCTGGCTTGACAATCAATTAGTCGGCGGCTGTTACGGGATTAAAATTGGGCGCATGTTCTATGGAGAAAGTATGTTTCATCATGTGACGGATGCTTCAAAAGTAGCCTTTGTAAACCTAGTCAAATACTTACAAACCCAAAACGTTAGCTTGATAGATTGCCAGATGAAAACACCCTTACTCGCAAGCTTTGGCGGACGTGAAATTGATCGAGAGCTATTTATGCAACATCTAACATTTTTGACACAGTCTTAATTGAATAAGCACTTAACATGACAACGCCATCAGAGCCGCCTTTAAATAAGCTGCAATTTTACGTGACCACTGGCTACACTTGTGGCTACTTGCCCAATAAACTTGCACAAAGTTTAATTGCTACACCACAGCATTTAATTGATGCTCACATATACAGCGGCCTGATTCAGCAAGGCTTTAGACGCAGTGGTAAGTTTGCTTACAGGCCTCATTGCGAAAGCTGCCGAGAATGCATACCAGTGCGAGTCAAGCTAAATGACTTTGTGCCAAATCGCAGCCAGAAACGTGCATTCAAACAGCATCAGACCCTCACCACAACTATTTTGCCGATTGCTTACCATGAAGAGCATTACGAACTTTATGCGGCCTATCAACTAGCACGACATGCAGAGTCTGAGAAAAATTCTGAGCTAGAATCAGAACAAGATACCGAAACTGAGAAAATTGAACAATACCGAAGTTTTTTATGCCAAACCAATGTAGAAAGCGTGATGGTGGAATTTAGAGAAAATAATCAACTTAAAATGGTGAGTGTGATTGATATTGTGTTCGATGGCATTTCAGCCGTTTACACTTTTTACGACACCAGCGACACACACGCAAGCTTAGGCACTTACAACGTTCTGTGGCAGGCTGAATGGGCTAAAACCCTAAACTTTCCTTACTTATATTTAGGCTATTGGATTAGAGAGAGTAAAAAAATGGCTTATAAACAAAATTATAAACCACTAGAAATGTTGATTGATGGTGAATGGACGATAGCGCCAATCAATGTTTAGATCGGCATACCTCTGCTTCAACTTTCGGTTTACATAGATGACATGCCTATTAGGCTCCAAAAAGACTACACATCCCAATCTAATAACATCAACCAATAAGAGAAACATCCAAGTCTAAATATTGTAAAAATAGCCTAAAAACTTAGTGTTGTTACAAAAATTGAGCTAACTTACTTCGTCAAAATTTCGCAAAATCATACAGAAAATTAAATTTTTGACTATTCAAACCGCGCAATAAACTGTTCAATTTCTTCATTTAATTCAGCATGCGCTGTTAGTCCATCAATCCAGCGTGTTGGAATTGCCTCTACTCCCAAGGACGCACCAAGTATAGCGCCTAGTACAGCACCGCGATGACAGTTGTCGCCACCGACATTGGTATTGGCGATTAATGCATTTTCAAAATCATCATAATGGCGCGCAGCTAAGTAGAGCACTGAAGGGAAAGCTTGGTCGATGTAGCATGCTGGGCTAAGTAGACCACCTATAATCTCAAGATCTGAGCTTTGATTGCGACGCACATTCTCAAGAACCTTAGACGCAGGGAAGCCAAGGTTGCTCGAGGCCTCACAGGCAAGCTGTTCTATATTTGGGTTGCTATCGTTAAAAATATGAAACAGTAGCTTACTCAGCTCAAGTGTGTGCTGTTCAAGCAAGGATGATTGATGCGTCAGGCGTTGTTGCGTTAGCGCAGAAGCATTGATAGTAGCTAAATCACCTTCACGAATGGTAGCCATCATAACCAAAGGCAAGCTGACCAAACCGCCCATAGATGCCGTATCATGACCATCAGTTCCTGCACAGTTTTCAGGGGCTACGCCTTGTGCAAAGTTTGCAAAAAAGTCTCGATGGTAAGATTCTGCATAGGTGTCGTTATGCCGATCTGGCTCAGTCATAAAACGAATATATTCCCGCAGAAAATCTGCTGAGTCGTAATGGCCAACAGTATTTAAGGAGCGGAGTAATACACGAGCACACAATAAATTTAGTGTGTTATCACCAGCCTGCATCCCTTGATGATAGTGGCGATTGGCTTGTCCCCAATGTTGCTTTTTCCCTTTAAGAATAACGTTGCCAATAATGTCACCCTCTTGCGAACCTCGCCCTGCTTTAGCCGTGTTAGCTAAAGCCATAATTGAGTTTGGATGATGCTCCTTAGGTGCTTGGTAGTCACTAACAGTGCCAAAGTCTTGCCATAAGGCCGCAATGTTGTAATACCAATGCACTGGCATAGCCAGTGCGTCGCCAACAAACATACCCCACAGTGCGCCTCGCATGCGATCTGCCCTATTGAGTTGAATGCGACTCATCGTGTCATCCTTATTTAATTAAATATTTTGCTAACTGAATCAATGTTTGTGGCCACAATTTAACGGTGAAGTTCACATACTGGCATTCATAATTTAATTATTATTGAATGTCATATAAGTGAAACATGTTGCACTTATAATCAGTAAGTATTAGTTTTACTAAAGCGAAGCCACAAGCTTCATTCGTTATAAACAAGAAACCAAAAGTTTCTTTTAAGGATTTAAATGCGTACCCATCAAAACAATCATGTTGAAAATAACATCTCACTCCCAAAAACAAATAAACTTTTACGTTTTGCCTTTCAAGGCTTATTCGTGACTGCCGTATTTATCGTACCGCCAGTTGCAGCGATTAATTTCTTAATCGTTTAAAACAACTTAGCTGTTGCAGGCTCGGTGATTACTTAAAGCGTCTAAATGAACCTGTCACAACACCCCAGATTTCAAACTGCATTTCTTCTTTGATTTCTATGGGATTGAAAGCAGGGTTTGCAGGTAGTAGTCGTGGCATTCCATTTTTAGCTTTGCCTAAAGTCTTGATGGTAAATTCACCATCGACCACTGCCTTCACAATATCTCCAACACTGGCTTGTTTAGAGCGGTCAACCACAGCCTTATCACCACTGAGTAATCCTGCATTAATCATGGACTCACCTTGTATGGTGACAAAGAAAGTAGCGTCTTCTTTGTCTATCAGATACTCATTGGCATCTAGGCGCTTTTCTACATGATCATCCGCTGGTGAAGGGAGCCCAGCAGGGACTTTAGAACCAAACAAAGGTAGATAGGACGATTTAGCTGCTTTTGCAGGGAGTATTATTTCATTGACTGGATCAAGTCCATCTAGTTGATGCTTGCGTTGGTAAGCTAATAGGAAGTCAGTGATCACAGCCTTTTGACTACTCGGTATACGCAGTACTTCGGTAGGCTCACCAAACTTACCTGTACCGACTTTGCGACCTGCGCCTGAGCGCAAACCTCCACATTTTTTATCTGAACTATTAGATTGATTATCACTCATTTGATTATTGTAACAACAATAAGGCAAGTTGTTATCTATCGCTGGTAAAATATTTATCTGCTGATACACTAAGATAGTATGTAGTGGTGCTTAATATAGAGACCAACAAAAAAGCATAGTCACTTCATCACCCTAGTTAAGTAAAGCTTATCAATATTAATAGAAATTATTCACATTTAATTTGAGGTTTACAGCGTAACTTTAAATATTTAAAGGCAGGAATCAATTGATTAAACTATTACCCGCATATATCACTATTATCGTGGTGATGTTCGTTTTGGATCTCGTTTGGCTAAGCATGTTGGCGGAACCTCTTTATCAAGCTGGCATTGGACATCTGATGGCCGCTAAACCCAATCTAATGTTTGCAGGTTTATTTTATCTTGTTTACGCATTAGGGCTTATGCGGTTCGCGATACTACCCAACATTGCTGCGAGAGGAATTAAAAATACTTTTGTTGCAGCTGCTGTATTTGGATTTTTTATATATGCAAGTTACGACTTAACCAATTTAGCCTTGTTGAAAGATTGGCCACTTAGGCTATCTGTAATAGATATTGCTTGGGGTACATTATTAAGTGGAGTCAGCGCATCGGTTGGTAAGCTAGTTTTCAATAAAATGAGCAAATCTAAATAGACTCTCGATGCTTTAAATCAGACGAATATTTTTATTCGTCATGAACGATTCCAACCATTTAATTTCGGCAATCTTAAGCTTTAGCTTAGAGCAAAATTTTACTTACTCGAGCATTTCATCCATAGTAAACATCAATGGGAGCTTTGTGCATTTATGAATGGCTATTACTAATAGCATAGACCTCATAACAATCTACATTGATATTCACGCCTACTTCAGTCGGCCTGTGCCCCAACAATTCAGGCAGCATATTTTTTGCAGGCACGTTATAGCCTTGCATTAACTCAAAGTGTCCAAATGACAATGGCGTCCAAGCTAACAAGTCAAAAATATGACTAAATAATCGCACCACAACTTTAGGCGCTGCTATTTGCAAAGCGTGTGTGTGTCTAATTTGAGTGCGCAATTTAGTCAGGTACTGCTCAATAGCAAAAACTTCATTGCCACCAAGTTCGATTATTTTTGGTAGCTTATCAAAATTCATTTGGCATAGATTCGCGACCGCCTCTCCCAAATCAGTCACTTGTAATGGCGCAATCAAGCCTTGTGACTTCATCACAAATTGCACAGGCCATGCTGCCACTCGCCTAAACCATCTGGCGCCATAACCACCAGCGCCATCTAACAATGACGGGCGAACTAAAATCGCTTGTGCTCCACTGCTTAAAATGCCTTGTTCACCTGCAAACTTTGAACGTATAAAACGACTTTTTGCGAGGTTTGTTAATCCAATCGCAGAAATATGAATTAACCGCACATTGAGCTTGGCACAAGCCTGCGCTAAAGCCGTTGGTGCTAAATTATGTACTTTGTCATAAGTTTCACGGGTTGATTGAAAATGTGATTGAAGGTTTCTTTCACGCAAAATACCAACAGAGTTAACGACAACATCGATGCCTTTCAATACAGGCAGCCAATCATCTACAAGCGTCATGCTGTGCATGCGTATGCTCACCGTATCAGTATTCTCAGCAAAACTACGACTACCTATTAGCACCTGAACACCCTGCTGCTTGAGCTTTTTAACAATACTGCTACCTATAAAACCGTTACCTCCCAACACTAATACTTTCATTTTCTCCACCTCATAAAATACAAATCTATTATTTCTTTAATTTCTGTATTGACAGAAATATATGACGAATGAGATACTGTGTCAAATAGTTTTTAAAGTGCTTCAAAAAGGACAGATAAAATGAGTACAGAAAGCAACATTGAATCAAACGAAAAAATTCAATTAAGCGAGCTAGGCAACCAGTTTATTTTGCATTGGGGTGAAATGGGCGCACGCTGGGGCATCAACCGCACAGTGTCACAGATTCATGCATTTTTATATTTTATTGGCAAGCCAGCAAACGCAGAACAAATCGCAGACACCTTACAAGTAGCACGCTCCAACGTGAGCAACAGTCTTAAAGAACTGCAAAACTGGCACTTGGTGCGTATTACTCACATGATGGGCGACAGGCGTGATTACTTTGAAACCTCACTTGATACTTGGGAATTGTTTCGCACAGTGATTACCGAACGCAAAGCACGAGAGTTCGACCCAACCGTACAGTTTTTAGAACGTTACTTATCAGAAAATACATTTAACAACAATGAATTAGAAGCTAAAAAACGCGTCCAACAAA
The DNA here is from genome assembly GCF_029945705.1 of Methylotenera sp. Lineage (GTDB taxonomy): Bacteria > Pseudomonadota > Gammaproteobacteria > Burkholderiales > Methylophilaceae > Methylotenera. Next base: position 21,790 of record NZ_JAQSDC010000020.1, read on the forward strand.
TGCTAGAACTGATGCAAACGCTTTCGATTTGGGGCGATGAAATGATTAAACTTAAACCTGAAACACTAACAAAAATCATGAAATATGGCGCAAAAATTCAAATGTTGATCCGCGGCAACAATACATAAAACATTGCATAAAGGAAAATAAAATGACACAAAACATACAGTTTCCACTCACTATTTATTACGACGCCTCTTGCCCTCTTTGCGCCAGCGAAATGCACACGATTAAAGAAACTGACTTTGAAAATAAATTAATCTTAGTCGATTGCTCAAGCCAAGCATTCAATGAACCTGAGTTTTGCCCAACCACCAAAGAAGCCATGATGGAGCGTATTCACGCGCAAGATGCTGCAGGCAATTGGATTAAAGGTGTGGATGTTTTCTCAGTTGCCTATGGTGCAGCAGGATTTAAAGGTTTGGCAGCATTCTGGGATAGTGAGATTCTAAAGCCAATATTGAGTCGCGCTTATCCATTTATTGCAGATAACCGTCACTGGTTATCAAAAACACCTTTGCCGTACTTATTAAATAGCGCTTTACGACTCTGCGCGCCTGAGCGTTAAATAATTTCTCACTATTAAATAACCCTGAAAATTAAGAAGAAAGGATAGCTAAGAGTTAAATAGCAAAAATGCTACAATTTAGTTTCGCGATTGATCGCACTTCTTTATGTAGCATTTTTTGGTGTAGCATTTTCTGCTAAATATTTAAATTTGAAAAAAATCGTCATTTTTGGTGTGGGTTTGATTGGTGGCTCTTTTGCTTTGGCGCTTAAAAAGGCCAGCGCAACCCATATTACAGGTATTGGTCGCAGCCAAGAAAGTCTGCAAGAAGCACTAAACCTAGGTGTGATTGATGCGTTTTCTAATACTCAAGCAACCAACATCCATGCGGCACTTCAAGATGCCGACTTGGTAATGATTGCAGCCCCAGTTGCACAAACAGCCAGCATTTTACAAAGCATAAAACCACATTTAAGCAACAACACCGTCATTACTGATGCAGGCAGCACAAAGAGTGACGTTTTGGCGTGTGCAAAAGAAATATTAGGCGAACAATTCAACCAGTTTGTCGGCGGTCACCCAATCGCAGGCGCAGAGAAAAGCGGTGTCACCGCTGCAATGGCTGATTTATACACAGGTAAAAATGTTGTGTTAACGCCTACTGCGGAAACCAATAAAAGTGCCGTAGCCATAGTCGCCGAATTTTGGCGCAAATGTGGCGCCAATGTGAGTGAAATGCCAGCAGAAACGCATGACAGTATTTTTGCAGCAGTGAGCCATTTACCACATTTGCTAGCATTTGCCTTAGTTGATGACATTGCCTCACGCCCTAATGCTGCACAACTATTTAGCTTCGCTGCCAGTGGCTTTAGAGACTTCACTCGAATAGCAGGCAGTCATCCCGAAATGTGGCGCGACATCAGTTTAGCTAATAAAACAGCTTTATTAAGTGAATTAGAAGCCTACCAAAACGAGTTGTCGCAACTCAAAAAATTACTCATCAACGAAGACGGTGCTGGCTTACAAGCACTCTTTGACCGCGCAAGCACCGCTCGAAATGCTTGGGCAAAAAATAGACAATAAAGACATCAAAATGGAACAACTTACCCTACCCGCCAGCCATCAAGCACAAGGCTCAATCACGCTTCCTGGTTCAAAAAGCATCTCTAATCGCACACTGTTGCTAGCGGCATTATCAACTGGCTCTACACAAGTAATTAACTTACTGGCCTCAGATGACACTGCTCGCATGCTTGAATCTTTGGAAAAGTTAGGTGTAATACTTGAAAAGACAAGTGGCGGAATATTGGTGCATGGCTGTAGTGGCGATTTTCCAAACAAAAACGCCGAACTGTTTTTAGGTAATGCAGGTACAGCTTTTAGGCCGCTAACTGCAGCACTTGCTTTTTCAAATGGTCATTACACACTGAGCGGCGTGCCTCGCATGCATGAACGGCCCATTGGTGACCTAGTTGATGCTTTGCGTCAAGCTGGCGCAAATATTGAGTATTTAGGCAATGAAGGCTATCCCCCACTTAAAATTTCACCAGCCAATGTCGATGTAAGTAAACCTATTGAAATTCGTGGTAATGTTTCCAGTCAATTTTTAACTGCATTATTGATGGCACTTCCACTCACAAACCAGAATTCCACTATTAAAGTGATTGGCAAATTGATTTCAAAGCCATATATCAACATAACGGTTAGGTTGATGCAACGTTTCAACATAACCGTTCCACATGATGATGAATGGCAAAATTTCACTATTTCAGCGGAACCGACCTACAAATACTCTGGCGACATTATCGTTGAAGGTGATGCCTCATCTGCCTCATATTTCCTAGCGGCAGGTGTGATTGGTGGCAAGGTGAAAGTAGAAGGCGTTGGTGAAAACAGCATTCAAGGCGATATACATTTTGCAGAGGCGCTTGAGCTCATGGGCGCGACAATCAACTATGCAGATAACTGGATGGAAGCTAGTGCGCCACAAGGCAGACTAAGAGCTATTAATTTAGATTGCAATCACATACCCGATGCAGCAATGACATTGGCAATTTTGGCTTTATTTGCTGAAGGCACAACGACCTTGCGTAACATCGCCAGCTGGCGTGTGAAAGAAACAGACCGTATCGCAGCCATGGCAACTGAACTACGCAAAGTGGGAGCAACTGTAGAAGAAGGTGCCGATTACATTAAAATCACCCCGCCCGCTCAACTTACGCCTAATGCGGTGATTGACACCTATGACGACCATCGCATGGCAATGTGCTTTTCACTAGTTTCACTGGGCGGCGTGCCTATTACGATTAACGATCCTAAGTGCGTCAATAAAACATTTCCTGATTACTTTGCACAATTTGCGAGCATCGTTAAATGAGTTTGGTAAAATAATGAATCGCATTCCAGTCATAGCCATCGATGGACCTTCAGCCTCAGGTAAAGGCACTGTTGCGCAGCTTGTTGCAAGCAAGCTTGGCTTTCATTATTTAGATTCTGGCGCGCTATACCGCATTGTTGCTTTTGCCGCACAGCAAAACAATATCGCTTGGAGTGACGCGTTAGCCGTGACCGCATGTGGTAAAACACTCAAAATTGAATTTATCAACGAGCAAGTGTTAGTTAACAATCAAGATGTTTCCAACGAAATCCGTACTGAAGAAATTGGCAAAGGTGCGTCGCAAGTTGCTGTGCACGCACCATTGCGCGCAGCTCTGATCGATATGCAACATAGTTTTTGCAAAGCCCCTGGCTTAGTTGCGGATGGGCGTGACATGGGAACCGTGATATTTCCAAAGGCAGAGTTAAAAATATTTCTCACAGCAAGCACTGAAACGCGCGCACTGCGCCGCTACAAACAATTGCTAGGTAAGAACCAACCCGCCAATTATGAAAACATCCTGCAAGACTTAACTGAACGTGACGCTAGAGACAAAGGCCGTGCAAGTGCCCCACTACTTATGGCTGACGATGCGTCTTTACTTGAAACGGACAATGTAGGTATTTCAGAAGCCGTTGACTATATTTTGCAAAAATACCAAATCCTGCCCAATAGTTAAGTTTTTATACGGTTTTTAGTAGAAAATTACCAATAAATTTAGCGAATAGTCTTTTATTTTTCAAGGTTTTAGTTATAATTCTATTCTTTGTAATTTTTAAGAATTTTTCGTCTGCGTTTTACATTGATTCGCAGGTTTTTTTAATCACCCCACTGCTAGGTGGGATTATTTTTTAGGTAATTTTATTTAATGGCTTCTACTTCTACATCTACTGCTTCACCAATGGAATCTTTTGCTGCGCTTTTTGAAGAAAGCTTAGCTCACCAAGAAATGCGTTCTGGTGAAGTGATTACAGCTGAGGTTATCTCAGTTGACCAAGATCACGTGATTGTTAATGCTGGTCTAAAATCAGAAAGCGTTATCGCTGCTGAAGAATTCAAAAACGCTCAAGGCGAAATCGAAGTTCAAGTTGGTGACTTCGTAAAAGTGTTAATCGAAAAACTAGAAGATGGTTTCGGTTCAACATTGCTTTCACGCGAAAAAGCTAAACGCATGGAAACATGGTTAGATTTAGAAGATGCAATGAACGAAGGCCGTATCATTAAAGGTTTCGTTAGCGGTAAAGTTAAAGGCGGTTTACGCGTTTCTGTCAACGGCATCATGGCATTCTTGCCAGGTTCATTGGTGGATGTACGCCCAGTAAAAGACACTACCCCATTCGAAAATAAAGAGTGTGACCTTAAAGTAATTAAAATCGACCGTAAACGTAACAACATCGTTGTTTCACGTCGTGCAGTAATGGAAGTTAGCGCTGGTGCAGACCGTGATGCGTTAATGGGTACATTGGCTGAAGGCGCAGTGGTTAAAGGTATTGTTAAAAACATTACAGACTACGGTGCATTCGTTGATTTGGGCGGCATTGATGGTTTGCTACACATTACTGACTTAGCATGGCGTCGTGTAAAACACCCATCTGAAGTGTTAACAGTAGGTGAAGAAGTTGAAGCAAAAATCTTGAAATTCGATCAAGAGAAAAACCGTGTTTCACTAGGTATCAAACAGTTGGGCGACGATCCATGGGTTGCATTAACTCGTCGTTACCCAGTTTCAACACGTCTGTTCGGTAAAGTTTCAAACTTGACTGACTACGGTGCATTCGTTGAAATCGAACCAGGTATTGAAGGTTTAGTGCACGTTTCTGAAATGGATTGGACTAACAAAAACATTCACCCAGGTAAAATCGCTCAATTAGGCGACGAAGTTGAAGTGATGATTCTTGAAATCGACGAAGCACGTCGTCGTCTATCATTGGGTATGAAGCAATGTAAAGCCAACCCATGGGATGATTTCTCTGCAACGCATCACAAAGGTGATAACGTTTCAGGCCAAATCAAATCAATCACTGACTTTGGTGTGTTCATTGGCTTGCCAGGTGGTATTGATGGTTTAGTTCACTTGTCAGATCTATCATGGTCACAAACAGGCGAAGAAGCTATCCGCAACTTCAAAAAAGGTGACGAACTTCAAGCGGTGATTTTAGCGATTGATGTAGAAAAAGAGCGTATTTCATTAGGTGTTAAACAACTTTCTGCTGACCCTTCAGGCGCAACTGCTTCAACTGAAGAAAAATCAGATGCTAAACCTAAGGCTAAATCTGCAAAAGCTAAAGATGCTGCCCCACAAGTACCAAACGACGCAGCTTCTGCTGGTACAACTAACCTTGGTGCTTTATTAAAAGCTAAATTAGACAGCAAGAAATAAACTAAATAGTTAAGATAAAGGCACAGAAAGCATGACTAAATCTGAACTAATCACCTTGCTTGCTGAGCGTTTTCCGCAGTTAGTGGTAAAAGATGCGGAATTATCAGTAAAGGCGATTTTAGATGCAATGTCTGATAACCTCGCTACTGGCGAGCGTATTGAGATACGTGGCTTTGGTAGCTTTAGCTTAAATTATCGTCCACCACGTTTAGGTCGCAACCCTAAAACTGGCAGTAAAGTACAAGTACCTGAAAAACATGTACCTCACTTTAAGGCTGGTAAAGAGTTACGTGAACGTGTGGACTTAGGTTAAATACCTAAGGGTTAAATACCTAAGGGTTAAATACCTGAGTTAAGCATCTGAATTAACTTGTAGTTTTAAGTATTAATGTTTGAATAAAAAACGGCAGCCATAAGCTGCCGTTTTTTATTGCTCATCAATTTTGTTGTCCATCAATCAACAGCTTTAGTTAAAGCAAACTATATTCAATTATTTAAGCTAAAATTACACCTATGTAATATGTGTGCAAATCAAGCAGTATGACTCAATTAAATATCCTATATAACCAAGCATTAGTAAAAGCGAAACCTCATGGAATTTGAATTTTGGTGGTTATTAGCACTCCCCTTATTTTTTAGCTTAGGTTGGCTCGCGGCGCGCGTAGACCTTAAACAGCTACTTGCTGAATCTACAGCACTACCTGCAGCCTATTTTAAAGGCTTAAACTTCTTAATTACGAATCAACATGACAAAGCCATAGAGGCTTTTTCTGAGGCTGTTCAAGCGAATACAGATTCATTAGAACTGCACTTTGCCTTAGGAAGCCTGTTTAGAAAACGTGGTGAAGTTGATCGCGCAATTCATCTACATTTAAGCTTACTAGATAAAAAAGATCTAGAGCCGCAACAAAAATTAGCTGTGACGGCTGAACTAGCACAAGACTATTTAAAAGCTGGCTTGTTAGATCGTGCGGAAGAACTTTTTGAGTCGCTCAATGATGATAGATACCGCCAACCTGCCCTGCGTGCTTTACTAGAGATTTATGTGAGAGAGCGCGAATGGGAGCGCGCGATAAAAGCAGCAACTGAGCTAGAGCGCTTATCTGGCGTGCCATTCCGTGTTGAGGTTTCACATTATTACTGCGAAATGGCGGTTAAATCCAAATTAGCAAATGATTTGCACACCGCTAGATTTGAACTAGAACAAGCACTCAATGCAAATAAAAACTGTGTGCGAGCAAATGTGCTATTAGGCGATATGGAGGCCGAAGCTGACGCGCATAAAGAAGCCATTTCAACGTGGCGTAGAATCGAGTTTCAGCAACCAGAATACTTGGGCTTAATTGCACCTAAACTACTCAATAGCTATCGCGCAATTAATCAAACTACAGATGGTCTAGCGCTACTACAAACGTATTTGCAAAACTATAAATTAGCATCACTGATTAATGTACTATATGAAGCTACTTTAGCTGAAAAAGGCCCTGAAAGCGCAGCAGTATTAGCACGCACCGAGCTCATTAAAATGCCAAGCTTAAGCGTGCTTGACCAACTACTACAAGCTAGAACCATTGCCTTAAAGCAGCATAGTAATAGCGCAGAAAATACCACATTTAACGATATTCAGCTGATGCAGCAAACAGTGCGTCATGCCATAGGCAACAAAACTGCTTACCACTGTGTGCAATGTGGGTTTAAAGCTAAATATCACCACTGGCAATGCCCTGCATGCAATGCATGGGAAGCACTGCCAGCAGAACCCACTACCATTTAATATAAAAATCTCACCTATGAATAACGACCCGAAAATTATCGTTGCACTTGACTACCAAGACGCAGCAAGCGCGCTCAAACTAGTAGAACAATTAGATCCATCACTTTGTCGATTAAAAGTTGGTAAAGAGCTATTTACTGCGGCAGGTCCACAATTTGTAGAACAACTGACTCGCTCAAATTTTGGTGTGTTTTTAGACTTAAAATTTCATGATATTCCAAATACCGTAGCTAAAGCTTGCGCTGCGGCCAGCAATTTAGGTGTGTGGATGCTTAATGTGCATGCCAGTGGCGGGTTAGAAATGATGCAAGCTGCCCAACAAGCCGTCCAACAAAGTGAATCTAAACCACTATTGATAGCAGTGACCGTATTGACGAGCATGAACCAAGCTAGCCTGAATCAAGTTGGCATACAAACTGACTTAGCCACTCATGTCTTAAACTTGGCAAGCCTGACTCACGAAGCTGGCTTAGATGGAGTTGTTTGCTCAGCGTTAGAGGCACAAATGTTACGCGCCAAACTAGGTGGTAAATTTTGCCTAGTAACTCCTGGTATACGCCCAGCTAATGTCAACCAAGATGACCAGTCACGCGTTGTTACGCCTGCAAATGCACTTAAGAATGGATCTAGCTACCTAGTAATAGGTCGACCTATTACTATGGCAGAAAATCCTCGCAAAGCATTAGAGGCTATTCATCAAGAATGTAACTCAGCCTTGTAAGCTTGGTGTAAGCAAGACTGTGGCATGATAGATTTTGTATTGTAACTATTTGTATCATTGATAGCTTTAAGTTATGATTGATCAAGTAATTCAATTTTTTTGAGTAATACTTTTTATATTAGTTTTAAACCGTGCTTTTCAAACCTTGGAGAATCAAAAATGAAAAAAATATTATTAGCATTAGTTACTTTTTTAAGCTTTAGCATTAGCGCGATGGCTGGCGTAAATATTAATACAGCAACTCAAGCTGAGCTTGAAAGCCTAGATGGTATTGGCCCAGTAAAAGCTCAAGCTATTATTGACTACCGCAAAAAAAATGGTGGATTCAAATCTGTTGATGAGCTTGAAAAAGTTAACGGTGTTGGCCCTGTTACATTACAAAGTGTTCGTAAAGATATTTCTGTAAGCGGCGCCACTACTGCTGTTGCAAAAACAGCTGACACAAAAGCGGCACCAGCTAAAGATGCAAAGGCTAAAGATGTAAAACCAGCAAAAGAAATGGCAAAAGCAACCCCAGCCGCTCCTGCAGCAACGGTTAAAGTAGATGACAAAGAAGCTGCTAAGAAAGCTAAAGCGGATGCTAAAGCAGCAAAAGATGCTGAAAAAGAAGCTGCTAAAAAAGCTAAAGCTGACGAAAAGGCGGCTAAAAAAGCAGCCGCAGATGAAAAGAAAGCCGCTAAAAAAGCTGAAGCTGATAAAAAAGCAGCGGATGCTAAAGCAAAAGCTAAATAATTTAAAGATTTAACTCAATAATCATGAAGCATTCGTTTTAAGTGCTTATTGCTTACTAATGATAATAAAAAAGCCGCTTTCGCGGCTTTTTTATTAATCTTCGTGACCATGTCCATGCTTATGTTTATTTTTGTAATGTCCTTTACCACGTTTATGTTTATGGCCGCCATTTGAAACATTTGCAGAAGGTTCAGTAATAACCTTACCAACCGCAGCACCCCCTGCGCCACCAAGACCAGCCCCAACGACTGCGCCAGTGCCGCTACCGCTCACTTTGCGACCAACATAAGCTCCACCAGCTCCACCAGCAGCTCCACCAACAATAGCGCCAGTTTGGCCTTCGCCCTTAGTGGTTACTCCTGCCCCAACACCACCACCTACCGCACCACCTAAAACTTCTCCTGTGCTTCCACCTACAACGCCACCAAGCGCAGTACCTACAGCAGCTCCTAAACCACCTCCAACCGCTGTTTTAGCTGTACTATCCGCAGCCATCGCTTGACCTGATAATAACAAAACTACCAATAAAGGTATTTTAATAAATTTCATTCTTACTCCTCTAGTTATTTTAAAAAAATACTTTCTGATACTACAGTTACTTAACTCGCATCCCTAGCTTTGCACCTACATCTGGACTCAATATAAATGGACCGCCATTTTCATCACTTGCCGCTAGTACCATACCTTCACTCATGCCAAACTTCATTTTGCGCGGTGCTAAGTTTGCCACCATGACGGTTAAGCGACCGACTAAAGTCGTAGGATCATAAGCAGATTTAATACCAGCAAATACTTGACGTGGTTTTTCCTCGCCTATATCAAGTAATAGCTTCAATAGCTTTTCTGCACCTTCAACATGCTCAGCATTTATGATTTTAGCGATACGCAAATCCACTTTAGTAAAGTCATCTATGCTGATGTATTCGGCTTCAGGTAAAGCAGCTGTAACTGGTACGGCCTTACCTACCGCAGGCTCACTTACTTGTGGTGTTGCGAGTAAGTTTTCTTTATTAACCTCAGTCATGGCTTCAATCGCTTTAGGATCAATTCGCGTAATTAAATGTTCATAAGCATTAATGCTGTGCGTTGGTAGCAATGACGCACCTACAGTTTGCCAATTGAGCGGCTCAATATTAAGAAAACGTTCAATTTCATAGGCTAGTTTTGGTAGTACTGGCTTTAAATACAAAGTGAGCAAGCGGAACATCTCAAGTGCGTCTGAACACACTTGTTGCAAAGCTTCATCTTGCCCTTCTTGTTTGGCAATGACCCACGGCGCTTTGTCCGCGACAAAACCATTCGCTAAATCAGCTAAACGCATAATTTCACGTAAAGCTTTGCCATATTCACGGGCTTCGTAACTGTCAGCGATAGCCTGTGAGGATGCCGTAATTTCAGTAACGACTGAATTACTAGCGGTCGGATTTAACTTTCCGTCAAATCGCTTATTAATAAAACCAGCTGTACGACTCGCAATATTGATGTACTTACCCACCAAATCACTATTCACGCGTGCGACAAAATCATCTAAGCTCAAATCAATATCTTCCATCGTACTATTGATTTTTGCCGCATAATAATAACGCAAGTATTCTGGATTTTTAATATGGTCTAAGTAGCTGCGTGCAGTAATAAATGTGCCGCGAGACTTACTCATCTTCTCGCCGTTTACGGTTAAAAACCCGTGAGCAAAAACTTGTGTAGGTTTACGGTGCCCGCTGAACTCTAGCGTTGCCGGCCAAAACAATGCATGGAAATACAGAATATCTTTACCAATAAAATGGTAAAGCTCTGTTTTACTGTCTTTAGACCAATACTCATCGAAATCAAGACCTTTAGTTTGGCAAAGGTTTTTGAAGCTCGCCATATAGCCTATAGGCGCATCTAGCCACACATAAAAATATTTACCCGGCGCATCTGGAATTTCAAAACCAAAATACGGCGCATCACGGGAAATATCCCAATCATTTAAACCGTTTTCAAACCACTCACCCATTTTATTCGCTGCTTCACCTTGCAACGTACCTGAACGTGTCCAATCCTTTAAGAACTGCTCGCACTCAGAAAGTTTGAAAAAGTAATGTTCAGTTTCTTTACGAATAGGTGCTGCGCCTGAAACAGCCGAGTATGCATTAATCAACTCAGTCGGATTGTAAGTTGCGCCACAGACTTCACATGAGTCGCCATATTGGTCCTTCGCATGGCATTTTGGACACTCGCCTTTAATAAAACGGTCGGGCAAGAACATGTTTTTAACGGGATCGTAAAATTGCTCAATGATTTTTGTGGCAATTTTTCCGTTCGCTTTTAATTTTCTATAAATACTTTGCGAAAGCTCTTTATTCTCAGGTGCATTGGTTGAATAGTAATTATCAAACTCTACTAAAAACTCACTAAAATCTGCGGTATGCTCTTTGTGAACACCATCAATCAAGGCTTCTGGCGTGATGCCCTCTTTTTCTGCACGCAACATAATCGGCGTGCCGTGTGTGTCATCGGCACAGACATAATGCACAGTATTCCCTTGCATTTTTTGAAAACGTACCCAAATATCAGTCTGAATATATTCCACCAAATGTCCAAGGTGAATACTGCCATTGGCGTACGGAAGTGCGGAGGTAACGAGAATTTTACGAGGGTTAATGGCTAAAGAATGAGATTGTGACATGAGGTAAATGAACCAATTTGCTAAAATAGTCATTTTAGCAAATTGCTTGCTACTAAGTATTAATTAGTGCGAGTTTATTGCGTTAATCCCTTCAAAACTCAAATTAAATCGCTGCAAATAGACTTTTAAGCGATTTGTGTCATTGCTACTGGTTTTTTGTTGGCGTGATACATTAAATAACACCCTCCCAGCTTCAGCCGCACTTTTGCTTTGTTTGCAGACCTTTATCACCTCAGTAAGCTGAGCTTGGTCAAAAAAATCAATCCCTTGCAAAGTTTGTTGGCTTAACAACTTAGCTAAAGTTCGTTGATTTTCGTCGACAGGTGACACGCCCTGCCAATCTCGGATTAAGCGTGTTATTTCAGCTTGTACAATACTTTCGTTAATCCGCCCACCTTCTGCCAAAGTTGCCATTCGCGTAATACTTGCATTTAAATCTCTAAAATTAGCTCGCCAAGTCGCTTGTGCTGAATAGCCAAATGTTAAATATTGGCTTAATGCAGCTTGGCTAAAACTGACCTTGTAACCAGCTTGTTGCATAATTTTTTGTAACTCAAATTGAACATTCGGCTCCAAGTCTTCTATACGCTCTTTTAATGATGGCAATTCATATGTCCACAAATTGATGCGTGCAAGCAAATCCTCTCTAAACAAACCTTGTTGCACGCGTTCATACAGCTGTTGATTTGTGCCAGCAATCAGTTGGAAATTACTAGACACCATTTTATCGCTACCTAGTGGCGTAAATTCTTTATCCTCGATGGCACGCAATAGCATCGCTTGCTCATCCAAGCCTAACTCACCAACTTCATCTAAGAACAATAATCCATTATTGGCCTCACGCAGCAAGCCTAAACGCTCTGACATTGCGCCAGTAAAAGCGCCTTTTACATGGCCAAACAAAGTGCTCATGGCATTATCTCCGCGCAAGGTTGCACAATTAACATCTACAAATTTAGCGACGATTTGCCCGCGTTGTTTTTTTAGTGCATAAATACGTTTAGCCAAACGCGTTTTACCTGCGCCAGTTGGCCCCGTGAGCAACATAGATGCTGATGATTTAATGGCTACCTGCTCAATTTGCTCAATCATGCGATTAAAATTGGCGTTTCGTGTAGCGATACCATCTTTCAAATAAGCGTTAGCTGTTAAGGATTCCATGGCAAAACGCGAGGCAATTTGATCGTATTGCGATAAATCTAAATCTATTACTTGCATCGTACCTAGCGAGGCATTAGGTTCGCCTTGCTTCAGGGGCGAAGTTTGTAGCAGTTTTGCGGGCAAATAGCGCGCCTCTGTCAGTAAAAACAAACAAATTTGTGCTACGTGCGACCCTGTAGTGATATGCACATAATAATTTTCTTTATCAATATCAAATACTTGTTTGTTTGAAAATGCATAAAGTTGAGAGTAAACCATTTCAAAATCCCACGGGTTTTGATAATCAACCTCATGTAAAACAACCTCAGTTTGCGGTGAAAGCTCGCGCATATCATTGGCTGTTATTTTAGCCAGCTCTATTTCATCTACATGATGAATAAGTACAAAGCGCGAGACAGCAAAATTTTGCTGCAACAAAATAGAGACGCTAGGCCGCCAGCGCCCAAAACGCCACTTACCCAAACCACCATGATCTAATCTCGAACCTAAAATACCAATAACAACATTATTCATAAAAGTAATTAGCTATTTATTTAGATATATTTATTGTAATACAAATATGCTTTCTAATAAAAAATATTTGGGGCTGTCCTAGATAACTAGCCCATATGTTTCTTAACCCATTGTTTTATTT
>NZ_JAQSDC010000021.1 GCF_029945705.1 Methylotenera sp.
AACAGGAAGAGCTTGTCTGAAGTGGTAGTGTCCACTTTATTCAACAGGGGTCAATGTGAATGACCACCTAAAAGATTAACTAGCGTATAAAAGTGCTCTGCTAGTTCAAATGCACCATAGCCTGTCATAATCAGCAGCATCATTTCGGCGATACGATTGTCTGTCGTTTTCATTAATAACAATCCGATATAGCCAACCACAATACCAACGGACAAAGAACCAAACACTACCGCAAGGCTAACCTCGGTAATATAAGTGCCTGTAATTTCTCCACCACCCAATGCATACAAGCCAACAAATACAAATACGATAAGTGCTGTCGCATCATTAAACAGACTCTCGCCTTCAGCAAGTATTTTTAAGTGATGCGGCAATTCAAATTTAGAAAATATACTGACCACGGAAACTGGATCAGTTGCTAGTACCATTGCAAACAGCACAATCACAGCCGCTAATGAGAGATGAACGTCGGCAAAGATAACCTTAGAAACGACCAAAGCCATGAGTACTGATAGCACCACAGCTACTATTGCAAGATAGAACAGGCTTAACCCATGTGCTTTGAGGTCAGATACTTTAAGCTCAAGCGAATCTGAAATAAGTAGGATAGGTAAAAGAAATATGACTAAGACGGCAAAGTGCTCAGCATCGCCAGTGAGAATAGGTATTTGCTCAAAGGCATAGTGCGCAAAAAAAGAGAGTGCAATTAAACCAAGTGGTGATGGTATTTTGAACTTATCTTCCAGCTGTAATGCAAAGTACAATATCCCAGCAATCATTAGTAAGGTGGTAATCATGTGCTAGAGAAATCCTATTGTATTTTTGATTGAGGTATAGCAGCGCCAGTAGTTTTAAAATCTAAGATTGACCGAGGGGTTCGAATGCACTCTCGTAGGATTTACCGTCCATTCCAACAATTAGTTGAGATAAGTGGTCATTAAGCGCTTGTAATGTTTCTGGATTCAAACGCATTAATGCATCTGGCAATACGCCTCGATAGGGCTGTGGCGCTTTGCTTAGAACCTCTTTTCCTAATTGCGTTAGCGAGAGATGAACAATGCGGCGATCTTCATGGTTTTTGGCTCTTATCACATAACCATCAGTGACTAGCTTCTCCATCAAATTGCTGGCCGTGGACTGATGAATGGACATCGCCTTAGATAAACCTGATACCGTTAAATCTTTAGTTTCGGCAATTTCAGCTAATGCCCATAATGAAGCACCACCAACGCCTGCAGCCTTTTCAACAGCGTGAAAATGCTTATTGGTAGACTTAAATATAATTCGGAATAATTTTAGCGTCTCTAACGCAGTATGATGAATGTCCGCGGATATAGTTGGTGTAGTCATAATGTTGCTGCGTCTTTTATCGTGAAATAGCAATTTTAGTAGGCATTAAAGTCATCATTTATTGAATCAAGTTTGAAACCAGAAAAAAGATAATGCAGGAATGATTATTGTCTCATTTAATAAGGGGAATGTTTCCCCTGTGTATAAATCTTGTACAGAAGCATGTTGAAAGAATCCCATGCGACGCATCGGGACTAAATCTAGCACTTGTGGCTTAATGTCAAAGTTGCCAACCACCAAAACTCTTGACTGTGCCAGGCTATAGTCAAATCGTGAAAACACGAAGAGATGAGCATTATCCACATTCAAGAGTTCTCGATTGTTTTTGTCGGCAAATGCAGTGACTGCTTTACGTACTGAAATCATTTTCTTAAGTGCGCTAAAAATTAGGTACTCAACGGTTCCTTGCTGGCTTCTTCTTGCAGCATTATCCCAATTCATTTTTGGACGATGCACCCAACGATTATCATTACTTTTTCTTTCGTCATTGAGATAGGCGTCATCATTCAGTGTCCCAATTGCATCACCATAGTAAAGTAGCGGTATTCCACCAAACGAAAGAATCATACTATGTAACAACAGTATGGTTTTAATTGCAGCATCGATTGCTTCACTGTCATTATTTTCCAAAGCACTTTCAAGGCCTGCTAGTGAAGCCAGTGCGCCAGAAATACGCGCATCACCAGTCTTTACATTTTCTCCGAAAGTGAGCCCTTTAGCATTAGAGTGCTCAAAGTTTCCAGTGAAATAATCAACCAAGAAACGTCTGTGTAATTTAGGGTCATACCCAGCATCTATAATATTGGCATCGCTAAAGCCCCAACCTATATCATCATGGCAACGTATGTAATTTAGCCAGGTTGCACGTTCCAGCTTCTCAGGAATGCTACGTATTCCTTTAGTAAGTAAAGCTGTTGATTTCGTTGCAGTTGCCTCCCATAGCAGCGCCATAAAAGTGGCATTGTAGGCAATTTCACATTCTTTGGCATTAATAGCATCTTCACCAAAATATTTTATAATTTCAGTAGGTGCGACAATGGCTTCTGCGATGAATAAAACCCCAGGGGCCGTGACCTGGCAGCAATCTTTCATCAACTGCAATATTTGGTGCGCTTCTCGCTCATTCTGGCAGCTGCTACCCATCTTTTTCCAGAGAAACGCAACAGCATCAAGCCTTAGGATATCTGCGCCGTGATTAGCCCAGAATAAAATGATATCCAGCATTTCAATAAACACCGCAGGGTTACGGTAATTTAGATCCCATTGATAGCGATTGAACACCGTCATGACCCATTTGCCCATTTCTTCGTTCCAAGTGAAGTTGCCTGGTGCAATTTCAGGGAATACTTCTGGCATGGACTCCTCAAACATGTCAGGCGTTTGCCTATCGTCATAGGTGAAGTAATAGTTTTGAAAGGCTTTATCGCCCTGACGTGCTTTTTGAGCCCACACATGTTCATCAGAAGTATGATTAACCACAACGTCCAACGTTAGTAGCATGTCTCTTTTTCTCAGATTAGCCGCTAAGTCATCAAGATCTTTTAGCGTCCCAAAACGCTTATCCACTTTACGGAAGTCTCTTACTGCATATCCACCATCACTTTCATCATCAGGGCAGTCACAAATGGGCATAATATGTACAAGATTAATCCCTAGATCCTGCAAATAATGTAATCGTGACTGCATGTCTTGCAAGCTATCAGCATAACCATCGCAATACAGCGCCATGCCTACCCACTTCTGGCTTAGAAACCAATTGTGATCTTTTTCACGCGCAAGATCAGTTTTCTTAAGATGTGAAGGTCGAACAATGTACTGACGTGCCATGGTTTCCACAAGATTTAGCATTTGTTTTTTGAAATCAGGTCGGTCTCCATATAAGGAAGTAAACAATGAGTGAATGGCGTAAAAGTTGGCCCCTAATCTCGTGTAGAAATGTTGCAGCTTCTGATTTTTTATCTCGGGCTTAAGTGCAATTAATATGTCATTCAGTAGAGAATGCGAGACTTGCTCATACATGATTTGAACCCTTTTCTTTCTTACTAGGTAGATTAAATCCACCGAACCCATAATGATCTAGCCCCTCTAGAATGCCTGCAGCATAGTAATTCTGCGCAAAATAAACCTGCTCCAATCCACGCAAAGGCTCTAGCTCAGAGCTGTGATTGCCCACCACAACGGCTAAGGTATCGCCCACAAGCATTTCGCTGTCATTACCTGAATCACCTGCAACTAGAAAGCTCTGCAAAGAAAGTCCCCATTTGTAAGCAAGGTATCGTATCGCATGTCCTTTTGAGGCTCGTATGGGCAAAATATCTAAAAACTCATTATGGGAATAGATGAGTTGTGCATGTAGTTTTAATTTGCGTAAATGACGATACATTTTTTCTAGAGGTGGCATCTTGTCTGGTGTTGCAATATAGCTCAGCTTGAATTCTCTTTGATTTTCTTGAGCCTGTAATTCAAGCCCCGGAAAAATAGACATCGCTTTCGCTAAATCATCACGACGCCATAAATGACGAATATGGTTTGCCCAACCAATATCTGGAAAGAGTTCCGGACCATAATTAATCTCACTCCCTACGGAGGTGATTAAAATGCTGGGTAATGGAACTCGATGCTTTTTCAGTATGTTGACCGCGCTTTCCAGTGAGCGTCCAGTCGCAACACCAAAACCTAAGGTACTCGAATTTTGTCTTAGCCAACTGGTTAGCTCTTCTAACTTTTTTTTGTCTCCGATAAGCGTATTATCAATATCACTGATCAACATCATTTTCACCAGTGGGATAGGGGACTTACCTGTGTTGAATGCCATTGCATGCTGTCTACGCATGCGCTTGCGATTTCTATGGAGTAATTGACTGACTTCCTTCATGTACTTTGTGACATGCGCGTCCCAACTATAGTGACGCTTAACATTGAGAATGCCGTTTTTAGCCCAAGTTTTCCATTGCTTTTTGTTTGATAACATCTGGTTCATTGCGGCTGCGATGTCATCGCTTTGCAGCGTATTCGCTAACAAGCCATTATGGCAATTAGCAACAATGTCTCTAGGGCCGCCATCATCTGGGGCAATAAAGGGTAAGCCGCTTGCTGCTGCCTCAATCAGTGTCAGACCAAATGGCTCTGTCATTGCGGGGTTAACAAATATGCCTTGTCGATGCGCAGCTAACCGATAAAGCTCAGGCATATCTTCTTGAGTGACATGTTTAGGAATCGCAACCTTCCCCCAAAGATCATATCGATCTATATCAAGCAAAAGGTCGTTCATCACAGCTTGCTGCGACTCTTCAAGGTCGCGTATATCTTCACGCACGCCAGCCACAATGACTAAATTGGCTTTTTCCTGTAATTGCTTGTTTTCGCCGTACGCGGCAACTAATCCTTTTAGATTTTTTCTTAGCACTGGACGTGAGATAGACAAAATCATGGGTTTGTTAGGCTGATGTAAAAAGCGGTCTATTCTTGCCTCGAGTAGCGGATTTATTTTTTTGCGTCCAAGCGGTGAAAATCGTGAGGTATCTGTTCCAGGCGGAATAATGGTGCAGCGTTGTGGTGCATGGTTTCTATACATCGCATATTGCTCGTCAATTTCTTGACGCGTGCTTGTCACTACCATTGACGCATACTGAATAACTTCTTCTTCTACGGCAATTCTATGCTCAAAATTAAACTGTCGTTCGATGGCGCCTTTCTTTCGACCACTTGCCAGTAGTCGCGATTGCTTGGGTCTGCCAAGTGAGTGGCCCGTGTGAACTAAAGGTATACCTAGTAACGTTGAAAGCTGCTTTCCAACATAGCCAGCATCTGCATAATGTGAGTGGATTAAATCTGGAAGTCGGCCTTGCTGCCTTAGAAAGTGCAGACATTTATCTACCATCTGATCTAGATGTGGCCACAACATTTCCTTACGAATGTATTTTTTGGGACCGCAGGGTAGTCGAATAATACGTGCTCCGCCTTCAATGACTTCTTCTGATTGAAGGTACTCTGAAGACAATAAAGGCTCCTCAATAAGCCTGGTTAGCAAGTCTACTTTCTCAACCTGATGATGCTTTGCCAGCGCTTTCGTCAACTCGACCACATACTTTGTTTGCCCGCCAGTGTCGGCATCCCGACCAAGCTCCATATCGTGAGATCGAATTAGACCATGTACACTAATCATGAGAATGTAGATGGAGTTCTCCCTGTCATTCGGTTGGTTTGCCATAAGCTTCTCCTTCCAAAAAAGGTAGATAGAAATCACTGCTATTTGGTACAGCACCTCTAATTCCACACAAGGCTGCTGCAAATACGCTGGCTCTAGTTAACATGACTTCGGGTAACCAGTTCTCAAGAATACCGAGTATGCAGACTGCAGCAAAACCATCTCCAGCGCCTACTGTATCAACCAAGCTTCCATTGAGATTAAAGCCTGATACTCTGGCTTCTTTACCTTCTTTAGAAAGCATCCACGCACCATCAGAACCACAGGTGACTATCAGGCATGTCAAATCGAACTTAGCAATCAAACTTAGGCCATGATCTTTAGCACTAAAGCCAGTAAGTTTTAGTAAGCCTGCTATCAACTTAAGCTCCTCTTCATTAATCTTGACTATATTGGCCCTTAATAAGGACCGCCTGATGATGTGCTTGTCATACCAAGGGTGACGTAAGTTAATGTCCAAAAATCGGGGACTTTTTGTATCACTCAAAAAAGTATCTAAAGCGAGTCTTGACTCCACACCTCTTTGCGCTAATGTGCCGTAATACACCATGTCTGGTTGCATCGCCATTGTGACTAAGTGCACGACTCCGGAATGAATATGGTCATATGCCTGTTCTGGAAGTATTTCAAAGCGGTGATTATTTTCATCCATATGAACAATCACTTGGCCTGTCGGCCGTATTTGATCACATTGCACACCTGAGTCATCCATACCAAGCCGAGCCATATCTGCAAGAAATTCATCTCGTAGTGGATCGTTTCCTGTTCTTGTAATCAATACTGGG
Source organism: Methylotenera sp. (assembly GCF_029945705.1). Taxonomy (GTDB): domain Bacteria; phylum Pseudomonadota; class Gammaproteobacteria; order Burkholderiales; family Methylophilaceae; genus Methylotenera. The sequence continues at coordinate 6,343 of NZ_JAQSDC010000021.1, forward strand.
TGCTGACCAAACGCCTGCAGATGGTTCGCAACATTGTACGGTGCGCCGCCAAGCACTGCTCGATCAGGAAATATGTCCGCTAGCATTTCACCAAATAATGCAATGGTATGTTTACTTGCCTTTGGTTTTGTTGACAGGTCTGACGCGTGCTTTTTTTGAATCATCAATCTATGTCCTCCAACTTCCTATTTTATTTTCAGCTATACCACTTTCATCTGCATTTAAACGACGCCATCAACTAAACAAAGCGCTCACAGGTGGTCAGCATGGCAAACGCAAACGCAAACGCAAACGCAAACGCAAACGCAAACTCAGGGTCTGCACTTAAATCTAATTTGTACAAATGTATTTGCACGAAACAAATGTTCCAATTTCTAGCTTCCATATATTAAGGTCTATAGAATTGATAGAGTATAGCTAATATGACTTTTTAAATTTAACGAATAAACTTAATCGGCTAGTGCGTAATCAATTATTTAATGACTCTTAATTTTATGTCCCTGTGCATCGGCTAGCGTCGAATAGAGGGGTTTACTAAACACTCTAGAAATAATAGACGCAATCATTGCAACTGCCATTAAACTGGTGACCATTTCATGGCCATCAATCATTTCCATAACAATAATGAATGAAGTTAACGGGGCTTGAGTGACCGCTGCTAGAAAGCCGGCCATACAAAGCGCATACACTGCTGTAGTTGAATGAAAATTACCTAGAAATGGTAATAAATCATTGCCAATTCCAGCTCCGATGGAAAGTGATGGGGCAAATATCCCACCAGGAACGCCACTCAGGTAAGTGAAAATGGTAGCTAAATACTTAATCGGTGCATATTGCCAAGTTTCGGCCATATCACCATGCAACATCTCACGTGTAAACATATACCCCGAACCATGTGCGGCTCCTGCACTAATAGCGCCTAATAATGCGACCATTAAGCCACAAAAGCCAGCCCACCAAAGTGGGTGCTTTTGACGAAGTATTCCTATGCGCCCCGTGAGTGCACCAGAAGACTCGATCAGTGTACGACTAAAAATGCCACCTAACACTCCACACACTAAACCGCAAATAATCACTGGCATAATAATTTTTCGATCAATGATGCCAACTGACAGCTGACCAAAGTAAGTGTAATTCCCTTGTAATGAAATCGACACTAGTCCAGACAATACAATTGCGGTAATTACAACCCCATTTGTTTTTTGCTCGAATCGTCTACCGAGCTCCTCAATTCCAAATACAATACCTGCTAATGGCGTATTAAACGCTGCTGAGATACCAGCCGCGCCACCCGCCAAAATAAGATGTCTAGGGTTCACTGAAAACCCCACAGGCAAGAAACGCCTAAAGGCATGCATGACACTAGCGCCAACCTGTACCGATGGTCCTTCCCTGCCTGCGGAAAAGCCTGCAAGTAATGCTCCAATACCTAACATTACTTTTCCGAAAGCAAGTTTAAGTGATACGAGCGTAGGGTGCGGATGATCGTCCATATGTAAGGCGGCAATCACCTGCGGTATGCCGCTTCCACCAGCACCTTTAAACCAACGGTTAGTTAACCAGACGATAAGCATCCCAGCCAAAGGCGTTAAAATCAGTGGTATCCACCAGTGAGATTTCTGCATACTAAAGAATAGTGAATTTGCATACTCCGTTGCCCATGCAAATAGCACGATTATAAAACCCGCCGTGGCTGCTGCTGTCCATACAACCAGCCTCCCACGCCATGCATCAAAATCAGCAAGCTTTGTGGTTCGTATCGCTAACATGATTTCCCGTATGGACAGCATATTGACTATTACCTTAGAGTAAAGATGGGGCTTTTAAAAAGCATTTAGCAATAGGATTTATTCCCCTGAGTAGACAATATCAGCTCTACGATTTTCAGCCCATGAAGCATCATCTTCACCAGTTGCTTTTGGCTTTTCCTCACCATTACTAATAGTTTCAATTTGCTTATCTTGAACACCAAGTAAATTAATCGTTTCTTTAACCGCAACTGCACGCTTTTGTCCCAAAGATAAGTTGTACTCTCGACTACCTCTGTCATCGGCATTACCTTCAATGCGAATACTTGCTTCAGGGTGGCTTGCTAGGTATTTGGCATGCGCCTCAAGCGTGGCTCGATATTCAGGCTTAACCATATACTGATCAAAATCAAAATAAACACTGCGCTTTGAAAGAATATTATTAGGATCTTTCAGTGGGTTTACTTCTGTTTTTGGTTCGGCGACTTCTGTTACTACTGTTGGCGAGGCAGGTGTCTTTGACTGAGCCTGAGTAGCTGGTTGGCTCGAAGCACTACTTGGCTCTTGTTTTACATGAGTCCCAGCACATGCCGACATCAGACCCAATAATATCAATGGTAAAAAAGACTTATTCATTCGATTTCTCCTTATAGTAATACGAAAATTATTAATACATTTGCACAAATGAATTATAGCAAATATAATTAAACAGTATTAAGTTTTTTGTTAGACGTTCAATATCAAGCTATTTTGACTGTTGATTAACACTAAGCATTAAGCAGTAAACAGTTGTATAAAATAAGAAATAATACAGAAGAGGAAGTTTATGACGAATAATTACGACATCATTCTTGATGCCACTGAATTTGATTGCCCAATGCCAACCATTCACACTAAGAATGCCCTTGACGGGATGACTGCAGGGCAAACGTTAAAACTATTAACAAGCAAAGAGGGAACAATTAAAAACATTCGCACATTCGTGGCAAACAATCCATATACGTTGCTTAGCGAATCAAAAGAAAAAGAGGGCTTTGTATTTATAATACAAAAACTCTAAAAATTCTTTTTTAATATAAAGATAAGCAGCAGAGTAATTTGGTTTGTTTAGCCCTGCGAGTTTAAATAGAGGCACGTATTAGTGTGATAGCGGCATTTTTTGCACGTTTAGCAGCACCTGAGCCTGGACTCAATCTTTCAACTAATGCGGCGCCTTCAAAAAGAATGGTGAGCTGTTGTCCTAGTGCTTCAGGGTCTTTAGCGCCTGCGGTGGCCGCAATCTTAGATAAGTAGCCTTGTAGCTCAACCGCTAAAACTGCTGAATATTGGTTGATTGGGTGATCTGGTTCTGGGAACTCTACTGCTGCGATATGAAATGGCAGACCATGGAATTCAGGCGTCATAATCCATTGCTCAACAAGCTCACAAAGAGAGATGAGAATCTCGAGTGAAGTGGTTTTTTTAGAGATAAGGCTTGAGTTTAGCCATTCATAAAATCTATCCGATTTTTCTCTAAGGTAAGAGGTAATCAGTAGATTCTTGCTAGGAAAGTGTTTGTAAAGCGTTGCTTTCGCAATTCCCGCCTCAGCAATGATGGTATCAACACCAGAAGCTTGAATGCCACGTGATTCAAATAGATTAGTTGCAGTTGCTAGTATTTTGTCGCGCATTTTCATATTCGTTCCTTATAACCTATTACCAGCAGAAGCTACAGGATGCATAAGCTCTTGTGGGTATAGGCAATTAACGTAACCTAAAGCAAGTCTTAGGTTTTCTACGTGCTGTACTTCAACAATCCCTTTATTCACAAACAGTAAAAAGGCTTGCCTTTGTTCTGGCGGAAGCATTGCCGCTTGCGGTAGCTGGCAAGTACCGCTTTGCATCTTGGTATAGGCGAGTAATAGCGTACTCATAGTGACTGGGTCCGTAGCGCTCGCCACAGTTTCTGTCGGTAATATCTGCGCTGTATCGTCAAGATGGTGCGTTTGAGGGTTAGGTACTGTTATTAGACTGAGGCAAATTAAAATAGCTGCAGCGATAAGTCCTAAGGAAAATAAACGTTTATCTTTTTGAGCGCTCAAGAAGCTTTGTATCGATTTATTCACTAATACCCATGCTTTATCAGAACCAGTCTGTGATTGAGTCTGTACTGCACCTATCGCTAAAAAAACTAGTTGGTCATAGATGACTTCAGGGTAATTGACTGAGGCTTTGTTGATAGCAGCTTGAATCAACTCTTTCAGTGCATTCATGTCCTCAAGCGTTAATTCCAGGGATTGCCCACTTGCATTCTTTTTAGAAGATCTTTCTAAATTCCAATGGTTCAATTGGCTGGAAAGCCTCAGTAGGTGTGTGTTTGAGGTACTTTTGTAGAAGGTTAAGCTTTTTAAAAAGTTTAATGAACTTAGATATCCTAAGTTCAAAACTTTCAGACTCTCAGTTTGAAAACTATGAGTTTGGTTCAATGTAAATTACCCCTAAAAATTTACTTGCATATTTCAGAACTCTTCAAGTAGACTGTAAATAAATGAACAGACCTGTCTGAATATTACCTTAACATTTAATAAAAAGCAATCGCAAAGAAACAACTGCAAAAACTGAACGAACCCTTTAAAGTTTATTTTACATAGGATTATATATGCATATAGCAACTCACGATATTCAGCTGGCCGATTGGCGCAGCCACGCATTAAAGCTGGAAAATGAAGTGCAGAAAGTCATTGTTGGGCAAGATAAAGCCATACGATTGATGAATATTGCCATATTTGCACGTGGCCATGTGTTGTTGGAAGGTGGTGTTGGTGTAGGTAAAACGACCTTGCTGCAGTCTATCGCTAGATGTATCGGTGGCGCTTATGAGCGTATTGAAGGCACTGTTGACTTAATGCCTAATGATCTAATCTACCACACTTACTTAGGTGAAGATGGCAGGCCAAAAATTGATGAAGGTCCGTTGTTACGCGCAGGTGAAAATTTATCTGTGTTTTTCTTTAATGAAATCAACCGCGCGCGTCCGCAAGTGCATGCACTGATGTTGCGTGTGATGGCTGAGCGTCATATTAGCGCTTTCAAAAAAGAATATCGTTTGCCGCACATGGTGGTCTTTGCAGACCGTAACCAAGTTGAAAAAAATGAGACTTTTGAAATTCCATCGGCAGCGCGAGACCGCTTTATGATGGAAATACCAATTGATATTCCTGAAGATAGAACGCTGCGTAAAGCCCTCATGTTTGATGTGAAATTTCAACATGCAGAAAGCCTGACTAAACAAGTTGAGTCAAGTGTGCTGCAATTTGACCAGTTGAACGCTTTCTCAGATGTGCTGCAAAGCCACATAAAATCGAGTGACGTGCTTGAAGAATATGCGTTGGACTTGTGGGAATCTACGCAAAACCCAGAAAAATTTGGCATTAAACTTGATAGCGTTGATGTGAATCGTTTAATACATACTGGCGCTAGTCCGCGTGGTATGGGAATGTTGCTCAAAGCTGCTCGTGTCCATGCTTGGCTAATGAACCGCGACAGTTTGTACCCTGAAGATATTCATGCGGTATTTCATGAGTTAATTGCGCACAGATTGGTGTTCAACACTATGTATGAAAACCGCAGAACGCAGTTAGCACGTGAGTTAACTACGCAGATTCTGAGTACGGTAGCCGTGCCTTCGCAAGCTAAATCAGCTCAAGTAAAAGTAGCATGATTCCAGCTTACGCTAAGCCGTTTTACTACCAAGTCCCTTGGAAGTCTAGCAGCATTCATTTTGGTGAACACCGCGGCACTCAGCGTGGTTTAGGTTTTGAGTTTAAAGGCAATGTGCCTTTGATTGATTACCCCGATGCCAGGCGTGTGGACTTACGCCAAACGCTGCGTGACCCCTATGAGCAAGTGCAAGTGAAGTTGTTTAATCAAGACAATACCACGCCAATTTTTGCTGTTTGTGATTTATCTAGCTCTATGCAGTTTAAAGGGCAGGGGCGAAAGCTAGATCTAGCAAAAGAAATTGCAGTCTCTATTGCCTATTCAGCCTTTGAGAAGAGTGATGTGTTTAGTCTGATTGCCTATAACAAACATGTTATAGATGACTTGACACTTAGTTTAAGCCATCACGTGCATCAGTCATTTGAAGTGATTGCGCAGCTTGGCGAATACAAAAAGATGCGCGTTGGCTCTGAAGGCATACTCGAAGTGCCAGAGTATTTAAGCCAGAACAGAGGTTTGGTGTTTTGGATTTCAGACTTTCACATGCCAATGCCTATGATTGAGCAGGCTTTAAATGCGATGTCTGCACACCAAGTGATTCCTATCGTAATGTGGGATGAGCATGAATACAAAAAACTACCTAAGTTTGGTTTTGGCAACATGATCGACCCTGAAACTGGTTTGAATAGAACCATTTTCTTTCGTGAGGCAATCCGAGTGCAGTTTGAGGAAGCTTTTGCAGAAAGAAAACAAGCGTTAGAGGCATTATTTACACGTTTTGATAGTCAGGCGATTTATATCAGCGGCGAGTATGACCCAGATGTCATGTCACATTATTTTGAACAGATGATGGCTTAAATGAAGAGAGTTATGAAAAATTCAATATTAAACTTAATATTAAAATCAATCATGAAGTTATTGATGGTTGTCAGTTTTTCGCTGTTTGCATCGCTATCATTTGGGCAAGTAACAGATGTCAAGATACTAAGCACCATTAACCCACCAACCAGTAACAACATACAAATGGGCGATGTGCTAAATCGTAGCATTGAGGTTGAAGTAGATAGCGCGTATCAATTACCTAAAACTTCATTCCCGATGAAAAGCGAGAGTAGGAATGGCATTGAGCTGCGCGATATTAACGTGCAGGCTTCTAAAGCCAGTGGTAAAACTATTTATAAAATCACGCTGAGTTATCAAGTATTTGTCAGCGCCGCCAAGCCTGTTGTCATGCAACTCCCAGACGAGCATCTGGCGCTTACGGGCGGTGCTAAAGCGCTTTCGATAGACATTCCTGCATGGAAATTTTGGTATACGCCATTAGTATCAGAAGGCGTGACTAACGCAAAAGATAACATGCAGCCACAATCCAAGCCTGAATTAGTGGATGTCAATGTGCACCGTACTAGACTTTGGGCGGCGTTAGCTTTGCTAGTGATAGGTTTGCTTGGTCTTGTTTATGTGAATGCGGATAAGCGTTGGTTACCCTTTATGAATGGTGCATTTGCCCAAGCGCATCGCAACATTAAAAAGCTAGGACACGATCAAGCCGCAAACAAGAGTGCCTTGATGCATATGCATCAAGCATTTAATCAGACTTATGGTGCCAACCTCTTTGCCAACCAGCTAGAACAGTTTTTATTAGCTAATCCGAAATTCTTGAAAATGAAACAGGAAATTACTCAATTTTTTGAGCAATCGAATGCGGCATTATTTGCTAATCAATCTAAAGATGCTACCCAATTACAACAACTTAAAACACTCAGCAAGCGCTTAAGAGATTGCGAGCGAGGTATTTAATGACGCTATTGCAACCATGGGCACTATTGTTACTTCCACTGATAGTGACGCCATTTGTATTTAAAAGCCATCAAGGGCAAATGTATTCATGGCTTGAAATCGTGCCCAATGACCGTGTTTCAGAAATCGCAAACTTGGTTGTAAAGGGCATTACCGCATGCATTTTATTGAGCATTATTTTGGCCCTAGCTTCGCCGCAAGGGGCTAGCAAAACAGAGCAAAAGGTAGGTAAAGGCGCACAAACGGTTTTAGTCATAGACCGAAGCGTGAGTATGGATCATCCCTTTGCAGGGCAAACCACCAGTGGCCGAGCGGCAGAAATTAAATCAGCCGCCGCACGTAGATTGATTACCGATTTCATTGATTCACGGCCAGTCGACATGATGGGCGTGGTAGGTTTTACTAACTCTGCGCTATATGGCATGAAAATCACGACGAACCGTGATGCCATTCATGCTGCAATTAATGCAGCAACGGGCTCGGCACTGAATCAAACCAACATTGGCGCGGGGCTTACTGAAGCGGTGAGTTTGTTCGATAGCATTCAAAGCTCTGGTTCACGCGCAGTGATATTGCTTTCAGATGGGGCTGGTAAGCTAAGTCCGCGTGTTAAGTTTAAAATATCACAATACTTTATTGGCAAAAAGTTGAATCTCTACTGGATTGTATTGCGCGAGCCAGATGACATCAGCATTTTCACCAAAGAGACTTACAGCGAAGATAGATTGCCTGATTCAATAGTGTTGGATCAATTTTTCAAATCACTCAAAATCAAATATAAGGCCTTTGAGGCGGATAACCCAACAGCGTTGCAGTCAGCCTTGCAATTTATCGACGCTAAAGAGAAAACGATGATTCAGTATACGGTGCGTATTCCTGGTCATGATTATTCAAATAATCTTATCGTGCTTGCGTTGGTATTAAGTCTGCTGATATTAGTCATTAAAAACCTAAAGGTACACTCATGGTAAAACTTATTAAAAATAGCAATGTGATATTTGGGGCGCTTCTCGTCACGGGCTTATTAGGCGCTGGCTATGAGGCTTATCAAATTCACCACATCTCAAAAGTGAATAAGGTCATAGCCGCTAGGCAATTAGTGACAGACGATGCTTATCCTTATTTGCAAAAATTTACCGCCGCCTATGACCAAGGCAATAAAAAAGACTATAAACACGCCGTACAAACTTACGGACAACTTTTAGAGACGCAGCCATCACCACATGAGCAGGCGAAAATTCAATACAACATTGGTAACAATCTGTTTGTATTTGGTTTGATTCGAAGAATTAATGATGACGGTACGCTACAAGATGAAGCGCGCTACGCTTACACTCAAGCAAAAATGGCTTATGAGCAATCATTGCGAATTGATCCGCAAGACCGAGCTGCAAAATTTAATCTGAGCCTATTGCATTCTGTGATGGCAAATAATATGAAGGCGGCTCCCAAAGACCAATCCACGATGGAGCTTAGCAACTTACCGATAGGTTTGCCATGAAAAAGATACTGCCATTTTTGCAAGATAACCATGAAACGCTGCTTTATGTGGCGGCGTTTAGTTTGTTATTGTTAGCGCTACTTAAGCCAGATATTCAACTAAAGCAAGAAGTGCATAATTATTTATTGGTTGCGGATGTGTCACAAAGTATGAATGCCGAAGATGAAAAGTTGAATAATCAGCCAGTCAGCCGATTAGCTTACACACGACAGCTCATGAAGAAAGTCGTGCAATCATCACCTTGCGGCACTTATTTTAGTGTGGGTATTTTCGCATCAGATAATGTTGCTTTGCTGATTACACCGCTTGAAGTGTGCACGAATCTAGATGTGATTACGGATTCGATAGACCATTTAGAGTGGCGCATGGCTTGGAAAGGAAATAGCCGTTTAAGTTTTGGCGTACGCGCTGCGGCGAATACTTTCGACTCGTTAAACGTGCCTGCGCAGATGCTATTTTTTACCGATGGCGATGAAGCACCAAGAGTTAATGTGACTATTAAGCAAGATTTGAGTGGCATTCAAATAGGCAAAAACTTCGTATTTGTGGGCGTAGGTGGCAATACCAAAGTTGGCGTTCCTAGATTTAACTCAGCGAATAAGCGCGTAGGCTACTGGCCAATTAGCGACAACAACAATGCCGGGGCAGTAGGCGTGACTTACTCTGACCCTAGCCAAGATGAGCCTGATCCATCTGTAGCCTCTGCGGAGTATGATCGTTTCTTATCACAGCTTGAGGAGGATTATTTAAGCTTGCTAGCAGGGGAGATTAAGGCTAAATATATCAAAGGTCAGGACAACTCAGCATTCTATGATTTTGTGCAAAAACAAAAAACAGCAGCGAGTTTTGTGACAGCTTATTCTATGAGATGGGCCTACTTACTTTTGGCAATACTGTTAATTCTATTAACCTTTATACCGAATATTCTAGCGAGATTAGCTTTGGGAGTTAGGTTTAAATTTTGAATTCAAATAAGTGATGTTTAAGCATCACTTATTTGAAAGCGGTTTTTTAACGCATCACCTAAACGTGCCTAAAATGCAGAAGCTTAACTCTTTGCTGTAACTGCCTCAGGCATAAGCTGACTGCGCTTCTGGATATCTTGTTGAATAAACCATGCCAAAACGGCGGTCACTATTGTCGTACCGACAACGATATAGCCGATCCAAGCGAAATGCTGTAGTTTGCCGTCGGCCCCTAGCGAGACAATATGACCCGCTAACACTGAGGCAAATCCACCCGCAAACTGTTGAATAGAAGCACTGACTGCATTAAATGAACCGCGCTTAGTCTGTTCTGGAACTGAGGTGACTAAAGCCTGAAACGGAATCATCCGTGAGAATATGCCGATAAACATTAATACGTTCACGATGATGACCGTCGTGAATGGCACTGTGTCTAAATGGGTGTAGACCATCACCATGATCATGGTGACGACGCTGCCCACCATAAACACTGGAATTTTGCCAAATGCATCCGCTGCTTTACCGACTAAGGGCCCAACAAATATGGTACATAAGCCAGTGATTAAATAAATTGTCGGCAAGTGCTCAATACTCACTCCCAAGTTATTGACTGTGAATACACTGCTAAAAGGCATCAGCATAAATCCACCTGTCGTTAGTAATGCTGTTGTGGCAAAGGCTGTTAAATGGCGAGGGTCAGAAACGGTGTTTAGCAAGTGTGTAAATGCACTATGCTCTTGAGGCGCTTTGAGATGCTCTACAACGGGTTGCATACGCCAAAAAATGATGATTCCTCCTATGACACCGAACGCTGCCATGGCTAAAAAAGGCGCGTGCCAAGTCCACCGATTTGATAGGTAAAGACCAATAGGTAATCCTAAGATCTGGCTTGCCGCAAACGCGGTTTGAATGACGCCCATGACACGACCGCGTACTTGTGGTGCGAAAAGGTCCGTAGCAATCGCCAGAACAACTGAACCGATCACGCCACCGAAGATACCTGTCACGATACGCGCTAGCAACAACATTGGAAAAGTTTGGGCTAGCCCACACCATAAGGTAGCTAAGACAAAGCCAATATAAAATACCAATAATATTTTCTTACGATCGTAACGGTCGGCAAATCCTGCCATCAATAGACCGCTGATACCTGCACTAAATGCATAGGCTGAAACGATCAGGCCAAACTGACGTGGGCTAATTTCCATAGCGGGCATAATTAGCGCCCCGAGCGGCGACATAATCATAAAATCTAAAATGACGGAAAACTGTAAAAACGCTAACAGCCCCACTACAAAGGTTTGATAAGCGGTAAATTTTGGTTTTTCTTGTACGTCAGTTTGAGTCATAGCTTGATAATCAATTCGTAAAATATTGTTCGCTTATAAAGCGTAAGTGATCTATATGATGAAATAGACCACAGGTTTTAAAAACTTTGCTAGCGCTTGATTAGCACCTGCCATCGCCTACATTGCTAATCAAGCGGTGCAGCAAAGTGACTAGCTGCTCTATTTCAGTGTCATTAAAACCTACCAATGCATCTTGATTGCCTTGGGATAGAATGGTTCGAACAGGAGAGAGTAAACTAGTCGCATTATCAGTCAGTGAAATAAGACTGCTTCTCCCATCTTTCGGGTCAGCTTCTCGATGAATAAGACCATCGCGTTCCATACGAGCAAGCAGCTGTGCCATACTTGGCTGTTCAACATTGGCTAATTGAGCCAACTCTTTTTGTGTCAGCTGTGTGCCATCTTTTAAAGCCACAAGCACAGGAAACTGGCTAGTGCTGATACCAATATCTCGCAATTTTGCATCAGCCCTTCGCGCAAGCGCTCTTGCTGCGTGTGAGATTAGTATTGAGGGCATTGTTTTCGGTTGCCAGTGTTCTGATGATCCAGACATTTATTTACTATCCTGTTTAAAGATAACTACATTATATAGGCTCCTATTCAATATGTATAGGAGCCTATATATTATTTAAATAAAACATCATGCCGTACTATTTAAGTCAAATTAAATAGTGCAATTATCATTATTTAGCACCATGTTGGTGCTAAATTCTGTGGCTCACAATATTGTTCATATAATAAAAAATTAATAACAATATGATTTATATAGATAATTATTGTTTTTCAGTAGCTGGCATGTTGATTGCTTTGTACTGAACAGCGAGAAAGCGGTGAGTTTTATTAACCGCTAAAGTTTCAAAAAGATGACTAGGGTTCCGGCTTTGATTTATTTAAAGTGTCTGGTCCGAGAGTTGTCGGCCAATAAACATGTGGCTACACGGAGGGATAAAAGCCCGGGAGGATGCGTTTTTTATAAATGCCGCCTTCTCGACTTTTTACCAACCTAGGAGCCAGCCATGCACTCTACAAGTTTTATTAAACGTTTTTCTGCACGTACTGTATTAACTGCCACTGCATTTACCGCATCTCTACTATTCACAAATCTATCAAACGCTGCCGCGCCTCTAAAGGTTGGCTATAGCGATTGGCCAGGTTGGGTCGCATGGCAAGTTGCGATTGACAAGGGCTGGTTTAAAGAAGCTGGTGTAGACGTTCAATTCGAGTGGTTTGATTACGTTGCCTCTATGGATGCTTTTGCTGCAGGAAAAATTGACGGCGTGACTGTTACCAATGGTGATGCGCTGGTGACTGGTTCAGGCGGCGCTAAAAATGTCATGATTCTTTTGACCGATTACTCTAACGGTAACGACATGATTGTCGCTAAACAGGGCATCAAAACGCTAAAAGACTTAAAAGGCAAAAAAATTGGTTTGGAAACTGGCTTTGTTGAGCATCTATTATTACTCAATGGCTTAGAAAAAATTGGCATGAAAGAGTCTGATGTCACTATTGTCAATACCAAAACCAATGAAACACCGCAGGCATTAGCTTCAGGCGACTTATCTGCTATCGGCGCATGGCAACCAAACTCAGGTGAAGCGATGAGTCGTGTGCCTGGAGCTAAACCAATCTATACCTCTGCAGATGAGCCTGGTCTTATTTATGACGTATTAACCGTAAGCCCAACCAGTTTATCTAGCCGTAAAGCTGACTGGAAAAAAGTCGTTAAAGTATGGGACAAAGTGGTGATGTACATCAATGACCCTAAAACTCAGCCAGATGCAGTAAAAATCATGGCAGCCCGCGTCGGTATTAAACCAGAAGCCTATTTACCTTTATTAAAAGGCACTAAATTACTTAGCCTAGAAGAAGGTAAAAAGGTATTCGTTAAGGCGCCAGGCTTTAAATCTTTATACGGCTCTTCAAAAATCTCTGACGACTTCAATGTGAAATATGGCGTGTACAAAAAACCTATGGATATTCAAAAAGCTATTGACCCATCCTTGCTAGCTAAATAGTTTGTTCACATAGATTTTTAATATTGATCGTCTAAAGTTAAATAGATTGGTTGCAGAATGAGTTTAGAGTCTTGGTTTGCGGTGCGTAGAGAGTTGTCGCCGCGTAGGCAAAAATTATTGGGTTTAGGCTCATTTCTGTTGCCATTGTTTATTTGGTGTGTAGTAAGTTATATGCCGTTTGTATGGCACCCAATGGTGTTGATAAATAAGCCAGGGGATGTTGATTATTTTCAGGTAGACATGCTGGTGGATAAAGCCTTATTTAAGGAAGAGTCCGCCAACATGCAAGCTGCTGGAAAGGTTATTCCTGAAGGTAAGCCAGCTAATCCAATATATTTACCTGCGCCTCATGAAGTTGCAAAAGCATTGTATACAGGGTTTACCACAGCACCTGAGCAACGTGATGGTAAATGGCTGCACGAAAGTCTTTGGCATAGCATCCAGATCATATTCTGGGGATTTTTTATCTCATCATTGATAGGCGTGCCAATCGGTATTTTATGTGGAACTTACAGTGCTGTCTCTAGGCTTAATGAGCCTTTCATCGAGTTTTTCAGGTATTTACCTGCGCCTGCATTCGGGGCTCTTGCGGTAGCAATTTTAGGAATTTATGACGGGCCAAAAATCGCCATTATCGTGATTGGTACTTTGTTTCAGCAGATTCTGATTATTGCCAATACCACACGTAAGCTTGATTACTCTTTGCTAGAAGCGGCACTCACGCTGGGTACTAGTAAATTCAAACTCATGATGCACGTCATAATCCCTGGTATTTTGCCCGAGCTATATCGTGACCAACGCATTTTATTAGGCTGGGCTTGGACATATCTAATCGTGGCAGAGCTCATTGGTACATCATCTGGCATCACATGGTTTATCACCCAGCAGGCGCGCTATCAGCATTTCGATAACGTTTATGCAGCAATCATTATCATCGGCGTGATTGGCCTTGGTGGAGATTTAATTCTAGCTTGGCTAGGTAAACGCTTGTTCCCGTGGGACAGGTCTGCGAATAAAGAGTAGGGGCGCATATGGACAACAATACGAATATTCCCAGTTATTTAGCGCAATCAGAGGCGGTTAAAGATCGCTTTGATAGGCTCAAGCAGCGCGAGGTAATTTTAGAAGTTAAGCAGTTGGGAAAAGTTTACAAGACAGCCAAAGGTGAAGTCACTGCACTTAAAAATATTAACTTTAAAACGCACAGGCGTGAATTTGTTTGCGTGATTGGGCCATCGGGCTGTGGTAAATCAACATTAATTCGTATTTTAGCTGGCTTAGAGTCACATACCTCGGGTGATGTTTTACTGGATGGTAAACCCGTTACTGGGCCAGGGCGCGACAGAGGAATGGTGTTTCAAGGCTACACCTTATTTCCTTGGTTAAGTGTTAAAAAGAATGTCATGTTCGGCTTAGAGATGAACAATGCCAGTGCCAACGAAGCTGCGAAAGAGGCTGATTTGTGGCTGGAATTGGTTGGGCTAGAAAAGTTCGCCAACGCTTATCCACATGAGCTTTCTGGTGGTATGAAACAGCGTGTTGCCATTGCGCGTGCTCTAGTCAATCAACCACGTATTTTATTAATGGATGAGCCTTTTGGCGCATTAGATGCGCAGTCTCGCGCCAAGATGCAAACACATTTACTTGAAATTTGGCGCAATGTCGATGTGACTATTTTGTTTATTACGCACGATTTAGATGAAGCTATTTTTCTGGCAGACCGAATTCTTGTGCTCAAAGCACACCCTGGAGAAGTACAGGAGTTAATTGAAGTGCCAGTGCCACGCCCCCGCAACGTTAAAGATTTTACTAGCCCAGAGTTCTTAGCCACAAAGGCAAGGCTGGAGTCACTTATCCATCCACCCAAAACAGCCGCGGAGAAAGATGCTGAAGATGAAGCCATTACTCAGCGCATGATTCGTTTTGTTAACGTTGCAGATAATGTGGAGTAATAGATAACATGTTTTGGTCTCAACTCACATGGGCAGAGCTGCCTGCAAAAATTGCAGATGCTCATCAAGCCGCTATTTTGCCGATTGGCGCTACAGAACAACATGGTCCACACATGGGCTGCGGCATGGACTATGTACTAGCCGATATTTTATGTAGCGCGGTATCAAAATTGACCAATGTACCAATGTTGCCAACCATGCCTTATGGTTGTTCTATTGGGCATAGTCAGCGTTGGCCAGGCACATTGGCAATACAACCAATCACCTTGATTAATATGATGAAAGATATTGGGGATTGGGCTTATCACAGCGGTATCCGTCGTTTGTTTATTGTGAATACGCATGTCACCAATGCCGCACCATTACGTTGTGCTTTGGAAATGTTACGTGCAGAACACGATGACATGATGGTGACAGTAATTAACTCTGCGCATATTAGCGAGCGAGTGAGGCAGTTTCATCATGCAGATGGCGATGATTGGCATGCAAATGATGCTGAAACTTCGTTAATGCTTGCTACAGCGCCGCATATGGTACGCAGCGAGTTGTTAACTAGTGCGGATGACCCAGATCGCACGGACGGCTTAGTTTTCTCACACCCAGTGAACCGCACGAGTACTAACGGCGTCACTGGTACACCGAGTATTTCTACTATGACAAAAGGTGAAGAGTGGTTCCAATGGATGGTTGAAGACCTCAGTGAACTGATTCAAAAAGGTTTAAACGAAACACCCCCTTTAGCAAATTCTTATTTTTCTAATCACACGCAATAGAAAGAGTTATTCATGAAATCAGTAAAAGAAGTGTCAGCAATACAACAAAAACTGCAAGACCAAGGCGTTAAGTACTGCATAGGTGCATACGTCGATATTCACGGCATTCCTAAAGCTAAAGTGGTACCGATAGACCACTTGCCACAAATGGCTGCTGGGTCAGAGCGTTATACAGGCTATGCGCTTGATGGCTTGGGACAAGCGCCAAGTGATGATGAGTTAAATTCGGTTCCAGATTTAGACCATATCATTCAACTACCTTGGGAGCCTAAAGTTGCATGGATGCCAGCGGACAATCACTTTCAAGGCCAGCCTTATGCTTTGAATACGCGTGTAGCACTTAAGAATGTTTTGGCACAAGCGGCTGAAATGGGCTTTGGTATGAATCTAGGGATAGAGTGCGAAATTTATTTGTTGAAGCAAGCGGCTGATGGCAGTTTGAGTGTGCCTAATCCAGACGATAAGCTTGAGAAGGCTTGTTACGACGTGCGTGGCTTTATGGATAACTTTGCTTGGCTAGATAAAATGGCTACGGCTATTAATGGCTTGGGTTGGGATTTATATTCTTTTGACCATGAAGATGCCAATAGCCAATTTGAATTTGATTTCAATTACAGCGATGCATTGACCATGTGTGACCGATTGATTTTCTTTAGATACATGGCCAAACATTACGCTAAAGAAGATGGCCTAGTCGCCACCATGATGCCTAAACCTTTTGCGGATAAAACGGGTACAGGCGCACATTTCAATATGTCACTTTATGATTTAAAAACAGGCAAAAACCTGTTTGCATGTGATCCGAAAGATGATCCGCGCGGACTGGGCTTAACAACGCTTGGTTATCAGTTTATCGCAGGTATATTAAAACACGGCCCAGCTTTGTGTGCTGCATTTGCACCAACAGTGAATAGCTATAAGCGCTTGGTTCGCCGTGGTGCTATGAGCTACTTCAGTTGGGCGCCTGCGTTTAATTCTTACGGCTCAAATAATCGTACCAACTCTGTGCGTGTACCTATGGGAGGCGGACGCTGTGAATCACGCAATGCCGATGGCGCGGTGAATCCTTACCTTGCCGCAACACTTGCTTTGGCAGCTGGTTTGGAAGGTATTCGTGAAGGTTTAGACCCAGGTAAACCCAATGAAGACAACCTGTACGATATGAATGAAGAGCAACGCCAAGCTCGCGGAATAGGCTTTTTACCACAAACACTCATAGACGCAGTTGACGCATTTGCAGCAGACCCATTGGTTGAAAAAACATTAGGTAAAGAGCTGCGTGATGAATTTATAAAATATAAAACTGAAGAATGGGAAACCTACCATTTGACTGTCAGCCAGTGGGAAATCGACCGCTACAGTTACATGTTCTAAGCCGTATTTCACTAATTGTAAATAAAACCAAGTTGAAAATAAGTTGAAAAAATGAGCACATTTAATCCAAAAAAATTACTGTGGGAAGAAGCTGTACCAGGTGGCAATCACTGGTCTGGTTTAATGCGCAGAGGCTCTGCGTTGCGCTTTACTGATTTGCAAGGTGGCGCGAATGTGTCATTGCTGCTTTATAACTTCGAAGAAAAGCTAGAGCGCTACAACATGCCTGATAGTTTAAAAGCCCAACATACGGCTTTTCTAACGACAGGTAATGTCTGCTACTCCGACATGGGACGCGTGATGTGCTCATTTATTCATGACAGTGTTGGTTGGCACGACACCATGTGTGGCATCTCAGACGCTAAGCTTATCGAGCTGAAATATGGTGTTGCCAACTATCAAACGCATCGTAACGACATGTATCGCAGTGCCAAAGATGGTTTATTAATCGAGCTTGCCAAGCATGGTTTAGGTGCACGTGATTTGGTCGCCAACGTGAATTTATTCAGCAAAGTTAGCGCGAATGATACGGGTGGTTTGGTTTTTGATGCAGGTAATAGTCAAGCTGGTGATGTGGTGGATTTACGCTTTGATATGAACGTGTTAGTGGTGTTATCCACCGCACCACATCCGCTTGATACCG
This sequence comes from Methylotenera sp., assembly GCF_029945705.1. Lineage (GTDB taxonomy): Bacteria > Pseudomonadota > Gammaproteobacteria > Burkholderiales > Methylophilaceae > Methylotenera. The sequence continues at coordinate 24,165 of NZ_JAQSDC010000021.1, forward strand.
CCAGTACTTACAAACCTGCTGATGTTTTATTAACTGCTTGGCATGCAGGCAATGCGGCAGAAGATGATGTTTGCCGCAACGAATGTGAGCAAAATCAGCGTGGTTTTATTAACACTGAACGCTTTTACGCGCATTAGGATTTGATATGTTAATTGAAAGCCAATTTGTAGTTTCGGATGCTATTGTTAATGAAACCTGCCTTGCGGGCGACCCATGGACTGGCATCGTTAAAAAAGGTCAAACCTTTCGTATTCTCGATTTAGACGGCAACCAAGCGGTAGATACGCTTTTTTACAACGCGAATGATGCGACCGAACGTTATAGCGCGGTTGATACCATCCAACGCCAAGGACAGATTTATCTCACTACTGGCTCGGTGTTGTACTCCAGCGAAGGCAATCCGATGCTCACGATTACGGCTGACACTTGCGGTCGCCACGACACCATAGGCGGCGCTTGCTCCGCTGAAAGCAATACCACACGTTACGCACTCTCCAAACGCCCCATGCATAGTTGCCGTGATAGTTTTATGCATGCCATTACGCATTCAGCTTGTGTGATTGAGCGCAATATTACTAAACGCGATATTACTGCCAACATTAACTTTTTTATGAATGTCCCCGTGACGTCAGATGGCGGTTTAAGCTTTGCAGATGGTATTTCTGCGCCTGGTAAATATGTGGAGATGCGCGCTGAGATGGATGTGCTAGTACTCATCTCAAATTGTCCGCAACTCAATAACCCATGCAATGCCTACAACCCAACGCCCATTCAATTGTTGGTTTGGAATTAACCCAATAATGCACCCGTAGCTGGACGACCTGATACGGATTAAAAAAGCGAGACGGCTCGCAATGCAGTGAGAAAAACAATATGTTTAAAAAAGTCCTAATTGCAAACCGTGGAGAGATTGCCTGTCGTGTGATTCGCACACTTAAGAACATGGGCATTCAATCCGTTGCGGTTTATTCACAGCCAGACTCTGGTGCTCGCCACGTATTGGATGCCGATGAAGCTATTTGCATAGGCCCAGCGCCAGCAGCGGAAAGCTATCTTAATGTTGATAAGATTTTGCAAGTGGCCATTGAAACTGGTGCAGAAGCGATTCATCCTGGTTATGGTTTTCTTTCCGAAAACGCAGACTTTGCCGAGAGGTGTGAGGCGCAAGGCATTGCATTCATTGGCCCAACCCCTCAGCAAATGCGCGACTTTGGCTTAAAGCACACCGCACGTGAGTTAGCAGAAAAGAATGGCGTGCCGTTGTTGCCAGGTACAGGCTTACTTGCCGATATAGACGAGGCTTACATTAAAGCAGAAGTAATTGGTTATCCCGTAATGCTCAAAAGCACGGCGGGCGGCGGTGGCATCGGTATGCAATTGATTTGGTCTAAGGACGAATTGCATGCCGCTTTTGAGTCTGTGCAACGACTATCTCGTGCGAATTTTAAAGAAACAGGTATTTATTTAGAAAAGTACGTGCAAGCCGCGCGTCATATTGAGGTGCAAATTTTTGGTAATGGTTTAGGCAAAGTCATTGCCTTGGGTGAGCGCGATTGCTCTGTACAGCGTCGCAATCAAAAAGTGATTGAAGAAACGCCTGCGCCCAATATTTCCGAAGCGGTTAGAAAATCATTATCAGACACAGCCATTAAGTTAGGCAGCGCGTTAAATTACCGCTCTGCAGGTACGGTTGAGTTTGTTTACGATAACGATTCAGGTCAGTTCTACTTTTTAGAGGTGAACACGCGCTTGCAAGTTGAGCATGGCGTAACTGAATTGGTGACTGGCGTAGATTTAGTGGAGTGGATGATACGTATCGCCGCAGGTGAAACCAACGCGCTGGATGCTTATTCGCACAATCCTTCAGGCCATGCCATTCAAGTGCGATTGTATGCGGAAGACCCTAATAAAAACTTTCAGCCATCTAGTGGCGTGTTGACTGAGGTTAAGTTCTCATCGGGAGCACGTAACGACACATGGGTAGAAACGGGCAGTGATGTTTCGCCATTTTACGACCCACTCATCGCAAAAGTGTTAGTACATGCGCCAGACCGAGAACAAGCCGTGGCTAAAATGCGTACGGCCTTAGCTGAAACCTCGATATATGGCATCGAAACCAATTTGGAGTATTTGCGCCAAGTATTAATGGATAGCGTCTTTCCTGCGGGCAAACAAATCACCCGTTATTTGAATAGTTTTACCTACAAACCACACACCATCGACGTGCAAGATGGTGGCGTGATGACGACCATTCAAGATTACCCAGGCCGCATTGGTTATTGGGCGGTTGGTGTGCCGCCTTCAGGGCCTATGGATCATTTAGCCTTTAGGTTGGCGAACAAATTGGTCAGTAATGCCGAAGGCGTTGCCGCCTTAGAAGTGACTTTAATCGGCCCAACACTTAAATTTAATACAGATGCTGTGATTGCGATTACGGGTGCACCGATTGAGGCGACCTTGGATGGTGAAACCATTTTGATGTGGCAATCGCATCATATCAAAGCAGGCAGCACACTAAAGCTAGGCAAAGTAATTGATGCAGGTTGTCGCACTTATTTGGCTGTGCAAGGTGGCTTTGATGTACCTGATTATTTAGGCAGTAAATCTACCTTTACCTTAGGTCAATTCGGTGGGCATGGCGGCAGAACTTTGCGCGTTGGCGATGTGCTGCATATTCTACCGCTAGTAACTACTTACATTCCCCAAGTTTTACCGAAAACCTTGCAGCCGAACTACAGCAATTATTGGGAAATTGGCGTTTTGTACGGTCCGCATGGCGCGCCAGATTTTTTCACTGACGATGACATCACCATGTTCTTCTCTACCGATTGGGAAGTGCATTACAACTCCAATACCACAGGCATCCGTTTGATTGGCCCTAAGCCAACATGGGCACGTCAAGATGGCGGTGAGGCTGGTTTGCATCCGTCTAATATCCACGACAATGCTTACGCCATTGGTGCCGTAGATTTTACTGGTGATATGCCAGTGATTTTAGGGCCAGATGGTCCAAGTTTAGGTGGCTTTGTGTGCCCTGCAACCATTATTCAGGCTGAGCTATGGAAAATGGGGCAGCTTAAAGCGGGCGATAAAGTGCGCTTTATCAGAGTGACTCAAGAGGATGCTGCGAGTTATGAGTTAGCTCAAAACAGCTCAATCGCGAGCCTTATTGATGAGCCAGCAAAGCTAGCAGTTAACACAAGTATCCAACACAGCCCGATTCTGGCTGAAATCGCCGAAACAGCAGATCAAATCAAAGTCGTTTACCGACAATCTGGCGATAAATATCTGTTGATCGAGTATGGCGAACTAGTGCTGGATTTGAATTTAAGGTTCCGTGTGCATGCGCTCATGCAATGGCTAGAAAGCCAACACGTTAAAGGTATTATCGATCTCACGCCAGGCATTCGCTCGCTGCAAGTGCATTTCGAAAGCTTGGTGCTCCCTGTTAAACAGCTCATTCAAATGCTGCAAAAAGGCGAATCTGAATTACCCAGTATCGATGAAATGGAAGTGCCAACACGCATCGTGCATTTGCCGCTTTCTTGGGACGATGTCGCCACGCAGTTGGCGATTGAAAAGTATATGCAATCCGTGCGTAAAGATGCGCCTTGGTGCGAAATGGTCGATGGACATGCGAGTAATATTGAGTTTATTCGCCGCATTAATGGCTTAGATTCTATTCAACAAGTCAAAGATATTGTCTTTAATGCCAGCTACTTAACACTAGGCTTAGGTGACGTTTACTTAGGTGCGCCAGTCGCAACGCCAGTCGATCCACGACATCGCTTAGTGACCACTAAATATAACCCAGCACGTACTTGGACGCCTGAAAATGCAGTGGGCATTGGCGGTGCTTATATGTGCGTTTACGGCATGGAAGGACCTGGCGGTTATCAGTTTGTCGGCCGTACCATACAAATGTGGAACAGATGGAACCAAACCAAAGACTTTGTTGATGGCAAACCTTGGCTATTGCGTTTCTTCGATCAAATTCGTTTTTACCCAGTCGCAGCAGGTGAGCTTTTACAAATGCGCGAGGATTTTCTGCATGGAAAATTTAAACTCAACATTGAAGAACAAACCTTCCGTCTAAAAGACTACAAGCAGTTTTTAAGCAATGAGGCGGCAACAATTAACGCCTTCAAAACTCAACAGCAAAATGCTTTTGATGCAGAACGTGAGCGTTGGATTGCGAGTGGACAAGCTAATTACAGCAATGAAACTGAGTCTACCAGTGCAGTGGATGTGTTGGAAATTCCAGTGGGCAGTCGCGCAATTGCATCGCATGTTGCAGGTAATTTATGGCAAGTTAAACTGAAAGAAGGTGACTTGGTGCAAGAGGGCGATGAGGTTGCGATTGTAGAATCGATGAAAATGGAAATCGCTGTCACCGCTAGGCTTGCAGGCAAAGTGACAAAAATTTTATGCAGTGAAGGTATGTCGATTTCTGCAGGTCAAAACCTAATCGTGATTGAAGAGGAATAAAAAATGAACTTACAAATCTCACATTTACGAAACTTATACCTTACAGGCGCGCTTAAGCCAACAGATTTAGTGAAACAACTGGATGCCGAAATAGGTAATGATGACAGTCGTCATATTTGGATTAGGCGTTTAACACTTGAAGAGATGCAAGCTTTCGCTAAAAACTTAGAGGGTAAAAATATTACAGATTTGCCTTTGTACGGCATACCGTTTGCCATTAAAGATAATATTGATTTAGCTGGCATTCCAACTACAGCGGCTTGCCCTGAATTTGCTTACACGCCTACTAAAAGCGCTACGGTCGTTCAGAAGCTGATTGATGCAGGTGCAATTCCCATCGGCAAAACCAACTTAGACCAGTTTGCCACAGGCTTGGTCGGTACACGCTCACCTTACGGAGCCTGCCAAAATAGCTTTAACTCTGAATATATTTCAGGTGGCTCAAGCGCAGGTTCGGCGGTATCTGTGGCATTGGGGTTGGCTAGCTTTAGCTTAGGCACGGATACCGCAGGTTCTGGCCGCGTGCCAGCATCATTTAACAACTTAGTTGGACATAAGCCTACATGCGGCTTATTAAGTACTAGCGGAGTCGTGCCTGCCTGTCGAACCTTAGATTGTGTTTCAATCTTCGCGCTAACCGCTGAAGATGCGGCTCAAGTATTAGAGTCCGCACAAGGATTTGATGAAGAAGATGCTTACTCACGTAAAGCGATTATTAGACTTAACTCTTTGTCAGGGAAGTTTTTTTCATTTGGTGTGCCTAAGCTGGAACAACTGGCTTTCTTTAACAACACCGAAACGCCAGTGCTTTTTAATCAGGCAATTAAACAGTTAGAATCTTTGGGTGGTAAAGCCGTAGAAATTGATTTTGAGCCATTTTTAGAAACAGCACGTTTGCTTTATGAAGGCCCTTGGGTGGCGGAGCGATATGCTGCGATTAGTGACTTTTTTGAAACTAAACCTGAAGCTATTTTCCCAGTCACTAAACAAATTATTGGCGGCGCTACTAAGTTTAGCGCGGCAGATACTTATGTTTCGCAGTACAAACTGAAAGCGCTGCAACGTAAGGCAGAGGCCGTTTGGCAGTCGATTGATCTATTGGTTACGCCAACGGCAGGCACCATATACACCATTGATGAAGTGAATGCAGATCCAGTAAAGTGTAACTCTAATTTGGGTTACTACACCAATTTTATGAACCTATTAGATTTGTCCGCAACGGCCGTACCAACTGGGTTTCAACAAGATGGCTTGCCTTTTGGGGTCACAATTTCTGCACCTGCATTTAAAGATATGTCGCTGCTGACTTTAGCTGCCAAAATGCAAAAAATATCTGCAAAAACATTAGGTGCAACGGGCTTGCCATTCATTAATTAAACCAAATTAATCACTAGAATAGAAACGAAACAATATGACCAACAGTCAAAAATTTATCCAAGTGGCAGTCTGCGGCGCGCACATGACAGGCTTGCCATTAAATACACAACTCACCAACTTGGGCGGAACCTTTCTCGAAGAAACCACCACAGCGCCAGAGTACAAGTTATATAAATTAAATGGATTCACACCCGCGCGTCCAGGTTTGCTGCGCGTTGTCAGTGGCGGTGCTGCAATCACGTTAGAAGTATGGCAACTGCCCATTGAAAATTACGGCACATTTGTATCAGGCGTACCAGCGCCACTAGGTTTTGGCACGCTGACACTCGCGGATGGTCGCGTTGTGAATGGGTTTTTATGTGAGCACTATGCAACATTAAACGCCATTGATATTTCACACTTAGGCGGCTGGCGAAACTATTTGAATGAAGCTGCGTAAAGCGTTTTAAATACTCTTAAATGTTTTCAATCTGCATTATTTGCCTAATGCAGGAAACAGCCCTAGTAGACCGTGAGCGATAAATTCAACCGCCATTGCAGCAAGAATCAACCCCATTAATCGCGTCACAATGTTAATGCCTATTGTGCCTAATTTATCCGCGATGTAGCTAGAAAGTTGCAAAGTTAGCCAGATAAGAATAGCCACCACGAAAATTGGAATCGCTAACGAGATATGTCCTAAAAAGGTTTTACTTTGTTGTGCTGCAATAATCATACTGCCTATAGCGCCAGGTCCAGCGAGTAAAGGAATACTCAGTGGCACAATAGCAATCACATCTCGCTCCTCCAAAGTTTGAGCTTCTTCAGGCGTTTGTTTAGAGTGGCTTTGTTTACCATGCAACATATTGATTGCAATCAATAGTATTAATATCCCACCACCCACTTGGAACGATGGAATTGTGATGCTAAAAAATTCAAGTATGCCATCGCCAAACAAGGCTGAAGTGAGTAGCACTAGAAAAACGGTAACAGCAACAACATTTGACGTTCTTAATTTTTCACTTCTGTTCCATCCATCTGTAGCACTAATAAATATTGGTACACTGCCAATGGGGTTCACAATGGCAAACAGTGCTATTCCAATCTTAAATAGATAAGCCCAATCCATTGTTTTTAGCTCCTAATTAATAACTGCGAATTAATAGCTACGAAATTGCCCAGTAACGACGCCATAAATGCCAAATGCCTCTTTAGGTCGAATGACATCAAAGTCAGGATTCGCTGGAATTAGCACAAATTGCTCTTTCTCTTTTCCAAGCGTCTTAATGGTGAACTTGTCATCAATGATAGCCACTACAATATCACCAATATTCGCAAAAGGCCTTTTCTCTACAATAACAGTATCACCATCTAGAATCCCTAAATCTCTCATTGAGTCTCCAGCAACTGGGATTAGTTCAGTGATTGAAGGCTTTTTAACGAGATGTTCATCAATCGTCATGTAATCACCCCCTTCACTGTACGCGGCAGTAAAAGAGCCAGCCTGTACTGTTGTATTTGAAAAAGGTCGTTCGAAAAATCGTTTGCCAGGAATTAATTTTTTATCAGGCGCCATCTCTAAGAACCCCATTAACTTGAGCCTTGCTACAAATCGACTAATAGTATCTTTCGATTTCATATTCAGCTGATCTTGCATATATCGATAGCTTGGCAATGATCGGTAGTTTGCAAAATAATCTCGCAACTGCCCTAATTTTTGAATATCCAATTCTTGCACTTCATTAAAATCGCTCATGAGTAGAAACCTTTTTACACTAGTAGTAAGTCACGTTATTGAATCACTTTGCGAACGAACGAACGTTCGTTCGTTCGATTTATTATCGCTTTAATGTATTCTAATTACAAGTAGCGCGGTAGTTATTTAACTTAGAAGCAATTCGCTATATGTTTATCGTGTAAGCTTTAATCATCATAAGGGTGACGACGAAAACAAAGTTTGAAGTTATAGCTAATCTTGATTAAATTACTAGTTGGAACATAACTTGATAAGGATTGTCTGAATTTTGTGCGCAAAAAAATAGTTGTGTGTGAAAAAACCGATGTTATTCACTACGATAACGTAAAAAACTTAAATGGAGAGATAAAAAATGGTTATAGCTTTTAATAGATTTGCAGCATTGCTTTCATTAATGCTGTTCTTAGGCGCTTCCAGTCATGCATTTGCAGGAGAATTTGACGGATCATGGATGCTGTATGACACGCACGGCGGTGGTTTTGAAGCGACTCTCACTGAAGATGGTAGCGCTTCAGGCACTCATGGCGACTCGATGAAGCATGGCACTTGGAAAGTAGTGGATGGCGCAGTGGTAATTAGTTGGAAAACTGGTTGGACTACACGTATTGCTAAACAAGGTGATAAATACGTTAAAACCTCTTTTAAGCCAGGTACAACGATCACTGATACACCTACTGATACCTCTGAGGCTACAAAAAAACATTAATTGATATATTTAAATGTATATATTTAATGACTACATAAACCCTAGCTACAGCTGGATGTTATGTAGTCAAAAATTCACAAATCTACACTTTTGTCATACAGTATTCTCATTAGGCTAAGTTTTAAGTGTAGCCATATCAATGACAAAGCGTGACCCCTGTTGAATAAAGTGGACACTACCACTTCAGACAAGCTCTTCCTGTTT
>NZ_JAQSDC010000022.1:0-12049 GCF_029945705.1 Methylotenera sp.
AACAGGAAGAGCTTGTCTGAAGTGGTAGTGTCCACTTTATTCAACAGGGGTCAATACTGTCCCTGGCGAATCTATCAGGCTAGATACACTGGGTGTGAAAGTCAGGGTTTTAGGGGATGCGGTTTATGATCAAGATAACTGGGTGCCGCAAATTGCCGCAGGTATACAAATTAAGCACAATGAAGATTTTTCATTTGTGCCTAAGCTACTTGGCGCTAAAAAATCATCGAGTGCTGATGTGTATGTATCTGCAACAAAGCTTTACTTAGCAGCTATCAATGGTAGAAATGTATTATTGAATGCAACATTACTTGCAACTGAAGCGAACCAGTTTGGCATTCTAGGCTTTGGTGGAGATAAGCATGATGGCTATCGTTTAGAGCCGGCTGTTTCTTTAGCATTAATGCTGACGGATAATATTTTGCTTGGCACAGAATACAGGGCTAAGCCAAACAATTTAAGTGGCTCCAAAGAAGACGATGCCAAAGACTTATTTGTGACTTGGTTTCCTGTTAGAAATTTATCAGTCACAGCGGCTTATGTAGATTTGGGTAACATCGCAGATAAAGACAATCAAAGAGCATGGTATTTATCTGGGCAAATATCGTACTAAGCTGTCATCAACTGTGAAGCTTAGCCGTCTGAATAATCAATAACCTAACCAACGTGCACCTTGGTAAAACACAAAACTCACCACCCACGCTAATCCTAGTGACCAAGCAATTGATAGCCACATAAACGCGCTACTTTTAGCTTCACTTTTAAGCGTGGCAATAGTGGATAAGCATGGCGTATATATCAGTGTGAACAACATAAAACTCATGGCCTGTACCCAATCAATTTGTGTTGCCATGTGTACCATTAGTGCATCCCCCTGCATACCGTAAATCACAGCTAGCGCACCAACAACAATTTCTTTAGCCACAAAGCCAAAAATTAAAGCAATTGCTAGCTGATTATTAATGCCCAGTGGATCTAGGATAGGTGCAAATAATGCGCCAATTTGACCTGCGTAGGTACCTGCGCTTGCTGCTGGAACGTTACTAGGGAAATTCGTCAGCGCCCAAACCATTACAACACCAATGACAATAAACTTGCTAGCGCGCACCAAGAAGTGTTTCACCTCATGCCAGCCTCTTAACACAATTTGGCGTAATGTTGGAAAGCGGTAGGGCGGTAATTCTAGAATAAATGGCTCGGTGTTTTTATACTGTCCTTGGAAAAGGATTGCGGTTAAAAACATTGTTAAGAAGCTCATCACATAAAGTGTGAATAAGACTAGTGGTGCATGTTTTGCCGTAAACAGTGCGGTGATAATAAAAATAAATACTTGTAGCCGTGCAGAACATAATGACAATGGAATCACCAGCATAGTCAGCAAGCGCATTGGGCGAGAACGCATAATACGTGTACCCATCAGTGCTGGTACATTGCAACCAAAGCCCATTAGCATCATCACAAAGCCGCGACCATCTAAGCCCATTTTTGCCATGAGTGAGTCCATGAGAAAAGCAGCGCGTGATAGGTAACCACTATCTTCGACCATAGACATGACTAAAAAGAATAAAACAATGATGGGCACAAATGCAGCTACGGTAGCTACGCCGTTATAAACACCATCTAACATCAAGCCGCTGAACCATGCTGGGCTTGAGGCGAATATTGGCTCCAATAAGCCTGATCTAAATAAGCTTAAAGCCCATGCTAGTCCATCTTGTAGTGGCTTGCCAACAGTAAAAATAAACTGAAACAATATAAACATCGCTACAAAAAATATGGGCAAGCCAAACCACTTATGCAGCAAAATCTTATCGATTTTATCGGTAGTGTTGTTGGTAAATGTCGTTGGAATTTGCACATGACGTTGAATCAAATCTTCCATCTCGTGTTCGATTTGATGGTCTTCTTGTAGAAGTTGGCTAATGACTTTGGGGTCAGTAGCGGTTTGATTCTGATTGATAATCTGTGTGGCTGCCTGCAAAGCTTTTGGCAAACCATCACCATATTTTGCGCTGATAGATAGCACTGGTAAGTGCATAGCTTTAGCCAAGCTTTCAGTATCAATGGTAATGCCAGATTGTTTGGCTTCATCTGCCATGTTTAAAGCGAGAACAGAAGGGATATTGAGTTTTTTAATCTGCAGCACTAATGAAAGTTGACGATCTATCTGCGAACTGTTCAATAAAACAATGACTAGGTCTACAGCATTATTAGATAGAAAGCGCCTAACAACTTGCTCATCCTCTGAAAAGCCATGTAAGTCATAAATACCTGGCAAGTCGATTAGCTCGGCAATATGTCCGCCAATCAAAATCTTCGCACTCATTAAGTCAACGGTAATGCCAGGCCAGTTACCAACACGTGCAGAAGCGCCGCTAATACGATTGAACAGGGTGGATTTTCCCGTGTTGGGCATGCCTAATAGTGCAATACGTTTCATGAGTTTTTATTGTTGGCGGAAGTGATTAATGGGCTGGCTTATTCTATGAGACTAATAAGATAGATTAGATTTCGGCGTTGATTCTTATGCGAGTAGCCTCAGAGTCACGCAAAATCACATCGGTGGTACCAAGGCGCACATGGAGCGGACCATTAAAATTGGCGCGGCGAATAATGCTGAGCGGTTTGCCTACACGAAAACCTAGCGCAGAAAGGCGATGAAATAAATACTCATCCGCTTCAATCGCAGTAATGGTAGCGTTTTGACCTATTTTTAATTGAGAGAGCAGTTGCATTAGTTGGTGATGAGTAAAACACAAATGATAATAATTCTTATTATCGCATAATTCTATAATAGTGTGCATTTCTAAAAGTAATAATTTGCACTAAGTAAAAAATTTGCAAAGTACCTAAAGTTTGGCATCATATATTTAAAAAGCGCATTAAAAAAGGCTCCTAAAGAGCCTTTTCTAATTCTGCTAATTTGCAGCTAATTCAATGAATAATAATGAATTATTTTGAAATATCTATTTTTGCTTTAGTGCGTAAATCAGACATCATTTTTTCTAAATTACGTTGTTGAAGATTTTTTTGTAAACCATCTTTTACTTTGTCATAAGCCAATGGTTGTGCGCTACGTGAATCAACTAATTTAATCACATGCCAACCAAATTGAGTTTGTGCTGGGGTAGCAGAAACGGCACCTTTTTGCAGACCAGCAACAGCGTCGCTGAATGGTTTAACCATCGTTGCTGGTGAGAACCAACCTAAGTCGCCGCCTTTGTCTTTAGAACCAGGATCCATTGATTTTTCTTTTGCAAGTTTAGCAAAGTCGGCGCCTTTACCTAATTGCGCAATAATATCTTTAGCTTCGGCTTCAGTTTTTACTAAAATGTGGCGAGCGCTGTACTCTTTATCGCCGTATGCTTTTTTGTATTGTTCGTAAGCGGCTTTAGTATCAACATCTGAGATTGGATTTTTCTTAACAAAGTCTTGTAAATACGCTGATGTTAATAGTTCACGACGTGAAAGTTCTTCACGTGCAACGTAATCAGCTTGCTTATCAAGGCCTAGTTTCTGCGCCTCTTGGTAGACTAGCTCTGAGTCTATCAATTTGTTCGTAATGGCTTGTTTTACTTGATCGTCAACTTTTTGGCCGCGTGAAGCAGCGTCTTTAGCAATGTAATCATAAACAGATTGTTTGATTTGTTTACCATTAACTGTTGCTACTGCATCGGCAGCAAATGCTGCTGGTGCTAATGAAAGAATAGCAACTGCGATTAAGGTTTGGGTAAATTTCATGCGAAAATCCTCATGGTTAGAAATAGGGGGTTAAAGTTCATCTGGCGCCAGAGCATGTATGCTTAAGGCGTGAATTTTACTAGGAATAAGTTCAGCAAGTGCCTGATAAATAATGCGATGTCGCATTATCTGTGATTTTTCAGAAAAATGCGAGCTTGTTATTTTGAGTTTAAAATGGCCACCACCAGCATTGCCTGAGTGTCCAGCGTGCATGGCACTTTCATCCTCAATTTGCAGGGTAATAGGGTTCAGAGGTTGTAAACGGCTGGTTATTTCTTCAACTAAAGTCATATTTGAGAGTTATATCTTGCAAGGCAGGAGAGTATGGGTTTAAGTGAAGTTTTACTAAGGTTAGCTAGGTAAAGTTTTTCTAAAAGGTTTGACTATAACGTTCTTATATACATTTGAGATGACAAACGGATCATTATTTGCCCACTCCGTCGCCTCTTGAAGGTTAGAAAACTCTGCGACAATCAAACTGCCTGTAAAGCCTGCTGGTCCAGGGTCCGTACTATCAATCGCAGGAAAAGGGCCCGCAAGTAGCAGTCTGCCTGCTTCTTGCAGTATTTGTAAGCGCTTTAAATGCTCAGGTCTGGCGAGTAAACGCTTGTCTAAGCTATTAGGCGTATCTTCTGCCATGATTGCGTACCACATTATTTCGTCTCGCTTTTATTTTGCGCTGACTTATCTTTTTCTACTAACTTCTCTTGTTCATCAAGCGGTGCAATAAGATATTTTTTTAAGGCTAAAGTTTGTGCGATAAAGAATGCAAACATGATGCCAGTCACACCAAATAGTTTGAAATTAACCCAAGCATTTTCAGTATAGTTGAAGGCTACGTACAAGTTTAAAAATCCCAGTAGTACTAAAAAAGCGACCCATACTAAGTTGAGTTTATTCCAAATAGGTGCTGGTGCATCAATCAAGTTGCTCATCATCTGTTGAATTAAATTCTTTTTAAAAAATAAATTAGAAATGAGTAAAGCAACTGCAATGACCCAATATAGCGCAGTAGGCTTCATCATGATGTAAGTTTTGTCATGTAACAGCAGGGTTATGCTACCAAGTATGCCAATAATGGCGCCACTCACCATGAGCATTTTTTCGACTTTGCCATAGCGAATTTTGCTGTAAATAATTTGTGCAATTGTGGCAGCAATGGTTACCGCTGTTGCCGTAAAAATCCCAAAAAACTTGAACGCGATAAAAAACAAAATAACGGGAAACATGTCGAATAAAAACTTATTCATGGCTGTAGGCGAGTCGCTTTCTAAGTAGTGCTTGTATAAGTTGTGATTACGTTCAAAAATCAATAGTTAACAACGCTTTAGCGTAAGTCGTTATTTTGCTATGATTGATGTTGTGCCACAAGGTTTAATTTTCAAGTATTTTTTACTCATTATCATTTTTTAAGCCTAAATTTAAGTATAGCGTTCATGTCACTCACTTTTGACCTACATTCCCACACGACTATCTCAGATGGCATGTTAAGCCCAAATGAGTTGGTTGCGTACGCGGCAAATCAAGGTGTTGACGTGTTGGCCTTAACTGACCATGACGATACAGGTGGTTTGGCGATTGCGGCAGAGGAGGCTAAACGCTGGGGTTTGCATTTTATCAATGGTGTAGAAATTTCAGTCACTTGGAAAAAACGCACGATTCATATCGTTGGTTTGAAAATTAATCCTGAACACCCTGAGCTGAGAGCAGGTTTGGCGGCGCTTCGTGCAGGACGTCACAAGCGTGCGGAGGGCATGGCAGCCAGTTTAGATAAAGTTGGTATCACAGGTAGCTTAGAAGGTGCTTATCAATATGTGAACGATGGCATCATAGGTCGCATTCACTTTGCAAGATTTTTAGTCGAAAGTGGAGTTTCAAAAGATAATAAGGCGGTATTTAAAAAATATTTGGTTAAAGGTAAGCCAGGTTATTTTGAGCATCAGTGGGCGAGTTTGGAAGAAGCTATTCGTTGGATTGTTGATAGCGGCGGTGTCGCCGTACTGGCGCATCCAGGTCGATATGATTTAGGTCGTACCAATATGTTGTTATTGTTAGAAGAGTTTCGCGCTTTAGGCGGCACGGCGATTGAAGTGGTGACAGGCAGCCATACAGGTGCGCACTATGTTGAGTTTGCGAAATATGCGCAGATGTTTAGCTTAAAATCTTCAGTGGGGACAGATTATCATGGAAAGGGCGTCAGCTTTATGGAAATGGGACGCTTACCAGCACTACCTAGCAACTGCCTACCTATTTGGCAAGATTGGCCAGAAGCCTTGCTAACAAGTACTAATATTACCAAAAACAACACAGCTGAAATCACTACAGTGCTCATTTGAAAGCAATATTTACAAAATCATGTCTCAACTCTTCAACATTAATTTAGAGAATCCACAGCATCGCCTCATTGTGCATACGGCTGAAATTCTCCGTGATGGTGGGGTGATTGCTTATCCTACAGATTCGGGCTACGCATTGGGCTGCATGCTAGGTCACGGCGATGCGCAAATGCGTATACGGCAGATTCGCGGCGTGGATGACAAACACCTTTTTACTTTGCTTTGCCGAAATTTAAGTGAGCTTGGTAATTATGCAGTGGTCAGCAATAGCCAATTCCGTTTGCTAAAAGCCAATACGCCTGGGGCTTACACTTTTATTTTGAACGCGACGCGTGAGGTGCCACGCAAGTTGCAGCATCCAAAACGCAACACAGTAGGGTTACGCGTGCCAGACCACGCCGTTGTGCAAGCTATATTAGAAGAAATTGACGCCCCCTTGCTTAGCATGACGCTGTATATTCCAGACGATGATTCTGTGCTGAGTGAAGCCTGGGAAATTCGCGATAAGCTGGAACATGTAGTCGATTTGGTCATTGATGTAGGACATTGTGTGGCAGGTGCGACCTCTGTGATTAATTTGACGGGCGATGTGCCTGAGTTAATACGTGAAGGATTAGGCGATTTAGCCCCCTTTGGGCTTTAATTCCAACATGCTTTCAATCGAATACTGCGTTATGGGTTCTTGCCGTACTATTCGTACTGCCTACAAACCCACGCCTTGTCTTCAATTGAAAGCAAGTTAGCATTCACGAGATTTAACTGAACAAGATTTTTGAAAAGAGTCATTAATGGAATTATCACTGATACAAAAAATAGTTATTTATGCGCCACCTATCATATTCGCAATTACCGTGCATGAAGCGGCACATGGTTATGCGGCTAAGCACTTTGGCGATATGACGGCTTACAATGCAGGTCGCATCACCTTAAATCCTTTAAAGCATATCGACTTGTTCGGCACGATTCTATTGCCGGCAATGACTATACTTTTAGGCGGTATTCTCTTTGGCTGGGCAAAGCCAGTGCCAGTTGACTTTAGTCGTTTGCGCAACCCTAAAAAAGACATGTTATGGGTCGCTGCGGCTGGCCCAGCATCCAATTTTTTAATGGCAATATTGTGGGTATTGGTGATTAAGTTTGCGATGGGCGCGCCGGAAGCGATTTCGCTTCCAATGATTGAGATGGCGAAAGCGGGCATCAGCATCAATATTGTTTTGATGGTATTAAATCTATTGCCACTGCCGCCTCTAGATGGCGGGCGCATCGCAGTTAGCTTGCTGCCTATGCCTTACGCGATTAAGTTTGCGCAAATTGAGCGTTTTGGTTTCTTGATTTTAATCGCGCTGATGTTCTCAGGCATACTTAATAAAATTTTAGACCCACTCATCAATGCGGTTTACGCGCTAATAATTAGCTTATTTGGCTAAGCTTGTTTGTATAATAACGGCTATATTTCACTCTAGTATTAAATTTAAGGTTTTCGCACATGGCAATCGAACGCGTTTTATCAGGCATGCGCCCTACAGGCAACTTGCATTTAGGGCATTACAACGGCGTACTTAAAAACTGGATTAAACTCCAGCACGAGCATGAATGCTTGTTTTTTGTGGCTGATTGGCATGCCCTGACTACTCATTACGACACGCCAGAAGTGATTGAGGAAAGCGTTTGGGAAATGGTGATTGACTGGCTAGCTGCGGGTGTAGACCCTGCCAATGCCACTATTTTTATACAATCACGCGTGCCAGAACATGCTGAATTACATACTTTACTCAGCATGATTACGCCATTAAGTTGGCTAGAACGCGTGCCAACTTACAAAGACCAACAAGAAAAGCTTTCAAGTAAAGACTTATCTACCTATGGTTTCTTGGGCTACCCACTATTACAAAGTGCGGATATTTTGATTTATAAAGCGACTCAAGTGCCTGTGGGCGAAGATCAGATTCCTCATATTGAATTCACCCGTGAAATCGCCCGTCGCTTTAATCACATTTACGGTAAAGAAAAAGGTTTTGAAGAAAAAGCCGAAGCTGCCATCAAAAAACTAGGCAGCAAACGCAGTGCTTTGTACGAAGAAATGCGCAATGCCTATCAACAAAGTGGCGATGAAGAGGCTTTAGATGCGGCGCGCTCCTTGATTGAAGAGCAACAAGGTATGAGCATGGGTGATAAGGAGCGCCTACTTGGTTATTTAGAAGGCGGCGGTAAAATGATTCTGCTTGAACCTGAATACAAGCTCACGCCAGCTTCAAAAATGCCAGGTTTAGATGGTCAAAAAATGTCTAAGTCATACAACAACACCATTTCATTGCGTGAGCCAGCAGATGTAGTTGCGAAAAAAATCAAAACCATGCCGACAGATCCAGCGCGCGTACGCCGCACGGACCCAGGTGACCCAGCAAAATGTCCAGTTTGGCAATTGCATGAAATTTACTCAAATACAGCGACCCAAGAATGGGCACAAGCTGGATGTAAAAGCGCTTCAATAGGCTGTATTGAGTGTAAAGGGCCAGTCATTGAAAGTGTGTTAGCTGAATTAAAACCAATTCAAGAACGCGCTGCTCAATATGCCGAAGATCCTACTTTAGTTAAAAATATCGTCGCAGAAGGCTGCGAAAAAGCGCGTAAATTAGCGCGTGAAACTATGCGCGATGTACGTGATGCCATGGGTTTAAATTACAGTTAGCGTTTTTTAAATAAGCACATTAATTTATTGGGGCTAAGATGAGCCATTGGTTAGCGCTTGCAATTGCGATAGTTGCAGAGGTGATTGGAACAACTGCACTAAAAGCCTCCAATGAGTTTACTCGGCTGTTACCATCAATAATTGTCGTGGTTGGTTACGGGACAGCATTTTATTTCATGTCAATTAGCATGCGTGTACTGCCTGTTGGCATTATGTACGCCATTTGGTCTGGCATGGGCATTGTGCTGATTTCAGTATTAGGATGGCTGGTTTTTCGGCAGACCTTAGATATGCCCGCAATATTAGGCTTAGCTTTTATTATTACTGGTGTCATCATTATTAACGTTTTTTCGAAAACTGTGGGACATTAAGTCTTATATGCAAACTCAGCTCACTTTAGATGCGCGCATTCACGGTGAAGCCTTTACCCAAGTACCTCATGACCTTTATATTCCACCAGATGCGTTAGAGGTTTATTTGGATGCCTTTGAAGGCCCTCTCGATTTACTCCTCTATTTAATCCGTAAACATAACCTTGATATTTTAGATATTCCCATGGCGGATTTAACGCGTCAATACATTGTCTATGTGGAAAAAATGACGGCAATCAAGCTAGAGTTGGCGGGTGATTACTTGCTGATGTCAGCCATGTTGATTGAAATTAAATCACGCATGTTGTTACCTAAACCAGCTGAGATTGAATCTGAAGATGACCCTAGGGCGGAGTTAGTACGCCGACTAATGGAGTATGAAGCCATTAAACTAGCCGCGCAGCGTATTGATGCAATGCCAAAAGTCGGCGAGGAGATTGCCGTTGCTAGTGCTTACTATCAGCACATCAGCGATGTGCAGCCACCAGAGGTGAGTTTAGATGATTTAACCGAAGCTTGGCGCAATGTTTTGAAGCGTGCTAGCCATTTTAAACATCACAAAGTGGGCAAGGCAGAGCTTTCTGTACGTGAGCACATGAGCATTATTTTACGTCGATTAAAAGTGGATAATTTTTTAGAGTTTTCGCAATTATTTGATGTGGCAAAAGATGGTATTCCAAAATTGGTGGTTTGTTTTTTAGCGATATTGGAATTAGCACGTGAAGGCTTGCTGCGAATGACTCAACAAGCGCCTTTTTCGCCGATTTATGTGCAATTAAATTCTCGTGAATAATTTAATAAGATAATCAAAATTATCATGAACGAACCAGAAAACATTCAGCAAAAAAAACAAGTGCTAGAAGTTGCCTTACTCACTTCACCGCAGCCATTAAGCCTAGATGATATGCAAAAGCTATTTGCTGACCGTATAGAGCGCGCAACGTTACGTATGTTACTTGATGAGCTCAAGCAAGACTGGGAGCAACGCACGATGGAATTGGTGCAAGTCGCAACGGGTTACCGCTTTCAAGCGCGGTCTGAATACGCACCTTTTTTAGCGCGACTCAATCCTGAAAAGCAATCTAAATACTCCCGCGCGGTGATGGAAACATTGGCGATTATTGCCTACAGACAGCCCGTAACCCGCGGCGATATTGAAGAAATTCGCGGTGTGGCTGTTAACCCTAATGTGATGCGTCAGCTTCAAGAACGCGATTGGGTCGATATAGTGGGGCAGCGTGAAGTACCAGGCAGACCTTCATTGTACGCAACAACTAAACACTTTTTAGATGACCTTAATCTAAAGTCACTTGCTGAGTTGCCCGCCATGGAAGATTTTGTAAAAACTGATAATCAGTTGGATTTGTAATTAATTTTTAAATCCGTTTTACTTGCTTGCATTTAGTCTGAGGTGTTTTTCACTAACTGCGGTAAAATGCGCTTTTGCAATCAATAGTTTATCCATATGGCACGTCCCTTTAAAACGCAACGCGACCCGCAAGCGACTCCTCGTCGCGCAAACACTAATTTTACCAAATTAGCCACAGACGCTAACGCGCCACCAGAACCTACGCAACGTTTGCATAAGTTATTGGCGCTGGCTGGTTTGGGCTCACGCCGTGATATGGAAGCGCTGATTGCTAGCGGTCGGGTTACAGTGAATGGTGCGCCAGCGATACAAGGCCAAGGTGTAACGCAACATGATACGGTGCGCTTAGATAGCCGCCCAGTCAAACTGCCGTTTATTGCTGAATTACCGCAAGTGTTGATTTACCATAAACCAGAAGGTGAAATCGTCAGTCAAGATGACCCTGAAGGCCGTGCAAGCGTGTTTGATAAATTACCAAAGGTCAAAAACGGCAAATGGATTGCCATTGGTCGTTTGGATATGAATACCAGCGGCTTGTTGATTTTTACCACTTCAGGTGAGTTGGCAAACCGTTTTATGCATCCGCGCTATGAAGTTGAGCGTGAATATGCCGTGCGTATTTTTGGTGAGTTAACCGAAGGCCAAATGACGCAACTCAAAGAAGGCATTGAGCTAGAAGATGGCCCAGCAAACTTTGATAGCATTACTGCACAGGGCGGCGAAGGTGCAAATCATTGGTATCAAGTCATTCTGCGCGAAGGCCGTAATCGTGAAGTGCGTCGTTTGTTTGAAGCATTTCAGTTGCCAGTGAGCCGCTTGATGCGTGTGCGTTTTGGCCCAGTGAATCTGCCGCCACGCGTTAAACGTGGAAGTATGCTGAAACTAGAACAAAAGGAAGTGGTTGGCTTGCTTGAGTGGGCTGACTTGCCAGTACCAAGTGCGCCATTAAGACAGCTAACACAACGTGAAAAACTAAAAGCCACTACCGTATTCACGCCGAAAGTGCGTAAACAACGCATCAGTGCGCTTGATAGACCACCAAGAGTGGGCGCAGACGGTGAAACTAGACCTTACCGTGCAAAACCTGACTCGGTTGCGGCTAAAAAACCTGCGCCTAAAAGACCAGCAAATCGACGTGTGAGACAGACTAGCGACTTAGCTGGTCCAGCCATGCAAAAGAAAAGTGACAGAAACCGCGGTCGTGGTTAGTAAGAGTTAATATCGGACATGTAAATGTTTAAAAGGGTGATTCTAAATTTTAGAATCACCCTTTTTATTTTGATCTAACTTTGTTGAACATCGTAGTATGGCTTGAGCAACGCGATACCCATCACTTATTTAACTAAACCCTTTTAATTAGCGCTTACCTAATTTCACACATAGCTTTGTGGGTATCGGCTTCGCCTCCACCCACACTACGGCAAAGCTCGCGTAGAGTGCAATTGGTAGGGGGTCAATAAGCGAAGCGCATTGCGCCGCATAGAATTCTCTTCGGTGCAATGCGCTTCGCTTATTGACCCCCTACAATGCTTAATCTACAAGC
>NZ_JAQSDC010000022.1:12059-29797 GCF_029945705.1 Methylotenera sp.
AGTCATGCTGAGCAAACTTAAGCTTTAGCCAAGCGCCATAACGAAGTCACTTCAGCCTTGCGAGCTGCATGTAATGGGTCGCTAGCATCAAGTGTTTTACCATGTCTTGCTTTGGTATCGGTTCTTTCTATGACTTTCAATCCTGCATCTGCAATCCAGCCTAGTAATTCTTCACGCGTTCTTAGTCCTAAAAGTTCAGCAAAATTTGAAAGAATCAGCCAGCCTTCGCCATTATCATTTAAATGTGCGTTTAAGCCATTTAAAAAGCCTTTAAGCATCTTACTTTTTTCATCGTAAATTGCAGACTCTAACGCTGAGCTTGGATGCGCAGGTAACCATGGCGGGTTGCAGACAATTAAATCCGCTTTGCCATGTTCTGCACTTGGGAATAAATTGGCTTCGACCAATTTCACATTGTTTTTTAAGCCTAGCAGATTGACGTTTTTCAATGCGCAATCTAGAGCGCGATGCGAGTTGTCTGTGGCAATGATATTGGTAATGCCGCGATTAGCCAAAATAGCTGCTAACACGCCTGTACCTGTACCAATATCAAAAGCTAAGTTGCATGGAATCGGTAGAGGTGAAACGTCCACTAAATCTAAATACTCACCGCGAATCGGTGAAAATACGCCATAACTAGGGAATATTTTATTGTTAATAACGGGAATATCTACGCCGTTTTTGCTCCATTCGTAAGCGCCAACTAAACCTAAAATTTCACGTAAAGAGACTACAATCGAATGAGTACTTTTGCCATAGGCATGTTCGCAAGCGGCTTTTACATCTGGCGCACGGCGTAAACTGATGTTGTAACCTACGTTTAATTCAATCACTAACATGCCTAAAATACGCGCTTTTTGTGACTGAGCTTGGCGATGCAAATGAAAAGCTTCCAGCATAGTTTCTGCTGGTTTTTTTGGCTTTTTACCTGGGCGATCTATGCGGCGTGAAAGCGCTTGCAACAGCATTTTGGCATTTTGAAAATCGCCACGCCAAATTAAGGCGGTACCTTCGCAGCAAAGTTTGTAAGCATCGTCGGCTTTTGTCGTGTCATCTGCAATTTGAACGCGTTTAGGCACTGGCGCGGCATTTTCAGAATGCCAAGTACCCGTTTTGGTTTTGTTGGCTTCTTGCCAGCTAATGGTGTTGTTAACCACGGTATTGTTAACTACGGGCTGTGTTGTTTGTGTGTTCAAAATAATGCCTATATAAGCTGTGACTTAGTGAGTAAAAATACAAATTCGTTACCTGACGAAACTTCTAGCCAGTTAAATATAATGTTTGGGTAGGCGGCTTCTAGTGCCTCACGGTTGTGGCCGATTTCGACAATCAAGATGCCGTCATCATTCAGGTAGTTGGCGGCTTCGCGCAAAATAGTATGTGTGTGATCTAAACCTGCATCACCGCTACCTAGCGCTAATTGTGGCTCGTTTTGATATTCCTGCGGTAGTGCTGCCATTGATGACGCATCGACATAAGGCGGATTGCTAATGATTAAATCGTACTTTTTGCCTGTAAGTGCCGTGAACATATCTGACTTAATCGCAGTGACTTGCTCTTGCAAGCTGTAGTTGGCAATATTGATATTGGCTACGTCAATTGCATCTTGCGAAATATCAATCACATCAACTGCTGCATTTGGGAACACGCTGGCGAGTAATATGCCTAAGCAACCACTGCCCGTACAAAGGTCTGCCGCGCTCTCAACCATTTCAGGAAATTCAATCCATGAGCTTAAGCCGTCAGCCAATAGTTCAGCAATGAATGAACGTGGAATCAGCACACGTTCATCTACGTAAAATTTCAAACCTTGCAGCCATGCTTCTTTCAAGAGGTATGCGGTAGGCGTGTGCTTGGTGATGCGCTGCTCGATAAAGCTAGCCAGCTTAATTCGTTCTTCAGTCGTAATGCGCGCATCTAAAAAGTTGTTGAGCGTATCCATCGGTAGGTGTAACGCGCTCATGATGAGCCAAACCGCTTCATCGTAAGCGTTATCAGTGCCGTGGCCATAAAAGACGTCTGAAGCCTCGAATTGACTAACGGCGTAGCGTATCCAGTCACGAATGGTGAATAGCTCGTTTGTTGCGTGGTTTTGTGTGTTATTTGACATGACGTTCTTTATTTTAGTAATTTCTGTAGCGTGAGTTTGTAGGTTTCTTTTAGCGGTTCAATATCCGCCACGCCTACGCATTCATTAAGTTTGTGTATCGTCGCGTTAAGCGGGCCGAACTCAATCACCTGCTTACAAATGTCAGCGATAAAGCGACCATCAGAAGTGCCGCCAGTGGTTGATAATTCAGGCGTTACGCCATAAGCTTGTTCGATAGCTTCTGTAATCGCTTCAACTAAGTTACCGCGTGGTGTGATGTAAGGAGGTGAGTATTCCCATTCCAAATCGTAATTGAGTTGGTTGCCATCTAAAATATGATGCACACGCGATTTTAAATTAGCCTCAGTGCTACCAGCCCCGTTGAGTTCTGGACAAAATCTAAAGTTGAATAGAATTTCTACTTCGCCTGGAACTACGTTGGTCGCACCTGTACCGCCGTTCATGTTAGAGATTTGCCATGAAGTAGGGGGGAAGTATTCGTTGCCCTTATCCCAAACTGTTTCAACCATGTCTTTAATGGCGGGTGCCACCATGTGAATCGGGTTTTTCACTAAATGTGGGTAAGCAATATGGCCTTGAATGCCCTTAACAGTCAGCTTGCCTGAGAGCGAACCACGTCGTCCATTCTTAATCATATCGCCAACGACTTTGTTGCTTGTAGGTTCGCCAACGATACAATAGTCAATCATCTCACCACGTGCTTTTAGCGCTTCAACAACCTTCACTGTGCCATCTACTGCCACGCCTTCTTCATCAGAAGTAATCAGCAAGCCAATGGAACCTGTGTGATTTGGGTTTTCAGCGATGAACTCTTCAATGCTAGTAATGAACGCTGCCAGGGAGGTCTTCATATCTGCCGCACCGCGTGCGTAGAGCATGCCATCTTTGATAGTCGGCTCGAATGGCGGCGTGTGCCATTTTTCTAATGGACCGGTAGGCACAACATCGGTATGGCCTGCAAATACTAACAATGGACCAGTTGTGCCGCGTCTGGCATATAAATTGTCCACATTGCTAAAACGCATACGCTCAATTTTAAAGCCAAGTGGTTCCAGACGTGAAATCATCAAATCTTGGCAGCCAGCATCTTCGGGTGTGTTTGAACGACGGGTTAGCAAATCAATGGCTAAACTGAGCGTTTTGCTTTGTATATTTGGATTTGTCATATTAGTTCTTTGTAAGCTGCTTCAGTAAACCCCAAGCAAACGATTTTGCCGTCTTTAACTAAAATTGGGCGTTTAATCACCGAGGATTTTTCTAGCATTAATTGGATCGCTGATGGTGCATCGATGACCGCAGCTTTTTCAGCCTCATTTAAATTGCGCCATGTCATACCCGCGCGGTTAACTAGTTTCTCCCAAGGTTGTTGGTTTAACCAAGCCTCAAGTAGCGATTGAGTGACACCATTTTTTTTGAAATCATGAAACTCGTAAGCAATATGGTGCGCAGTTAGCCAGTCGCGGGCTTTTTTCACGGTGTTACAGTTTGGAATGCCAAATAGCTGCATAGAATATTGTTTAAAATAAACGTTTTATATTAAAAACGCATTTTACAGCAATACGCTATAGAAATAACCCAAAGTACTGAGATTGTGCTGATAAGTTGGCTTAATCTAGAAAATTACGTTTGAATTGGACATTTGAATATAGTGCCGAATGCTAATGAATCGAGCCTACTCTAAGAGATCTAGGTTTCATTTAGCTCTTTAAAAAACAATTGGCCATTTTCAGTAAAGTTAAGGTCTAGATTTTTTAGCAAGCTGATTAGACGATCTGCAGGAAGTGGACGAGAGATAAAATAGCCCTGCATTTCATCGCAGCCAAGTTCTGCGAGTAACTGGCGCTGACCTTCAGTTTCAATGCCTTCAGCGACTACGTTTAAATCTAGCGCGTGGGCAAGCTCAATCACCGCTTGAATCACGCCACGTGTTCTATGGTTTGTTTCTATATCTTCAGTGAACGTTGGGTCAAGTTTTAGTTCGCTGACTTGCCATTTCTGAAGGTTGGTTAAGCTAGAAGAGTATGTACCAAAATCATCGAGCGTGACTTTGATACCAGCTTCTTTAAAACGAGCGAGCTGATTGTTGAATACCACTTGATTTTTGAGTGCAGTAGATTCTGTCATCTCAATGATCAAACTGGTTTTAGGTAAATCATACCTATTTAGCATGGCATTGATATTGCTCACTAAATTGGCGTTAATCATTTGATGGTGCGATATATTGATTGAAATGTTGAATAGAATACTTAGGCTTTTTAATTGTTGTAATGTACGGCAACTTTCTTCAATTACCCAATCGCTAATCGCATAACTTAAACCAAATCGATCAGCCGCTAGCATGAAGTCGCCTGGGTACAACAAGCCTTTCACTGGATGGTCCCAGCGTAATAGCGCTTCTGCACCTAATGGTTCTCTTGTGATGCTATCAATTTTAATTTGATAGTGAAGTTTGAGCTCATCATTCGCCAAGGCATTTTTTAAATCATGCTGCATTTCAAGAAGATGATCTGCTGCAGATGCGATTTCGCTATCAAAGAAACGATATTGATCCTTACCATCTTTTTTAGCGCGATACATGGCAGTATCTGCCGCGCTGATGAGTTGTTGAATGTTTCCATCTTTAGGGTAAATGGCTACGCCAACGGAGATAGAGAGATGCACTTCCGAGTTGTTAATAATGCATGATTCGCGCACTGCGCTTACCATGCGCTCAATCACTGTGATGCAGTCTTCATATGAGTCGACCTCTTCAATGATGGCAATAAACTCATCTCCACCAATCCGTGCTACTTCGTCACAGCCACGTACTGCGGTGACTAATCTTCTAGCTATTTTTTGCAGCACCTGATCACCCGCTTGATGACCCAAAGTATCATTGACTTGCTTAAAGTTATCCACGTCTATAAAAGCTACCGCTAAGCTAGCACCATTTCTATCGCATCTTCTGGTGGCTGCCTCTAAGTGATCCATTAAAGCTCGGCGATTAGGTAACTGCGTCAAAGTGTCGACTAATGCTAACCGACTTGCCTCTTTAGCATTTTTATTTTTTAACCCATTGAGTTTGAATGTATCGTAGCCAAATTTGTCGTAAAAAATAGCAACGATAAACCCCACCAAGAATAAGCAAACCAGACCTAGTGCGATAGTGACGCCCAGTAGAGTACTATCAAGTTGCGTGTTGGGGTCACTATTTGCGCCACTGTAGGCATTTAACGGAATTTCAATGGATGCCATATACGCTAGATGTACGCCAGTGATTGCTAATGAGGTTAACACCGCAAAAATAGATTTTGTCAGTAATTCGTATTTGCCAGAGTAGTTTTTAATCCAAAAGAATATGAGAATACTGAGTAAGGTAACCGAAAATATGGTGATAAACGCAACTGAGCTAATCAATGGGGTAAATCTGACTGTAGGCTGAATCTCCATTGAGGCAATGCTAAAGTAGAAGATGCTGTAAGCAGAGATGCTGGCAATTAAACCACCAAGAATCAATGTGTTGGCTGGGAGTGTTTTTTGGCTGGATATATGCAATACGATTGCAGAAAACAAAACCGCAGCAAACCAAGCAAGCGCTAAATAGATCACGGTGAAGCCAGTGGATTTAATGATTGGAAAAGCTAGCACATCAATAAAATGAATCGCCCACAAGCTAGAGCCGACAGTGATGCTGCTATATACCAGTAAATTTTTTTTATCATCAGCTTGCGATTTATATAGCTTGCCGACTAAATTGAAGGTGAGTAATACCGCAAAATAGCCCAGTAGCATAGAAAGCACGATTAATTTTATATTGTAATGACTCATTGTGACTGCATCATCTAAACTCAAGCTGAGTTAGAAAATGCCTCTAAAGTTAGTTAAATGAGTTATTGCAATGTCTATGCCATACCAAAAAATCGTTTTCTATAGGCGCAAAAAAGGCTGCAGAAGCCTTTGAACGCTTGCTTGCAGCCTATTTATATGACGACGCTATTTAAATGCTTGTATCTAAGACCAAAAGGTAACTGTCGAAATTATGACAACTGTGCATACCAGCTAGGCATTAAATCTAGCACAATTAAATCCAGTGTCATTAAATACCACGCAAAAGTTCGTTAATGCCGACTTTACCCAATGTCTTTTCATCTACTTTTTTAACAATTACTGCACAATAAAGACTATAGCTACCATCTTTAGACGGTAAGTTGCCTGAAACAACAACTGAGCCAGATGGGATGCGGCCATAAGTGACAGTGCCTGTTTCGCGGTCGTAAATTTTGGTTGATTGACCAATATAAACACCCATAGAAATCACACAATGATCTTCTACAATCACACCTTCAACGACTTCAGAACGTGCGCCAATAAAGCAGTTGTCGCCAATGATCGTTGGGCCAGCTTGAATTGGTTCTAATACCCCACCAATACCAACGCCGCCGCTTAAATGTACGTTTTTGCCGATTTGAGCGCATGAACCTACTGTTGCCCATGTATCAACCATTGTGCCTTCGCCAACATAAGCACCGATATTGACGTATGAAGGTAATAACACTGCGTTTTTACCAATGAATGAACCACGACGCACCATTGCATTTGGTACCACACGGAAGCCGCCAGCTTTAAAATCTTCTTCAGTATAATTGGCAAATTTTGGCGGCACTTTGTCATAGTATTTAGTGCAGCCGCCGTCTAACAACGTATTATCTTCTAGGCGGAATGAGAGCAATACGGCTTTTTTAAGCCATTGATGTGTTTCCCAGTTTTGGCTATCGCCAATACGAGAAGCCACGCGTAATGTTCCTGCGTCTAACTCTGCGATTAAAGAAGCGACAGTTGCTTTAATTTCAGCAGATGCGTTGCTAGGGTTAATGTTAGCGCGGTCTTCAAAGGCCGCTTCGATAATACTTTGACGTGGATCCATAATGCTCTCAGAGTTAGTTGATTTAATAAAAACGTTATTTTAACCTAAAGTGTGCTTTCACCAAAAATAAAGCTCATGTCAGATATTGAATATCTGACATGAGCTTCCAATAATTTCTAGCTAGTAAATTTTTGCTAGCGTTTCATTATCTTTTTTTAGCTGCATCATAAAGCGGCTTTACTTTGGGCACCAGTTTTTGCAGCTCGGCAATACGAGTGCTATCAGATGGGTGGGTGCTAAAGAATTCTGATGGTTTATTAGCGCTTAATTTACTCATTTTTTGCCATAGCGTAATGGCTGCCTCTGGGTTAAAACCAGCACGTGCAGATAGCTCTAAGCCAATTTTATCTGCCTCAGTTTCCTGCAGACGGCTATTGGGTAATGCGAAGAACAACTGTGAGCCAGCGCTTGCCGCTTGCATAGAGGCATTGCCAACGGCCGCACTAGTACCAGTGGATAGCACCGCGCCCAATGCCTGTAGGCCAAATTGTTGTACATAGGCTTGTGACATGCGTTCACGACCATGTTCGCGTAATGCATGGGCAATTTCATGGCCAATGACTGCACCAAGTTCATCATCAGTAGCTTTGAGTTGGTCGATTAAACCCGTTAGCACCATGATTTTTCCACCTGGCATGCAATAAGCATTTACTTGGTCACTTTTATCAACGTTGACTTCCCATTTCCATTGCACGGCATCTGGCCTAAATACGCCTACTTGTGCAATCAGTCTATTTGAAATTGCACGTACACGCTCTAGTTGTACCTTATCAGTATTGAGCGTATTTTTCTTTTGTGACTCTTGTAAAGTTTGCGTATAAGACTGGCTAGACATGGTCACGACTTGCGAGGCGGGTAATAACATGAATTGTGAGCGATTTACACCAGATACACTATCTTTAGTGGTGGTGGCACAACCGTTGAGTTGTAATGAAATCGCTGTTAGTAAAATGATGGTCAGTTTTTTCATATATGCTCCTAGGCTTGAAAATTTTTAATACTTAAATGGTGAGTGGTTTCGTTGACCAATACCTAAGTTTCTAACGCGTAAGTCTAGTATAAAGTTGAAGGTGAAATCGTCAATAATTGTTAAATTTTTAACTGAGAACCTAGTTCAATCACACGGTTTGGCGGAAGTTTGAATTGATTAGTAATCGTTTCAGCACTTCTAAATAAGCCAATAAATATCTTCTTGCGCCAGAAAGCCATACCAGACTTGCCGCTGGCAATCAGAATTTCTTTACCGATAAAGAATGAAGTGTCCATCTCATCTAACACTAAGCCTTTTTCAGTACAAAGTTGCAAGTCGCGTGGTAAATCGGGCTCATCTTTAAAGCCGTATTGTACGGTAACTTTATAGAACTCGTGCGGTAGCACTTCTAACTTCACACGCTCTTCTTCCGCTGTATGAGGATAGTCTAGAAATCTGACGGTGAGTATTACCATTTTCTCGTGTAATACTTTGTTGTGTTTTAAGTTGTGCAGCATGGCATGTGGCACGCCATCTGGGTTTGGCGTCATAAATAGTGCTGTACCAGGAACACGTGTTGGTGGATGCGCGCCAATCGCCTCAATAAATGGGTCTAAGGCCATGGCTTCATTTTTAAGCCTCGTATAGACTATTCCGCGACCTGTTTTCCACGTGAGCATCAAGGTGAAAATGACAATGCCAATGGCGAGCGGTACCCAGCCACCATCAGGAATTTTTAGAACGTTTGCGCTGAAAAAAGCAACATCCACAGTGAGAAACATAGCCACTAACAAACCTGTACGCAATTTGCTCCATCCCCAAAGGTTATGAAACACAATACCTGCTAACAAGGTTGTAATGACCATGTCGCCAGTCACTGCAATACCATAAGCGGCGGCTAAATTACCTGACGATTTAAAGGTTAATACCAATCCCATCACTGCGGCCATCAAGCCCCAGCTAACGCGTGGCATATAAATTTGACCTTCTTGACTTTCAGACGTGTGTTCAACATGCATACGTGGCAAATAGCCTAATTGCAGGGCTTGGCGAGAGACAGAGAATGCACCAGTAATTACAGCTTGTGAGGCAATAACCGCAGCCAGTGTGGCTAATAGGATCAGTGGAAAAAGCATCCACTCTGGAGCAAGTAAGTAAAATGGATTTTTAACCGCTTCTGGATGTTGCAGTATGAGCGCGCCTTGTCCAAAGTAATTTAAAATTAAGGCAGGTAAAACCAAACCAAACCAAGCTAGGCGAATAGGATAGCGTCCAAAATGCCCCATGTCTGCATATAAGGCCTCAGCACCAGTCACTGCAAGTACTACAGCACCAAGTGCGACAAAAGCAATCCATGGACTAACTGTAAAAAAATGAATAGCATATATCGGGTTTAATGCATGCAGAATACTTGGATTTTGCATGATGCTTTGAATGCCTAACACACCTAGGGTACCGAACCACAGCAGCATGATTGGGCCAAAAAATGCACCAACCAATGCAGTGCCTTTACTTTGCGCCCAAAATAAAGCAAAAAGAACCACCAGTGTAATTGGCAATATGAGTGGATGTAGAATAGGCGCTGCAAGTTCAAGCCCTTCAACCGCAGACAGTACTGAAATAGCGGGTGTAATCATGCCATCTGCATAAAACATACATGCGCCTAGAATGCCTAGCAACATAATGGTATGTTGCTTCTTGATGTTACTGCCAGCGTTGTGGCTTGCTAATGCAAGCAAAGCCATAATGCCACCTTCACCACGGTTATCTGCACGCATAATAAATGCAACATATTTGACCGAAACCACCATGATAAGCGCCCAAACAATCAGCGATAATATGCCATACATATTAGCTTCGGTGAGCGGCACAGGGTGTGTGCCTACAGAGAACACCTCTTTGATTGTGTATAAAGGACTTGTACCGATATCTCCAAATACTACGCCAAGTGCGGCTAAAGTAAGTGCGGGTAGCTTTGTTTTACTGCCATTAGGAGTTGACATTAAAATGATGATTTATTAAGCAAGGCTATCATTATCAATCAACTTAAATACTAAACCAACAGGTTTTTACAACAGTTTTTTTAAACGACATATATAAAATTAGATTAATTAGGGTTTGTTTTTAGCGTATTCACGCATAATTTTTACCCAATTGGGTGACAGCAAACTTGGTATGTATCAAGTACAATTACGTTCGCAATGTAAACTATTGTTAATACTAGCCTGAATTATCCAAATAAAACATGTGCTTATTGATTAAGTAGCTCGAAAACTGTATTATTCAGAGCGTTAACAAAGTGTTAAAAATAAAATAAGCAAAGTGTTAGATATTGCAACCAATTAGTAATACTCCGCGTATTAACCAAATTAAATGCTTGTAAGCTTTCGTATTTTTTATCATTCATTGAATACGTACTAAACGTAGAACAATAAATTTCAGGCTAAAAAGTTATATTTTTAGAACGTGCTAGTGAATAGCTACTTGAAGCTCGCTGAAATTTTAAAGGAAAAATATTTTGAATCAAAAATTTAAATACAAATTAATTGCCCTAATCTTGGCTTCTAGCGTTGGTGTAACGCTCAGTAATATTAGTTATGCCGCAGGCTCTTTAATTACTTTAAAAGAAATGGTAGAGAAAACGGTTACTGCAAACCCTGAAGTGCAGTCACGTTATCATCGTTTTTTAGAATCAGGTTTCGAGCAAGATGTAGCACACGGTAATTTTTTACCTAAAGCAGATATTGTATCTTCCTATAGAAGTCAAGAGCAGCTTCTTACAGTGTCTGATGGAACCAACATTCCTCGCTTTAACAATGAGTTGGTTTTGCGACAAATGATTTTTGATGGCTTCGCAACCAGTAACGAGGTTAAACGTCTGGGCCATGCGAATCGTGTACGTTATTACGAACTACAAAGCGCCATGCAAAATACGACGCTAGAGTTTATGCGTGCCTATATAGATATTAGTCGCTATCGCGAATTAAGTGAGTATGCAAAAGAAAACTATGTGTTGCATAAGCAATTGTTTGACCGCATTCAAGAGCGTGTGAACGCAGGGGTGGCTCGTAAAGTCGATTTAGAGCAGGCTGCTGGGCGATTAGCTTTAGCTGAAGCTAACTTATTGACTGAAACAACTAATCTACATGATGTAACAGCGCGTATGCAGCGTCTATATGGTGAGCTTCCACCAGAAACACTGGAGGCGCCCACATTTTTTAATGCGGGAGTGGAGCCAACCTCAACTGAAGCCTTAAAGGTTGCATACAATCAAAACCCAGATTTATTGTCAACGATTGAAGATATTCAGGCGAGTAAAGATGAAATTAAAACTAAAAAATCACGTTATTACCCCAAGTTAGACTTACAAGCGCGTAAGAATTTGGGTGTTAGTAATGATGGTAGATTCAGTTCAAGTGCCGCTGATTTACTTGAGTTGACCATGAACTTTAATCTATTTAATGGTTTTTCAGATCAAAATTCTGTTAAACAAACAGCAGAAAAACTTAATAATTCTAAAGACTTACGCGATAAAGCCTGTGTTGATACTCGTCAACTAGTAGTCATTGCCTATAACGACATTCAACAGTTAAAAGAGCAAGAAAAGTATCGAACAGAACATAAAGACTCTATTGAGAACGCGCGTGAAGCTTATCGTAAGCAGTTCGATATTGGTCAGCGTACTTTATTGGATTTGTTAGATAGTGAGAATGAATACTTTCAAGCTCGGCGCGCCCTAGCTAATGTGCAGTATGATATTCAAACAGCCTACGCAAGAACTTATGCGGGTCAAGGTGAGTTGTTGAATAAAATTGGTGCGTCGCGTGGTGGCTTGCCTGAGTACAAGCGTGAAAGTTACATGGATGATGAAAATGTATGTCAGGCGGTGTCGCCAGTACAAGAGTCTGTAGATAAAGCAGCATTGCTAGCTGATGCAAAGCCACTCAGTTCGACTATTGTTGTGCCTAAGCCGGTAGCAGTAGAGCCCGCAAAAGTGGAAGCAAAGTCATTAGCGAACAAAGTAGTGCCTGATGTGCAGTTTGAGACTAACAGCGCTAAAATTAAAGAAATTTCCTACCCAGTGTTAGATAACGCGATTAATACCTTGAAAGAGTGGGGTGATTCAAACGTAGAAGTCGCTGGCCATACCGATCAGAGAGATACTTCAAAAGCGGATTACAATCAGCGTCTATCAGAGAAGCGTGCTAAGGCAGTGATGGACTATATCGTTAAAAAGGGTATAGATGCTAAACGTTTATCTGCTAAAGGTTACGGTTACAGCAAGCCACTTGCAGATAATGATCCAAAAGAGGGTAATTTGGTTAATCGTCGTGTAGAGCTAGTGCGTGAGCAGAAAAAGTAAGTGACATAGTTAAGTTCTTGTAGCAATCTGGTAGCATCGTTAAAAGTAAAAATGGAAGCTTAGGCTTCCATTTTTTTAGCTAATTCCCATCACCGCTTTGAGTAAAGTGAAAATATATAAATAATTTTTACTTTAGTGTAAAAAAACTCATTTTCAGCTTCTAAAAATTCGCATTACAGTGTTAGAATACGCTCCGCAATTTGATGTTGACCTTCCATCTGCCCGGGTGGTGAAATTGGTAGACACAAGAGACTTAAAATCTCTCGCCTTATGGGTGTGCCGGTTCGACTCCGGCTCCGGGCACCAATTATAAAAAAAGACCTACATTTTTTGTAGGTCTTTTTTTTGTCCTTTTTTAGTAGCAAAGCTGCTGCGCAGTATTTAAATTAGCCTCGTTTTTGACAACGAGAGATGGATCAATTTCAAATAGATTCGCATCTTAAGCACTTTAGTTGAAAGAAGACCATAACCTATCTAATAGGTGCGGGTTCTTCATCTTATCTATCCACCAAGTTAAACCCGCGCCCACTTCTTCTGTACGCCATGCTAGGTAGATTGGTTCAGGTTTTCGAGGCTCTTCTACTTCTTTTACCACTAATAATCCCGATGCAATTGCCTGGCGTGCAATAGGCTCAGGTAAGAAGCCAAAACCCATACCGGCTAATTGGTATTCATATTTTGCACGCATATTAGATACTGCTAAGGTATTTTGTCCAAAGAGCAAACCTACTGTTCGAGGTTGCATTTTTCTAACGGAATCGCTGACGGTGATTGCGAGGTGCTGACTAAGGTCGGCTTTGCTAAGTACATTGATAACACTGGCTAGCGGGTGGTTTCGTGAAACAACAAATACAAAGTCCATATAGCCGATGAGATGTGAGTGATAACCGCCTCCAGAAGGGCCTTCACCAGCCGCGCCAACCAGTAGGTCTACCCGTCTATCAAGTAGTGCTTCCCATGTGCCTGATAGCGTTTCCTGCGAGAACTTCAATCTTGTCAGGTCGGCAACCTTGCAAAACTCAGTGACATCATGAATTAATGAGGTTGGCGAGAATACTGAGTCCATCCCTATCGTGAGTTCAGTTTCCCAACCTGATGCGACTCTTCTGACTCTATGCTCCAAGTCACTTGCAGCCTTTAATAAGTGGCGACCTTCTTTTAATAGCTCACTTCCTGCTTTGGTAATGGCGACTTTGGGTCCTAGGCGTTCAAATACCTTCACGCCTAAATCTTGCTCTAGCTTACTTACGGTGTATGAAATCGTTGACGGTACTTTATATAGTTCATTTCCCGCTGCTGCAAAAGATCCTAGACGATCAATGGCATCCAATATCAGTAATGCGTCTAGGCTAATTCTAAACATTCGATTTTTTCGATGATAGGTTGATATTTTTTCCGTTTTTCATCATTCATCTTCCAGTTCATACTGCACACATGCCTAGTAAATAAGATTAATTAGACAATAATTATATTCTAATTAATTGATGATTTCGTAAAAACTTTAAAGGAGATTGCCATGTTAGAGATTCGTAAAAATAGTAGTCGCGGTGCCGCAGACCATGGTTGGTTGCAATCCAACCATTCATTTTCATTTGGCCAATACTACAATCCTGAAGCCATGGGATTTGGGCCATTACTCGTGATTAATGAAGATCGTGTTCAGGCTGGTAAAGGGTTTGGAACCCACGGACATGAAGATATGGAGATTATCACTTATGTTTTAAGTGGTTCTTTAGAGCATAAAGATAGCATGGGTACTGGCTCTGTTATTAGTTATGGTGATGTGCAAAGAATGAGCGCAGGCACTGGCGTGCGTCATAGTGAATTTAATCACTCAAGTGCTGAGCGCGTCCATTTTTTACAAATTTGGATTGAACCAAATGTTAAAGGTATTGCGCCTAGCTATGAAGAAAAACATTTTGATTTGGACTCTAAAGTTGGTCGTTTGCGTTTAATTGGTTCACCTGATGATAAAGATGGCGCTGTGCTCATTCATCAAGATGCTTATCTCTATGCATCAATACTGAATACTGGAGATCAAGTTCAGCATCAGTTGCAAGTAGGCCGTACTGCTTATGTACATGTGATTCGTGGGCAAGTAGATGTTAACGGTAATGCTTTAAAAACTGGAGATTCTTTGAGAGTTAAAGATATTTCTTTATTGGAGTTTACTAATGCTAACGATGTCGAGTTTCTTTTATTTGACTTACCTTACTAAGCACTTTAGTTAGCCCGTTAATTAAAAAACAATACTTTCGTAACCACACCATTTCAATCAACCTCAAGAGGCTTTGGCGTGTTCGTCAAAGCCTCTAATTTAACATGGCTTCTTCAAAAAATTTAGCTTGGTTTTTACCGCTCTTTTTAGCTTGATACATTGCCATATCGGCATTAATGACTAATAGCTTCTCGTCCTTGCCATGTTGTGGGTAGATGGCGATGCCGATGCTACAAGTGACATGTAAATGTGTTTTAGCTACTTTAATCGGCTGCGCTACCACCTCTACAATTTTACTGGCGACCAATTTTACGTCCTCTATATCGTCCACAATCGGCAGTAAAATCACAAATTCATCACCACCCATACGTGCAACGGTGTCAGACTCTCGCACACATGAGACTAATTGCCTTGAGACTTTTTTGAGGACGATATCGCCAGTTTCATGGCCGTATAAGTCATTAATTTCTTTGAATAGATCTAAGTCAATAAACATGACAGCAAGCATCTTTTTTTCGCGTTTAGCATAAGATAGCGCCAGCTTAAGCCTATCGTTAAATAATGTACGATTAGGTACATTAGCTAAAGCATCAAAATGTGCTAGATTTTCTAAACGCGTTTCCAGCAATTTACGTGCAGTAATATCAGTGTGCGTACCCACCATGCGCAAGGGCTTACCATGCTTATCGCGCTTCACTATCATGCCTCGCGACATTACCCACTTGATACTTCTATCCTTGCAGATGACTCTATGCTCGTGCATATACTTTTCCGCTTTACCTGATAGATAGTCACTCACGGCTTCAGCCAATGATGCCGCATCATCAGGATGCACTCGGTTATTCCATTCCTTTATGCTGCTATCAACCTCTTCATTACTAAAACCTAGCATTTCTTTATAGCGATCAGAGAAATGCGCTTTGTCCTTACTGATATCCCAATCCCAAACTCCATCACCAGCGCCTTCTAATGCAAACTTCCAGAGCTCTTCGCTGTTTCTTAATTTAATATAGTAAAAGCCGACTGCTATTAAAGACAGTAGCATGATGATTAAAGCGATATTTAACGGAAATGTTTGACTGAAATTCATTATTATTTTAGTTAATTTACATGTTGAAATTTTCTATCTTACATAAGAATCATGACCAATGACTTACTCAAGTCTTATGCTGTAATTGCTTTAAATCATCAATAATTTGCTGTGAATGATTAGATGTATCCACACTCGTATACACCTTAGCAATTTTCCCTGCGGGGTCGATTAAGAAAGTATGACGCTTTGCAATTTTTACAATGTAAAGATTTGTTAGAGAGTGATAGCTCTCTGCAACTATGCCATTAGCATCTATTAGTAAGGGGAACGGTAAGTGATATTTTTTAGCAAAATCAGCATGTGAGGTGCTGTTATCAACGCTAACGCCAACAATATTGGCACCTAATTTTTCAAGTTGCGACATGTCATCTCTAAAATGACACGCCTCTTTTGTGCAACCTGGTGTGTCATCTTTAGGGTAAAAATACAGCACAAGATATTTACCAGCGTAATCAGATAAGTAATGAGTTTGCCCTTGTGCATCATTCAGCGTGAAGCTTGGCGCATCATCGCCAACTTGTAGTGAAGGACCAGCCATCGCGTAGCTACGATATCCAAAAAATGCTAACAACAAAACAACCGTGTAAAAAATTAATTTAAGTGTCATATGTTTGGTTTTATCGGCTTAGCGAGCTAGCAATAGGTAATTAACAATAAGTTATGTTAACACTAATACGAGATGGATTGAAATGTGAGAAAATAGCCGAAATCTTGATATGCCCCCGTAGCTCAGTGGATAGAGCATCCCCCTCCTAAGGGGAGGGTCACACGTTCGATTCGTGTCGGGGGCACCAAATTAAATATTATTTATCAATAAGTTATATTTTTTTATAAATAATTATGGAGTACGAGTATTTCTATTTTTGCAACCATAGTGCAACTTTAAAAGTTGGAGTTTTATCTGGTTGTTATTTGTAAAAAAGCTTGATGTAGAATCATTGGTCTCTTAATCCGTTTGTCGCGAGTTCGATCCTCGCACGCCCTACCAATATAATCAATTGGTTACGATGGTATAGAGCCCCATTTTCTAATTTCTAGTAGCCGCATTGTAGGCTAAATAAACGCAATTCTCACTTACAAACTTCTGCCACGAATTTTTCACCGCCTGACTCTCAAGTGGGGCAAAGCGGTCGCCCTGACTTAAGTAAGCTAACTTCAAGTCAGGGCCCATAGTCGCCTTTCAAACGACTCAATTTATAATGTAACATTTCACCAAATCTATCATCAGAACTCAACAGTAGTACTATGAATCTGGCAGTTGTTGTATTGTTCTTGAATTAGAGCAGATTTCCACTATATTTTCATGAGATTGTTTGCAAAATGGTGTATTAGTGCATACAATCCTGTCCGCACGTTGAAATACACAACGTCCTAATATCAAGTACTAATCAACTCTCTCTAGATTAGTATTTTCAATTTAAAAACTAAATAAAAAGAGCTAATAATGACAAACTCGACCTTAAAAAACCAACGCCTACTTTTGGCGGTCATCTCCACATTTGCAATCAGTCAAAATACCTTTGCTTCCGATAAAGTTGTTGTAGCTGATGCTTCAAGTGATGCTGCAGTAGAGCAACAGTTTGCAAAAGGAATGAGTTTGCGTGAGGCTGGAGATTATGAGGCTGCTATTGCTGCTTTTCAAGGGGTATTAAGCAGTGAACCAGCATTAGGCCGCGCTAGAGCAGAACTAGCTGTTTCATATTTACGAGCACTTAATTTTGCTGCCGCTCGTTCTGAGGCCGAAAAAGTATTAGCAGACCCTAATACACCAGATGTCGTTAAATTGAATATGCAATATTTTCTTGATGAGATGGATAAGCAAAGTAAGCCTCACGTATTTACGCCTTATGTAACTTTTGGACTTGGCCACGATACCAACATTAATGCGGGACCAAGTACAAGTATCGTTAATCTTGGTGGTGGTCAAATTGGCACACTTGGTAGCGGGGCATCGCCACTTTCAAGAAATTACAATATGCTCAATTTGGGTTTAGCGCACCGCTACTTATCTCCAACTCCAATCACTGTGACCCCTGTTGAATAAAGTGGACACTACCACTTCAGACAAGCTCTTCCTGTTT
>NZ_JAQSDC010000023.1 GCF_029945705.1 Methylotenera sp.
AAGACAATAGATAACCATTGACACATGAGCCACAAAAGAGGATAATTCTATCTAAGGTGATCAAGCAAGAATCGCTAATAAAAACAAGTTTATAAACCGTCAACGTGAATGTTAAATAGGAGTGAAAATAATGAATGTTTGTTTATTTAGTGGTTATGTAGTGCGTAAGTTTGACCTTCGTAAAACATCAAGTAATGTTGATGTTGTGAGTTATGTTATTGCAAATAATGATGTATACATTAAAGACGGTAAACCAGTTGAGCGCGTTGAATTTATCACAGTCACAAGTTACGGCAAGCAAGCGGTGAATGACAATAAATACCTGAAGAAGAAATCTTATGTTGAGATCACATCAAGAGCAGTGCCTTGGTACGATAAGGCTACAGGTAAAAGTGGTGTAAATTTCGTTAATGAGAATGTTAAATATATATACTCTGGTAAGTCTGAGGAAGGCGCAGAAGGGGCGAGCGAAGATCAGCAATACGCTGGTAATGGTTTGCCTGAAGGCTTAGATGATTGGGTGAGTGAATATAATAATGCAGCAGATCCTTTTGCTAACGTAGGTCGTTAGATACGGGGATTTTATGAAGAATATGAGAATTACATTTTATAAATCTAAGTCAGTCTATCAATTACAAACAGAAACAAAAATAGTGGCTTTTGTTTATGGTGAAATGGGTTATTGGCCTGTGCCAATCGTTGGAAGAGATATTACAGTCAGCAGCTTAAATTATGCGGATATGACCGATGAGATTTTAGAAAGCGCGGAAGTTGGCTCGATGTTTGGCTGGGATTTACCTTTAGCACAATTGGCAAAAGACTATGCAGAAAGACGCCTAGCTGAATCACAAAATAAGGAATCTGAAAATGAAAAAAATCGTATTAGTTAGTTTACTGGTTGTAGGTTTTTCAGGAGTTGCGGTGGCTGGTGATTATGACATTAGCCGTGACGGTAATACGCGCAACGGTACATTGCGACAAGGTACAGTAATGCAAGCAGAGGTGATAGATGTGCGTAATGTAGACATTGAGCCAACTCGCACAGCACAAGCAACGGGCACAAGTATTGGTGCGGTGACGGGTGCGGCCATTGGTAGCCAAATGAGTAAGAATAACCGTATTATTGGTGCCACCTTGGGCGGCTTATTGGGCGGTGTTGCTGGTAATGTGACAACAGATAAAATCACACGTTCAACAGCTCAAGAGTTGATCTTGAAAAAAGATGATGGAAAGCTAGTCACTATCACTCAGGCTGATTCTGATTTGTATGTTGGTGCAAAGGTTTATATTGTTGAGTCAGCAGGTAAACTACGCATTCGTGAAATTGGCTCAGCAGGACAATAGGGAGGAATAAAAACATGGCCGCAACTTATTTTATCAATGGTAAAAGAATGCTCAGCAGTGATGCTGGGTTTGAGAATGAATTAACTATTGCTTATGGATCAAAGAAGCGGCCTTTTTGTTGCTGCATGAACCCAAGTATTGAAATGTATATTTCTAAGAGACATGAAAAGCTAATACTTAATAGAATGCCAAACACAGGCGGCTATCACCATCCTGAGTGTGAGTCTTACGAAATGCCCGCCGAGCTTTCAGGTCTTGGCCAAGTGGCTGGTTCGGCCATCAAAGAAAATGTCGAAGACGGCACAGTAACCTTAAAGCTTGATTTTGCGTTATCTAAAGGCGCTTCACGATCTGCACCAGTGGCGAGCGGTTTGGAACAAGACAGTGTAACCACTGACGGTAAAAAACTAACATTGCGCTCGATGTTGCATTACCTTTGGGAGCAGGCAAGTTTTAATAAGTGGTACCCAACTATGGACGGTAAGCGGAGTTGGTTTGTTATTCGTAAGTATTTGCTTGAGGCAGCTAAAAATAAAATAGCTAAAGGCGGCTCGCTCGATGGCTATTTATATATCCCTGAAAGTTTTGTCCTGGACAAAAAGGACGAGATTACAAAAAGACGTATTGAGGCAATGA
Source organism: Methylotenera sp. (assembly GCF_029945705.1). Lineage (GTDB taxonomy): Bacteria > Pseudomonadota > Gammaproteobacteria > Burkholderiales > Methylophilaceae > Methylotenera. The sequence goes on from NZ_JAQSDC010000023.1 coordinate 1,981, forward strand.
GGCATTTAAGCAGCTCAGTAAAAGGCGCTCAGCCATTAATGATTATTGTTGGCGAAGTAAAAGACTTCGATAAAACACGCTTTGACCACAAAATTGTTATTAAGCACTTACCTAATTTTGACATCGTTTTAAATGCGGATATTCACAAAAGATTATTCAAGCGATTTGCAGATGAGTTGACGTTATGGAATGCACACGAAGATAGTCATTTAATGTTTATTGGTACATTCGGCATTGATTCAGCAGGTGTGGCTTCTTTTGTTGAAGTGGCCCTAATGATGGTAGATAAAAACTGGTTGCCTTATGAGAACGTAAATGAATATAACCTTGTTACCAAGCTTGTAGAATCTAAGCACAGCTTCATTAAGAGCTTACGGTATAACTTACCCTCTACAAAGCCATTATCAAGCGCACTGGACACTACCAAGGGCGATAAAACCGCACTTTACGTTATTAACGGTAATGCGACTGATGAGTTTAGAACCGAGTTGGATGAGTTGCTTGCGGAGTCGGAAGTCAAGTCTTGGGTTTGGGATGCAAGCGCAGGTGATATGCCAGCATTGCCTTAATCATTAATAAATAATATTTGTAGAAAAGATAGTTAATGAAACAACCATCGAAAATTGAATGTTGCCCTTCTTGTGGATCTGATTTGTTTTATAGGAAATGTAAGTTTTTTGGGCATACTAAACATCATTATCGCTTCGATGGCTCACCTGCGGATAATGGAGGTTTGTATGATAGTGTGGTTGTAATAGAGAAAACAGCAACTTTCTGTTCTGGATGTAATAGGTGATTACCAAGAAGCGTAGAACCAACTCATTAACTTAACTAAGCTATAGTTTCGCGCCCGCGAAACTATAGCTTTATAGCAATGAATGTTAGCGCAGCCCCAAGGAGTAAACCGATAGACAAACTTGCAGGAATCATCCATGTGAGAGCATTATTTGGTTCTTTAGTTGGTATGACAGTAGGGGAGGGCTTAGCTTCTTGGGGTTTTAACTTAAACTCTTCTAGTGTTTTCTTAATCTCTCTAGCATGGCCGATGTATCTAGCCAAGACCTCGTTCGATGTTGAAACCAATTCATTCAAATGATTTGCACGCTCTTGGTTCAGTTTATCAATTGATTGATCGAGTCGGATTATAACTTCGTCAGCCCTTGAATCAAGCATAAGTCTATTAAGTTCAACTAACAAAAATGCAGGATCGTCTTTGTCTAAGCCGATTCCTGTAAGCTTGTAAATCTCAGCAATAACGTCTTGCTTATCCATTTAACTCACCAATGGCGTCTAACTGTTTATAAATATCAGATTGAACAGTTTTGAGCCGTTGCTTAGCCATAATGCTAAAGTCTGGGCTATTGATAGCTTCTTCAAATGTCAGTTTAGATGTGACCATCTGCTCTATGTCTTTGCCGAAGGTATCAGGATTGCGCTTAGTTAGTTTTAATATACCTAGCACTTTATCTGTGTTATCTGTGTAGGCTTTCATTTCGGTAAATTCTTTACCTTCGTGCGCAACTTCACCAAAATATTCATTGAGCCATACAACAATATTTTTGCCTTTCGTCTGTTCAGCTAAGGCATAAAACCCGTTCATTGTGTCTGCCAGCCCTTGGCCGCCTGTAATGATAATGTGCATGATAATTTGGTGGCCGTTATCTTGCATCATGGTAATTACATCATTTTCAATGATGTAATTTGATAAAGGCACGAAGCTTGAAGCGCCATTATCAATAACAGTGGGTGTTTTAGTGGTTAATATTTTTTCCATCAAAACATCGAAATTTCGTTCATTAATTTTTGAGCCTTCAAGCAATTGAATATGTTCAACGTCCAAAGCTTTAAAACCTTGCAGTGTTTGGTTTACTGGATCAGTGTCGTAACACTTAATTTTTTTATTCTTTGTTTTTAGGTATTGAGCGATCAAGCAACTCACTAATGATTTACCAACACCGCCTTTACCTTGTAGCGTTAAATGTAGTCTGTTCATTTTTTTCTTTCTTAGAAAAGTTTATTTGGATCTGGCTTACTATCGAAAACAAATGATTTTGGTTTAGTAGCCTCTTCTTTTTTTTCCTCAACTGGTGTGAACTGTTGAATTATTGCTTGCTGCACTTTATGTTTTTTCTCGTAGTTTCTCGCCCGCGAAACTAACTCTCTAAAATATTGATAGGTAATTTCGTAGCCTTCGATTTTCATATTTTGGGCAATAGTTTTTTGACTTACACCAATCTTAATTTGATGTTCTATGTCGGCTAGTCTTTCTCTAATAACCCCTGCGAGGCTTCTTTTTATAACACTCATTATCAGTTTTCTATCTACACCTAAATATTACCTACAATATACATACAAATTACAAACAAATCAATTTTCCTAGTAAATATCCACCGACAATAAACATACAAATTACATGCAAAATACCTACAATTCTGAAAAACCCTAAAAAAAAGTAAAAACCCATAAAAACCTGAAACAATAAAGCATAAATAATCTAACGCAGGATAGGGATGTTATGTATAATGTATATACATATTGAACGCTTGACGACGTTGGAGTTGGTATAATGGCTAGGGATTATTTATTAGTTGATGGAGTTGATTCAGATACAAAAGAGGCGCTTAAACAAGAGGCTATGCGAAGGTTTGGAAAAGCTAATGCTTCGTTATTGGTTAGAAGGCTGATAGCAGATTGCTTGGATAAAAACTTATTTAGTGTAGAAAACAATAGTGTAGAAAACAATAATGATAGCAATGGTTTGAACGTGGAGGGTTTGGATTTAAAAGGTAAACATATTCGTATAGGTTTAAGTTTGCCTGAAGACTGTTTATCCGAGATTGATAGACGAGCGACAATGAGGTTAAGTCCTAGAAATTATTACATTTGTAATTTAATATTTAAAGATTTAGGTCGGCCACAGTTGTTGATTGATGAAGTAAATGTATTGGTGAGTTCAAATTATGAAATGGCGAGAATAAGTAATGCTCTGAAAAGTATCTCTTCAAGTTATTCATTATCAGTTAAGAATGGGGTGGTGGACAATATTCCTGAATTTAGTAAGTCTTTAAATAAGGTGAAATTAGATGTTGATAAACACATTGCTTTAATAGTAAAAACTCTTGGATTGGGCACGATATACATTGAGAGTAAAGGTAAAGGTAAAGGCACTCGTAAGTAGTAATATAATCATATGCGTGCGTAAGTTAGCGTCATTAAGGTTTAAACAAAAAAAAGAAAAGGAGTTTTTATGTTGAAATATATTTGTGTTGGTATTTTCTTACTAGGCTTCGTAGGACAATATTGGGTTGGTAGCAGGTCTTTTAATAGAACTAATGCTATGGGAGTGCAAGAGTTTAATAGCTACTTTGGGGCAGTATTTTGGAGATTGTTCGAGTTTGTTGTTGGGCTTAGCTCTACTCTCGCAATTTTGTTTGGCTTTTTAGGTTTTTGTATTGCTTACGGACTAGGAAGATAAATGGCACTTTCTGTAGAAAGAACTATAGAGCTGGCTGATGAAGCTATGCAAAGGTATAACGGGAATGTTCCTGTTAATGTAATTGTAACTGGTGAAACTCAAGGAGAAGTATATGGACAAGAAAACAGTGTTGAGAAAATCGGACGGATCACTGGAACGTATCACGCTAAACAAGGAGCAATTCTCATATTCGCAGATAACATCCGTGACGAGCGAGAAGTCGCTACAACTATCAGACATGAAATTAGTGGACATTGGGGTATCAATACAACAGAGCCAATCGAAAAAAGGCATCTTTTAGAGCGGATAGTAGCATCTAAGGATGAAAGTTCATTAAAGCCATTATGGGATGAGGTAGATAAGCTTTATTCAAATAAACCGTTAATGAAAAGGTCTGAGGAAGTGTTTGCTTTCATAGCGGAGCGCGAATCAGTTGAAGGCCTAGAACGCACGAAAAGCACTGAACCAGATATTTTAGCTGTTAGTGAAAAACTTACCATGTCTGATATTAGGCGCATAAGCGAATCTATTGAGAACGGTATTGCTGAAGGTGTGAGGGCGCAGAAGATATTTCCTGAGCATGATGGTCAACAGTACAGATTAGATCATTCTGATAAGGCTGCATTGCATGTGCATGGTATTGATTCTTTAGCTGTACATAAAGAATCAATAAAATTAGATGCTCGATTTTCAAATCATACTGATGATGAATTAAATAAAGCTGCTTACTGGCGCGGTGTATTTGAAAAGGTTTCGTTGATTAATGGCAGTGATGCTAATTTTAAAAGCTTTGATGAAAAACTTTCGGATCGTGAGACTGCTAGGAGTTTGTATGTAGTTGAGAAAGACACCACCTCTATAAGTACCGTTGATGATGAACTCTCACTTTGATTTAATAAGGGGTTAATTTGTCTTTACCTTCGTTAGAGCCTAAACGTGATAAAGGCATTAGTTTAAAACCGAGAATTTATGTTCTCGGCGTGCGTGATAAAAAGAAACTAGGTGAGCCGCCCGTAGCTTATATAGTTGTAGAAAGAACTGAGAAAATAAATAATTATCAAGAGAAAGGTCAAGTTTATGAGGCTTCTCTTAGGCTAGATTTTGAGGTTTTTACGACTGGCCGTAATTGGTTCAGGGTCAGTAAGTCATTTGAAGGAGGGTACTCAAAGTTTAGAAATGTGGTTTCCCTATCTTCATCGAGCGCAGGGCTTGGTGCAATATTTCTTGATTTGGAAGGGTTGTACGGGCAAAGAATTGGTACATTTCTAATGAGTGAGATAGTTGCATGGGTGAAACAATGGCCTGATGCTGAAGTTAATCCGATAAGGCTTAGTTCTGTTCAGGCAACATCAGACAATAAAGATAGGAGAAACAGATTTTATGAGAGCTTTGGTCTTGAGTTTGACTATGTTGATTTTAAAAAAAAAGAAGGTCGTTCAAGACCTATAAAAGCGGTGGAATTAAAAGAAAATTTGAAGTGGCAACAAAACATTGAAGTATTAGAGCTTGTGCCATTCATAGAAAACTTTATGATAATTTCTAGTAATAAAGAACTTGAAATAGAGCGGTTGAAAAGCTCTATCAAAAGGCTTGGTGATGAAAACATAAGTGCGCGTGATTATCCAATTAGATGGGCTTTAAGGTGGACGTGGAACAATAATTTCCACAATTTTGTTATGTTAATTATTATTAGTTTAATTGGATTGGTAGCTTGGTCAAGATGGTACTAGCCGTAAATAACGGCTAGAAGAGCTAAGAGTTAAGAGAGTCTTTTAGTTTTTTCCCAGGGCGGAAGGTAGGCACGGTCTTTTTCAATGAAACTGGTTTACAGGTCGAGTTCTACTTCCTCTTTTCCACGGTCTTTTTCTTGAGCTTTATCATAGAGTTCTTGGTTTCTAGTAACTATTGGATTGTCTGCTTCAGACATAAAAGCCCTAACTTTTTTAGCAAGTTCATTGTCACCTGAAGCCTCTAAGTTTTCTGCTACCTTTTGCCAACCTTCCAACGCCTCTTGTTTATTGGCCTCTGCTTTTTCTAAAGCAGGGTTTAAAGGCCTATTCCCAGCCTTGAGCGCGACTTTAATCTCTTCAGCTAGGTCTTGTGATACCTTCGGTGTGTTAGAGGTCTTGTCTTTGATTTGGCGTACTGTGGCATTTTCTGCCTTTCTGTAATTAAATCTGTGTCTACGTTCACTTGCTGCTGCATCTATACCGTTTTCTCTGAGTTTGTCAGCAAAGCCTTGGCGCCATCTGAATAAATCATTTTTGCGAGGGCTTAATCTTTCTTGATGTCCGTAGTCTGTTTGATGGTTGTCTTTGTCTCTAGTGCCTACTGCAACGTGCATGTGGGTGTGATCTGTATCGTTGTGAAGTGCCATTACATAGCGTCTATTAGCAAATTCTTCTTTGCAAAATTGCTCAACGGCTGACTTTAACTCTGCCTCTGGTGTGCTTGCTGGCATAGAAAAGAGTACATGGATATACTCTCGATCTTTACTTTCATCTGGTATAAATTTAAGTGCTTTTAACTCATTCTGAATATCTTTAAGTCCTGCACGACCTTTGATTGTTTCCTCACGTTCGTTTTTAAGTTCTAGTTCGCCATTGCGGCTAATATAATCAAGGTGATTCTTGAGTGTTTTAAGTCCATTGCTCTTACCTGTAATTTTTACTACCACTTCTGGTGATTTATTAATAACACTTTTAATATTTTTAATTTTAGCTGAGCTGGAGAATTTAACTCCAGCCTTAGCACTTGTATGGCCTGATGCTGCCCGTACTTTTGTAATTGCAGCAGCTTTAGGGCGTTTCGTTTTTTCAATACGAAAGCCCTTATCGAACCAATGATCTATAGGGTCAAATTCAGCCATGATTAACGTGTATGCTCGTCATGTTGTTGCTCTTTAATATTAGTGCGCTCGATGGTTTTGTCATCAATAGTGCCTTGTGTTTGTTCATCAATCCGTTTAATAAAGTCAGGGGATTTTGCTTGAGAATCATAACGGTCTAAAGCTTCTTCACGCTGGCTGAATGGTTTGTTTTTATTCTCTTCCATCACCACTCCACGCCAGTAGGCAATTTTAGTCATATCATCAATAGACCTTTGTGCAAAAGCTGCATCTTTGGCCTGTAACGCTTGAATATTCGAAGTAACGCTCTTAGTTGCTGATTCGTGCATTACAGATTGATTTTTATTAATGTTATGACGTTCGGCAAATAATGGAGTATTTAGATCGTTTGATTTTACTTGGGTAATCGTATTAGTTGCGCGAGTTTGACTTAGCTCTTTAAGTTGAGTCATATCTACCTCATTAGGGGTGTAGCCTTTTGTTTTGATCCCTTGCGATTCTGCCTGAAGCCATGCTTCGCGTCTAAACTCTTTCGAGCCTGTTAAGCTGAGGCTTTGCCATTGTTTTGCTTTGGCATATTCGATCATGTCTTGTACGGATTTTTTATCATCTGTGGAAGTAGCAAGTTTGTCACCTTTGTCCTGGAACACAAGTACACGGTCGTTATCTTTCGAGTAGAATTTGCCATCGACTTCAAGATATTTGTTCTTGATAGCTGGGGGCATAATAATTTCTTCTTTTTTAAGCTCTTTACCTTTAGGTATGAGGTCTAGCAGGTTATCTAGTCCAAAGCGTTTGCGTTTTTCTTCGTCTTTGCTAGCTGTAGGCTGTGAGGTATCTTTCTTAGCATCTGGTATCTGTTGGCTTTCTAAAGCTGCATTAGCTGAAGCGCGATCAGTTGCACGTTGATATGAAAGCCTTGATAAATCATTGTCCGATAATGTTGTGTGCTTTTCGATATCAGGAATAATGTAAGGTGGGGTTGGTATATCTTTTGGTGCATGTTTAGCCCACATTTGACTTGCTTGGCGGACGTCAACTTGTGATAGTGTTTCCAAATCATTGTTAAGCGTTGGGTCAATAGTTTGGGTATCACGTATACTTTGCCAGTCAGTAGTCTTCAGGCGTTCGTCTGTTGATTTTTGCATAGCTTCAAAATAACCATACACAAAGTTTGCATCTACCTCTTCAGGGCTGTTAAATTTCTTATTGTAAACTTGTGCATCGCCATCTTGTTTTAGCTCTGATGAAGCAATAAGTTTAGAGCCACCTTTTTCAGCGGTTTCTAAAACAAATGGTAATTTAGTAACGTCAGAATCGTAAAAAGCATTGCCCGCTTCAGTAGCATCTTTATAAGTCACAGAATCGTTTTCAGTGCCAATGTGGTAGACACGTTCGGTACTGGCGGCCACTTTTTCTTTAATGGCTTCAGTATTGCCTAATGCGAGTTCTTGTTGTATTTCAACTTTCTGATCGGCTTGGAGTTCAATAGGTGTGATAGTCCAGCTATTACGGTTAGTATCAATTTTTTCTATACCAAGAATCTTGCCTAACTCATCCTTTTTGAGCGCATCAACTTGAACAGCTTTCATGCCTGTGTTTTCAAGTTTTATTGGATCGCCAGCTTTTAGTTCAGCTTCAGAAGCAGCTCGATTAAGGTCTACGCCCCAAACAGTTTGCTCACCTGAAGAAGTTACCATTTTAATGTAATAGCTTTTCTTTTCGTTTTCATCAAAATTGTATTTAGCTTCGCCATGCGCTAAGACTACGCCTTGATAGGCTCTTTGGTTGTTTGTTTTTTCTGTAGCCATATTCATATTCTCCTAAATTAAAAAACGCCCATAGCTTTTAAAGCTTCAAGGCCTTTGTCGATTGCAATAATGTCTTTAATGTCAGCTTTTGGTTCTGTAGTAAGCCTAATCCATTCGGTGCGATATACTTCAGCGATCTCTTTTGCGTTCCTGAAGACAATTGCATTTTCAGCGTTAGCGTTGTTAGATTCGTAGGTATAGTCGTAACTTCCTAGCTGGACGTGCAGCTCGTCAGCAACCATGAATTTATGTTGCATTTCAGCATAATTTGTAATTTTAAAAATTGGCACATTCTGTGCCTGTATATACTCAAGTGGGTTGTATTCCGTGGTGTTGAAAGAGTCGTGATGTACTGCAATACGAACGTCAACTCCTCTTTTTGTAGCTTCAACAAGTGCATAAGCTATCTCACGGTTAGTGATATTGTGGGCACAAATCAAAAGCTCTTTTTTGGCAAGCAAAATAAGTGACATGACAACCTCTAGCGCGTTTCTGCGAGGTGCAAAACCAACTTCAAAGCTTGCACCAGCAGAAAGTTCTTGCGTCCTTACAGCCCCACCAAAATTAATTGTTATAGAGTCGTCTTGTAGTGGCTCGATGGTATTTTCTAATGGGTTATCAAACGCTACTGTGTTGGTCTTGATAGGCATATTCCCACGCGCTTGGAAAACAGGGTCTTTATACCAAAATATTTTATCAACGAGAGCAGGTGTCATGTTTTCAAGACTAACGATCTCTTTATCTATACCAATTGATTTGATTTCTTGAGGCAATAATAATGCGCGGCGTTGGTCACTAACCGATTCGGAGCTGCCCGATCTGCCAGATAGTTGACGTGATTTTGATTTGCCTTTTTCTGTCATGTAGCCAAGCATTTCTGAATAGTCTTTAGCATCATTATCATCACGTGGAGCATATACAATTTGTAAAGCCATGTTAGTGAGTAAAGTCTCGGCACCCGTTGTATCGTAGAGCTTTCTATCTTTTAATTGGCTTTTGCTTTGGAAAATCAGAAGCAAGCGCATGTTGTAACCAGCCATGTAAGCTGAAGCTTTCTCAATAATGCTTATGCGGCCAATGGCCGCGAACTCATCTAATAACATTAAGCATTGATATTTCAATGAAGCATCATCTTGTGGCAATGTTTCTAGGTTTTGGGTAATGAGTTGTTCAAAGAATAGATTTAAGAATAAACCGAATTTACCTAAACTTTTTGGCTTGATAACAACGTAAATGCTCATGCGTTTTTTACGAACATCTCGAAAATCAAATGTACTGGTGGATGTTGCGTGTGCTGTTACTGGATCGGAAAAAATAGCTAATGGCTGGTTGAAAGTCACCAATATGCTATTGCGTAACTTCTCTGTGGTTTGTGAGTAGCTTCTAAGATGTGTAATTGCCTCTTCAGATAATGGCTCTAAAGCTTTTCTTGAATCTACATATTTCATAAACGTATCTTCGTCTTTTAAGAAATCTAGCATGACTGAATAGCGCTTAATGGTTGATATGTTTAGATTGCCTTGTTCTTTTGAGGTGTCCATGATGTATAGAGCAAGACCTAAAAACAGGTTTTCAGCGGTTGAAGACCATACATCTTCTGAAGGTGGATAGAGAATATTGGTAATTGATAAAAGATCGCTAACACGTAATCGTTTATCGTTTCTAACGTATGTAAGAGGGTTCCATTGTGATGTGTTGCCTGTTTCATCGTCAGGTGCAAAGCGGTGTATCTCTTGACCACATGACTGTCTGAATCCAGCGGTTATAGCGTAGTTTTCACCCTTTACATCGAGTACGACCATTGAATCGCGGAAGTGCAAGCAATTAGGGATAACTACACCTACGCCCTTACCTGAACGGGTTGGCGCGGCTAAGAAAACAGATTGTTGACCACGGAATAAAAGATATTTATTTTTACGCTTTCCAATGATAAGTGACGGGAATTCGTCTTGTGGTGTATCAGGCGTTAGTAGACCTGATTTTAATAATTCCACTTCTGTAGCGAACTTAGCTGAACCGTGTAACTCACGCTTTTTAGGCATTACAAGCGCATAAAACATAAAGCCCCAAACAACAACAGGTAGGCCAATACTTAGAGCTGTAGCAATAGTGCCAAAGCCTTGAATTTTCTTGTTAGTGAAGTGTGCAACTTGAAAAGGTAAATGAATTGAAGGCTGAATATCTGTGAAGTGCAGATATTTAATTAGCATGGTGGATGCAAAATACAAAGCCCCACATACTGACGCAGCACAAAGTAACAGGATGATAAAGCCAGCTATAGCTATTTTTTTAAAGCTCATGCTTTAGTTTCCCATTAGTTTTTTAAGTTTAAGTGCAGGGTCATAGTAAAGTTCAGTTAGGTAGGTTTTATCGAAGTACACTACTACGTCAATCGTTGTATACACTTCGCGCATAATGTAATCAAAATCAAGCGTGCGCCCTACTTCAGACTGTTTGATGTAAGAACCAATCTTGTATAGAGCGCCACGGCAGTCATTCGCGTGGATAGATGTAACGCTACCGCTATGACCTGATTTAAGTGCCATTAGATAATCCCAAGACTCATCACCGCGTAGCTCGGTAATGAAAATATGATCTGGTTTCATACGCATACAGCTTGCTAGAACTTCTTTTGCGGCAATAGCAGGGCTAAAGAACAGATGCGTACAGTTCTTATGATTAGGTGTCGTTAGTTCGTGTGCGTCTTCAATAGTAAAAATACGTTTGTTTGTTGGGTAAAGGTCGATCAATGTTTTAGAAAATGTTGTTTTTCCTGAACCTGTGCCGCCTACGGTGACAATATTTAAGTGATTTTCAATCGCAATTCTAAAGAATTCTCCAAACTCACCTTTTTTCTGAAGCTCTATTAATTGTTCTTGCCACGGTGCCAAGGACTCAGTAATTTTTGTCAGTGCGGGTTTTAATCGTCCTGAGTTCTCGTAATCATCAAGTGAAAAACGACTTGTTGACGGGTTTCTAATAGTCATGCTTATTTTGCCTTGCTCACAAACGGGAGGCAGCACAATTTGAATACGTTGGCCGTCTGGCAAAGTCATAGAGCCTATTGGATTATCTACATCGAGGGGCTTACGGTTGTAAACCGAAATAGCCCTTGCTAGGCCTTGAAGGTTAGCAAGAGTTAAATTCTCGTTCTCATGGTACTGCCAGCCTTTAGCCCCTTCAGTCCAATATCCATTTGGTTCGTTAATTGCTAATTCAGTAATGTTGTCATTCAGAGCTTTTGTTAAGCCGTGTTTGATTAGAAGTTGACGAACAGTTAAGGATCTATCGGAGCCAATGAATTCATTTTGTTGTGGGGCTAAGGTGTCCATAGTCATTTACTCCAATGTTGTGTAGATGTTGTCAAACGAAATGTCGCGTGCAACGAACACCTCAACTAAAGTCGCTGGGTTGACTGTGCCAGTTGGTGGAATATTAATTGAGTTGCGTAATGCTTCAGTTGACATTTGATTGCCTACTTGTTGGGAGTTACTAATGTTCAAACTGCCACTTGTGTCTGATTTCTTAGCGCGCTCAACGGCTATAGTTGATATATCTTTAATCATGCTGATTAGGATTGCATTACCGAACCTATCCCAAAAGTGATTATCAATAAATGCAGGAATACCCGTGTAACCCATTTGGTCGGCAGCAGGGCTATCTATATTGATAGAAATGCCTTCTGGTGTATCAATACGTGTCCAGAGTGCAAATACTCGCGCCTCGCCTTGCTTGATATTTGCTTGTTGTTCACCCATGATTTGTGAACCTCGTTCTACGAGCAGAGTTTTCTTGTCAGCAGAGTAAACATCACTGGTCGTGACGCAAAGAATAAAGCCTGGCAATGTTGTGTTTATACCTGTTTGTAATGAGCAAGGAATTTGTGTGCCTTGTTTCAATAGATATTTTAGATTAGGTAACTTACCTGCTTTACGTGCTTGTAAGACAGTTGGGTTAAGGCGTGAACTAATTGCGTTGTCACTAGGGGCTTGATTGTTGAATGCAGTGCGTTGATATGGGTCATTTTCATTGCTTTTTTGAACATTTGCAGATGCAGTAGTATCTTGCTTGTTACTATCTTTATCAGCCAAGTCAAACAAGACTGAACCCTCTCGCCTTCTCTCTTTTGGAGTTTGTACGTGTGGTGCAGGTTGGCCGTTAGCGGCTGTAGCACGGTTTGGATTGTTGCCTTGTGGTGTTTGGTTTGCAGTGGCAGCATTGGCTTGTTCTAAAGCTAGTTCTTGCTTAGTAGCTTCGTCCTGAGCTAGAGCCTTTTCAGCCTCTTCTTTTTTAAGGTTAGCTTTAGTTTTCTCAATATCGTCACTTTCAACAATATTATTTTTTTCTAAGAATGCGGCAGTTTCTTTAATTGGTGAAACAGAGCCAGTTTCTTCAAGTGATTTTTGATGTGATTTGCTATATAGAAAATAGCCAAATAGAACAAAAAGAAGACCAGCGGTAATAACGCTAATTAAAAAAAACTTTGTTACACTGTTTTTCTTTTTAACGCCCGCATCTGGCGTGCCTAGTACGTTCTCTGTGTCTAATGTTGGGATTGCGCCACGGTCTTCATAACCTGAATCTTGCGCAGGTGCTATTATGTTTTCGCTCATTCTAATGATCCTTTATTTACTCGTACTGTTCCGTGAACTGATGTGCCGAAGTTATTGAATTTTGGTAATTGGTAGTTCTTATTGATAATCTCGATAACATCATTGTTTAATCGGGCACGGACTGTTTTGGTAATGCCTTCTAAGATGATTGTTCGTTTGTCGTCAGGGTCTACGCTATAGTTGATTAACGCTTCGCTACCGTCAGGCATAACATTGAAGAAAACAGGCAATTGACCTGCATTGTCATAAACAAGTCGTGTAAAGCGACCATCATCATAAGCAGCGGTTGGCTTCAGCTCTTCACGTTCACCTTTCCAAACATACTCAGTATTGATTGCTACTTTTTCGGCCTTAGCAGGTGTTAAGATTTGTTCTTTCTTAATCTCTATGGCTTTTTGAGTATCACGCTTTGCGAAGTCTTCTTGTGTTGGCGGATAGTTGAAACGAACTACGTAGGTTACGTTTTCATTCTTTTTTACACTGATTAAATCGAATGAGTATGTCCGTTTGTTTGTAACTACATTGATGTTGGTATCAGGAAAAGGCTTCTTTGGTTTGAGGGCAATGTTATTACCTCTTACACCAAGTTCCCAAGCTTCGGAGTCGCCTAGACCTAGTAGTGTTTTTTCGCTATTACCCTTTAGAAATTCACCTTCAGAAAACTGAATTAGAGAGGTGCGCCCTACTTTCGTATATATCTTATAGACAACATCGTTATCATAGAACTCTGTCTTAATGCGCCTATCGTCAGCAACAGCTTGTTGGACGTTTATTAAAAGTAGTAATGCTAATAGTAGTTTTTTCATTTACCTGTCACCTCTGCATCAACGCGGTAGCTCAATACTTTAAAACCTAGCGGGTTAATGCGTCTTTCTTGTTCTGTGAGTTTAAGTTGTGGATCAAATTTGAATGCGATTGTGGCAACCCATGATTGAATTGGTGACTGGTCTAGGTTTTCTCCTGTCATGTTCACTTTTTCCGTGGTGTAATGGACTTGGAATAAGTCGCCCACTGGTGTCATGGCACCTACAGTTACTCTAATTCTGCCCTTGTCTTTTAGTATTTCTAAAGCTTGGTTTTTTCCCTTAACCTTCTTGTCGTATTCACCAAAAACTTGATCGGTAGACATGAGCTGAATGGTTTTATATTGGGTTCCGATCATGTACCAGTCGTAATATTCACGGGCTGTAACGTATTGCTGTAAGAAGTGTTTATTTACAACTTCATCGTATTGGTCTTGACCGTCTTTTAAAGAGCGCATCATCGTTGTCATGCCAGTAGACTTGTCCATAGCGATAACTACGGGTTCTGGTTCAGTTCTGTAAATCGTAGAAACTAGGAAAGCTGATGTGGTCATTATTGCTATTAGTGTTGTGCCGCCAGCGAGAAGCCAAGCCATCTTTCTTGATCGCTTTAACTCATCTGCTTTGAATTTTTCAAACTCAATAGCTGATTGTTCGTATGTTTTAGGAATACGCTTTTGTTGGTCGGTAAGTGTTTGAGCTTTATTTTTCATGTTATCCCGCTTTTCTTATTGAGTTGAATTTATTGGCTACTGCTTTATACATACTGCTCCCCATATTTTTTGTACCTTGGTAGGCTGACTTTATGTCTCTAGCGTCCTGTTTTGTGCCTCTGATGCTTGCACGGGCTGAGTTAGCCATTGAGCCTACAGAACCTGGCATTCCTGCGTTAATACCGCCAGCACTGAGAGCTGAAGCTAATGAAGAAACTTGCCTGAGTAAGAACAGTAGAATTAGGTTACATATTGCGGCAAGAAAAACTGACTTGAATGATGTTTCAACCAGAGTGCCGCTAGAATCACTAAGCATTTCTTTTGCAATTTCAACTGAGACAAGCGAGATAATCGCAATTATCGTTGGTATTAAAATGTAGCTGAATGCTGTATTAACCCATGCTGTAAAGTATTGTCTTGTTGCAGGAAATAGTAAAAAGGCAAAGAATAAAGGGCCGAGAGCGGCTATTATTTGAGAAAAGACACTTGCAGTAATTATGTATAGTGTTGCAGCTATTAAGAATGGAGCTAACCCTAAAATAATGATGAAGCTTTTAACTGCAACTTGTATATATGCAGCAAGTCCATCTAGTCCATGTATTGCTGTAGCATCCTCAAAGCCTTTGTTAATAATATCTAGGTAATGTAGTGCTAGTTGATCTAGGGATGAAGCAGTCGCAGAGCCGCCTGTGAGTGCGGCGGCAAGACCAGAACCCATATCTGTGACTATTGGCATGATGTGGGTGGCGTATGTACTGTAAGAAAGACCAAGGCTAATTACTATAGCGAAGGTAAGAAAACGCATAAGGAAGTCCATTACTGGCTCTTGCTCTGCGCCTCGCATGTAGTTTACAGAAATGAGAATAATATATATGCCAAAACAAACGGCCACTAATGGGGTGATGGTCGTTGTTAATGTGCTAGCTACACCATTTACGGCTGTGCCGACTAAGGTAGTAATCTTTAATATTAACCATTGTATTGGTGCGGCCTCATCCATATTATTTCCGTTTCTCTTTGTTAAAGTTTCGCGCCCGCGAAACTGGTAATTAAAAATTAAATTTATTCACAAACTGTTTTCTTGAATTCCTTGCAATGCCAGATTTTTATTTGTGCTTGGCTACTATTTACACAGTTTGGGAGCGCCTGTCTTTCTCCAGGGTTTTCGTTACACCATTTGATGGTTTTTTTTGTTAATTCAGGGTCTTTAACGAACTCTGGGACAGTGATTGTCTTTTCGTGTTGTCCACATGCTGTTAGTGTTAATAATATTGCTAAAGTTAAGTAATGTTTTTTCATGGATTAGTCCTTTATATAAATGTTTAACAAGCAATATTGTTAGCAGCCAGCTTTCTTAAATTCTTTACATTGCCATTCTTTTTGCGCCTGATGACTGGTGTATTCTTGGTCTTGGGCTTGCTTTTGTTTGAGGATGTCTACAAGTTGGCTGGTCGTTTGGATATTTGCTTGTTCAACTGCAATACGGTTTTGTAAGTCCATTTTTGCGGCTGGATCTGAAGCGCTGTCGATTTGGTTCATTAGCTTTTGAAGTTGTGTCAGGCGTTGATTTGATTTATTGAAATATTCGGACATGGTGGCATTGTTAGCAGCCTGAGTGTCATACATTGCGTTTAGTTTTGCGTTAGTAGATGTTGGATATTTGGCGCGTTCTGTTGCATAAAGCGGAGTAGCTTTAATATAAGAAAGCACATTTGACCAGTCGGCAGGTAATGCAGATTGAACCGCTGGATTATTCCAAATAGAACCTAGCCCACGTGAACCAGAAGAAATAGACTCTAGCTTTTGTAGCTGTGAATATTGTTGTTTTAGCGTTTCATATTCACTCATTAGTTGAGTGAATGTGGCAATATCAAAGGTAGGAATGCCCGTAGCAAATGCGGTATTTAATGAAGTTGATAGTAATAAAGTTAAAAGTAGTTTTGAAATGGTGTTTCTTTTCATGATGTAATTTCCTCTTCTTTAATTGATTGGACATTTTTTGTTTTGCTTCTTGAATTTTTACGCATAGATATATACTCAGGAATCCAAGCGTCAGGATTCTTACCTGCAACCTTTTGAGCTGCTTCTAGTATCGGGAAGTCGTCAGCGGCCATAGCTATCACGGATATATAATCACCCAAGCCTTCTAGGTCTAACTTAGCAACGCTCGATTGGGAGCCTTGTTTAACTAAGAATTGGCGAGACTGTGTACCAAGCGCTTTTAGCTTTTGGAACTCTTTTGGTGTTAATCCAAAGCGGATATAACCGCCCCCTGTTGGGGTCGTGTACTCTGCTTCAGGGTTAGGCAAGTAAATTTTGGTTGGTGTTTGTTGTAAGATTGTCGGCAGTAATGGACTGTTGATAGCGTCTTCAGGCGATTGTGATACCAAGAAAACAAACTCGTCACGGCGGCGGCCAACTTTTAATGACTCTTCAATTTGTGCGGCTGTAGTTGGATATTTAAGTGGAAGCCAATACTCTTCAATCACTGTAACCATTAAACCGCCCTTACGTTTAATGAGGGTTTTTAAGTGTAGCAAGTAGCTTAAAATAGGTTCTGTTGCAGGATGATCTGCAACCAAGAAGTCTGTAACATCGAAGCCAACTTTTTCTAGCTTTTCCCAATCAAAGTTGTTTCTTGGGTTATCTAGTGCATATGCGTAACGCCCTACTATGCCGTCTTCTACGCCCCACTCTGCTAATCGTCTTGCTAGAGAGTCCTCACCACGGGCAGGAATATTCTGCAATAGCGCACTAAAACGTCTATATTGATAGTCCAGCTCCATTACGTTGTCTACGGCCAGTTTAATGTCTTTAGTATCTTCAGCAGTTAGAGGCTTACCTTCTCTACGGCCACATGCAGCTACTAAGTCATAAAGAAAGTTACGGTTCATAGGCGTATCGGGTAATTGGAACGGATTTAAGCCTGTTGGCATACCTGATGCCAGCGTGAAATATGTGCCGCCTTGTGATTCAATACAACCACGCATAGAACCATCTTTATCAATACCAAAAATCTTGATGCCAAATCGCTCTAAGTAAGTGAGGATGCTAGTTTGTAGCGTTGTTTTACCTACACCAGTGGCACCATGAATAGCAGTATGCCCTGCGATCTTTTCGCCTAGTACATCAACGTCTGGCAAGGAGTAATGCGTATTTAAGTGATATACGCCATGTACGGATGTTTTAAGTGGCATTAATGCTGAACCGTCACCAATTGGGTTGCCGTATTGCTTACCTGAGCTATAGGTGTTCATACTGAACATGCCTAAGAAACTTCGTGTGGTTTTTGGCATAGGGCGTGGGCGCTTTTTACCGTTTGCTGGGAACATTGAATAGAAAGAGTCTGGTGCGGAGCCATTACTTGGAACATAGCGACTTGCACAACTAGCACTTAATGTAGTTCTTGCAGTATTTAAACGATCTTGCGTGATTTTCTCAGTTGAACCGTAGACCATCATGGTTGAATGGAACTCACCAAAATACACCTCACCTGCCATCAATGCGCCTTTTCCATCAGCCATATCTTGCATTTGTTGATGAGCCTCATCGCCAGCAGAAATCATTTTATTGAGCGCTTGGTTTATTTGGTTAATCGTATCTGATACGCTTATCAACGAGAGTGACAGACACATAACAAATGGGAATTGCAGCTCAAGCAATGGATTTAACAGGCCTCGTTTTGTAGGCTCAGGGAAATCTTGTAAATCTAGGAATGAATTAAAGCGATTATTGCCTTGTGGAAATCTGGTCTCTATAAAGCTGTAGCCGTGGTGAAGAAAGCTAGTTGAAATAACTTGGTGCAGCGGTAATGAAGTGATGGGTACGCGCTCCCAAAAGCCATTGTAAAGGTAAGCAATAAATTCGTATATTTGGCTGAACTCAAAGCCGTTATGTAAATATTTGCTTAGCAGCTCGACCTCGTACATTCTGAGGTTTTGCATGATTGACGATTGTATTTCTTCTAATTCTTTTTTAGCGTCTTCAATATCATCAAATTCCGTTGGCTTCAGGATGAATGATAAATAGAAGTTATTCTCGAAAATGGCAATATTCTCAAATTTTTTCATATACCGACTATCAAAGTCTTTAATCCACTCAAAGCCGAAATTTTTATTATGCGTAAACTTGGTTTGGTAGTGATCGAGGTGCGCCCAAACAGCAAGGCGCGACCCCGTACTTTTGGCGATACTTAAAAGAACATTGTTTAGTGCATCGTAATGGTTATCTAATACGTTATCGCTAATGACTTCAAAGGGCACGCCTTTAGCGCGTACAGTGAACATTACTCGGCCATCTTCTAAACTAACTATCGAAGGGCTTACGTGATAGTTATATTTTGGAAGATGATCTTCAGCGGCCAATTGTTTTTTTAAAAAATCGCTCAACATCTTTTTTTCTCATTCCGTATGAAATTGGGGATATGGTCATTGTTCCACCATATAATTTTGAATTTCCGCTAAGCTTCTTAATCAAGAACCACTTAGCTTCAATCAGTAAAATTCGTATGGCTTTATCATCGGTCTCACATAGTCTTTTAAGGAACATGAGGATCGGTATGATTAGAAATATAATCAGCCAACCTTTTAAACCAAAGATCAGGCCGCAGACCATAGACGTAATCATGAATATTGAGAGCAGGGATAGACCGACCATGTAGGGAACCCCTATGCGGGGAATCATAGGGGTACGGCCTAACCCGTTAAAGCTCATATATTCAGGTGTTTGGTATTCGTCGTTTTGCATTTTATTTATGCGAACAAGCCCCAAGCCCAAGTGCCTAATGCTAACGCAGCGCCAGCGAATGAAACGTGTACTACACCCATACCGAAGTCAGCCCATGTTTTCTTTTCGGTAAATGCCATTAAAGCAAGGTAGATTAGATAGATTAAAGCGCCTACACCTACGAATGCGTACATACCTGTTTTAATTTCTGTTGCTGTACTTGTAGCAGTGTCTAAGCCAGCTAAAGCGTGAGCGCTTGTGCTATAAATTTCTACAGCTACAACGCCAGCAGTCGATAGAACTCGTTTTGTAAGTGTTGAAAGTTTATTGTTGGTTTGGGTCTTCATTTGATATTTCCTCTGTTTCAAAGTTTTTAAATACATCCCAATCCTGATGCTTAACGCGGACTGTTGTATTGGATGCAGTTGGATTTACAGTAGCTTGTGGCTCTGTTCTTGATGCCACTTTTTGGGGCGGCGTGTTCTGTTTTGGTATGTTTATAAAACTTGGTACTTGCTTATTAGCACGACCTATTTCTTCGTTTATAAGTGTTAGGTTAGTTTCAAGTGTTGTAATAACCGATGACAACCGATCTTTATTAGTCGTTGTTTTTGGCAATGCGCCTTTAGCTAAATCTAACTGATGAATAATCTCATCACGCTCAGCATTGAGAATCGCTAGGCGCTTGCCTTTGGGGGTATCAAAGTTGGGCGCAGATGCCATGCTAGTAGGCTTGATAGTAGCCACAATAATTGGCGTTAGCGGAGGTTCTGCAAATACATTGCTAGTTGATATAAGCAATGCTGTGAGCGAGATGAGCTTACGCATTTAATTTGATGCTTTCTTTTTAGCGTAATCGACCCATTCCTGATTATTAATAGGCTTCTCTTTAGAGCTGCTATTTACATTAGGGAGCTTAGGGGGTGTGGAAGAGCAAGCTGTTAAGCCAGTAAGTGTTATAGCTAAAACAGCAATTATGGATAATGTGCTTTTCATAGTTAGTTATTTACCCAATGACCGCATGATTTAGTGGTTGTTGAACCATAACCACCGAACCCCATAAATGCACTAGAGCCACCTATACCACCATAAGGCGAAAATGTGGTTTTTGGCGGGTCTATGACATAGTGCGCCCCGCCTTTAAGTTCGGTTGAAAATTCGTGACCTTCCCAAGTTGTGCAGTAGGATGGTTTTGTGCTCGAAATACATGCGTCGCTGTAACCCATGCCGCTATATGTATATGTTACTAATGTTGCGTTTAGTGATGCAGCGTCACATCGGCCAGCACCATTGGCGATAGCATTAACCAAAGATTTCATTTGTGGGGTTTGATCGGATACTGGACACAGATTTAGGAAGTTAAGGCGACCTTTAATCGTGTCTCTGAAGTCGTCAAAATCAATGCTGAAGTATTCACTTAGTGATGGTGAGCATTCGTTTGGTGGTGAACCAGTTGATAGACAAAGAGTAGCTTCACATGCCAATTTAACTTTGCCTGTTAACTCTTCAGCTTGGATTGATACACTGAATAGCATTGCTGCTGTTAGTGCCGCGACTTTCGTTCTTTTCATAAATTTACCCCTAGTTCTAACATTTAAAAGCAGAATTTTTAATATATAGCTAACTATATATAGCTATAATACATTATAACATATTTTATTCAACTATATTTTGTTGTGGTTTATTATCGAATAGATGATTGACAAAAATAAATGTATGATTTTTGGTTTAATGGCTGGGAAAGGTGGCAGTTTTAAAGCAGAATAACTGGCGGGTTTGGACTGGAATAGGTGGCGGGTTTCAATTGGAATAGGTGGCGGGTTTACTGGAATACGCAAAAAAGCCCTAAAAAGGGCTTTATTAATTGAAAACTTTAACAGTTAAGACTAATTAAGATAAGTCGGCGCTTGTTTTATTGGGATTTTCTTAAATTCTTCTGCATAAAGGGTGTTAATAATATTTTTAGACTCTTCATCATAATTGATCTCAGATGAGAGGGGCTTCCAATTCAAATCATCCAACTGTCTGCGAACGATTAGTTTATAAGAATGAATGCGAGCTGGTGTTTGATCTGTGTTATTAAGATTTAGAACCATCGTGCCATATAGCCCAGACCAAATATTAGTTGCTATGTCATTTGCATTCAAACCACAATCTAGCTTCAAATCTGTAGATTTAATACCTAGGCTCACAATAGTTTCAAGGCATTTTATTGCACGCGCTATCTCATTATCAAAGGCTTTCAAAATATCTTCGTTCACTAATGCTTCGTATCTGAATGTATTACTAGAAAATAGACATGCAGTACCCATTGGATATGTGTTTGTAATAATATAGTGAGAAACATTAGTGCTTAGAAGTATATATCTAGGCATTAAATCTGATTTAATCGCAATATCCATCAAATCACACCATCTCTTTAATGTACGGGTCGCCAGCATAAATATAGCTGTGTCACGTGAGATTAAAAGCTTATAAACAGTCATTAAAGAGAATTCACATGCTGCGACTACATCCTCAAGTCTACATTTGGCAAATGTTTTCTCTTGTAATTGAATTTCTAGTATATCTAATAAATAATCTAACCTTGCTGCTCTGCGTCTGCTGGACTCCTCCTGCTTCATGGTTTGTGTTGGGATATTCAAAATTATTACTCACTATAAATTTTTATATGCAATTATATGCATTTATTTAATGAATAATAAAGCTATCTAGTCAAATATATTAGACTTACTTATGGGAATGCTATGAAAAAAAAGAGTTTAACTAAAGTAAAGTGGGTTGTTTGCCACCCAAATAAAAGTGCTTCAGAGCAACTTTATCACTACTTGCTATTGGCTGGTCTTGATGTTGTGCGGTTCTGTAACCTTGATGATTTATTGGACGCTTTAGTTGAGAATCCCAATACTTACTATGTGAATATCTTAGGGTTATTCACGGACGAAACGACTACATCAGACGCCTTGCGGCAATTCCAATTTCTAGCTCCATTAGATAACTCTTACGCCAGGTTCATTGTTTATGCGGATAAAATGTCGATGGGTTGCGAGTTAAAAGAAGATATTTCGTCAAATTTAGCTTATGCGCAAATTGATGAGACAAATGATCCACTTGTTTTTTTTAAAGAACTTGCAAAAATACTAAATTTATCTTCAGGTGTTGCCGATACTTGGTACGGTAAATATCGGCAATCTCAAGATAATAGAATGAGTAATATCGTTAAATTTAATAAAAAATGAATTTGGCATGTGACGTGCTTTTGGTTCATTAATAAATTCGAATATAGCTTAAGGGTAACGTATGAAATCAAATAAGGAGTTTGAACAATCAATTATTAGAATAAGCATAATAGGGTTGCTTATAACCGTTTTATTGTTTAAATCAAATGGCTTAATTGAAAATTCTATATTGCTTTGTATTGCTTATATGTTTGTTGCTGCACTGACACATATGACAATTCTCCATCGGCCAGATGATAATAAAGTGCGTCAATGGTTCTGTATGTTTATGGATGTAAGCTTAACGTCATTTGAGTTTATTTTACTTGGTGAATTTGGCGGCATTTTAATTGGCATCTACTTATGGTTAATTGTTGGATATGGATTGCGATACGGGGCAAATATGCTCAAAGGTGCGAGTGTGTTCAGTGTAGTGTGTTTTACATATGCCTATACTCAAAACTCTTATTTTTCTGGGCATATGGCGCTCTTGTATGGCCTGATTCTTACTTTAATTTTAATTCCCTTACATGCCTTGCGCTTGCTGAAACAATTAACTAACGCACAGTTAAAAGCTGAGGCTGCTAACCAAGCTAAAAGTCAATTTCTCTCTCACATTAGCCATGAAATTCGTACGCCATTGAATGGTATTGTTGGAGGTATGCAACTGTTGCTAGGTACTAAATTAAAGGTAGATCAGAAACACTACGCCCATATCATTAATAACTCAGCCGAATTATTAATGCAGCTAGTCAGCAATGTGCTTGATATTTCTCAGATTGAAAAAGGCAAAATGTCGGTGACACCTGCTGAATTCAATATTAGTGAGCTTGTAGCTATTACTATTTCATTGTTTGAGCCTCAAGTAAATAAAAAAAATATTGAGCTAAATTACGAAATTTGGGATAGCGTGCCTATGGCGCTTATTGGTGATCAACTTCATATTAAGCAAATTTTAGTTAATTTATTAGCCAACGCGATTAAGTTTACTAATCAAGGATCGGTAAACTTAACTGTTAAAACTTTAACTAATGATATAACCGAGACATTAATTAGATTTGAAATAATTGACACAGGGCAAGGTATAAAAAAGGAGGCTTTGCCTCATATTTTTGAAAGTTTTACCCAAGCAGACGACTCTATTAAGTTTGCTTACGGCGGCACTGGGCTTGGCACAACCATATCTAAAGAGCTAGTCGAGCTAATGGGAGGGAGTATCGGAGCTGAGAGCGACTACGGGGTTGGCAGCACATTTTGGTTTGAATTGAAGTTTGCAAAACCGATAACAAATAATTCTGAAATTACACCCGAGACAATTAATCCTCAGCTTGCAAAATCACAGATTATTAATTCTGATGTAGCGGACTATGGCTCAACCAACATAGTGTCAATGAACGCACACAGTAAACGCAGGAACAAATATAACCGCGAAATCAATATTCTGGTTGCTGATGACAGTGAGATAAATCTGACTATTGTTAGTAAAGTATTAACTAATGCGGGTTATCGCGTAAATACGGCCAAGGATGGTGAGGTCGCTTTAGATTTGTTGGAATTAGTCCAATTTGATTTGATGATACTAGACAACAATATGCCTATTATTGGTGGAATGGAGGTAATTAAAACACATAGAATGATAAGTATTGGTCAACCTCGTATACCAATTATAGTTTTAAGTGCCGATGCAACTAAAAGAACGATTCATGCATTTGAAGAACTAGGCGTTGATGCGTACCTAACCAAGCCAGTTGACGTTAAGACCCTTATAGGGAAAGTTGAGTTTTTATTAGAACTTAACCATAAAGATAAATATACGGGGCGAGATGATATACAGTCGGCGCAAATCATAGATTACAGCTCAAAATCTAAAACTCTCACCATAAGTTATTTAGACACTAGAAGACTCGATAACTTGGCTTTGCTTGGTGATAGCAATATGCATTTTTTGAATGGGTTAATTGTAGATTTCATGTCTGATGCTGAAAAAAATTTGGAAGTACTTAAAACAAGCTTATCTAAGAATGATATTGGTGCGCTTGTGGAAGTTGGACACACTCTAGCGGGTATTGCTGCTGACGTAGGTGCGAAGGAGTTAGAGAAATTGGCTATAGAGCTAAATAATGTGACGCATTCGGATGAATTAGAACTCATAGATAGTTTGTCTAAAAAAATAGACCTCACCTATAAATTAACCAAAAATGAATTAGAAAAATACATTAAAACAAAAAGCTCACCATCCATTCATTAATCATTTTTAATAAGCATGGCCGCTAAACGCTGCATGCACCATGCTTATTAAAAAACAAAATCAAGCAGTCTTTTTGAAACCAACAACGCTATTTTTTGTTGTTTCCATTGGAGTTGATGAAGTAGTTGCTCCATAAGTTTTCAGTTGGCTACTAATAAAACGATTTATCATTTTGTAGTCTCGGTCTGTTAATTGCATTGCTGCATCAAGCCAAATCGTAGTTATATCTTTAAGTTCGTCATAGGTAATTGGATTAACCCTATTTTTAGCTTTTTGGGTTGCTAAATAACCGTTACTCATACGTTTATTTTTTCTGATCCAGTCATACACAGCACTTTCACCTTCACCATCTTCTGCTAAAACATCAACTAATCCCATTTCGTAGCATTGTTCCGCAGTAAATAGTTCGCCGCCTAATATCATTTTGTCGGCTATTTTTGTACCTGCTTTCCTGGCGACTTGGCTGTAGGCTCCCATGCCAGGAAACATATTAAAAAGTATTTCAGGGAAACCTAAAATACTTTTACGTTCGGCTATGACCACATCACTTGTTAGGGCTGCTTCAAGTCCTGCGCCTAATGTGTGACCTTGCAATAAAGTGATACTAATAATTGAAGGTACATTGAATCGAAATGTTCTTTGTGCGAGGACATGAAGTGCTTTAAATGCGTAATCCGCTAACGCCTCTCTCTTTTTATTAAATGAAAGTTCGCTA
This sequence comes from Methylotenera sp., assembly GCF_029945705.1. Taxonomy (GTDB): domain Bacteria; phylum Pseudomonadota; class Gammaproteobacteria; order Burkholderiales; family Methylophilaceae; genus Methylotenera. Next base: position 27,150 of record NZ_JAQSDC010000023.1, read on the forward strand.
ATTAAAGTAAGTGGCCCACCTAGACTAAAAGCGTCATTTCTCTTGGAAGCTAAAACTGAATATTTAATGCTATTAATATTGCCATCTATGTTTAGAATTCCTGATGTTTTTTCAATCTCTTCGTGATGTTGTGTGAGTTCTTTAATAATCTCACTATTGAAATTAGGTACGTTACCCTCTTGAGATAAAAATGTCCAAAGTAGTTCGTGGCTTGATTCGTAGTGAGTAGAAACCTGCTTGAAGTTATTTGTTAATCCAAAATTCGTAGTAGCGTTCATGTTATTACCCCTTAAATGATTTGAGCCTATGAAATATAAGAATGTTTTAAAACTTAATTAAGCCTTAAAACATTGGGTAACTATGACATACATTAATTACAAGGTTAAGCGTAGACCTGCTCAATGTTATTGTTAAATAACTAATTTACAACATTATTGTGACATCAAATGATGGAGTGAAATAGTTTCGCGCCCGCGAAACTCTAAGCGTTTTTTGATATGTATCGGTAGAGAGTCGCGGTAGATACTTTTATTTGTTTAGCAACAAAAGCAACTGGATATTTTTGTAGTAAAGCTTCAGCGATTGCTACTTTATCGGAGGTCATTGCTGCTTTTCTACCCCCTACTCTTCCTAATCTCTTGGCCGCTGCCAAACCTGCCATCGTTCTCTCATGGTTAAGCTCACGCTCCATTTCTGCAAGGGAGGCCATAACATTGAAGAAGAACCGACCAATTGGCGTTTTCGTATCTATGCTTTCAGTAAGACTTATGAAGTCTATTCCCCTATCAGCCAGTTCGCCAACAAAGATGATTAGGTGTCTAGTCGATCTGCCAAGCCTGTCTAGTTTCCATACCATTAGAGTGTCACCTTTACGCAGATGCTCTAATGCTTTGTCTAAGCCTTCTCGCTGTTTGGTTTTACCACTGATAACGTCTTGATATATTTTCTCACAGCCTGCTTTTTGTAAGGCTTGTGTTTGTAGGACTATGTTCTGATCCATTGTTGAAACTCTTGCGTAACCTATTAGCATTTACTCGTCAATCCCATTTAATTTTCTCAAAACTCGTAGGTGATTGTAATTCTGATAATATTGTTTTGCAATACGTTTTTTAGAGGGTTATTGACTATGTTTTTTCTGTTTTGTTATAGATTTTTTTTGTCTCAAATACGTTCGTTTAAGAGAAAGAAAGCAGCTCTTTATTCACGTCTGCTTTTTTGACTATAAATAGATACAACTTGAGGCTTCTTCTTTGTTAATTTTGCTTGCAATGCTATCAAGCACAGAATAATTAGAAAAATCACTTCTAATTTTTACGAATGCCATACCTATTGCTTGATCTTGGTTATCGGCTTTTTCAATCATATGTACTAGCCTAATTGTGGGTTCAGTACCATTCAGTTTAAGGACGGCAGAAACCATGTATTGGTCGGTATGCTTTTTAACTGCTAAGGCAGTACCATAATCTTCGGCAGCAGTTGCCTGAGTTGTTATAGAAGATAAAACAAAGAACGGGATTAGGACTAATAAAATAAGCTTCATAATTTACGCCAGCTTATATAGCCACGTTGCAACCCAACAAATCACAGCAATTGCAATTAAAGAAAATAGCACCGACATTGCTAGTAAGGCTAGTCTTCGCCCGTACCTGTAGCCTAGAAAAGCGAATGGACAGGCAATCAATAAATGGATTGCGTAACTAATATTTTTGCTAGGAACAATATTAAAGTGGTGGAGAATGTATGTTGTGAGAATCCATGAGGTAGCAAATAGTGTAACTAAACCTAGCAAAGTGGGTTCTTTATCACGATTATATGCTTCGTTCTGAATATAATTTTGATACTCTTCTTCAGAGTTAAAATAGATACGCCTTGCACCATCGTATATGCTGAATTTTGTCATTTTAGTTTTTTTTAAAATTATTATATTTTAAATAATATCATTTTAATGGTCGCTTAGAAGCGTGATCGGTTTACAAACTTCTCACACAACTTGTCTGCGATAGAGGCGCCACAAGTTATGGATAACCGCCCTACAGGGCTGTTTGTAGACTATCTTACAGTTTCGCGCCCGCGAAACTTAGTAGCTCAATAGGGTTTCGCTTTCGCCC